>JAYWGW010000065.1:0-67136 GCA_043778045.1 Bacteroidota bacterium | reverse complement strand
TGTTTTGGAGATTTTTCTCTTTGGATGTGCCATTTGACTATATTTTTAATCCGTTAATAGTTGTTTTAATTTGTCCCAACGTGGGTCTGTATTTTCTGCTGTTTTTGTTTCTGTAATTTTCGATTTTGATACTTTCAGTGTCTGCAATTTGTCCAAAACGTCCGATTGTAATGTGCCATCTTTTATGCCAGGATGAACACGCCGCAACGGAATTGAAAGCACAATCATTTCATAAATAAACTGTGAAACGTCAATTTGATGTTCGCCATGTGGCAATATCAATAGTGCTTCATTGTCATTATTAAATTCTTCGCCAGGTTGAACCACAATTTTCATATTTCCCTTGATGGGCATATCAAACATTTCTGAAGTGGTATCGCACGGCACAAAAATTGTACCTTTATGCTTTAACGACAACTCCATAAACGTGGTCTTTTTTTCTAAAACTACATTTACTTTTATGGCAGAACTTTCAAAATCTGAATAATCAAAAAAATCAAAGAACGTGTTGTTTATATTGTATTCAAACGAATGTTTTCCTAATTTCAATCCAATAAACGGAATCAAAAATTCATTTAACTGTTTCATTTCAATATGTATTACACCTTTCAAAAAGGTCTGCAAAGATATAATTTTTTTGTAAAAATAAAAGGCAAATGTCGATTTTTTTGCGCAAGCTAAAAATTCCCTCGAAAAACCTTACTATCAAGACAATCTGCTGAAATTTATACAAAAAAAAAGTTAAAAATAATTTTTATTTATATGCAATCCTTAATTTCGCTTAAATAAATCTAAAAAACGTTAAAAATATTATGATATGAGAGTTTCACGGAATGCTTTTGTTATTGCCACTTTTCTGGCACTTTTTTCTTGCAAACAAAATAGTGCTGAATCAACAACGGAAAACAAAGATCCGCAAATAAATATATTGAAAGAAATTGTAGTAAAAGAGAATGCCGATTTTTATAAAAAAGACATGCTTGCGTGGAGCAATCATTTTGATCATTCGGAGGCGGTTTATTGGATTTGTGTGGAAAATGATGTAACACTGCGCGCTACCGGATGGAAAGATCTTAGCAAATTTGTTGGCGATTATATGAAAGAAAATCTGGTTCCAGAATCCAACACAATGCTTAAGCAAGATAAAATTGAAAATTTTCAAGCTGAAATCGCAGGCGCACTTGCCTTTGTTAGCTATAGAAAACAGCGCAAAATGCCCGATGGTAAAACACAAACCATGTTAGAAACCAGAACTTTTAAAATGGTTGACAAACAATGGAAAATTTTGGCAATGGTTTCGGCTCCTGGATATGGATCAACAAATAGCTCAACTAATATTTTTGTTCATAATGATATAAAACCATAGCATACCGTTGTTTATGCATTTAAAATGATTAAAACTTGTTCTAATATTGTTGCCCTTTTACACGCCAAATTTTTGGGCGACAACAAACATGTAAGCATCGAAAACATTTCGATCGACAGTCGCTCGTTAGGCAACAATTCTCAAACACTTTTTTTTGCGATAGTTGGTTCGAATAATAATGGACATGACTATATAAATGGTTTGATAGAAAAAGGCGTGCAATATTTCGTTGTGACACATATTCCCGAGGAAGTGCAAAATAGAGCCAACTTTTTGGTTGTCACCAATACTTTAATTGCCTTACAAACTGTTGCTGCCGACTATCGTGCTCAGTTTCATTTTCCTATTATAGGTGTAACAGGAAGCAACGGCAAAACAATTGTTAAAGAATGGCTCAATTTTTTACTTGCACCAGATTTTAACATTATTCGAAGTCCAAAAAGCTACAATTCACAAGTTGGCGTTCCGCTTTCAGTTTTGGCTATCAACGAAAATCATAATTTCGGAATATTCGAAGCAGGTATTTCAACTGTGAACGAGATGCAAAATTTGCAGAAAATCATTAATCCAACCATAGGAATTTTAACAAACATTGGCTCCGCACATGATGAAGGTTTTGAAAATTTAGCGCAAAAAATTAAAGAGAAATTAAAGCTTTTCAGCAATGTTGAGGTTCTGATTTACAATAAAAACAAAACCATCGATTCTTTTCTGAATCCAGCAATAGACACCTTCAATTGGAGTTCACACGACAAAAGTGCCGATGTTTTTTTGCAAAAAAAAGGTTTTGATCAATATTCTGACTTAAACATCACCTATAAAAAAAATTGTTTTTCGGTGCGATTGCCGTTCACCGACGATGCCGCCATCGAAAACAGCATGCAGTGCATTCTGATGATGTTATATTTAAAATTCGATACCGAAAAAATTCAACAACGCATCGCCCAATTGTTTCCAATCGAAATGCGACTTAAAGTCAAAACCGGCGCCAACAACACAACCCTTATCGACGACAGTTATAGTGCCGATTTTCAATCGCTAAAAATTGCTTTGGATTTTCTCGAAAATCAAAAACAATACAAAAAGAAAACCATCATTATTTCAGATATTTTTCAGTCAGGTTTGCAAAACGACGATTTATATTCAAAGGTTTCACAACTTATTATTGCTAACAAAATCAACCGAGTAATTGCCATTGGCGAGACTATTTCTGGTTATAAATCTAAATTTCCAAACTGTGAAACCTATGAAAGCACAAGGGATTTTTTGGATGAAATTGATAACATTCTGTTTTTCAGAGAGACTATTTTGATCAAAGGCGCACGAAGTTTTGAATTTGAAAAAATTGTGACGGCACTTGAAGAAAAAATGCACGAAACCGTTTTGGAAATTAACTTAAATGCCATTTCGCATAATTTAAATTACTATAAATCCAAACTAAAAAAAGGCACAAAAATCATGGTAATGGTCAAGGCTTTTGGCTATGGTAATGGCGGTTTAGAAATTGCCCGCTTACTGGAACATCACAATATTGATTATCTTGGTGTGGCTTTTGCCGATGAAGGAACTGCTTTGCGAAAAGCCGGAATTCAAACACCTATTATGGTTTTAAATCCAGAATTAAGCAGTTTTTCTGCCATTATTCAACATCAATTAGAACCAGAAATATATTCTTTGAAAGGACTTCACGCTTTTTTGCAACTTACAAATAATTTAAAACTTACCAATTTTCCCATACACATAAAGCTCGACACAGGCATGCACCGCCTTGGTTTTCAGCAAGAAAATCTTTTGGAATTGATAGCGGTTTTGGAAAAAAATAAATCTGTTCAAATAAAAAGCATTTTATCGCATCTTGCGAGTAGCGACGATTTAGAAAGTTCAGATTTTGCGCTGGTGCAAATAGATTTGTTTAAAAAAATGTCAGGCGAAATAAAAAGTGCACTTCATATAAATCCGATGTTGCATATTTTAAATTCGTCGGGGATATCCAATTTTCCACAAGCGCAATTTGATATGGTTCGCCTTGGAATTGGTTTATACGGAATTGCAAATAATCCTGCCGAACAGCCGTTTTTAGAAAATGTAAGCACTTTAAAATCAATCATTTCACAAATTAGAACCATTCAAAAGGGCGAAAGCGTGGGTTACAATCGACGATTTACAGCAGATAAAATCACCAAAATTGCCACCATTCCAATTGGTTATGCTGATGGCATTTCCCGACTTTGGGGAAACGGCGTCGGTTTTGTTACCATTCACAACCAAAAAGCACCGATAGTCGGAAGCATTTGCATGGATATGTTGATGGCTGATGTAACAAGCGTTAGGTGCGCAGAAGGTGATCGCGTAGTAATATTTGGTGAATCGCCCACAGTTTCGGAAATGTCAAAAAAATTGCAAACAATTTCATATGAAGTCCTTACAAATGTATCTCAACGGGTAAAACGTGTCTTTTATCGAGATTAATTAATCTAATTAAAAAAAAAGTTACGCATTTTAGAAAAAATATTATTTTTGTTAAAATAAACTTAAAAAATTAAACCTTAAAAAATTACTACAATGGGATTTATCAAAGAATTTAAAGAATTTGCGATTACAGGAAATTTATTGGAATTAGCAGCAGCCGTGATTATTGGTGGAGCTGTAGGAAAGATTATCAGTTCACTGGTTGATGATATTTTAATGCCGGTCATTGGCACATTTATTGGTCAAGATTTTTCGGGATTAGCAACTGTAGTGAACGGTGCAACAATAAAATATGGTATTTTTATTCAAAATATCTTTAACTTTTTAATTATTGCATTTGTTTTGTTTATGTTGATTAAAGGAGCAAACAAATTAAAGAAAAAGCAAGCCAAAGAAGAAGTTGCACCTGCTGGACCATCGCAAGAAGAATTGCTAACGCAAATTCGCGATTTGTTGAAAAAATAATATTTCCGCTACACGCATATTCTAATTTAAACCATTCGCCACGGCGAATGGTTTTTCTTTTGTAATAATTTTGGGGTTCCGGCTGATTGCTTCGTACCTCGCAATGACAGGATGCCGCTACCACGCGTCCGCTGGAGGCTGATCCCTAACCCAAAGTAATTTTAATCCCTAAATAGTGCGCAATCAAACTCACATTTATGCAACTACAGTTTAAACATAATAATATATCATTTCAAAAAAACTTTTCTTAGTGAACTTTTTGCGTGCTCCCACGACGGACAGATTTGTGGCAAAATTTTTTCTCTTTGCTGTTAACAATGATTAAACTAAAAATACACAGAAATTGCACAAAATCATTCCCTAACACAAAATTTATAACAAACAGTTATATTTTGTGAACCGCTGTATTTCTACAAATTAATTTATATTTTTGCATTCGGAAATTATAGAATTTAACAAATTATTTATGAAAATAGCCATAGTTGGTGCCACAGGAATGGTTGGCGAAGTGATGCTGAAAGTGCTTGCCGAAAGAAATTTTCCTATAACAGACCTTATATTGGTAGCGTCCGAAAAATCTGTTGGAAAAGAAATTATTTTTCAAAATAAATCGTACAATGTTGTCGGTCTGCAAACCGCCGTTGACCTAAAAGCTGATATTGCGATTTTTTCAGCAGGCGGAGAAACCTCTTTGGAATGGGCACCAAAATTTGCTGAAGCAGGAACAACCGTTATCGACAATTCGTCTGCATGGCGCATGGACTTAACCAAAAAACTGATCGTTCCAGAAATTAACGCTCACATTCTTACAAAAGCAGACAAAATCATAGCCAATCCAAATTGTTCTACTATTCAAATGGTTATGATTTTGGCACCTTTGCATGCAAAATATAAAATCAAAAGAGTGGTTGTTTCCACCTATCAATCCATAACGGGAACGGGCGTAAAAGCCGTGCAACAACTTCAAAATGAATATAATGGAACGTCAGGCGAAATGGCATATAAATACCAAATTCACAAAAATGCAATTCCACAATGCGACAGTTTTGAAGATAATGGCTACACCAAAGAAGAAATGAAATTGGTGCGTGAAACGCAAAAAATTCTCGACGACAGAAGCATTGCCGTAACTGCAACAGCCGTTCGAGTGCCCATTGTTGGCGGACATTCCGAAGCCGTAAATGTTGAGTTTCTAACGGATTTTGACCTCAATGAAGTCAGGAATATTCTGCATCACACCAGCGGCGTGGTTTTGCAAGACAACACCGATACTTACACTTATCCAATGCCACTATACGCACACGGAAAAGACGATGTTTTTGTTGGTCGACTGCGTAGAGATTTCAGCCAACCAAACACTTTGAACATGTGGATTGTAGCCGATAATTTGCGCAAAGGTGCTGCGACAAACACGGTGCAAATTGCTGAATATTTGGTTGCGAATGGGTTGGTTTAAGTAAGTTTCAAGTATGAAGTTTTAAGTATTACAAATATCTTGGTGACGGAATAAAACTTTTAGACTTTGATATTTTCATACTTTTCTAAACTTAATGATTTGTAAATATTGCTGTTTACAAAAAGCAATTCTATTAAAAATTGTTAAATACAGAAAGCAATTTTTGTGTTTTATGCTTTACTCAAATAGCAATTTATGTTTTTGTAAATAAAAATTTATCTCTTACATTTACCAAAATCAAACAGCCTTTTTTCACATGAACTTTCTAAAAATATTTTTTATCCTATTTATTTCCACAACTACAAACGCTCAATATCATATCATTCCTGAGCCAGCATCATTGGTTTACGGAACTTCAAATTTTGTGATTTCAAAAAAATTAAATATTGTTTCAACAGCAAAAACATTAGATTTCGAAATTAATATTTTAAAAAGTTTACTACAAAAAAAAGGATATGAAATCATTGAAAATGAAAAAATAAATCCAAAAAATACTACTAAATTTGTAAACATTACGCTTGGACTTGATGAAAAAATTGTAGCCTCAAAATCAGCTTATTCTTTAGATTGCGCAAACCAAAACATTAATATTCAAGCCTCCGAATCATCAGGAATTTTCTGCGCCATTCAGACACTTGATCAAATGCTTCCTTATTATGATGCGAATACAAAACTGACCAATTGTGCAATAATAGATGCACCAACCTATCAATGGCGCGGTTTGATGCTTGACGTAAGCCGACATTTTTTCACAATTGATGAAGTAAAACAATACATCGATTTGATGGCTCGCTACAAATTTAATGTTTTTCATTGGCATCTAACCGATGATGAAGGTTGGCGCATCGAAATAAAATCCTTACCAAAACTGACCGAAATTGGCGCATGGCGCGCCGAAAGAACAGGAAAATTTAGATCGCGCCCCGCTCCTACTGCCGAAGAACCAAAAACTTATGGTGGCTTTTATACCCAAGAACAAATAAAAAATGTGGTTGCTTTTGCCTCTGAAAGACACATTACGATCGTTCCAGAAATTGATGTTCCCGGACACAGCATGGCACTTTTGGCCGCATATCCAGAACTTTCTACAAAAAAAGAACCCAAATTTGTAAGTTGCGGATTCAAATTTTCTGAATGGTTTGGCGGTGGAAAATTCAAAATGAATGTCGAAAATATGCTTAATCCATCCGACGAAAAAGTATATGAAACGCTTGATAAAATATACACGGAAGTGGCTGCGCTATTCCCGGGAGAATATTTGCATGTCGGCGGTGACGAGGCCTATCACGGATATTGGGAAACCGACAAAGGGTGCATCGACTTCATGAAAACCAACAACCTAAAAAACAGTTTGGAGCTTCAATCATATTTTATGAAACGTGTTCAAAAAATTGTGGCTTCAAAAGGAAAAACCATGATTGGATGGGACGAAATTCTCTACGGTGGGCTTGCCGATGGCGCCGCCGTGATGAGTTGGCAGTCTATGCAAGGTGGCATTGACGCGACCAAAGCAGGACACAAAGTAGTGATGTCGCCCACAACATATTGCTATTTCGACTATACACAAGGTGATAAAAGTCTCGAAGAACCGATTTATGCCGATTTGTCACTAAAAAAAACCTATGAATTTAATCCGTTGCCCGAAGGCGTTGACGCAAATTTGATTCTTGGCGGACAAGGAAACTTATGGACAGAACAAATGCCGACACTTGGGCATGTGTTTTATATGACATATCCCCGGGCTTTTGCGCTTTCAGAATCGCTGTGGACGCCGAACAAAATGAAAAATTGGGACACGTTTTCTGCAAAAGTTGCATATCATTTTGACATTTTCGATAAACAAGAAATTGACAATTGCAAAGCCGTTTTTGACCCGATTGTGAAAATTTATAAATCGGAAAATAAAATTATGTGTATGCTCAGTTGCGACAATCCAAATACAGAAATATATTTTACGCTAAACAACACATTTCCAACCAAGAAAACTTCGAAATATAACGAACCTTTTGAAATTCCCAACACTAAAATTTCGCTTAAAGCGCAATGTTTTATGAATGGAAAATCAATTGGTCGGCTTATAAATCTATCGAAAACTGAAATTGACGAAAGGTTGAAGTAGTTAAATGTCTATTTGAACGTAATTAAATAATCATTAAAATATACATTTAAGTAAATTGTAATATAATTACCATTTATAGATAGACTGTTGTGTCACGAATTAACAGAAAAAAGAAATTTAAAACGAATTTCACGAACAAAGAATACGAGTATGGTTTGCATACTTCAATCACAATAAAAATGTGATCTAAAATAATACATATTGCCGTCATTTTTTTCAATAATTTGTTAAATTCAGCAATAACCAACAATTTTATAGTATTTTTGCATTCGTATGAAAAAGAAAGCAATTTTTTTTAACGCTATTTTTTCGGTCGCAATATTGTTCGCCATGTTGTTTCCGTCTTTTCATGCATCGCAACATTTCAACGAAGTTGCTGTTCACAAAACCTGCGAACATAAACAAACGAACAAACACGAAATCACGCACCAACACGACAATTTACATGATTGTTTTGCGTGCGGTTTTACTTTAAATTTTATTGAAATTTTTGACTTTCAGCACCACTTTTTTGCTGTTCTTAATAATTATAAATCTTCAATTTCAGACAACTTTACTTTTTTTGTAACTTTTTTTAAAGGAAGTCTATTTTCACTTCGTGGCCCACCAGCAGTATAGTTTGCGGTTTTTTTAGTAACGTATTTTTACACAATTCGTTTCTATTATTTTCATTTATCAATCATTTGCGTCTTGGCATTTTTGTGTATAAAAACACAAACTAATTTTCTAATGCAACAAAAACTAATTTTGGTTTTGATGTTGTTTGTTGGCTATTTTACTTACGGTCAAATACAATTTTCAGGACAAATCACAAACGAAAATAGCATGCCTTTAGCGGGATGTGACATTCATTTGGGCAAAAATAACTTCATAACTGATGGCAATGGAAATTTTACAACAAATATTTCTAAGCCAGGAAAGCAGAAATTGTTTATTGCCTATTTAGGATATTTCCCTGTTGATACAACGTTGGTTATCATTGAAAATATGACAATAAATTTTAAAATGAAACTGAAAGTTAGCGATTTGTCCAACATAATTATCAATCAAAAAGTAGAACAAGATAAAACGGGAAGTAATAGTAGAAAAATTAAGCAAGCGACCATTGAAAAATATGGCAGTCAATCTCTTGGCGATGCATTGAAAGAAGTAGCAGGCGTTAGCACACTTAAAGCAGGACACAATGTTGTGAAACCTATTATCAACGGTTTGCACAGCAGTCGAGTTCCTATAATCAACAACAATGTGAGACTTGAAGATCAACAGTGGGGAACGGAGCATGCACCAAATTTCGACATTAACTCTGCCGCGACTATTGAGGTGATCAAAGGAGCATCGGGATTGCAATATAGTGGCGACGCAATTGGCGGATTGGTGCTTATAAACCCCGTTGTTGTGAAAAAAGATACACTTTTTGGCAAAACCATTTTGGCGTTGTCTACCAATGGTCGTGGTGGCGTCGTGTCGAGCAGTTTGCACAAAGGAAATGAATTTGGATGGCGGTATAATTTGCAAACAAGCGCAAAATATTTTGGAGATAGAACGGCAGCAAATTACGTGTTGTCAAACACCGCAAATCGAGAATTCAACTTTTCGGGAGATGCTTCTTATAGTTATAAAAAAATGGATTTTACTGCTTTTTATAGTGTATACAATGCCAATATTGGAATTCTACAAGCTTCGCACATTGGAAACGTAAATGATTTATATCAATCAATTAATAATTTAGTGCCGTGGTTTATTGGCGATTTTACTTATGAAATTCAAAATCCAAAGCAAGAAGTGCAACACCATTTAGCAAAATTGAATGCTAATTTTTATTTGGATGAACAAAGTATTTTGTCAATTCAATATGCTTATCAAAACAATCGAAGATTGGAGTTTGACATTCGTCGAGGCGAATTTAAAAACATTCCTGCGCTCGCTTTGACCTTGAAAACTAACCAACTATTGATAGATTTTAAGAAGGAAAGCATTCACTGGGAATGGAAAAGTGGCGGTGCATTTTCTTATCAAACTAACGTTGCCAATACCGACTTGACAAAAGTACGCCCTTTAATTCCAACCTATGATAAAATAGATTTTGGGTTATATAGCATTTTTAAATATGATTTTGTTTCGGGTTGGAAAGCTGATGCGGGTTTAAGATATGATTATACAAATGTGCAAGCTTCAAAATTTTATTTTAAAACACGTTGGACCGAGCGTGGATACGATGCTGATTTTAATCAGTTTGTTGTTCAAGAATTTGCAACGCAATTGCTTACAAAACCGCAGTTTACATTTCATAATTTATCGGCAAGTTTGGGTGCGGAAAAGGCATTTGACAACAATTGGTTTGTGAATACCAATTTTAATTTGACAAATCGAAATCCGAATCCAGCTGAGTTTTTTAGTGATGGTTTGCACCATGCATCGGGTGTTATTGAGCTTGGCGATCTGCGATTGAAAAAAGAAACAGCAGTAAAAATTTCTGCATTTGCACAAAAAAAATGGAACAAATTTTCCATCGGAATCAATCCGTTTTTGCACAGCATTAAAAATTTTATGTTTTTGAAGCCCTCACGCGAAGGATTTGAAACCACAATCCGTGGCGCATTTCCAGTTTTTGAGTATAGTCAAACAAACGCCCTGTTGACTGGAATTGACATTCAAACGGATTGGAACATCCATAAAAACATCAGCCACAAGTTGATTTTAGGTTATGTGAACGGTCGAAATGTTTCAGAAAAAATTCCGTTGATTGATATGCCACCGCTCAATTTTAGCAACAAAATTAAGTTTGAAAAAAATGAATGGGCACATTTTATATTTGAGCTAAAACATGATGTTGTTCTGAGACAAACGCGTTTTCCAGATTATAATTTTACAACAAATATTATCAAAAATAATGAGTTAGTGCCTGTACTGGTGGACATTAGCACGCCACCAAAAGGTTATCAACTTTTAGGTTTTTATGCCGAAATGCGACCTAAAATTTTCAAAAAAACAGTTACAACTATTGCCCTAATGGGTCAAAACATATTAAACGTCGCATACAGAGATTATCTCAATAGACAAAGATTTTTTGCCGATGAACTCGGCAGAAATATTCAAATTCAATTCAAAATTAATTATTAAAAACAAAAACAATGAAAAATTTAAAATTTTCGATTTTAGCAGCAGCTACAATTATATTCGCAACATCTTGTGACAAAGACGATCCAGCACCAGTGAATGAAGAAGAAGTGATCACGACCGTAATTGTACGATTAACAACAGCAGCTGGCACTTCAGTTACATTAACTTCAAAAGACATTGATGGCGATGGTCCAGGAATGCCAGTGGTAACGCAAACTGGAACGGTTCAAAAAGGATCTAATTACCTTGGAACAGTTTCATTTTTAAATGAACAAAAAACTCCGGCGGACGACATTACTGCAGAAGTAAAAGCCGAAGGCGATGAGCACCAAGTTTTCTACATGACTCCATCTACTCTTGGTACCATCGCATACGATGATCTTGATGTAAATGGCAGACCAGTTGGTTTAAAGTTTAAACTAAGTACAGCTACAACGGCCAATACAACACCGCAAAATTTGGCCGTTACTTTAATTCACAAACCAGTAAAAACTGCTGTGGGCGTAATTGGAGGTAACATTGCCAATGCAGGAGGTGCGACTGACGCTGAGGTAACATATCGTGTGACGTTGGCAGACTAAAAAGTTTCCAAAAAGCAAAACCCTCAAAATATTTTGAGGGTTTTTTTATGCTTAAAAAGTAGCTTTCTGTTTTGCTACAAAATTAAAGCTTTGTAGTTCAAGCAGTTCCGTGGCATTTTTACGTTGCAAATTATAGAGTTCTTTGTCTTGCGCAATGTCTTCATAAACAGCATCGTGCATGCTTGCAGATGTTTTTTCGAGCAATTTTCTTTGATATTTGTCTTGGTCAATTGTGACTTTAAGAGCAGACTCTAAATCGTCGAGTTTAAAATCATATTCGCCTTTTGGCGATAATAACTTAGCAATAATTGGTGATGTTTCAATTGCTAAAAATAACAACATAATAAACAAAGATGGCAATGCAGGCAGTTTATTCAATGCACTGATGCGCGCCATCAAACCATCAAATCCGTCAATAATTGGTTTTGTGTCCGCCACTTTTTTATCTTGTTCTTTATTTAAAGATGTGATTTTTGCTTCTTTTTCTGCAATGGTTTTCAAGTTGCGTTTTTGCAAAGTGTCAAGTTCTGCTTTTGCGAGATTGTGTTTGGCAATTTTTTCTTTGAAAACTGGACCTTTGCCTAACTTTTTTGTTCCCGCAGTGCCTTCCGCTTCGGCAATATAGGTTTCGTAATATGCGTTGACTTCTTTTTCTTTAATGGCAATGGCAGATTTCAGACTGTCAATTTCCGTTTTGTTTTTTTCTAAATCTGATTTAAAATATTTGCCTACTTCTTTTTTATTTGCCAATGCCATCGCATTTTTTTCTTTCAAAAGAACTGTATTTATTTCTTTCTCAAAAATTTTAATTTCCAAAGGTTTTGAAATCACAATCGCGATGATAATTGCTAATACGATTCGCGGTGTTGCTTGCAGAAATTCTGCCCAAAAGCCAGCTCGTTTTCTGATGGTAGAAACAATAAATCTATCTAAGTTAAAAATCAAAAGTCCCCAAACCAGTCCGAAACCCATGGCAATATATGGATTATCAAAAACCGTAAATAGCGCATAACTACTCGCAATAAAAGCCATCACGGCAGTAAAAAAAACGGTGGCTCCGATGCCTACATATTTGGTTCGTTCGCCTTCGGAACAGTTTTCAAGTAGCGACTGATCCGCACCCGAACACATAATGAAAAACTTTTGTAACATGATTGATTTATTTTTGGTGATGATTGATATACAAATTTGACGCCAAAAAATAGGAAATGTTACGATTATTTACACAATTATTATGAAAAACGGGCTCTTACTCTCCTATTATCTGTCTATTTCAATTTGAATTGGCAAATTATATTGTATCCGCACCCGTTTTCCTTTTTGCATTCCAGGAATCCATTTTGGACTTTTTTGTAAAACAGTTGTTGCCGCATTGCCAAGATTTGTATTATCGTCATTTACAACTTTAATGTCCGTTAATGACCCATCTTTTTCAACAACAAAACTCATTTGAAGTTTTCCTTTAACTTGAATATTACTTGGAACTCTCATATTATCAATGAAATATTGATAAAAAGCCTGTATTCCACCTGGATATTCTGGCTTGACCTCAACAACCGATAAAATGTCAGAATCGGTTGTTTCAGTTGCATTTTTTACTTTTTCTTGCGCCACCAATTTGGTGTTAAATATTAAAGTTAGGCTTAAGAAAAGCATTAAAAATCCAAATTGCTTCATGAAAATTTTTCGGTGTGATACTGTTTTTGTCATCATAATAAATCTTTTTTTTGTTAATGAATAGTTGATATTACTTGTTAAAATATAATTTTGAATTGGTTTTGAATAAACTAAAAGTTGTGTTTGATACATCGAAATATTGTTAGTTTCAGCTACCACTTTTTCGTCTGCCAAAAACTCATGGTTACGTTGTATGGTTTTTTTGTATGCATAGAAAATTGGGTTAAACCAAAAAATTATTTTCATTATTTCAATTGCAATAATATCAACTGAATGCCACTGTTTTGCATGTGTTTTTTCGTGTTGCAAAATTTCATTTGGAATGTTTTTATTTTCGAAGTCTGACTTATTTAAAAAAATATAATTCAAAAAAGTGTGTGGTAAAACAGGTTCCAACAGTAAAACAATTGTATAATCAACTTGTTTTTCATGTGAATTAGTGCGTATGACTCTGAAAATTTGATATAGATTTGTGATAAATCGAAAAAACATAATCGTAAATCCAATAAAATATATAATCCAAAATATTGAAATAGTTTCAGCCACATTTGCTTGAGCATAGGAATTAAGATCAACGGCTTGAAGCGAAACAATAGCAGTTTCTGAGAAATCGAATTGCGTTATAAATTCTAAATTCATTAAAGGAATTATCATCGAAAATCCAATGCAAAACCATAAAAACCAACGTTTAAAATGATTTATTTTTTCATTTTCTAAAAGCCATAAATAGGCCAAAAGCAAAACGGAAAGGCAAATTGTCGATTTAATTATAACTGTTATCATTTGGATTGGTTTTTTATTTGTTGCTCAATTATTTTTTGCAAATCCAATAATTCATCGTTAGACAAATTGGTTTCCTTCGTAAAAAAAGACGCAAATTGCGAGGCGGAATCGTTAAAGAAATTTTTTATTAAACCATTGACTTGCTTCGAAAAATAGTCTGTTTTTTGAATTTTTGCAAAATATTGCCGTGAGTTTCCATATGCTACATATGAAATCACTTCTTTATCAATAAGCCGTTTTAACAGCGTTGCTACTGTTGTTGGCGCAGGTTTTGGTGTTGGGTAAGCATCCAAAATTTCTTTCATGAAAATCTGACTGGCATTCCAAATTATTTCCATCAACTGTTCTTCTTTTTCGGGTAATTTCATTTTTGTAGTGTCTGTTCTTTATCGGATATTAAATTTGAATTTTCATAAATTTTAATTTTAATTAATTGTCCCTTTTCATTATAAAATTTCCAAATTCCGTCATAAAACCAATGCAACATTTTTACGTTGCTGTTAGTTTTTGTGCGTCCTTTTGATGCTATTTTTCCATTTGGATGATATAATGTTTTTATAGTGTAATTGTTTTTATAAATTTCTTTCTTGACCCGTTTTCCGTTTTCAAAATGTTGCCATTTTCCAATTTCATTGTTGTCACGAAATCTTCCTTTAGATTTGTAAGTTACACTATCTAAAACAATATTTTCTATCCAAATTCCTTGTTTTTGCTTATTAATTCTTTGATTCGTTTTGCAAGAAACAAATACAGACAACAACAATAAAGCTAAAATACGATTCATGTCTATAAAAATAGTTTTTATTCTACAAATATAGAACAATATAATTATAAAAAAACTTTTCTTAATAAATTTTCCTACTTTTGAAAAGCATACAAATTTTGTATCGCAAGTTTGACACAAACATTTATCAAAAAATAATTATAGCATTAACAAAAATCAATTAATGAACCAAATTGATCAGATCGAAATATAATAACCATGAATGAAGATTTAAAAAATTTCATATTATACACTGCGCCAAACGGGGAAGTTCGCGTTGATGTTTTGCTGCAAAACGAAACGATTTGGTTGACGCAGAAATCTATTGCAGAATTATTTGGCGTTCAACGGCCTGCAATTACAAAGCATTTGCTAAACATTTTTGATTCGTTTGAATTAGTGGAGCATTCAGTTAGTTCCATTTTGGAACACACTGCGGCAGATGGCAAAATTTACGACACAAAATTTTATAATCTTGACGCCATAATCTCTGTTGGCTATCGCGTTAATTCAACAAAAGCAACGCAATTTAGAATATGGGCAACAAAGGCTTTGAAGGAATTTATAATTAAAGGATTTGTGTTAGACGACAATCGTCTGAAACAAGGCGGCGCCATTTTTGGGAAAGATTACTTTAAAGAATTACTGCAAAGAGTGCGCTCGATCAGAGCAAGCGAACGCAGAATATACCAACAAGTAACCGATATTTTTGCAGAGTGCTGCATTGATTATGACAAAAATGCAGATATCACTAAAACCTTTTATGCCACGGTTCAAAACAAGTTTCACTATGCAATAACAGGAAAAACGGCGGCTGAAATTATTTATATCAAAGCAAGCAAACAAACAAGTTGAAAATATGGGTTTAACAAATTGGAACAACGCACCCGAAGGCAGAGTATTAAAGCAAGATGTGGTTGTGGCAAAAAATTATTTACAAGAAAAAGAAATTATACCATCTATATTTTTAAAATAGCCTACAGAGTTTTTGTATAATGCCGATATAGTATGAAAATAGTCCAATTTTTTATTGGACTATATTGAATACATAATCGGTATTAAACAATTAGAGCGCACGGTTACGTCATACTTTGATTATATTGAAGGCTTGATTGAGCGTGAAAACACATTTTCGATGCAACAATTGGCTGAAAGTGTCAATAGGTTTCTAAATTTTAATGATTATAAAGTTTTAGAAGGCAAAGGCAAAATATCCAAGTTGCAAGCTGACAAAAAAGCATTATTAATTTATGACACATTTAATAAAACCCAAAAAATAATCTCTGATTTTGACAGAGAAATTAAAAAACTTAAACCATAATTCAGTAATTGCGTTCAACTTCCAACATTCAAACTTTCAACTTATTATATTTTCCGCTCAATCACATAATTAACCATCAAAATTAAAGCTGTTTTATATTCAGAATCTGGATATGCATACAGAAGTTGCAAGGCCTGTTGTTGAAATTCCACCATTTTTGCTTCCGCATAAACCAATCCGTTTTGCGCTTTCACAAAATCTATTACTTCGCGCACGCGTTTTTTGTCTTTATTATGATTTTTTATCGAATTGATAACCCAAGATTTTTCTTTCGAAGCGCAATTATTCAAAACATAAATCAGCGGAAGCGTCATTTTTTGTTCTTTAATATCAATGCCTGTTGGTTTGCCAATTGCACGTTCGCTATAGTCAAAAAGGTCGTCTTTAATTTGAAATGCCATACCGATTAGTTCCCCGAAAAGACGCATATTCTCTACCTTTTCAGCATCGTCTATCATCGATTTTGCGCCAAGCGCACAACAAGCTGCAATCAGCGTAGCGGTTTTCTGACGAATAATTTCATAATAAATGTCTTCGGTAATGTCTAAACGGCGTGCTTTTTGGATTTGCAACAGTTCGCCTTCGCTCATTTCACGAACGGCAACTGATATAATTTTCAGCAAATCAAAATCGTTGTTATCAATGGAAAGCAACAATCCTTTTGACAGTAAATAGTCGCCTACAAGAACTGCGATTTTGTTTTTCCAAAGTGCATTAATTGAAAAAAAACCACGGCGACGGTTGCTATCGTCTACCACATCATCGTGAACCAAAGTTGCGGTGTGAATAAGCTCAATCACCGATGCGCCTCTGTATGTTCTTTCACTCACACGACCGCCAGAAACCATTTTGGCAACCAAAAAAACAAACATCGGACGCATTTGTTTGCCTTTTCGATTCACAATATAGTAGGTAATCCGATTTAGCAAAGCTACTTTTGACGACATTGATTGGTGAAACTTTCCTTCAAAAAGTTCCATTTCTTTCAATATCGGTTGCTTAATTTGTTCGCTGACTCTCACAAAACAAATATAGGGCAAAGAAGTGTATGTTAAAGTTGATTAAATATTAAATAAAACATAAAACCAAGTAAACCTTTTTTATCTTTGAACTTCTAACACATTGATAGTAATTGACAAAAATAATTTAAATCTGTTTCAGTCCCCAACATCAAAACCCTTTTATATGAAAACCAAAATTTTAATATGCAGCATCGCACTTGTTTTATTCCTTGTGAGCTGTAATAAAGAAGAACCGCGCCAAGAAAGTTTTTCAACAGAAGAAATTTCGATGAATGCAAAAATTGACGCCTCAAATAACGATGTTCAACACATTGTCGAAAACCAATTTGAAGTCACATTGGCAAACGCAACACTTGACGGCGTGCCAAACCCGCTTCAGTTGCCAGCTTGTGCAATCGTGACGCGAATTCCAACATTTGGAACAACGCCAAACGTTGGGCAACTCATCTCAAAAACAATCAACTTTGGCGTAAACGGTTGCGCATTGCCAAATGGAAATATTTTAAAAGGCAAAATCACGATATCGTTTAATCATAATCCAACCGCAATTTCTCACGTTATCGCCTACGAATTTGACGAATTTTATCATAACAATATTCGCTACAACGGCACAAAAACATTTGTCAGAACGATGAGTGTTGCCAGTGCTTCAAATCCATCACACCCCGTGGCTGTGATGAACATGACCATGACCGCGACATTCCCAAACGGAAAAATGATAACGCGAATTGGAAGTAGAACGCGCGAAATTATCGAAGGATATAGCACATCAATTTTATCAGATAACATTTGGAAAATTACTGGCGACTGGACAACTTCCTTCCCAAATGCGAACATTCAAACCAGCACTATCACCACGCCACTGATTGTTCGTGGAAATTGTCCGAATATAGTACGAGGCATTATAACATTTGTACGTTCAAGCAACACCGCAACACTTGACTATGGTGGAGACACTTGCGATAATCAAGCGGTATTTACGCTCAGTGGAGTCGCTACAAACATTACTTTAGGAAATTAACAATCATATTTTAATAAGTCTCAAATAATTTTAAGGATTTTTCTAAAAAAATTTATGGTAAAATATTAAATTAAAAAGCCTGCAAGTTTTTGTTATGGTCATATTTTAATGAAATATAACTTTACTAAAAACATTCTAAATTAAAAATTAGCTTTAGTCTAACAAATATGTGATGATTTTTAGCAATAGATTACACAGATTTGCACAGATTTTTTTATATTAAAAATTACAAATTTCTTAAATCTTCTAAATCTGTGGCAAAAACGATATAATTAACATCCGCTTTTCAGACAATAGCCTAAAAATTTTAAAACTCACTTTTCTGAAGTATAACACTTAGATAACTTACTTTTTTTAGGTAAATAAATATCTTGATGATAATACTTTTCAAAAATGAAGTTACATACTAAATTTTTTTTAGTGCGAATTCTTTTCTCACGATCAAAAACCAATCAATATCATCAAAGTCTGCTTACAATTTCTTATTTTCGCACATCGAATTCAGAAAAGAGAAAATGAGCACAAAATTTGCAGAATATAAAGGTCTCGATTTGCCCGCAACGGATAATGAAATATTAGACTTTTGGGAAAAAGAAAATATTTTCGAAAAAAGCGTTTCCACTCGCGAAGGCGCGACGCCCTTTGTATTTTTTGAAGGACCACCATCGGCAAACGGTTTGCCAGGCATTCATCATGTGATGGCGCGTGCTATAAAAGATATTTTTTGCAGATATAAAACCCAAAAAGGCTTTCAAGTTAAACGAAAAGCAGGTTGGGACACGCACGGATTGCCCGTAGAACTTGGCACCGAAGCAAAACTTGGCATTACGAAAGAAGATATTGGAAAAACCATTTCCATTGACGAATATAACGAGGCTTGCAAGGCAACCGTGATGCAATACACGGATGTTTGGAACGATTTGACCGAAAAAATGGGCTATTGGGTGGACATGTCCGACCCATATATTACCTACAAACCAAAATATATGGAATCGGTTTGGTGGCTTTTGAAACAAATTTACAATAAAGATTTGATGTATAAAGGCTACACGATTCAACCCTACTCGCCAAAAGCGGGAACAGGTTTGAGCTCGCATGAGGTGAACCAACCTGGGAGTTATCGGGATGTGACGGATACGAGTGTGGTGGCGCAGTTCTTAGCATTACCTGAAAGTTTACCGAGTTTTTTACAAGGTTTTGGGGATATTCATTTTCTCGCTTGGACAACAACGCCTTGGACTTTACCAAGTAACACGGCATTGACAATAGGATCTAATTTTGATTATGTTTTAATTAAAACTTTCAATCCAACATATGAAAATAGAGTTGTTAATGTCATAATGGCTAAAAAATTAATTTCAAAGCGTATTAAAGATTCGTTTGAAATTTCTGTAGATTATGATTTTTCAAAATTATCTAATCAAGTTAAATACAATTCGCAAGACAGGATTAGATTAATTTTAGGATTAGATTATTTCCCTAATGAAGATTTTGAGAAAATTTGTAAATTTTTTCAAGAAAGATTATCTGATAATTTTAATGAAGAGTTAAGAAAATCTTTTGGTCCGTTATCTGATTCACAAATTGATAGTATTGGGAATGAATATAACTTTTTAACAAAAACAAAAAGTTATCCTTTTCAAATATTAGCGCAATTTAAGGGAATTGATTTGGTCGGAATACGCTACGAGCAACTAATGAAATTAGTTTTGCCTTATGAAAATGCTGAAAATGCTTTTAGAATTATTGCCGGCGATTTCGTAACCACCGAAGATGGAACTGGAATTGTGCATACCTCGCCAACTTTTGGTGCAGATGATGCGCGAGTGGCGAAAGAAGCGGTGCCGGAAGTGCCGCCCATGTTGGTTTTAGACAAAGATGGCAATCCTGTTCCGTTAGTGGATTTGCAAGGGAAATTTATTTCGGGTCTTGGAAATTTGTCAGGAAAATATGTCAAAAATGAATATTACAACGATGGCGAAGCACCCGAAAGATCTGTGGATGTGGAAATTGCCATACAATTGAAAGAAGAAAATAAGGCCTTCAAGGTTGAAAAATATGTGCACAGTTATCCACATTGCTGGCGCACGGACAAACCAATTTTATATTATCCTCTTGATTCTTGGTTTATAAAAATGACTGCCGTTCGCGACAGAATGTTTGAATTAAATGAAACCATCAACTGGAAACCAAAAGCCACGGGCGAAGGTCGATTTGGAAATTGGCTGAAAAACGCAAATGATTGGAATTTGTCTCGATCAAGATTTTGGGGAATTCCATTGCCAATTTGGCGCACAGAAGACGGAACAGAAGAAATCTTGATTGAATCGGTGGAAGAATTATACAACGAAATTGAAAAATCGATTGCATCAGGTTTTCAAGAATCAAATCCATACAAGGGTTTTGAAATTGGAAATCTCTCGGACGAAAATTATGATTTGATAGATTTACATAAAAACATAGTCGATAAAATTACATTAGTTTCTGCATCGGGCAAACCCATGAATCGCGAAGCTGACCTGATTGATGTTTGGTTCGATTCTGGCGCAATGCCTTATGCGCAGTGGCATTATCCGTTTAGTAGCCCACCCCAACCCTCCCAAAGGGAGGGAGTTTCCAAAAGTGCTGGATATCAAACTGCTAGACCTTCAACATATAATTTACTTAAACAATTTAAAGATGACAGCAAACCAAATCCGACAGAAGCTGAAAAGGTTCTATGGTTGTCACTTAAGGGAAAAAAATTAGAAAAATATAAGTTTCGAAAGCAACATATTATTGATCAATTCATTGCAGACTTTGTATGTCTTGATAGAAAATTAATTATAGAAGTTGATGGCGGGTACCACAATCAACCTGATGTCATAGAAGCAGACGCTTTAAGAACTGAAATTTTAGAAAATGAATTTGGATTTAAAGTAATACGATTCACAAATGAGCAAATTCTGTATGATATTGAAAATGTTTTAAATGACATTAAACTTGTCCTTGAAAAGCAACCTTCATATAAAGAAAGTGCAGAAGTCCTTCCCTTTGGGAAGGATTTAGGATGGGCAACTGCCGACTTTATAGCCGAAGGCGTTGATCAAACCCGAGGTTGGTTTTATACTTTGCACGCTATTTCAACTTTGGTTTTTGACAAAGTTGCCTACAAAAATGTAGTGTCAAACGGATTGGTTTTGGATAAAAATGGACAGAAAATGTCGAAGCGTTTAGGCAATGCCGCGGATCCTTTTAAAACACTTTCTGAACACGGAGCCGATGCCACGCGTTGGTACATGATTTCAAACGCCAATCCTTGGGACAACCTGAAATTTGATTTGGAAGGCATCACGGAAGTGCGACGTAAATTTTTTGGAACACTGTATAACACCTATTCATTCTTTGCACTTTATGCCAATATTGATAATTTTGACTATTCAGAAGCAGAAATTCCGTTGGCGGACAGACCCGAAATTGACCGTTGGATATTGTCGGAACTGAATACTTTAATAAAAGTTGTGGACGACGCTTATGCTGATTATGAACCAACGAAAGCTACGCGCGCCATTTCGGATTTTGTGTCAGAAAATTTAAGCAATTGGTATGTACGCTTGTGCAGACGGCGCTTCTGGAAAGGCGAATACGCCACTGATAAAATTGCAGCTTATCAAACTTTATATACTTGTTTATTGACAATTAGTAAACTTTCGGCCGCTGTGGCGCCATTTTTTATGGACAAACTTTACAGAGATTTAACCACGCGTACACAATCAGAAAAGTTTGAGAGTGTACATTTGGCCGAGTTTCCAAAATACGTTGAAAACTTTGTTGATAAATCATTAGAACGCAGAATGCAGAATGCACAGACCATTTCGTCACTTGTTTTATCATTGCGAAAAAAGGAAATGATTCGTGTGCGCCAACCATTGCAAAAGATAATGATTCCAATACTTAACGACGATTTTAGACATGATATTTTATTGGTTTCTGACCTTATAAAAGCGGAAGTAAATGTCAAAGAAATTGAACTTTTGGATGATGCATCGGGTGTTTTGATAAAGCAGATTAAACCAAATTTTAAAGCCCTTGGTCCAAGATTTGGAAAGGACATGAACTTGATTGCCAAACAAATACAAGCTTTGGCTAACGATGAAATTGCACTTTTGGAGAAGCAAGGAAATATAGAAATTGAAGTTGCTGAAAAAACAGTAACTTTAACATTGGAAGAAGTAGAAATTTCATCACAAGATATTGAAGGATGGTTGGTGGCAAACTCCAATGGAATTACAGTTGCGCTGGATATTTCAATCAGTGATGCGTTAAGAAAAGAAGGAATTGCGCGCGAAGTTGTAAATCGCATTCAGAATATCCGTAAAGATTCTGGTTTTGAGGTTACTGATAAAATAAAGGTTCAGATGGAACGAAATGGAAATTTGGAGGAAGCCATAATGGAAAATATTTCGTATATTAAATCTGAAACACTAACGGAAAATTTAGAATTTGTAGCAACCATAGAAAATGGCATAGAAATTGAAATTGACGATATAAAAACAAAAATAACAATAACAAAATAAGAAAAATGGTTAGCGACATAGCAAGATATTCAGATGTAGATTTAGTAGAATTTAAAGAATTAATTATCAACAAAATAAACAAAGCACAGTCCGATTTAGATTTGATCAAAAGTGCCTACATGAACGACTTAAACAATGGAACGGACGACACGTCGCCAACATTTAAAGCGTTTGAAGAAGGTAGCGAAACGATGAGCAAAGAGGCAAATTCGCAATTGGCTATTCGTCAAGAAAAGTTTATCAGAGATTTGAAAAACGCACTTTTTCGTGTGGAAAATAAGACTTACGGAACTTGCAAAGTAACAGGCAAACTGATTAGCAAAGAGCGGCTTATGATTGTTCCGCACGCAACAATGAGCATAGAGGCGAAAAATTTGCAAAGATAACAATAGTTGTAAAGTTGGAATGTTTTAAGGTTAAAAAGTTTGTGTTGGAAAAGTTTTGCTTTTATTTTGTGATTTAATTTAATTTGGTCATTTCAAAAACTTTCAACTTTTTAACTTTAATACTTTTTAACTTTAATATTTATACAAATTAACGTTCCTTTGGGAGCGTTTTTTGTTTAATTATTACCTATTTTTGCAAAAATTCAAAATCACGAGATGTCACTCAAAAAAGCTTATATACTGATATTTATTATTTTACTAATTGATCAAATTAGCAAAATTTATATGAAAACCAATTTTATCTACGGCGAAGCGGGTCAAATTGATGTGGTGCGTTGGTTCAAAATTGTGTTGATTGAAAACGATGGAATGGCCTGGGGTGTGGAAATTCCTGGGAAATATGGCAAACTTTTTCTAACACTCTTTAGATTAATAGTCGTTCCTGGAATTGGCTATTGGCTTTGGGACACAGTACAGAAAAAAGGCTCAAATTACTTAATAGTTGCTATTGCACTAATTTTTGCAGGAGCGTTTGGAAACATTATTGATTCGGTTTTTTATGGCGTTATTTTTGACCATAGTAACTATCAAATAGCAACACTTTTTGCGGAAAAGCCTTATGGTACTTGGTTTCACGGCAAAGTTGTGGATATGCTATATTTTCCGATTTTTGAAACTCGACTGCCAGATTGGTTGCCAATTTGGGGCGGGAGCAATTTCAAATTTTTTAATGCTATTTTCAACATTGCCGACATGGCGATTTCCACAGGAGTTGGTATTTTAATTGTTTTCAATAAAAAAACTTTTCAAGAAGTGGAGTAGCGTTGATAGTTGTAAAGTTAAAATGTTGAAAGTTATTTGTACTTTATACAATTGTGTATTGACTATTATATTATGAATTAGTGAATAATTTATAAATATTGGTGTATATTTACACCAAAATAATTAAATTATGACCAGACAAAGCATTACATTAACCGCGCCAAATGAGGAATGGTTGAAAAATAGTGTAATTACCGAGGCTTTTAGTAGCAAAAGTGATGGAATCAATTATTTAATTAAGCAAGCTAGGTCGCAGGAGGAATATTATGAATTTGTGCGAAACAAAATCAATATCGCAGAAAAAAGTGGGTTTAGCAAAAATTCTAAAAAAGAGTTGTTGGCCAAAATAAAAGAAAAGTTGAATGTATAACTACGTTCTAACTTTAGATGCAGAAGAAGATATAAGTAGAATTTACGAATATGGAATTATACAATTCGGTTTAATACAAGCCGATAGTTATTACGACATGCTGTTTGATTGCTTTCAAAAAATAGCCGCAAATCCTTATTTATTTCCAAATGCTGATTACATAAAAAAAGGTTACCGCTATTGTGTTTGTGGCGTAGATACTATTTATTACAAAATTGTAACTGATGGTATTGTAGAAGTTATTACGATAATTGGAAGGCAAGATTTTAAATGAAATAGAGGTGTTCTCTTTGAGTGCTTTTTATTCTATTCCATAATATAAGAACGATAGGCAATTTGAGTTGAAATTAATAAATTATCGCATGATAAGTGTACCACTTTTTTTTAAGGAAATAACGACCTGATTTCCTGAAAAATTTTAAGTAAATTACTTTTTCGGAATTGTATTCCGAATTAGTCGATATTTTAAATTTATATTTTTAATGCGCCACAAATTACAATAGCATTGAAATTTTCAATGGATAATTAAGATAATTTAAATTTGTTGTCACGCACGCTATTATTCTTTTGATTTTCTAAGTTGTTCTTATAATGCGTAAAAAACAACAATAAAAACGAAAACAATCCAAATTGTCGATAAAAAAAATCTTCTATAAAGCACATTAAAAACACATTTAAAACAACAACAAAAACTATAAATTTGCTTATTTGTGTTACTAATTTAAATAAATAGAGGAAAAATATCAGCACGGCATAAAAACCTACAATTCCACTTGATATAAAAACATAAAAAAAATAGTTGTGTGACAAATAGTTTTTTTCTTTATAAAATTGAGAGTCGTAGTTTGCACTATAGCAATCATTTAAACGCTCTTGAATATTATTAAATCCTACGCCGAGCAAATAGTTTTTCTTGACTAACTCTAAATCACAATTGTATATTGCTCTGCGAATGTTTGTTGAATCAAAAGCCATTCCTTCTGGTTTTTTGTTGATGCTTTTTATAACTTCCGTAAAACGATTAAGCAAACTTGGCATGTAAACTACAGTTGATATTGATATTACTACAAGTGATATTAAAATTATTGTTTTCTTTAAATGATTGATTCCACTTTTAAAAAATACAAAACAAAACACAACTCCAAACTGAAAAATGAGGTTCAGCTTAGTCATTAAAAAAATTGAAAAAACGATGTATAAAAACAATAGTAAAACATCAATGCCGATTCGGTTTTCAACGATTTTTTTTAAGGAAACGACGATACAATAAGTTAAAACAAAAGTGAAATATGTTGGATGAATTGCAAAATATTTCATTTCAAAATATATATAGTGTCTGAACTTTGGAACATTATAGTGAAAGGTAAATAGATCGGCATAATCATAGTCAATAAAAAACTGGACAACATAGGAAGTGCAAACAAACATTGCGCTGACTTGCAAAATTCTACTGTATAAATTGATATTTTTATCAGAAAAAAAACGGTTCGGAATATTGCAAAAAATTGCTGGGAAAAACACAAAAAAAAGTGTTTTATTTATTGAGTCAAAAATTCCACCTCGCAAAATAGTATCAGTTAAAACAATAAAAAATGGTATAAAGAAAAACCAAAGTCGTTTATCAAAAAAAGCTTTTTTGTGACGCCAAGCGTTTACCATCGTTGCAGTTCCAAGCAAAATCAGAAATAAACTATGAATGCTTTGCTTGAAAATCGGAAACATAAAAAGCAGTCCAATCAACATAAACATCACTTGCTCAGTGATGCTGTCAGATTCAAAACGCTGTTTTAAGAACTTCATTATAATATTTATTAAAAACCTTATCTTCTGAAAAATGTTGCAGTACATACTGTTTGGCACTATTTCCCATTTCGTGTCGTAAGGCTTCGTTTTGTTTTAACTTTATAATTTCATAGTAGACTTTGTCAGCATCATTGGTTGCTAAATATACACCACAATTGCTTTTGTCAAAAATAGTTTTCACTTCTGAATTAATGTTTCCTGTAACAATTGAGGGCTTTTCACTTGCCATCATCCCCAACAATTTTGATGGCATTACGGTGTCTAATACCTCTGTTTTTTGAAATAGAAAATGAAGATCTGCCGAACACAATAGGTTGTTCAAATCTGAATAAGGCACTGGGTCATATATTTTTATGAATGAAAACTCTTGAATTTGTTCTGTTAAAGTTTGAATATACGCACCGTTTCCGACGACGACAATTTCGATATTATCTAAATGTTGAATTTTTTTTGCCAAATTTATCAAACAATCCCAATTTTGTTTTTCTCCAATATTGCCTGAATAAAGAAGCGAAAATTTGGTTTTGTCTATAAAATCATGGTGCTGAAATTTTTCAGAATCAATGTTACTTTCGGATATCCAATTTGGAAAATAATGAATTTGTTTTCCTGTCTTTTTATATCCAACTTCCATCATATTATTACTGATGGTGCTGATTGCATGCGCTTTTTTCAACAGAAATTTCTCAAAGAAAAATACAGGTTGTTTTATCAATTTGAACAACAGGTTGTTTTTTGCAATGCCTGACTCAAAGGCCAAATCAAATTCAAAATCTTGAACATGCACTAAAAGTTTCGCTTTTTTTCTCCACGAAAATATGGCAGCTGGCAACAGCAAAAACGTATACGGGACAATACAAATTGTAATATCTGATTTTTTTATTTTAAAAGAATTTACAAAAATCCCGAAAGTCAAACTCAACATCATTAGTATTCTCCCGAAAAAGGTTACTTTTTCAGGAATAAATTGTTTATATCGAAAAATCTCAACATTGTTTACTGTTTCTGTAAAATAACGAGGATGTTTTTGGTAATCAGGAAATATTTTCCAAAATGGATAGTTAGGAAATCCTGTAACTACTTTTATTTCATGACCTTTTTCGGTTAAAAAATCAACGAGTTGCGTGGTATAGAGACCAATTGCAGAGTCTTCGGGGTAAAAATTGGTGGCAAAAACAGTTATTATTACTTTTTTAGTCATGAATTGATAGTTGCTAATCCTGACAAATATAAATATTATGATTTAAAAATTATTAATCTGCGTCAGAGATACTGTCGAAAATAAAAATAATTATATATTTGTTTTCAATATTTTTTATAATCAACATCTCAAATAATATCACGTGCAAATAGTTTTAGATAATATTATTTACTCAAAAGTAAAAAACGGTGGAGTGTCTAATTATTGGTACGAGTTGTCAAAATATCTTTTAGAACAAAAACCTGCATCACTCACTTTTTTACAGCAACAAAAAGATTTAGAAAATTTTCATAGGAATTTACTTCCTCTCAGCCCTGAAGATATATTTGAAATCAAAACATCAATACCTCAATTATCAAGACTTTTGCCAATAAATTATAAAAAGGAAGGTAAGTTTATTTATCATTCAAGCTATTATCGTGGTTTGTGGAACCAACAAAACGCATTGGAAATTACTACCGTTTATGACTTTGTTCACAGTTATTATGCGTCGTTTTACAATAAAACTTTGCATAATTATTTAAAATATAGGGCGATAAAAAGATCAAAAGGTGTAATTTGTATATCAAAGAACACCTATTCAGATCTTCAAAAATTTTGTCCTCTGAAAAAAAATCAAAAAAGAGAAGTGATCTACGTTGGCGTTAGTGATGACTACTTCCTAATTATTAATGATCACTTGTTGCAAATGCAATTTCTTAATAAACATGCCATTGAACGTGATTTTTTACTTTTTGTCGGCGGGCGAACAAATTACAAAAACTTTGCTTTTGTATCGGCAATTTTAAATAATGACAACAAATTACATCTTGTTGTTGTCGGTGGTGGTCCATTGTCAGGTGCTGAAACGGCATTATTTTCAGTAACGGCTCTTAAACGGGTAATATATATCCAGTCCGTTAAAAATAATGAATTAAACATTCTTTATAATAACGCCTTTGCACTTATTTATCCTTCAAGTTATGAAGGTTTTGGCATTCCAATTGTAGAAGCAATGCGCGCTGGTTGTCCTGTTATAGGTTTAAATAATGCTGTTATTCGAGAGGTAGCAGAAAAATCCGCCATGCTATTAGACAGATTGGATTTACAAGATTTTACAACGCAAAAAATGAAATTAAATAATTCAGAATTTAGGACACGGATTATTGAAATTGGATTGGAAGAATCAAAAAAATATAGTTGGAAAAAATGTTGCGAAGAAACATATGAGTTTTATACAGATGTTTTTAATTCTGATTTATAAAATAAAATAAAACTTAACAAAAACGAATAAATTAATACGCCATGCTCTCTTTCCAATACGTTTTCGGTTAAAAAATTTAATAAGAAAAATATATAAATTGACAAACCCTCTTCACTTCTATTAGCTAATAAAATACCAAATATTTTGTAAACTGTATAAATAAATATAATAAAACCTATAAATCCTGCTGTCAATATTATACTAATATATTGATTATGAGAATTATATTCCGCAAACGTCATGTCAAAGTTTTTTGATTTATAGCATTGATTTAGTTGATGTTGCACATTATTTATTCCATAGCCTATTAAAGGATTGATACAAATTTGTTCAATGGTACAAATGTAAATTTTATATCTTATGGAAGTTGATGAATTTGTGTCTTTATTTAATAACGTAATTTTTAAATCATCAAATCTATTGTAATCTTTATATTTAGGAATAAATTTTAATGAAAAAAACAACAATAAAAAAATAGTACAAATTGCAAATACTGCAAATCGAATTTTAAATAATCTTTGCAAATAAAAAAATAACGTCATTACTAAAAAAATAATTGGTCCTTTTCTCGCAAGTATTATTAACATTATAAGTAAAAAGACTCCTGACGTTATTAAAAAAAATTTTGTAAAAGTACTCTGAATTGTACTCAATAAATATACTATCATTAATATTGATATTCCAACGTATATTGAAAGATAGATAGGATGAATATTATAGTTTCCTAATGCAATATTAATGAGATTTGAATAATGAACCACCGTTTCTACAAACGTATATTTTTGATTCCAAAAAAATAGAAAACTTATAATACAAAATAAAACTGTAGATGAAAGAAAGGAGTAAGCAATTATTTTGATTTCTTTATGATTAAATTCAAAATTAGAGCGATTTAAAATTGCAAAAATCAATGGATATGCCAATAAAGAAGACATTGTTGCTAATTTATTATAGGCGATGTCATTTTTAATAAAAATTAAATTACTTGCAATACAAATTAAAAATAACGCACTAATTAATGTAACTTTTTTGTAATCAAACGCTTTTTTTTGAATAATTTTCGTGGAATACTTCAATGAAAATATTAAAAACCCAATTATAGGAAATATTTTTAATTTGGACGGAAATAATAATATGCAACTATTTAGCATTATTGCTACATGCACCATTTGTAATGATAATTTATTATTTAACATAATGATTCATTGACATAAATAATATTTTAGGAAAAACAACAATTGCTAAAAAAGTAGCAACGATAAATGCAAACCCATTTGCTAAATCACCACGTAGAAAATACATTAAATATATTGCGAAATAAAAGGCAAAAGTAGATTTCAAAATGTCAGCTTGTTCTAACCACCTGACTAACTGAGAAAAAATTATTGCCAAAATTATTGCAAAAAGAATAATTCCAAATAATCCAAAATTAATATAACCCTCTGAAATATAAGGATTTGATAAATTATTCCAGTTGAAACTATATCTTTCAATTAAATAATTTCCAATTTTAAATCCAGTTACTTCAGGTTTGTCGTGCCAAACGCTTCGTGGAACAAAAAAGAAAATTGTTGACCCAAGTTGTGCTCCGTTGGTAAAAGGTTTGTTATCTCGATAATCTATAGTTGCTAAAAAATTTGGATAAGCATCATAATGTAATGAGTTAAAAGCATCTGTTACTTGTAGTAATTTCAGGTTTTCTGATAAAATGCTTGGTTTCGCAATCATTTCTGTCAATGTATTTCTCGAATGAGTTAATATTGTAAGCGAAGGGAACAGCAATACCATTGAAAAAAACATAAATCGAACTACTTTAAAATTAGTATTTAAACTATCTTTAAAAAATAAAAAAATTAAAGTGATGTAAATTGGGCCTAAGGCATTTCTTTTCTCAGTAAGCGGATTTTTTATAATTAAAAGTATTAACAGAAAAAATATAAACAAAATAAGCACAGCTACATAATTTTTAGAAATTTTATTTTTAGTTTTTAAATAATAAAACGATAAAATTACGCCTGCGAAAGGAATAAAAAATAAAAATTTTTGTACCAAAAGATAGTTTGCAACACTTGTTTGTTCTGCTTCTTTGTAAAATTCATTTTGATATTGAAAAATAATTGTTGGAACATTCACAAAGACAATTAGTAAAGTTAAAACGGCAATAATTATTAATACCAAAGGAATATTGCGGTATGTAATATTACAGTTTAAGTTAGTTTTTAATATTTTGTTTTTAAAAAAAAAATAGATGCCAAAAAATATGATATTAAATATAAAAATATAAATATTTGCGCGAATGGCAAAATTTTCCTTAAACGGAAACTTTTGAATATATTTACCTCCACCGTCATATCCATTTGCCACAATATTGTGAATTTGAACCATTGGAGCTATAATAAAAAATAATAAGTTGAACACTATAAAACAACCTAAGAACGGTGAAAACTTTCGTTCAATAAAAATATTATAGTACGTAAATAGCCATAGAATCAAATAGTTTATTGCAAAACTTAGTCTTAAGAGCAAGGGTATATCAAAAAAGATGAATAACATTACAAGTGTTAGGCTGAAAATACCAAAAAAAGTGTTTTTACCCATGATTTATTATGTAAATTAAAAAAAGGCACAAAAAGTGCCTTTAAATAAATGTTTTATCCGTGTTATTTCTTTTTAAAATAATTTGCAATTTTCTCCTGAAGAATACTATTAGACATTAACACTGGAGATTTTACTCCCTTGATAGTGAGAATTTTATATATTTTATTATTTGCGTCAAATATTAAACTTTCGTTTGGTGACCAATTTGTATTTGTAATCCAATCACTATTGTCTATTATATTGTCACCATGTGATATAGTAATATTTTTGATCTGAATAAATTCAGCTTCTTGATTACTTCCCACATCCAACCTTATTAATTTTGGTTCGTCACCAATTGGAAACACAAAAGTTATTTCTTGTTCATTTTTGCTGGCATGTACAGGCAAAGTTAATAATAACGAACCATCAATATTAGCGTTTTCTGTTTTCGTATAATAAACTTTAAAAACATCTTCTTTATCATAAATAAATTTTACTGTCATGTCAATAGTTTCGTTCACAGGCACTAAGTCCTCGTCTATTTTTTTTTCTTTATTTCCACAAGAAAAATTTAAAACCGAAAATGCTATTAAAAATACAATAGATAATTTTTTCATAATTTATAAAATTTCAGCAAAAATAATAAATAAATAAACTTCTCAACTGATTTCACTACTTTTTTTTTGGGAATCTTGAAATATTAAAACATTATCTTAAAATTAGCGATATGATAATCTAATTTTTATAAAAAACACCATCAACTTCAAGTAATTTACCACTATTTTTATCATAATATCCACTTTCTATAGAAGTGATTTTGAAACCTTTGTCTACTAATTTCTGTGATAAATCGTGGAAAGATACGCTGTTTTCGTATGTTGGTATAAGTGCCATTTCCACTTGCAAACCCACAATTTTTTCTAAACTTTCGTTTGCGCCCGTAATGACCATGTCTTCATATCCTTGTGTGTCAATTTTTAAAAAAATATTTTTACCTTCAATTTGCAACTCAGCAAATATGGTGTCTAATTTTTTTACAATAATTTTTTCTGTGCTCGTAAATACTGCATTTGGTGCACTTTCTATTAGTTGCGGCAAATTTTTCAAAATTGAACTGCTTACTGAATTTTTTGATATATTGATGTTTGTATCACCATCAAACTCGCCCAAAGAAAAATTATTAATCTTCCACAAACTATCATTTTTGGACATTTTTTCTAACTTTTCAAAAGCTTCGCTCGTTGGTTCAAATGAAATAATTTGCCCCGTAAAACCAATATTGCGCAACTCTGATCCAAATTGCCCAATGTTTGCGCCTACGTCCAATACGACGTCTACTTTATAATGTTGCAAAAGCTTAATTCTTCTGTCAAGTTCTGCTGTTGGATATTTTATAATTTCAATGCCGAAAACCGAATTAAATTTTCTCTTAAACCGCAAGAAAGTATTCTTGTTTTTGTAAATAAAACTATTCATTTTTTTCTATTTTGTAAACCAAATTATAACTTTGATATGGAATCATTATCATCCAAAATACCATCAATACAAGCGTCGACAATATTACACTATTTATACCATATCCTAACGAAATAAACCAATAGGTAAGTGGTATTTTTAGTAATACGCATGCAAGCAAAAGTAGGGTATATCTGTTAATATTTCCAATGCCACTTAAAAAGAAAATATAAAAGGCGGTAAATGTTTTAAAACAAGTAACAATGGCAACAATCAAAATTAAATATTTTGGTATAGCGATTGGCGTTTTTATCCAAATGGAAATAATATGTGGCGACAACAAAGACAACGCAATAATCGACAGTGAAATTCCGATAAAAATAATATTAAAACGCTTGAAAGAAAGCAGTAATCTCACACGATTTTTATTCAAATAATCTGTTGCAAACATTGACCATAGCGGGGACAACATTGCGAATACTATAAGATTAGGAAGTTGAAAAAGTTTATTAACAACGTCATAAGGAACTACATCTTTTGGTGTAAAAGCATTTGAAATTATATAGTTATCAAACGAAAATATAAATAAAGATGCTATCTGAATAACCATAAATTTAAAACCAAGTTGCAATATTTCTCGCATCAAACGATTGGGTTTGTTTACAGAAATATTTAAATCTAATTTTTCCATTTTAAAAAAACGGATGGTATAAATAATATTTACAAGGAAACAAAATATTCCATTAATTAATGAAACTATAAGTAGCTTATTTTCAACCGTGAGTTTTTTAAAAAAAAAAGATAATAAAATTGTTAAAAGTAAAATTCCAAATTGATTTACAGCGAGAGATTCCTCAGCGTGTTTTCCTTTTAGAAAAGCAACATACAGCGATTTATGAATGTTTGCAATAAAATTTAATGCAAAAAATAAAACATTTATAAAGAAAAGTTTGTTAATAAAATCGTTACTTAAATATTTTATGTTTAAAAGTGATTTTAAATCAATAAACGAAATAAAAACTGTAAATAATAAAAAAATAATAATTCCTAAATATACAGAAATTTTATAAGTCGATCTTATGTAAAGTTTTAACAAATCAATTTTATTTTCATAAAGCAACTGTGGAATTTTAGTTTTTAAGGAGCTTTGAATGCCAAAATCCATCAATAAAACCCATTGAAAAAGTGCGAAAACCAAAACCCAAACCGCATAGTTTTCTGGTCCTAAATATGAAATTAAAATCGGGATGGATATAAACAAAGAAAGACCAGAAAAGCCCTTGTAAAAACCACTCATCAATAAGTGATTGTTTTTTAGTTTTTGAAAAAACATTTAAATTTTATTATAATTTGCCTTTTCTTCAGCAATTAATAAATCTAAAACTTTAAAAAAATCATAGTCATAATCCCACAGTAATTGCCTTTTTGCTTTCTCATTTGTGCCATAGATATCTTCAATATCAGCCGGACGATAAAATTTTTCGTTTATGATGCACTTACTTTTATCAATGTTTAATTTTTCAAAGACATAGTAAATAATTTCCCTTAAACTTATTGATTGTCCAGAACAAATTAAATAATCCGATGCCGCTTCTTGTTGCATCATCAAAAACATTGCTTCTACATATTTTGGTGAATATCCAAAGTCTCGCTTGATGTCAATATTTCCAACCTGTAGTTCAGTTCGTTTTCCAAATGAAATTTCTAAACTTTCTGTTATAACTTTTTTAACAAAAAAATTAGTATTGCGCAAATATGACTCATGGTTGAACAAAATTCCACAACAAATATACATTCCGTATATTTCTCTGTAGTTTACGCAGGTGTAATGTGCAGCAACTTTTGATATTGCATATGGACTCACAGGATGTATTAAACTATTTTCAGTTATGGGAAGTTGCCCAACGCGACCAAACATCTCACTACTGCTGGCTTGATAAAATTTAATATTTTTTCCTTTTATGGATTCAATAATGTTAAAAACACTGATGGTATTAAACTCAAAAGTAGCAATTGGGTTTTTGTAAGATTCATATACAGAACTTTGCGCTGCTAAATTATAAATTTCGTGCGGAAGATATTTGTTTATAATTTCTGCAACTTGCTCAATATTCAAAAAATTGCATTCAACTAACTCAATTTTTTCAAATATTTTCAAATATTTTAAACCAAGAAAATCACTTTTTATATTTCTGACAAGACCAATTACAGTATAATTTCTATTTAAAAGTAAATCAGCCAAATATGCCCCATCCTGTCCGCTAATTCCTGTAATTAATGCTATTTTCATTGAATTTTAAATTCATTATTTAATACGATTATTATCACAAAAATTCAGTTTTACAGCAATTCCGAATTTTTGTTTTAAGGCAATTAATGATTATTTTAAATAGTTGTTTCTATTTATAGCCATGACACTTTATGAATTTGTAAACAAATATAAATATAATAACAAAAAAAAGTCCATAATTTTTTTTTATTTATAAACGTTTTTATAAATGGGATGTGATAGATTTTTATAACTTGCGCCTTAAATTTACTATATAAATTAATCATAAAAGTGGAAGATTCCCAGCCATTCATAGATATTTTTAAACAAAGCACATATTTAGAAAAAATATTTCTTTTTTTGATTGCTGCCATGCTTTTTACAGTGCCTTTGCCGCTAAACATTAGCAGTATTACCATTATTTTATTTTTAACTTTTTGCTATTCAAGTTTAATAAAACTAAAATTTAAGCTTAACAAAGTTTTAGTTTTTCCGATTGCATTATACATTTTAATGTGTTTGTCGATACTTTGGACTAATAATAATTTGTCCACCACAGCTGGATTGCAAAAATTATTTGTGTTTTTAATTATACCAATAGCTTTTTTGTTTCTGCCAAAATTTCAGAAAGAAACAGTTTACAAAATCATTAGAATCTATAGTTTTGGAATGGTAGTTTTTGCAATATGTTGTATGGTTCGCGCCACTATAAATTATAATATTCTTGAAAGTAAAGATGTTTTTCTTTTTCAAAACTTAGTTACCGTAGAATTAAATGCGATTTATATTGCCGCTTTTAGTTCGCTTTGTTTGTTCTATTTTATCGTTCTCGAAAACAAAAAACCAATCGATTTTTTTGGATTATATGTTATCGCAGTTTTTATTGTTTTGCTCAATTCAAAAACCGTTTTTTTAATAGACTTAATTCTATTTGCGTGGCATTACATGTTTTTTTCAAAAACAAAATTGGGCGTAAAATCTGTTACTTTTGTTTTTATTGTTACTTTTCTAATGCTTTCTGTTTTTTTTATAAAACAAGTGCAAGACCGCATAGTTGCTGAATATGAAACCGCTTTTGTGGACAATACTATTTATAAAAACACAAATGAAAATCTGATAAATAGTAACACAATCAGTTTACACCGAGCTTGGAACGGCGCCAAATTTGAGCCAAATAGCTATTTTCCTGGAACAGCATATCGGGTTTTTCAGGCACGAATTTTTAGAGAAATTGTTTTCGAAAAAAATTATTTATGGATAGCCGGTGTTGGTTTTAACGCATCAGATAAATTTATCATAGAAAAACATGTGCGACACAACCTTTTTAAAAACATTAATTACCACAACTTTCACAATCAGTATTTGCAATTTTTTACTGAAATTGGCGTTTTTGGTTTTATTTTATTGTTGATGATGGTTTTTATAAATCTGCAACAAGCCATAAAAAATAAAGATTTTCTGCATATTGTTTTCGCCTTTACAATGATTATCATATTTTTGACAGAATCTATGCTATGCCGACAGCGAGGCATTGTTTTTTTTATAGTTTTATATTGTCTTTTCAATTCAATACATCATGACTCAAAATTAAAACAAAAACTTTAAAATGAAACGTATACTTATCACAGGCGCAGCGGGTTTCCTCGGTTCACACCTTTGCGATAGATTTATAAAAGAAGGCTATTTTGTTATCGGAATGGACAACCTCATCACGGGCGATCTCAAAAATATTGAACACCTATTTAAGCTTAAAAATTTTGAATTCTACCATCATGACATTACAAAATTTGTGCATGTTCCGGGTGAATTAGACTATATTTTGCATTTTGCATCGCCTGCCAGCCCAATAGACTATCTAAAAATTCCAATTCAAACGCTCAAAGTTGGCTCACTTGGCACTCACAATTTGCTTGGTTTGGCACGCGTGAAAAAAGCACGAATACTAATAGCATCAACATCAGAAATTTATGGCGATCCGCTCGTGCACCCACAAACCGAAGAATATTATGGCAACGTAAACACCATCGGACCGCGTGGCGTATATGATGAAGCGAAGCGTTTTCAAGAATCCATCACGATGGCATACCACACTTTTCATGGATTGGAAACCAGAATTGTGCGTATTTTTAACACTTATGGTCCCAGAATGCGCCTCAATGACGGGCGCGTAATTCCTGCTTTTATTGGGCAGGCGCTTCGCGGAGAAGATCTTACAATTTTTGGCGATGGCTCTCAAACACGGTCTTTTTGCTATGTTGATGATCAAGTGGAAGGTATTTTCAGACTATTACATTCTGATTATCATTTGCCTGTCAATATTGGAAATCCTGATGAAATCACGATTAAAGATTTTGCGGATGAAATCATCAAACTTACAGGAACAGCTCAAAAAGTTGTCTACCATCCGCTTCCGATGAACGATCCAATGCAGCGGCAACCTGATACTACAAAAGCATTTCAAATTTTAGGCTGGAGCGCCAAAGTAAATAGAGAGGAAGGCATGAAAATCACGTATGATTATTTCAAATCGCTGTCAACCGAAGAACTTTTAAAAGAAGAACACAAAGATTTTTCTAAGTTTATGAATTAATGAAAAAATCTATTGGGAGATATTCAAGTTATTTACGGCCAGTAACATACGCTTTTGATTTGTTGGTTGTAAATAGTATGGTAAGTATAATTTTACCATCGGATTATCACATTTATTATTTTCACGGATTTGTATCTTTAATATGGTTCATTTGCGCTTTAAATTTTCATTTCTACGATATTTACAGATTTACAAAAGTGATTGCGATTATTGAAAAAATAACCAAACAATTTGCATTGTTTGGTATTTTATGCTATTCCTTTTCAGGATTTTATTTTAGTAATGTTCAGTCTTTTCGAATTGCAAACTACACGCTTTTTTGTTTCTTGATTATATCATTATTTAAATTGTCTGTTTTCTATTTTTTAAAAAAATATAGATTAGTTTTTGGCGGAAATTTTCGAAAAGTTGTGGTTGTAGGAAGTCAAAACAAGACTGCACAATTAATTAATTTTTTTGATGACAATCCAGATTATGGCTACCAAATGGTCGCTGATTTTGATTTAGAAAACAATAAAAACTTGAACCTAAATGCGTGTTTTCATTACTTAAAAAATGCAACTGAAAGCAGAAATATAGACGAAATATATTGCGCAATTTCGGATTTATCTGAAAATCAAATTGCAGATTTTATAGATTTTGCGGATAATAATTTAAAAACGCTTAAGTTCATTCCAGATAATAATGATTATTTAGTCAAAAATATGAAACTGGATTATTATGGCTATATACCCATTTTTTCTACAAGAGAAATTCCGCTCGACGATATTTTAAATAAAATTATCAAACGTAGTTTTGACATTATATTTTCATTAATTATTATAATTTTTATTTTATCATGGCTTGTTCCAATTTTGAGTATACTTATAAAAATTGAATCTAAAGGCTCTGTTTTTTTTACACAGCAGCGCAATGGATTGAATTATCGTGCGTTTACTTGCTACAAATTTCGATCAATGCAGGTAAATCAAACAGCCGATTTAATGCAAGTGTCTAAAAACGATCCTCGAATTACACAAATTGGCGCATTTCTTAGAAAAACAAGTATTGACGAGTTGCCACAATTTTTTAATGTATTGCTCGGAAATATGGCAGTTGTTGGTCCGCGTCCACACATGATCAGCGAAACAGAACGTTTTGCAGCAAAAATCGATAAATTTATGGTTCGCCACTTTATAAAACCTGGAATTACGGGTATGGCACAAACTAACGGATATCGCGGTGAAGTTGAAAATGAGCAAGATATCATCAATCGAGTGAAATATGATATTTTCTATATTGAAAATTGGTCCATTTTATTAGATTTAAAAATTATATTTTACACAGTTTACAATGCAATTGCAGGCGAAGATAAAGCATACTAAATAAGTTGAAAGTTAAAAAGTCATAAAGTCATAAAGTTTTGTATAAACGTTAATGCTGTTCTATAATTTATAAAACTTAAATGCAAAAACTTGTTTCCATAATCACGCCTTGTTTTAATTCTGAAAAATATATTGAACAAACCATTCAATCTGTTTTGATTCAAACGTATGAAGATTGGGAACTGATTCTTATTGACGATTTTTCATCGGACGAAACTTATAAGATAGCGCAAAAATATGCTGCTATTGACCAACGTATTAGGTGTTTTCAACTTACAAAAAATGGTGGCGCAGGCATTGCCCGAAACTATGGGCTTTCAAAAGCTACTGGGAAATTTATAGCATTCCTGGATGCGGACGACCTTTGGAAACCAGAAAAATTGCAAAAGCAAGTGACTTTTATGGACGTTAATAATTTGCTATTCACTTTCTCATTTTATGAAACGATGAATGAAAAAGGGCAATTAACAGGTAAAATGATAACTGCACCAAAACATTTAAAATATCATCAGCTTTTTTTCTGCAATTTCATCGGAAATTTGACCGCCATTTACGATGTAGATTTCTTTGCAAAAATTCTTATCAATACATCAAAAAAACGACAAGATTGGATGTTGTGGCTCACGATTTTAAAACAAATAAAAACGGCACAGCCAACACCAGAATCGCTCGCATATTATAGAATCAGAAAAGCATCTTTATCATCTTCAAAAATTGATTTATTGAAACATAATTTTCGAGTTTATAAAAACTTTCACCAATTTAATATAGTAAAATCTTTCTTCTGTATGGTTGGTTTTTTGTTTACGCAACTGCTTATTAAACCTTTATATTGTATTCGTTCTAAACAAATTGATTAAAAAATGCATGCAATTCCCTCAATTGTTTTTGTGCTTTTTCAGAATTAATTTTAAATTAAAAATATTTCGTGCAAAATATTTCATACAATACTACATAAACAAAAGCTTGTGTGTATGTCTTTGACCGTTCATGATGGTTTCTAAAATGTAGGTTCCAGCAGAAAGTGTATTGTTCAACGAAAAAGTTAAAGTTTCGCTGTTGACAACAAATTTATCTTCAAAAACTTTTGCGCCTTGCAGCGAATAAATTGAAACTGCAATTGTGTCGTTGACAAAATTTCCAAATCTTACATTAACCTGATTGCCAATGACTGGATTTGGATAAACCGACATAAAACTTTGTTCAAATTTAATAGAACTTAAAGTGGTGGAAGTCCTAAAAATTGGCAATTTCGCATATTGCGCACCCAAAACTGCCGTAGATTGTGCTTCGGTCATGCACAACCAATCTTGCAAAATTGACGAATATACTTGTCTGAAATCAAATTGCATGGGCACATCATCATCAACAGTTGCGTTTTGCGGAATAAGTGGCGAGGTGCCAATCATTCCAGAGACTGGATGCGCTGTTCCTGCAATTGCAGAAGGACCTGTGTTTAATCCTGCTCCAAAAAACATCACAGGTGCCGCTGTTCCGTGGTCGGTTCCCATACTGTTGTTGCTTTTGATTCGACGTCCGAACTCACTAAAAGTCATTGTCGTAACTTTGTTTTCTTTGCCCATCAATGCCAAATCTTGCTGAAAAGCTCCAATGGCTTTAGACAAAATTCTTAGATTGGTTGCCAATCTTCCTTCTTCTTTGTTGGAAGCTTCAACTTGGTTTTCATGCGTATCAAATCCTTCTGGATGGTTCACAATATATACTGGTGTTTTTAAACCACCGTTTATCAGTCGGGCAACAACTTTCAATTGGTCTGCCAAACCATTATCATTTGGATAGGTTGCTGATATTGGCTGAGGCACATTGTATGCGTTTTGTAGCGATGACCGATAGGCATTACTTTGATCTTTCATCAACCTTAGAAATGTAAGTTCTGCGCCATAATCTGAATTTGGTGCTGGGTCCGATACGGCATTTATTACGTTCAATAAATCATTTGGATTTTGAACGCAATAGCCCATGTTAAGACTTGGTCCTTGAAGTGAAAACGGCACATTTGAACCAATCTGAACCGACAAAGGATCTGGCATCGTTGCGTTTGGATAGGTTTGCGGAAAGTTGGGATAACTGATGTCCAATGCGCGCCCAAGCCAACCTGTTTCTAAAACTTGTCCATCATTGGCGCCAGTTGCCCACATATCAGTCGACCTAAAATGACTATAATTTGGAATTGGAAAATCAACACCTTGAACAATCATCATTTTGCCATTGTTGTATAAATTTTGCAATTCTGGCATCGTTGGGTGCAAGCCTGTTGCTACATTGCTATTAAGCGTTAGGATGCTGGTTTCTGGGATCAAAATATTGCTTCGCGCATTATTTAGTTGACTATATTTATCTCTCGGAAAAATTGTCCCCAAACCGTCTGTGCCTCCACCCATTGTTATAATGACAAGTATTTTTCCGCATTCTGCAGCAGCATTTGCCATAGCTTGCATCTCTTTTGACAACACATTGGGTGATGCCATCACTGGAATTTTATTAAATAATAAAGGTGCGGATAAAATTGCAGTAGATTTTATAAATTTTCTTCTTTCCATTTTTTTATTATTTAAGATTATGTTAGTTGGTATTCTGCATATTGCACAATGCTGTTCAACATGCTTTTTAATCTTGTTTTGACGATGCTTAAAAATTGTTCATTCGACGGACTATCAGAATAAGCTGACCACGCATTTGACCAATAAATATCATCTGTTTGACCCGTTAATAATGTTTGTAATTTAATGATATTTTGCTGTGCAACACTTAAATTGATTGGCAACATATATTTTATACATTCTGCAATCAGCAAGTTCGGATTTAAAATAATATTATTTGGAAATTGTTTTGCAAAAGCAACGCAATCAATCTCAATTCTGGTATTAGAACCATTTTGGTCAATATCGAATCCATCAAAAAATCGGTTAAGTTGATAGAATCTTCGCTGAACTGAATCAGAACTTATCCAGTTTTCATGAAAATTTGGATTTTGATAAAAAGCAGTCCATCCAGCTACATTATTAACTTTGCCCATGGCCTGTCCCATATTGTCACACTCATCATTGAAATATTGCAAAATTTTATACTGCGCATCATAATTGTTTGCTGGGTTTGGTGTAATGTTTACATTGAAACTTCTTATGGTGCCAATCATTAAGTCAAAAGGACTTTTTATATAGACACCTCTGTTTGCCATGTCAAAAAAATGCTGGCTTTTAAAAAGCTTATCCAAGACTGGAGCCATATTCCAATTATTAGCAACAAAATGCTGCGCTAATGGAACAATAACATTTGCTTCTATATTGGCATCAATATCATAATAAACAAAAAATCGATAAAGACGGCGACAAATATATTTTGAAACAATTTGCGATTTTGCAAATATCATGTCTATAAATAAATCTATTTCGGTAGCACCAGAATTTGGTATTACGGTATTATTAAAAAAAGCGGAAAAAGTTTTGTTGCTTGTATCATGCAGATTCAACACAAAAACGGTATTTTCACTTGTAGTATTTAATCCTTGAACGCGCCAACCAGTCAAAACCTTTGCCGCTTGAATCACATCGGCCTGCGTGTAAGTTGTGGTTGCATCTTTCCCAAGCGTAAAAAGTTCCATAATTTCTCGGGCAAAATTTTCGTCTGGGGCTGTGTTTGTATTTGCTTCATTATTCAAATAAAACATCATCGCTGGCTGGGTGGCCATATTTCTAATCAATGTTTTGAAATTGCCAGTGGCATTGTCCCGAAACATTTTCATGTATTTATAGCATATTCTTGCAGAATTATTTAATGCAAATGATTTACCAGACTCAGTAACTGATTCAAAATTTACCGGAATGAAGTGATACCAAAAAAGAACCATTTTTTCTTTAATAGTTATATTTTGATTTATTGCTAAATTGTATTGCCACAATTTAAGACTTTGTATCCGGTCATAATTTACTTCATTTCCCATCCAATCAGTGTCAATTGCTGCATTTGTCCAATCGCCTCCTATAGGAACAGTATTAAATCCATTGTCAGCACCAATAGGATTATTGTAATTTATTGGCGGAGGTGGCGGCGTATTGTCTACGTTTAAAACCATATTAACAGCATCAACAAAAGGCATTGATGCAATCAGATCAACTTGAGATTTTCTATGTCCAAAACCTGTTCTTTTTACAAGATGTAGCGCCTCCACAACTGTCCAAGGACCAGCGTATTGTGCAAGTCCGCTCGTAACAGGATTTACGCGCTCTAAGAGTTGGCTTTCTTTATTTTGGCCATTGACTTTACTTTTATAAGATAGTGAAGAAGACTTTCTACCATTAAATATTTTTCTTCTATATTTTTCAAATAGTAAATCTTTCGTTTGATCGTGCCGAGTTAATTTTGATAAAATATTGCTAAATAATGTTCTTCTTGTTAAATTAGTAGTTTCCATCGTAAATTAGTTTTTAGTAGTATAAGAACCAAAAATAATATAAAAAATTGTTTGAATTTTAAAAAATAATATCAATTTAACAATGCAATAACTTTATTGATAGAAAATTTAAGATTTTAAAACATTAATTTTTTATAAATTAGATGTGAATTGCTTTAATTTTCCTCGACTGGTTCTGTCTAAAACCAATTTTCGAGTGAAACCAAAATGTAAATTAGGCTCTAAATACAATGCAACAGCTTTTTCGATTTTTAAGACTTGTGTGTTATTTAATTCAATATCAGATACATAATCAACATCAAATTGGTTAATATTTGTTTGCTTAATAACAAATTCTTTCACGTTTCCATCGTCTTCAATTATGCTTTTTGTAATGTAATAAAAAGTAAGTCCTGGCGTTTTTTTTCCTGATGGAAGCATAGCAAAATCGTTTGTACGCCCAATAAGTTGTTGCAAAATTGGCTTTTGTAAAGTGCTTATTTCGTCTAAAATTCCGATGTCTCCAACATCATATCTGATAAAAGGATGCGCCTTATTAAACAATGACGTGATGACAACGCGTCCACTTTCTCCATTTTTAACAACATTGTTATGATCATCTAAAATTTCCACAAACAACGTTTCGGAATTGACTTGCCATTCGCCGTTTCTGTTTCCAAACGCAATCAAGTCAATTTCAGATGCACCATATTCATTGACAATTGGAACACCAAAATAGGTTTCTAAAAGCTTTTTATCATCTTCAAACAACATCTCTGAAGTAACAATACATACTTTTATTGAAGGGCAAATTGTTTTTAATACAATGTTTTTTTTCTGTAAATATTTTGCAAACATGACCAAAGAACTTGTGTAACCATTGATGTAGTCAAATTTTTTGCTTTTGAATTGCTCCAAAAAACCATTCAATACTTTATCCGACAAATCAAAAACCTTAAAACGATAGCGATTTCCCAAAAAATCTTTTAAACGTTCTTTATAATATCCGAAAAAATCCAACGGAATACCATAAAAACGTGCTTGTTTTGAATTGTCTAAATTAATTCCGTGCCAGCCAAACCGATAGTAATTGGAAGCCCAAGTGAGCGCGTGCGAATATTTGTCTTTTGCGAAAACAAATGGCGTTCCACTCGATCCAGATGTTTTATTGACGTAAACATTTTTTTTTGAAAAACCATCAGACAATCGCTCTGACAACTGTTTTTGCAGATTTGTTTTTGTCAAAACTGGTAAATTTTCCCATTGTCCATCCCACACATCATCAACCAAATTTTTGTAGAATACATTATTTTGAAGGTGAAAATTCACAATTTCTGCTTTCTTGCTTTCAATGAATTGTTGATGTTCCGCTGAGGTAAAATTCACAATCACATTCAAATCAGAAATTGCTTGATCTATGGGAAACCCTTGTAGTTTTAACGAAAGTTTAAAAAAAGAAATCATTTTGAAGAATTTATTCAAATGTATAAAACAGCTTATCATTTTAATGTAAAAGAGTGATTATTTTCTTAACGATCAAATAGAAATCATTTTAACAGCAAAAATATCGCACATAGATGCAAACACAAAAAATGGATTGGTCATTTTATTCTTATTAACTCAAATATAGTCGCTCGTCTGCCAAAACTTGACTTTAAAACTCTTTGACTTTAAAAACTTTCGACTAACCAATGATAAAAAATACTATAAACCGCTTATTTTTGCAATTCTAAAACTCATAAAATGACAATTCTACTTCTTGGATCTGGTGGGCGCGAACATGCATTGGCTTGGAAAATGCTTCAAAGTCCGCTTTGCAAAAAACTGTTTGTAGCTCCTGGAAATGCTGGAACCAATGAAATTGCAACTAACGTTTCAATCAATATTCTTGATTTTGAATCTATTAAAAATTTGGTTGTTTTAGAAAACATAAATCTTGTTGTTGTTGGACCAGAAGATCCATTGGTTCATGGCATTTTTGATTTTTTTCAAAACGACGAACTTCTTAAAAACATCCCTGTTATTGGTCCGTCAAAAGTTGGCGCGCAGTTGGAAGGTAGCAAAGAATTTGCAAAACAATTTTTGGTCAAACATGGCATTCCAACAGCAGGATACAACAGTTTTACGGCAGAAACAGTTGCTGCAGGCTACGAATTTTTGGAAACCTTGCAACCACCTTTTGTATTGAAAGCAGATGGTTTGGCAGCAGGAAAAGGTGTTTTGATTATTCATGATTTGCAAGAAGCAAAATCCGAATTGCACAACATGCTGATTGATGCAAAATTTGGCTCTGCAAGTTCAAAAGTGGTGATTGAAGAATTTTTAGATGGCATTGAACTTAGCGTTTTTGTTTTGACAGACGGAAAAAATTATAAGATCCTGCCAACCGCCAAGGATTATAAACGCATTGGCGAAGGCGACACTGGACTAAACACTGGTGGCATGGGCGCGCTATCTCCTGTGCCGTTTGCAAACGAAATATTGATGAACAAAATTGAATCTCGAATTGTAAAACCAACAATTGAGGGACTTCAAAAAGATGGAATTGTCTATAGAGGTTTTGTTTTTATTGGACTTATTGTTGTCAATAATGAACCAATCGTTATCGAATACAATGTCCGCATGGGCGATCCTGAAACAGAAGTGGTCATTCCGAGAATAAAAACCGATTTGGTTTCGATGTTTAATGCCGTTGCAAACGAAACATTAAACGAAATTTATTTAGAAATTGACAATCGCAGTGCCGCAACAATTGTGTTGGTTTCTGGCGGATATCCCGAAAGTTTTGAAAAAGGAAAATCCATTACTGGAATTGAAAATATTACAGAATCTTTGGTTTTTCATGCAGGGACTAAAAAAAATGAAGATATAATTTTGAGCAATGGCGGCCGTGTTTTGGCAATCACATCCTTTGGAAACACACTTGAAGAAGCCATAAAAAAATCTTATCAAAACATAAATAAACTACATTTTGATAAGATGAATTTTAGAAAAGATATCGGATTCGATTTGAAATAGTTTCAAATCAAAAAAATCTTATTTTAAGAACGAGTGAGCCGTTGTGTCTTGGTTTTCCTCATTATTGTCTTGGTGCAATTGCAACTGTTTTACCCAATAAATCATATAATAAACAGCAATTCCCATCAAAATCCAGTTGAATGCATTTGCCAAAAACCAACCATACCAACTTTTGAGCTCAAGCGAACGTAAAAAATTGTGTGGCGCGAACAAGATGTTTTCAAACAACCACGCTATTCCTTCAAAAAATGCTTTCATTTTTTTATTAAATTAGATTACTTTTACAAAAGTATAAAAAATCCTTATGATTACAACTATTTTTAGCAAATCACAGCCTGTAAATTTTGTTATTATTGCAATTTTAATGGTTTTGTGTTTTGTTTTGTTTCAAATTCAAAATGAAACTTGGGATTCGGTTATAATAATTGCTACAAAAATTTCAGTTTTTCTTCTATTGACTTTAGCAATTTTACTGTCAAATTTTATCGGAAATAAAAATAATTTACAAAAAAATTCAGCATTTTCAATACTTTTTCATGTCTTGTTTATTGTTTTGATTCCAGATGTTTTTAGCAATTTAAATATGGCATGCGCCAACGTTTTGGTCTTTTTTGCCGTTCGACGCCTCATATCCATGCAATCTCAAATTGATGTTAAACAAAAAATTCTTGATGCGTCAATTTTAATATTTACAGCTACACTTTTTAAATTTTGGGCAATTTTGTTTATTTTCTTGGTGTTTGCGGCGATTGTGTTTTATGCTTCTCGCGACTATCGGAATTGGGTTGTGCCATATGTTGCGCTGTTTGCGACTGTCATCACTTTTGTATTCATTGCACTTTTAATAAATCCAGATTTTATTGATGTTTTTTGGAATAGCAGATTTATAAATTCAAATTTTGATTATTTTCAAAATAGTTTTCAGAATCTTTCAATTTCATTCTATACCACAATTTGCGTTTTGTTTATTGCAAACATGGTTTTCATTTATCCACGAAAATCTCTAACGACACATCCACATTATAAAATTTTGATGTTTGCCTTTGTAATTGGTATACTTTTTTTTATAATTACGCCAAATAAAAACAACGGTTCACTGCTTTTTACTTTCGCACCGATGTCAATTTTTGTTGCAAATTATTTTGATAGTGTTGAAACAAAATGGATTAAAGAAACCACAGCAATCGCAATTGTTTTGATGTCGTTTGTATGCTTTGTTGGGCAAATATACTAAGGAATTTTATGCTGAAAATTTTCAGCTTTTAAATCATTCAATCTCCTCAACATCATCATAGTCAGGATATAAGAATTTGTTATACGGAAAACGTGTGATATGAATCTGTCGTACGGTTTCATAAACGCGTGCTCTAAATTCTTCAAAATTTTCTTTATTAATTGCTGAAATAAATAGTGCTTTTTCTGCACCAACTTTGTTCATCCAAGTTTGCTTCCATTCATCAAGCGTGAAGTGTTTAGGAGTTTTTTCAGTAATCAAATCGTCACTTTCGATAGTCAGGTGTTTATAGGCATCAATTTTATTAAAAACCATAATAATTGGTTTATTATCACTTTTGATGTCCATCAGAGTTTGGTTTACAGACGCAATGTGGTCTTCAAAATCTGGATGTGAAATGTCCACAACATGCAAAAGCAAATCTGCTTCTCGCACTTCATCTAACGTACTTTTAAAAGAATCTACCAGTTGAGTTGGTAATTTTCGGATGAAGCCAACCGTGTCTGAAAGTAAAAAAGGAAGATTTTTTATCACCACTTTTCTTACGGTAGTATCCAAAGTGGCAAACAATTTATTTTCCACAAAAACCTCGCTTTTGCTAATGACGTTCATCATTGTAGACTTGCCAACGTTTGTATATCCAACCAAAGCGACGCGCACCATTGCACCACGGTTGCCACGTTGCACCGACATTTGCTTATCGATAATTTTGATTTTATCTTTCAACAACGAAATTCTATCACGCACAATTCTACGGTCAGTTTCAATTTCGGTTTCCCCAGGTCCACGCATTCCAATTCCACCTTTTTGACGTTCAAGGTGTGTCCACATTCCCGCCAATCTTGGCAACAAATATTGACATTGCGCCAGCTCGACCTGCGTTCGCGCATAAGATGTTTCGGCACGTTGTGCAAATATGTCTAAAATTAGGTTTGTTCTATCCAAAACCTTACAATTCAATATTTTGGTTATATTTTTTTGTTGCGATGGCGACAATTCATCATCAAAAATCACAGTAGAGATTTTATTTTCCACCACATAATGATGAATTTCGTCCATTTTCCCTGTTCCTAAAAACGTTTTTGGATTCGGACGCTCCATCTTTTGATAGAATCTTTTCACGACTTCGCCTCCAGCTGTAAAGGTCAAAAATTCAAGTTCATCAAGATATTCAAACAGTTTTTCTTCTGACTGATTTTGGGTAATTATTCCAACAACGACGGTTCTTTCGAACGAAACATTTTCTTTTTCTAACATAATATAATATCTAAACTACCTATTTTAAAATAGTGTTTTGGGCGTTCCCGTGGTTGCTTCGTGCCTCGCAATGACAGCGGCAAAAAGGTTGATTCCACTTCAACCCCTAACGCGGGCAATTTCTTTTTAAAAAATCTTTTACAAATTTACAATAAAAAATACGATAACTATTTTATAATTCGCCATTGACACACTTTTATAATCGCTTAAAAAACTATGAATAATGTAACATTGTTTAATAAAAAGTTAAAAAAATTAAACAAACGATTGAATGTTTTAACTTTACAAAAATTAAAACATAAAAATTATGAAATTAGTATCAAAAATTGGAATGTTAGTGGCAGTTGCTGCTATTGTTGTGTCTTGTAAAGGAAAAACAACCGACACAGAAACGTCAACAGGGATGGACTCTACGGAAGTTGCAAGTGAAACACCTGCGCCTGTTGTGTCTAACACAATTGTAGATGTGGCATCAGGAAATCCTGACTTTTCTACGTTAGTTGCTGCAGTAACAGCTGCTGGACTTGTTGAAACTTTAAGTGGCGCAGGTCCGTTTACGGTTTTTGCTCCGACAAATGGCGCATTTGAAAAATTGCCAGCTGGAACAGTAGATGGTTTATTGAAACCAGAAAATGTTGAAAAATTGAAAGGTTTATTAACTTACCATGTAGTTTCTGGTAAATATGATGCTGCTGCAGTTATTAAAGCTGTGGAAGATGGCAAAGGAAAATTTACAGTAACAACTGTTCAAGGTGGTAAAATTGATTTGAGCGTAAAAGATGGCAAAGTCATTTTAACAGATGCAAATGGGAAAACTTCAACTGTTGCGGCAGCTGATGTTGCAGCTTCAAACGGAATTATTCACGGAATTGATTCAGTTGTAATGCCAAAATAATTATTAATTCAAATTGATTTTTTAAAAGCTGTTTCAATTAGATTTGAAACAGCTTTTTTTTGGAAATTTATCAGAATTTGATATTAAAATATTAATCGAATCTTATTTTACTTGTTTCAAAACCAAAGTTGCTTTAGCAAAATCGGCTGCCGCGTTAATGATTTTTCTATATTCTTGGTATTTATCTTTAGAATAAAATATTGAATTGTATTGTTCTTCAATTGTGATTACGACGGTTTTTCCCTCAACTTTGGCAGTTGATTTAAAAAATGATGCCTTCGCTTTATCAACATTCATGCTTTTGTCAATCACCAAATCAGCAAAGCTCTCGACCGCATATCCATCTGGAATATTAAACACAATGCTGTGCTTAAAAACCTTATTATAGTTCAGTTCAACATCATTAACGCGTTCTGTTTCTTGATATAAATTGTTTTGTCGCCCTATGATTTTTCCAATATTTACCAGCAATAAATTTCCTGCGGTTTCCGTAATATTTTCCTTTACATTCAGTTTTAGTTTTGTGACAAAAGGAGTGTTGTTATAATTATTTTTAAATTCTTGATTTTCAAAAATATAATTTTCAATGGCAACATCTAAACTGCCAGTGTTTTGTTCCTTCAAATAATCAATCATCTCTTTTTCCTCTTCATTTTCTTTATAATATTTTGCATAATATCTGTCTATTTGACCGATAACACCACTATTTGAAACTGTTTTTTCAAGTTTTGCGGTGTTCAAATCGTCGCTTAATGTCAGCACATTTGAAACATCACTGACTGTGAAACTCGATGGCGATTCAGGATATTTCATGTTTACCATATTGTCTTCAGCAGGATCGTATGCAATGCCTGTTGTGTTTTGAAGACCAAAAAGAGCATAGTCGCCATAAGGCAAATGCTGTTCATAGGGCGAAATATATTTTTTTGTTTCTGGAATATAATAACAATATTCGTGTGGCAACGGCTTTACCATTCTTGTTTGATTTATTTCATCATAATCCCTGTCGATTCCAATCACAACAAGATATGGAATTTTTGATTCTCGAAGCGTGAACCCATACAAATCAAAAACATCGCTGGCGGTTAGTTTCTGTTTTTCACTTTTTAAACTGGCAACTTTTTTTGCCTTTTCGCCACCAGTAACAAACTCAAAATTTGTTTTGATATGGTTGTCTAATTTAACAAGTTTTTCGTCTGTTGTCAATCCATCCAAAGCCAAAGATTCTATAAAATCTCTTGCTTTGCTCTTGCTAAAATATGTGAAAGATGGTTTTCTAAAATAGGTGTACATAAATTTTTTCCAAACATAAAAATCTACTTGACCTTTTACGTTCAGATTATATATAATTTTTACTAAATTCCGAACACCATTTGTATAAGATTCACTTTTTATGGCTGGGATGTTTACTGCCTCAAAATACAACATGTCATTGGTGTCCGAGGTTTTGAAAATACCGTTTGCATACACATTAAAATCAACACCAGCATACGTAATTTTAAACCATGCATCCATTACAGGAATGTCTTTCTGAAAAACTTCTACACCATAAGACGATGGGTTTTCTTTCAATATAAAATAATATTCCAAAATATCGCCAACCTCAACGCCTTCAAAAACATAAGATTTCACTTTGTCTATCACCGTTTCCACAATGCTTGTTTGTGGCAAAACTTTTATGTCGCCATTTGGCTTTATAATCCGACAATGAAAATCTCGAAGCTCACGAACATAGCCGTTGTCTTCAGCTTTCACCTTATTATATTTATTAATTGCATCTTGCTTATTGATTTTTACAGCAAAATGATTCATACAAAAATTCGCAAATGCATAGCCTCCAACGCGCGTGTGCATCCATCGATGATCAAAAAGCACAACTGCTTGTTCATTTTTATATATTTCTGGAATCTGGGCAAAAACTGGCTTTTCAGCCCAAGTGTATTTTTTAATTTCCTGAGAATAGGTGTTGAAAATTGAGAATATTAAAATTCCAATAAGTAATTTTTTCATTTTTAAAAGAATGGTTTTTTATATTTAAACTTTGATGAGCACAACCGATTGATTGCAATTTTTATTGATTTTTTTTATAAAATCGTTCCAAGCTACAAAATCGTTTTTGCCAAAATCTATAGATTTTATAGTTATGTTCTGAATGACTTTGAGCACGTTATTTTCAACCAAATATTTGAGTTCTAATTTTCCGAGACTGTTTTCAAAAATCATGTTTTCTGGAATGAAATCTACCGTAAATCCAGCTGGTATTTGATATTGGTACGATGTTTCAAACAAATCTGTGCTTGACAAATCCACGCCAAATTTTCTTTTTTCAATATCGATATTATAGTTTGCATACGGAAAAGTCAATACTGGCTTGAACAAAACCTTGTTAGTAACCGTTTTTATCCAATCAGAAATTGAAAGATTAAAGTTAGCAAACGCAGGCTCCTCCAAATAATCTTTTCGATTTGTGCTTGTGGTTTCAAGACTGATTTTTTCGTTTGTGGCATTCACCATGGCCTTCCAAATTTCTTGTTCTTTGGAATTGTATGCGGAAAGTTTGTTTAATAAATCACTTTTGTTAATGCCTGAAATTTGGGTGCTAACATCACCTTTCACCATATTATCTACAATTTTTAAATTAAAAATTGTTTTGATTTTGTTGCGCTCTGGCAACTCAACTGGGACTTTTTCAATTAGAAATTCGGTTGCAGAAATGCCAATCATGGCTTGCTTTCCTTGAATCATTTGCGATGGATATTGAAATTCGCAATATTTGTCGGTGGCATCAAAATAATATCGTTTTTTGTCAATAAGCGCAGACGCAATCATGTGATTGTCAACAATTGGCGTTGCAATATCGTTATAATCATAGGATTTAGACCGCGTTCCAATCCAAGTTAAATTGGATTTTATTCCTGCCAAAAGCATCATTTCGTTTATCAAATTTGCCATGTCTTTGCAATCGCCATATTTTTTTTGAAACACATCCATGGCGTCTCTTGGAACAAATCCACCCATGCCGAATTCAAAAGCAACGTAGTTCAGGTTGATTTGAACCCATTGAAAAACAGCTTTGGCTTTCTCTAAATCAGTTTTTTTGCCCGCAATCAATTCATTGGTTTTAGCAATCAAATCGGTTTTGTCACGTTTATTGATGCCTTTTACCAAACTACTATACCATTCATAAAGTTCTTTTGGCGCGTCAAGAACGGCAACTGTTTCCGTTGGCGTTTTATACGATTTTATCCAATATACAAGGTGCAATTTATAGATGTTTTCAGCAGACATTGTTGTTTCTCGTTCAAAAGCTTCCAAATTGGTGGCTTTCCATTCGTGAATGGTTTGTCCATCATCTTGCCTTGTTGTATATGAGACTTTTTCAGATTTATCTCCAAAAAGTTTAAAACCAATCGCAATATCTTTATCGCAAACAATTTGAAATGTAGCTTTTTCTGTCAATACATCGTTTTGAAAATCAAAAACAGAAAGCAATCTCGGCTCTTTATACTTGTTTTTATAAGAATATTGGACTGTGCAATTGTTTTCTACATTGGGAAAAACAAAATATTTAAACTTATAATCGCTGTGGAAAATATCTTTTTGATTGATTTCAAATTCTTGAATGTAAAGTGAGGCTGATTTTTTGCCAGTCAATGGATTAAAAGTAAAACCTTCAATGTTTTTAATTTCATTAAAACTATTAAATGGAATTCTGACTGTATAATCGTCGGTATTTTTACTTTTGGGAATAAGCCGAGATTCTTGCACCAAAGACTCAATTTTTAGTGCTTTGTCAAAAGAAATATTGACAGTTTCTTGAGAAGATATTATTTTACATTTTTCTTGAGAGAAAGCAAATTGACAACAAAAAAGTATTAGAAAAATAGTTTTGTTCATGAAATATAATTTTAAAAAACAAATGTAATTTTTTAAAATTCTTTTAACCTAAAAACACTAAAATATTCTGTTAAGATATTAATTTTTACAATCAAATTTTTGGTGATTTGTGAAATGGTTATGTTTGTTATGAGTTAAAACCAAAATCCAACATTGACAAACGTAAATCCTTTTCCGGTTTCAGGAGAATAGGTTTGTTTGATTTCAACAGGGCCAAGAATGCTCTCAAAACCATAGCCAATGGCATAGCCAGAAAATCTTGGTGTGCTGATCCAACTTGTTTTCTTAAACAAATTGTCTTGAACATTTGCATAATTTGCTGAAATGTTAATGTGGTTTTTCTTTATAAATTCATAATCAAAAGTAGCTGTTGTTTTGATGAAACTATCGCCAATTAAGCTAAGAAAATCATAGCCATAGAAATGTTTAAAATTATTTACGCCTTCAAAACCATAGCCGCCAAGAACAAAATTTAAAAACGGTACACTTTGAGGTCCAATGGCAAGTCCTGCTTGGGTTTGCGATTTAAAAGTGATAGATTTTAGGAATGTTTTTGCGAAACCAACCTCTGCTTTTGCAATAGAAAACGGATTGAAATTTCCCGTATAATTGTTTGAAAACAAATAGGTTTGAAAATCACCAGACAGGTACAATCCTCTTGAAGGGTAGAATTTATTGTCAAAAGAATCAAATTTTATAGTGCCAAACGTGCTCCAATAGTTGCTGTTTTCAATAGCAGGTTGTGAAGTTTGCACGGTCGAAGATGCTATTTTTAGGTGTTTAAATTCCGCGCCCAAACCCAGTTGAAACTTTTGCCTAAACACTGTTTGAACATATGCCTGATTGGTGAAATCAGAGAAATTTACATTAAGCGCATTTAAACCTAATTCTGTCAAGACTTGTCCGGTGGTAAAATCATTGGGGACGTTTCTACTGAAGGAATTGTACCTTGATTTAAATCCAAAACTCCAATAAAATCCATTGTCAATATAATAATCAAAATTATATCGGAAGTTATCACCAACAATTACATCAACTGACGCCACATCATTTTTAAACATATTTCTTTTTCGAGTAAAATTGATTAGACCTGCTGTTTTATACAAATCATCATAGTGCAAACCAAATTTAATGTACGTCCGCGTAGGATTTTCGACCAATGTTAAAGCCAACACATTTTTGTTATCATTGTCTTTTAATATTTCATATCCAATTGAACTAAAATTTTGAGTCGCACTTAGTTTATTAATTCCAATTTTTAATTCATCATAGCAAATCATGGATTTTTCTATAAAACCCAATTTTCCAGCAACGTAGGCTCGTGTGTAGTTTTCGAGATCTGGAATATTAATTTTATCTATTGCCAGACTGTCCGATGTTTGCTTTTGATATTGCAATTTAAAGTTCGAACTTCCTAATTTCTTAAGTTTTTCAAAATGGACAAACGCTGCTTCTTCTCCTTTTTTTATGATTTCTAAACCATCTGCAAACGAAATGATACCAAATTTTGCAACCTCAGGTTTGATGTAAAAATCTGTGAGTGCTACTTTGCCTTTCATGTTTTCTAACATTTGAAGGTTGGTAATTTGAACCAAAATTCGTGTGGCTTCTTTTAAATCTTTTCGTTGTTTCAAATCGTCTTGTACATCAACACCAATGACAATGTCGGCACCCATTGCCCGAACATGTTCCACCGGATAGTTATTGGAAACGCCACCGTCAATAAGCATTTTTCCGTCGATTTCTATTGGCGAAAATAAACTGGGAAAAGCCGAACTCGCCAAAATTGCTTGAGGCAAATAACCGTTTTTTAGAACCACTTCTTTGCCAGTTTCAACATCTGTGGCAACGCAAAGAAATGGAATCGGAAGTTTGCTAAAATCTCTTGTGTTTCTATAATTTTTAAACAACTGATTTAGTGCATTATAGTTATACAAACCTTTTGACAGCGCAATCGGAATGGAGATTTTAAAACCCGTAAGCGGCAATGAAAAAGCATATTTTTCGTCGTTTTGTTTTTCGTAGAAATTTTTTGAAGTTCGAGGAATATAATCTTGAAGCAAAGCGTCAAAATCCGTAACTCTGAAAATCGAATCGATCTGTTTGGCGTTGTATCCAGTGGCATATAATCCGCCTACAACTGCGCCCATGCTGGTTCCAGCAATATAATCAACCTTTACGCCTGCTTCTTCCAAAACGCGCAACACACCGATGTGGGCAAAACCCTTGGCACCACCGCCACTAAGCACAAGTCCAACTTTCGGTTTAGTACCTTTTGAGGATGCAACTTTGGCGGGTGTTAAATTTTGTGAGAATGAATTGGAAACAAAAACAATTACTATCGTATAAAATAGCGCACAAAAATTTTTGCTTAATAATTTTTGCAATTTATTTTGCTTTGTAGCTTCCGATATAATAGAAAATCGCTGACTTAAAATCATAAGGTTTGATTGATACTGTAAAAGTCGGTAATTTTTTTGGCGCGAGCAACACCCACAATTGCAATAATTTCTGAAGGTTGCGCTTCTTTCAATCTTTTTACGGATTTAAAATGTTTGATCAGCGTTTCCATTGTTTTTTCGCCAATGCCGGGAATGCCAGAAACAGACGAATTTATAGCCGATTTACTTCGTTTATCTCTATGAAAAGTGATCCCAAAACGATGCGCTTCGTTGCGCAAATGTTGAATGGTTTTTAAGGTTTCGGATTTTTTGTCTAAATATAATGGTATGGAATCTCCTGGATAAAAAAGTTCTTCGAGGCGTTTTGCGATGCCGATTACTGCAATTTTTCCGCGCAAATTCAGCTCGTCCAAGATTTTGACGGCAGATGATAGTTGTCCTTTTCCACCATCGATAATGATAAGGTTTGGCAACGGCTGATTTTCAGCAACCAGTCGCGTGTATCGTCTTCGTACAACTTCTTCCATCGACGCAAAGTCGTTTGGGCCTTCAACAGTTTTGATGTTGAAATGTCTGTAATCTTTTTTGCTTGGCTTTCCATCTTTGAAAACCACGCAGGCGGCAACTGGATTTGTACCTTGAATGTTTGAATTGTCAAAACATTCAATATGGCGTGGCTCCACCGCAAGACGCAAATCTTTTTGCATCTGCGCCATAATTCGCGTGGTGTGTCTTTCTGGATCTACAATTTGCAGTTGTTTGAGCTGTTCAATTCTAAAAAACTTGGCATTGCGGATAGACAAGTCTAAAATTTGCTTTTTGTCGCCAAGTTGTGGAACTGTAATTTTAAGGTTGGCGCCTAAATCTATATTAAAAGGCACTATAATTTCTCTGGTTAATAATGAAAATCGTTCGCGAAGTTCCACAATAGCAAGCTCTAAAAGTTCTTGATCACTTTCATCAAGTTTCTTTTTGATTTCCATTGTGTGTGAACGAATGATACTCCCGTGATTGATTTGAAGAAAATTCACAAACGCCGCAACATCGTCTGAAACGATTGAAAACACATCAATATTTGATATTTTTGGATTGATAATTGTCGATCGAGATTGATAGTTTTCGAGAATAACAATTTTATTTTTTATCTTCTGAGCTTCCTCAAATTGAAGGTTTGATGCAAACTGGTTCATGGCGGTTTTAAAATCGCGCATGGATTCTTTGAAGTTGCCTTTCAAAATTTCACGAATGGCATCCACTTGTTTTTGATAGTTTTCCAACGTTTCATATGCTTCGCAAGGACCTTTACACATGCCAATATGAAAATCGAGACAAACCTTAAATTTGTGATTTTCAATGTTGTTTTGTGATAAGTCAAAATTGCAAGTTCGCAATGGATAAAGTGATTTTATTAAATCGAGAATAAAGCCAAGTGTTTTGAAACTGGCGTAAGGTCCATAATATTCAGAACCATCTTTGACCATTTTTCGGGTTGGAAAAATACGTGAAAACGGTTCTTTTTTGATGCAAATCCACGGATAAGTTTTGTCATCACGAAGCAAAACATTATAGCGAGGTTGCAAAGTTTTTATAAGATTGTTTTCCAGCAATAGTGCGTCTTGCTCGCTGGGAACGACAATGTGTTTGATGGTAACAATTTTTTTTACCAACACATTGGTTTTGGCTATGTCGTGAATTCTATTAAAATATGAAGCGACACGTTTTTTGAGATTCTTGGCCTTTCCGACATACAAAATCTTCCCTTCTTTATCATAATATTGATAAACGCCCGGATTGTCAGGAAGGGTTTGAATTTGCAGTTCGAGTGTTGGATTAAGCATTTGAGGTGGAATCTTTTTTACAAAAATAGCTAAAAAGAAAGGGTTTTGAGGAAGATATTTTTGTTTTTACGAAATTGTGGTGCGGTATTTTTTTGCGTTAGGGGTGGAAGTGGAAAACCTTTTTGCCCGAAGTCATTTCTTCGTGCCTCGCAATGACTTCGGGCAAAAAGTTTGGGAACGCACGACCCGACCGAAGGGAACGCCCTAATTATTTTTAAACTTATACTGTTTATATAATAAAAAATCATTCCAAGATTGCTCAAGAAATGACTTTTATATTGATAATTTAAAGTTTTAGACTTTAAAACAAAACTGATATTTAGTATCCGCCTCTGTTTCCGCCACCGCCACTTGGACGACCGCCTCCGCTACCGTATCCACCGCCGCCACCGCTATTGCGATCGCCACCGTATCCACCGCCACCACTTGGACGACCACCGCCGCCACCATATCCACCGCCGCCACCGCTACGGTTTCCGCCACCACCATTGAAGCTTCTGCGTTCTCCTTCTGGTTTTGGCTCTGATTTATTTACAACAATTGCGCGACCTTGAACGGTTGCTCCGTTTAATTCGTCGATTGCTTTTTGTGCTTCTTCATCGTTTGGCATTTCAACAAAACCAAATCCTTTGCTTCTTCCTGTAAATTTATCTGAGATAATTTTTACTGAATCTACTGCCCCGTATGCCTCGAAAGACTCTCTTAAATCTGCTTCCTCAATACTGAATGGAAGACTTCCAACAAAAATGTTCATATACTATTTATTTATTATTACAAATGTAGCGCAAAAATTTTGTATAACATTATATTTTTTGTTATTTATAACATTTGTTTCTGAAACTTAACGATTTGGAAACACTATTTGTCGAACGTTTGAAAGTCGAAAGTTGGAAAGTCAAAGGTGACAAGTTGGAAAGTCATAGGTCTAAGATAAAAAATCTAATGTTCAAAAAAAAATCTAAATTATCAAAAAAATGAGTTATAAAAGATAACTTTTCCATTTTTTAATATACCAAAACATCGAAAATAAAGCCTTCTTGAAAATTTACGTTCGTTGCAATTTTTGGATCAATGCCTTGGTAAGTCGCATTAAATCTGAACGTTCCAGATAATTTTCTTGTGGTTAAGTTGAAACTGGTTATTTCTAATTGTCCGTTGCTTTGCACCGTGTTTGTTTTGTAAGTTAGAATTGTTCCTTCAATCGTGTTTTTGTAGGTAACCTCGTTGTCGTTAAACGGCTCATCCACAGTAGTGCCAAATTTATGGATTACAGGATTATTAGTTAAAATGTTGCTAAGGGGCGCAGGCACCGTCATTGTAACAGTTTCTGAACCAAGATATGCCTCAAGGATAATTTTTCCGTTTAGAATTTTGCCATTTGTAAGGTCAGCTTTCCAATTAAAATTGTCTTTTCGAGCTTGAAATCCTGGATTATTAAATTTTACGTCTGATGAACAAGAGCATAAAACAAGAAATGCAGAAAATATTGTAATTAGTTTTTTCATCAGGATATTATTTTGTAGGATGTCGGTTTTAGTTAAACAAAAATAGTTTTTTATTGCTTGTAAAAGGTTTTTTTGAAGTAAAATTTATTGGGATTGATAAAATCGGCTCATTTAAATTTATATATAGAATCGCTAAATTGACATCATTGATTTTTTAAATTTTGTATTAACAACGCATTTTCGTACTTAAAATAAACGGTTTTATGTCAATTTATATATATTTGTATGCAATGTTGTTTAACTTAATGACAACATATATATCCATTTAACCGTTAGAATTATAACTTTTTTATGCAAAAAAATCTTTTTTTAATGATACTTTTTATGTTGTCGTTAAACAGTTTTTCTCAAAAATCAAACCTTTCTGGACAGGTCGTAAATGGAAATAAAGAACCGATTTTTAATGCTGTAATTGCACTACTTACGCCAAAAGATTCCATTTTATATCAATTTACAAGGTCTGATAAAGCTGGTAAATTTGAATTTAAAAATATTAAAACCAGAACTTTTATTATTATGACTTCGCATAGCAGATTTGCGGATTATGTTGACAATATCGACATCAAAGAAAATGATAACAATGTAGGGGCAATTTCGTTGATGAGTAAAACTGAATTGTTGCGAGAAATTATCATTAAATCAGGGTCGATGCGCATCAAAGGTGACACAACCAGTTATAGAGCCAGCGATTTTAAAGTAGACGCCAACGCCAATGTTGAAGATTTGTTGAAAAAATTGCCAGGAATTCAAGTTGATAAAAATGGTGTTATTAAGGCGATGGGCGAAACGGTTAAGAAAGTTTTGGTTGATGGTGAAGAATTTTTTGGCGACGATCCAGGCATGGCCGTAAAAAATTTGAGAGCCGATGCCGTCAAAGAAGTTCAGGTTTTTGACAAAAAAAGTGATCAAGCTGCTTTCACTGGAATTGACGATGGCAATAGCCAAAAAACAATAAATCTAAAATTAAAAGATGATAAAAAGAAGGGTTTCTTCGGCAAAATTGATGCGGCAAATGGTCCAATGACCAACATTGATTCGCGTTATAACACCAATTTGTTGTTTAGTTCTTTTAAAGCTAAAAGCAAACTTTCGGCTTTTGTATTAAATGGAAATACGGGCCAAGATGGTTTGGACTGGCAAGACAGTGAAAAGTTTGGTGGCGGAAACAATAATTTTTCAATGGATATGGATGATGAAGGTAACGTAAACTATCAATTTACTGGCGGTGGAAGCGATGGAGAGCCAAACGTAAATACGCAAAATGGGTTTATAAAAAACACCAATGCTGGACTGCAATATAGCAATAAATGGAAAGATAAACATAGCATAAACTTGACGCCAAAATTCAATAATCAAATTTATGCGAACAACAATATTAGGTTTAACAAATCGCAGGTTGGCGAAATACAATTAAACGATCAGTCTGCAACTGCCACCAATGTAAACCGCAGTAATTATAAATTTAATGTGGTTTATGATGTGAAACTTGACACTGTAAATTCACTTAGAATTACGGCACAAAGCAATTTTTATGAAACACAAAGCAACGATTTTACAAATGGTAGCACGACCGATGAAAATGGCGTTTTAAAAAATAAACGACAAATTTTTGTGGATAATAAAACTGACAAACAGGCACTTTCGGCAAATGTTTTGTTTAAACATAAATTTGCGAAGGCGAGGCGAACACTCTCAATTAATAGCAGTTGGAATTCTCTTAGTAGCAGTCTTGATGGTTTTTTGAAATCTAACAATGAAAGTTATACCGCAGGAAATATCTCAGGCACTAATACCATAAATCAAAATAAGATTGGAGACCGATCGACACAAACGTCAATGCTCAATTTTTCATACACAGAGCCTCTTGGCAAAAGATTTGCGTTGCAATTTGCCTATCAAGTGGAATATAATGCTGGAAATAGCAATCAATTAACATATGATTTTTCTGCAGCGACAGGCAAATATGATGTTTTAGTAACCGATTTATCTAATCAATTTAAGCAAACCATTTCAGTCAATAAACCCAATTTAAAATTTAGTTATAATTCAAAGAAAATAAATTACAGTTTCGGAAGTGGTTTTGGATTTACATCCTTTGATTTGTTAGATCAAACTTTGGGCAAAAACTATAATCGCGATTTTACGAATTTTTTTCCAGCAGCAAACTTTTCATACAAATATAAAAGCAATGCTAATTTCCGCGTAAGTTATAACGGAGCTACGCGCCAACCAACTATTGATCAATTGCAACCGTTGCGCAACAACCAAGATTTTTTTAATCAAATTGTGGGAAATCCTGATTTGAAACAATCGTTTACAAACAGTTTCAATATTTCTCAAAATCAATATGATATGCTAACTGAAACAAGTTTTTACCAAGGTTTAAGCTTTCGAGCCACTTCAAATCAGATAGCTTATAACAACGATATTGATCCAGAAAGTGCCAAAACAATTAGAAAAGCAATTAATACGAACGGAAATTTTTCGGGAAATTATTATGCAGGATATAATTTCAAAATTAAAAAAATTGACTTGGAAGTTGGTTTAAATCCGTCGTTAAATTTCAATAGATCGGTTATTAGCATTAACAGTATTGCAAATACTTCCGACAATTTAAATTCGAGTTTTCGATTGAGTTTAGGCAAATCAAAAGATAAAAAATATGATTTAAATATTAGTAATAATTTTGCAAATAGCCGCAATGAAACTACTCAAAACAATGAAATCAGGTCCTTTAATACTAACGATTTGAGTTTTAATGGCAGCTTTTATTTCGTTGAAAAATGGAAATTATCTACAGACTATACTTTGAGCACACGTCAAAAAACTATTGATTTTCAAACCAATCTTAGCAATCAATTGTGGAACGCAAGGTTGCAACGCAATTTCTACAACGATGAGTTTACAGCATGTATTTTGGTTCGAGATATTTTAAATCAAAATATTGGTGTCGAAAGATCGACTTTTCAAAACACAATTGCCGAAGAGCGAAACGATCGATTGCAACGATATGCAATGCTTGGTTTGACGTGGAATTTTAAAAATAAAGGCGCAAATAAAAAAAATTAATATTTAACATATAAGATATATAAGTTTTACAATCATGAATTCAATTTCTAAAAAAACATTAAAAGATTTAATTTATCAAGTAAATGGCGCAGCCATAGAAGTTCACAAAATTCTTGGTCCTGGATTGTTAGAATCGGTATATCATCAATGTATGATGAAAGAGCTGACTTTACGAAAAATCAATTTTACGTCAGAACAACTTGTTCCTGTAATTTATAAAGATTTTAACCTTGAAACAAAGTTAAGATGTGATTTATTTGTAGAGAATGTTTTAGTTGTAGAACTAAAATCAGTTTCTGATGTTCATAGCATATTCGAAGCTCAAATTTTAACATATATGAATCTTCTGAAAGCACCAATTGGATTATTAATAAATTTTAATGTAAAAAATATTTTTTATGAAGGTCAACAAACTTACGTAAATGAAATTTATAGAGATTTACAAGACTAATTTATTAAAATCAAAAGTCAAAAAACTTATATGACTTATCTGTTTAAAGCACTTTAGCTATAAAATTTTGAATATTATTTGTTTTTAAACTATTATATACCAACTAAAATACAGAAATTAATGAAATCGTTTTATTTATTTATTATTATATCATTTTCTATAAATGCTCTAATCGCGCAGCAATTTATAGACAAAGCCACGATCGAATTTGAAGTAAACACCAACCTCAAAAAAACAATGAGCGACAACAGTTGGAGCGAAAAAATGAGAGAAAGTATGTCGGAATTAAAAACATCTTATTATACTTTCAGTTTTGCAGACAATAAAAGCATTTATAAATTTGACAGATGGAGTCCAAAGACGAAAATTCCAAAATATGAAAAAGACCAGGATGAAGAAAATGTTTGGTTTACAGATTATAATACAAATGCCACCACAATTCAAAAACAAGTAGGAGGAACAAATTTTGTGTTGTCAGACAGCATTTCGAAAATCGAATGGAAAATTACCAACGAAAACCGAGAAATTGCAGGATACAATTGCCGCAAAGCTGTTGGACAGATTTTTGGTGATGTGTATGTTTTTGCTTTTTACGCCGACGAAATCATGATTTCTGGCGGACCATGCTCCATAAACGGTTTGCCAGGAATGATTTTAGGACTTACCATTCCGCGTTTATACACATCTTTTATCGCGACAAAAGTTGACATAAAAAGCGTAAATGCAAATGAAATTGTACCCGTCCAAGCTAAAAAAACCTATACTTCAAAAGAATTAAGAACAACACTGACTGACGTGACAAAAGATTGGTTCACTTGGGGCGATGACGAAAAAGAGAAAAAAAGCCGAAAAGATGCTTTTTTTTGGAATGCTTTTTTGTAAATAAAAGGAGTCGAAAGTTTTAAAGTCGTAAAGTCAAAAGGGTTTGATATTACTACAAATTTTTTTCAATCATTTATTTGCCTTGGCGTACAATTTATAAAAGACAACTTAAAATCATGAATGTCGCTTAAAGTTTTAAAACTTCTTCAATAAGTTTTTGTTTGCAGGATTCCCAATTGAAGTCTTTGAACATTTTAGGTTGTAATTGTAAATCTGCATCTTCAAAATAAGTTAAATTTTTTTGTGCCATAAATATCGAGCCATCGATATATTTTTCATCATAAAATGATAAAATTTCTGAAAGTGAAAATTCATTCAATAAAAAATATAAATCTATAAAATCTTTTTTCGAACCGCGACCAGCAATTGCATTTAATTTCACCAATATCAATTTTTGATAACATTCTGATATTGTCAATAATATTTGGATTTGTTAATAATGGATATTTGTAATTTACAAAATCTACTTTAACATCATTAATTTTAATAATCAGAATGTTTTTTGTGCTTTGATCAACTTTTACATCTCCGAATTCAGATAATTTTGCAATAAATATTTCTGGATTTATTTCTGCGTTTCCAAACAAATCAATATCTATCGAATTTCTATGCCCGATTAGCAATGATAATGAAGTGCCTCCAACTAAAAAAAAATCTGAAAAAAGTTCATCAGACATAATTTTTCTTAAGAGTTCCATAAGTTTGGGTACAACAGTCTTTGTTTATAACATCTAAATTCTGTTTTATCGATTTTGAAAATAACTGCTAAAAATGATAACGAAACAGCGTCCAAACTCTTTAAGTTAAGAGAAATTTCCTTTATCACATCCAATCCATAGACTGCTTTCAATAAATTCCAATCAGTAATTCGACCATATTCAATAACCTTTTGAACTAAATGTACTTTGTGCAATTGAAAATCAAATCCATGCAAATCCACATCCCAAAAAAGATGTTGCGAAAAATCGTTTATGGTTATTTCTTGGTTCATTGTTACAAATCTACAAAAAATTTATAAAAAAGTATTCTTTCTTTATACTTCAAATATTTTATAAAACATTTGATTTCAATTTTTGAATAATCGTTCTAATAAAAGCATAATATTGATTCTTTTCGGAAAAAATCGCAACAAGTTCTGAAATATTTTTATTTGTAATCTCAATTTTTGATAATAATTTAACAATATCCATTAGTTGCTTTGTTCTAAATTCAGCCAAATCATCTCTATTTAACTTGATTGTTTTTAGCATCGTTTCGGCACGAATGTTTAAAGGAATTAACAAAAATAGTCCTGTAACAGAATCAAATTCAAATTTAAAAAAATCAGCAGGATTTTCTTCTAATGGATTTATTAATAATCCGCCTTCGTTTTCTGATGGAAATTTATCGCCTTTATTCGATTTTCCATTACAAATACTGCAAGCTAATAATAAATTTTCCCATTCAAAACACAAATCAGGAAACTTCGATTTTGGTCTAAAATGTTCAATATCGCCGGCATAAACTTGCGTTATATTACTTTCGCAAAAAGCACATTTGTTATAAAACATCTTTTTTAAAGCTGTTTTTACTTCTTTTTGATTGTATTTTTTTTGAGTTGTTTCAAATGTTTTTTTATTTTCTAATGTTCTATTTTGCTCATAAATTGTTATAGCAATCAAATGATTTGTTTTCCACACTTCAGCATTTTCAATCAAAATATTTGGCTTATCTGTTCGAATTACCTTAATCATTTCAAATATTTTTCGGCAAATTGAAGTAATTTTTCGTCCAAAATAGTTTCTGGAAATGCGCTTTTTACTTTTGGAATTAAATTCTCAAAAACATCTTGTTCATCATTAGATAAATTGCTTTTACCTTTCAATTTTACGTAGTTATCGATGTTTTCTTGAGTTCCAATAGATCTAGAACTGTCTGTTTCAAACAAATCAGATGTCAAAATTTGATCAATTCTCCAACCTTTAACTTCGTCTGGATTATTGTCAATAATTACTTGGTCGCCTTCTTTCCTGCAAACAACAATATTAGCGCCTTGATCTTGAGCGGCTTGAACAATTAACGGACTGTGCGATGTTGCAATAAATTGTGCATTCGGAAAATGATGCGATAATTTTTCTATAACAGTTCGTTGCCACTTTGGGTGCAAATGCAAATCGATTTCGTCTATAAGAATAATTACTGGTTCTGCTAAAGGATTATCACTTTCGGGATATTGTTCCATCATATTTGCAGCAATATCAACAATTAAAGCTGTTAAAGTTTGGTAACCAAAACTTAAATCTCGAATGTGTATCCATTCATTTTCATTAATTTGTACTTCTAATAAAAGTTTAGAATTTGTTTCATTGATTTCTTTTACTCTAATATCTAGCACATTAGGTAAAATGTCAATTAAAATATTTTTAACTAATTCGAAATCATTTTTGTATTTAATTTTGGTTTTTTCATTTGCTTTTAGCGAAATCATTTCTTTCTGCAAAAACCATTCTTCGGCATTTATTAATTCTATTGAATCGTCAAAAAGCGAAGTAAATTTATTTAAAGTACTTTCTTTTTGAGATATGTTTGGGTTTTTACTCATTCTGCGCGATGCGCCGTAAGACAACAAAAAGTTATTTGTTAGCAATTCTGATACCGATAAAAATGTAAATTTTGAATTTTTTGAAGCACTTGCTGTAAACTCAACTATATTTTGTTGTTCTATTAATGATAATGATATATTATACTGTTCCGATTTAAAATAAGTATTTGAAAGTCCTGATCGAGAAGAAATTTTATTGTCATTTTCTTTATTAATTGGCTGCATCCTGTCCAAAACCCTTAACAATGTTGTTTTTCCAATGCCATTATCGCCAAGAATAATTGTCCATTTAGAAAAATTGCCTTTTCCATCAGACAAATCGAGTCTTTGCTTGTCTTTAAAACAATTTATTCCTTCTAATTCTAAAGAATGATAATAAGAATGATTGTTACTAGTCATAACTTCTAATTTATTTTAAACAAATCTACAAAATTTTTACAAAACCATCGTCAACTGAATCCTCTTTCTATCCTCATCAACCTCAACGACTTTTACCGTAACATTTTGGTGCAGTTTTACAACTTCATTCACATCACTAACAAAACCAGCTTTAAGTTGCGAAATATGAACCAAACCGCTTTCTTTGGTTCCAATATCGACAAAGCAACCAAATGCAGTAATATTGTTTACAATTCCAGGTAAAATCATTCCAATTCGAACATCTTTAATAGTTTTCACATTTGGATCAAATTCAAAAACTTTGGCTGATTTTCTTGGATCTAATCCTGGTTTTTCGAGTTCTTTAATAATATCTTTTATTCCTAAAATTCCGATTTCTGTGGTTAAGTAATTTTCGGCTTTTATTTGTGAAACTCTCTCTTTATTTCCAATCAAATCTGATAATGAAAATTTCAAATCTTTTGCCATTTTCTCAACAATTCCATAAGCTTCTGG
>JAYWGW010000064.1:0-20585 GCA_043778045.1 Bacteroidota bacterium | reverse complement strand
CAAGAGCGTAGTTTCCTTCGCCGTGTATGTGTTTTGAGTCCATTTATTAACGAGAATTGACTCAGTTCTCCACGTGCTTACCTATCAATTCGACTTGCAGTCAAAACCAGTCGACCCCAAATAGTTTTTGAATTACGAATTACGAATTACAAATCTTTACAAAAACTGTTTGCAAATGTACTCTAAAATAAACGTTTTAAAAAATTTAAAATTAATTTTTGAACAGCATTACGTATAACATTCCCCCTTCGGGGGTTAGGGGGCTAAACTATCTTTTATAACAAACGGATAATTTCCAAAATACTTCGCCAAATTTTTCGCTCGATACGGAAGCGTACTAAATTTATTTGACAATGCAATAATTGTAACGTGTTCCTTTTGTAAGGAAATAAACGATGCAGTGTTGCCGTGCCACCATCCATTATGAAAATAAAAGTTTTGTCCGTTTTCGAAATTTATCATTCGGATGCCAAGACCATAATTTTTTGTGCCTTTTCGTTCATTGCTGTATCCTTGGTTGATTTTTTTTCGTAAATCGTCATTTAGAAATGTGGATGCATTTCGTGCTAAATCAAATCGCATTAAATCTCGTGGTGTAGAATAAATGTTTTTATCGCCATAAACGGCATCAAGATAGTCAAATCCAATTTCAATGCCAGTTCCTTTATATGATTTTGAAACATTTTTTTTATCAGTAGATTCCTCAAAGACAAAAGAATTTGCCATTCCCAACGGGGCAAAAATCATTCTTCGCATGGCTTCTTTAAAAGTTGTACCTGTTTTTTTCTCGATTATTAATGCAAGCATCGCATAATTGGTGTTGCAATAAGTAAAACGTCGGTTTGCTGGCCAATCTTGTTTTAGATTTTTTTCAGACAATAATCGTAATAAATCTGTATTTGTTAATGCAATTTTTCTGTTCCAAACGCCTTTGTCTTCAGTAAAATAGGCATAGTTTCTCAATCCACTTCTGTGCGAAAGTAAATCCTGAACACTTACATCTGCGTACGGAAATGTTGGTAAGATCGTATTAACTTTTTGATTTAAAGCAATGCGTTTTGCATCTACCAAAATCATAATTGCAGTTGCAGTAATCACTTTACTCACCGATGCAATATGTAATGGCGTGGCAGAATCTATCATTTTTTTCGTCTGAATATTTGCAAATCCTTGATAGGCTTCGTGCAGAATTTCGCCGTTTTTCGCTACCAAAAAACTAAAGTGATTTTTATCCGACCAATTTTTTTTCACAAATTCCTGCAAATGAAGTTTGGATTTTGTTTTGTAGTCTGCATTCATTTCTTTATAAACCACTTGAGATGGCTTAATGTGTGGAATGGTGTCGGCGTAAATAGGATAATCAATTTTTGGTTTAACGACTTCTTTTTTGCAGCTTGAAAAAATAAGTAAAATCGTGCTATATATATAGGTATAAAAAATGCGTGTTGTCATTTGTGTTTTTGTAGTTAGCAAATATATCAATTAAAGAAAAACTTAAATATAAAAATTTTATAAAATCGATATGCTTTCGTAATTCATTTCAAGATGTTACATTTACAACATATTTATACCGACAAGTTATATTTCTATCTATTAACTTGTTTTTTGTTATATTTTTAATAAGCTACTATGAAATTTGGAATTATAAAAGAAAGAAAAAGTCCACCCGATCGTCGTACTGTGTTTTCACCAACCGCGCTAAAAATGCTTCAAGACGCACATCCAGAAGCTATTATAAAAGTTGAATCGTCGGATATTCGCATTTTTTCAGACCAAGAATATATTAATTTAGGATTTGAGGTTTCCGTAGATATTTCTGACTGCGACGTGTTTTTTGGCGTCAAAGAAGTACCGATTGACGCTCTAATTTCCAATAAAAAATATTTTTTCTTTTCGCATACCATCAAAAAACAAATTCATAATCAAAAATTGTTGCGTGCGCTTCTCGATAAAAACATCACACTTTTTGACCATGAAACCATTGTTGATAAAAACAACCGTCGATTAATCGGTTTTGGTCGATATGCGGGAATTGTCGGTGCCTACAACGGTTTTCGAGCCTTTGGACAAAAATTTGAGCTATTTAATATTCCAAAAGCAGAAACACTTTCGCACAAGGAAGATTTAATTCAAAAACTCAAACGACAAATATTGCCTCCTCTAAAAATCGTTTTGACAGGCAAAGGCAAAGTCGGAATGGGTGCAAAAGAAATTCTTGATGGCATGAAAATCAAGCAAGTATCGGCTGAAAATTTCTTAAATAAAATTTATTCTGAAGCGGTTTACACCCAAATTGACGTTTTAGATTACAACAAACGTATTGACGGAAAAATTTTGGATAATGAAGACTTTTATAAAAACCCTAAAGATTATAAATCCGATTTTGAGCGGTTTACCAAAGTGTCAGACATTTTTATTGCTGGCCACTTCCATGGCAACGATTCGCCTGATATTCTGACACAAGCGATGCTCAACGCCGTGGATTGCAAACTGAAAATTGTTGCCGATATTTCATGTGATGTGGCTGGTCCTGTGGCGTGCACGCTCCGCGCAAGCACGATTTCGGAACCGTTTTATGGCTATTTGCCTCACTCAAATCAAGAAGTTGCCGTGTCTCATCCGGGCGCGATTGTGGTTATGGCCGTTGACAATTTACCTTGCGAATTACCCAAGGATGCCTCCGAAGGTTTTGGTGAAATGTTTTTGAAACACGTGATTCCATCGTTTTTTAACAATGATGCCGATGCTGTTCTTGCACGCGCAAAAATCACTGAAAACGGAAAACTTACCGATAGATTTGCCTATTTATCTGAGTTTGCAAATGTGTAATTTTTTTTGGAGCGTAAAGTTTTAGGCTCATTTTCATGATTGTTCCTGCTGACCTTTCCTATCTTTTTTACCTCTGAAGTAGGTTGCTGTTGAGTCGGCAAAAAAGGATATTCCCTGTCATCAGGGCTATGGTCGGGCTTGGGTGTTTATTTTTAAGTTTGGGAATTAGTTATAAAAAAAGATAATTTAAATTTTTTTAAATCAAAATTAATGTGTAAATTTGCGTTATTGTAAAAGTAAAAATACATATTATGAAAACACCTATCAAAAATAAGGTTATTCCATACCGTAACTGCGAAGATGATCCCAACTATGTAGATTCATCTTTTGTTTCAGAACCATCAATGGTCGCCTATATGCCATCAGCTTTCACTATTCCCGCTGGTTTTTTAAAATTTGATGTTTTTGATAACCTCACAAAAAATTCTCGACATCTCTTCAATGTCATCATCGATAAAACAGGTCTTACAATAAAGACGCTCGCTGAAAATATTTTCGAGATTACACCAAAAACTTTCATTAAATACAAAAATAACGAATCAAAAATTCCTTCTCGAATCGCAGAATTAGCCATTGAACTCAGCACACTATATGATTTAGGCAACGATGTTTTTGGCAACTCAGATTCTTTTAATATGTGGCTAAATCAAGCAAACCCATTTTTTAATTCTAATAAACCTGGTTCTTTTCTAAACACTTCCACGGGCATTCACTATGTTTATGAAGAGTTGAAACGCATTGAATTTGGCGCCACTGCATAATTTCTTATGGAAGTCTTTAGAATTACGCTCAAAAAATGGTCATCAAAATTAGTTGCTTCGGGCTATGCATCGCGTTGGAATTCGACTGGTATTGCCGTTGTTTATGCTGCGCAAAGTCGGTCTTTAGCTTGTCTGGAAAATTTAGTACACAGAAATGGTTTTGGCTTGGATGCTGATTTTTCTACGATAATTATCAATATTCCAGAAGATGTTTCGACTGAACTCATAAAAAAAGAGACGTTGCCAATCGGATGGAATCAATTGGACGAACGTGCGCATTTGCTGTGCCGTACCATTGGCGACAAGTGGATTTTAAGTCAATCATCGTGTGTGTTGGTGGTTCCTTCGGCTATTATTGAAAATGAATACAATATACTTATTAATCCAAATCATAAAGATTTTTCAAAAATTAGCATTAAATCAATTGAATCTTTTATATTTGACGATAGATTTAAAATTAAATCTTAATTAACACAACCAAACTAAAAATTTTTAAAATGAATTCAGATCAGTCAAAGTCAAATCAATCCGCATTATATACACTCATTACGGTGTTTTTCTTTTGGGGATTTATTGGCGCGTCAAATGGCGTTTTTATACCTTTTTGTAAAGCCAAGTTTGGCTTAGATCAATTTCAAAGCCAATTGATAGATTTCGCTTTTTATGGTGCGTATTATATTGGTGCACTTTTTTTATTTATTTTAAGTAGCTCTTTAAACAAAGAAATTTTAAACGATTGGGGCTTCAAAAAAGGAATTATAAACGGATTGTTGGTAAGTACCGTTGGTGCACTTTGTATGATTTATGCTGTTTCGCAAGGAAGTTATGCTTTAATTCTTGGCGCACTTTTTATTGTGGCACTTGGTTTTTCTCTCCAACAAACATCGGCACAGCCATTTGTTGCATCGTTGGGTGAATCTCATTCTGCTTCAAATCGATTAAATTTGGCAGGAGGAATCAATTCATTTGGTACTACAATTGGACCATTGGTCGTTTCGTTTGCGCTATTTGGCGTTATCTCAGGAACGGATATTGGCGAGTTTGCTAAAAAAGCGGAGTCTTTGGATGCTATGCGAATTTTATATTTATTCGTTGGACTTTTGTTTTTATTGGCAGCGGGACTATTCTATTTTTCTAAAAAATTGCCAGCTGGTAAAAGTGATGCTACATTTGAGCCTGCTAAAAAAGCACAATCAACGTTAATTGGTATTACAATTATTTTAATTCTGATTTTCGGATATATTTTTTCACGATACGAGAATCCTGCATTTATTGAAGAATTTATTACCAATTCAGGTAAAGATTATGTTGGCTTGTATTTGTCATTGGCAACTTTGCTTGTTGTTGTTTTTGGTTTGCTTTTTGCAAATCAGTCGGCGCAGAAAAATCCTGATGGTTGGGGCGCAATGAAATATCCGCAATTAGTTTTGGGAATGCTGGCATTGTTTACATATGTTGGCGTTGAAGTTACCATCGGAAGTAACCTTGGGGAATTATTAAAAACCGTAGAATTTGGCGCTATCGAAGGAGCAGCTCTTGCGCCTTTCATGTCGATGTATTGGGGAAGTTTGATGATTGGTCGTTGGGCTGGCGCGATAACGGTTTTCAATCCGTCATCACAAATGAAAAAGATTTTGCTGATTGTTGTACCTTATATTGCATTTGGCGTTGTTTTGGCAGTAAATTCAGTTTCAGGTCAAGATATTTCACCTTTGTACGCGTATGCTTTTGTAATTGTTTTTCAAATTGTAGGTTTCTTTTTAGGTAAAGACCATCCGTCAAAAACGCTATTGATTTTTGGTTTGATGGGCATGATTGCGATGCTTATAGGTTTGTTTTCAACAGGAATTATTGCCACTTTTGCGTTTATGAGTGGTGGATTGTTTTTAAGTATCATGTGGCCGAGCATATTCTCATTAGCAATTGCTGGTTTGGGAAAATATACGTCTCAAGGTTCTGCATTTTTAGTAATGATGATTTTAGGGGGCGGCATTATTCCACCATTGCAAGGAAAATTAGCAGACATTATTGGCATTCATAATTCGTATTTTATTCCTGTCCTATGTTTTGCTTTTATTGCATTTTATGGTTGGTATGTTTTTGAAATATTAAAAAAACAAGGAATTGCGAATGAAATTGAAGTCGGTGGTGGACATTAAATAGTTGTCTATCATAAATGTCTATGGACTTTTACTAATTTTCTTTAAAACAAAAAAGGGCTACAATGAGCCCTTTTTTATTTTTATATCCAAGTTTATGTTGCAGATTGTTCTGCCTTTTTTACCGAAACTTTTAGTTCAGTTGCATCTGTTTCAAAATCCATAAAAATTTCGTCTCCTATTAAAATCTGAGAAGTAATGATTTCTTCTGCAAGTGGATCTTCAACATATTTTTGAATGGCGCGCTTCAGTGGTCTCGCACCAAATTGTTTGTCAAAACCTTTCTCGGCAACAAAAGCTTTGGCTTCATCAGACAAACTCAATGTATATCCTAAATCTTTAATACGACTGTAAAGTTTTTTTAATTCGATTTCGATAATCAAATTGATATCTTCTTTTTCAAGCGCGTTAAAGACAATAACGTCGTCAATTCTATTCAAAAATTCTGGCGCAAATGCTTTTTTAAGTGCGTTTTCAATAATACTTTTAGAATTTTCAGCCGCATTGTCTACTCTTGTAGCCGTTCCAAAACCAACACCTTGTCCAAAATCTTTTAACTGTCGTGCGCCAATGTTAGACGTCATGATGATAATGGTATTCTTAAAATCAATTTTTCTACCTAAGCTATCGTTTAAATACCCGTCATCTAAGACCTGAAGCATCATGTTAAAAACATCAGGATGCGCTTTTTCTATTTCGTCTAAAAGCACCACACAATATGGTTTTCTGCGCACTTTTTCTGTCAACTGTCCGCCTTCTTCATATCCAACATATCCTGGAGGAGCACCAATTAAACGAGAAATTGCGAATTTTTCCATATATTCACTCATGTCAATACGAATTAACGCATCGTCTGAGTCAAACAATTCTCTTGCAAGAACTTTTGCTAATTGGGTTTTTCCTACACCTGTTTGACCTAAAAAAATAAAGGAACCAATTGGCCTGTTTGGATCTTTAAGTCCAGCCCTGTTTCTTTGAATAGAACGTGCAATTTTTAATACGGCTTCGTTTTGACCAATAACTTTATTTTGAATTAATTCTGGCAACTTAGCCAGCTTATTACTTTCAGTTTGTGCCACTCTGTTAACAGGAATTCCCGTCATCATTGACACCACGTCCGCAACATTGTCTTCCGTAACTTCAATTCTATTATTTTTTGCGTCTTCTTCCCATTGCTCTTGAGCAGTTGCTAAATCTTTTTCAATGCGTTTTTCATCATCACGAAGTTTTGCAGCCTCTTCATATTTCTGACGTTTGACAACGGCATTTTTGTTTTCGCGCACATCTTCTAAAGCACGTTCTAATTCCAAAATTTGTTTTGGAACTTCAATGTTTGTAATGTGAACTCGAGATCCTGCTTCATCTAACGCATCAATTGCTTTGTCTGGCAAAAACCTTTCAGACATATACCTGTCGGTCAGTTTTACGCAAGCCTCAATTGCTTCATCAGTGTACGTTACGTTGTGATGTGCTTCGTATTTATCTTTGATATTATGTAGAATTATGATTGTTTCCGCAACCGAAGTTGGCTCAACAATCACTTTTTGAAAACGACGTTCCAAAGCACCATCTTTTTCAATATATTGGCGATATTCATCTAATGTTGTGGCACCAATACATTGAATTTCGCCACGTGCCAAAGCTGGTTTAAACATGTTTGATGCGTCTAAAGAACCAGTTGCACCGCCTGCACCCACAATAGTATGAATTTCATCAATAAAAAGGATAATATCGTCGTTTTTTTCCAATTCATTCATCACTGCTTTCATGCGCTCTTCAAACTGACCACGATATTTTGTGCCCGCAACAAGGCTTGCCAAATCAAGCGTTACGACGCGCTTTCCAAAAAGAATTCGTGACACTTTCTTTTGAATAATCCGCAGTGCTAAACCTTCCGCAATAGCAGATTTTCCTACACCAGGCTCTCCAATCAAAAGCGGATTGTTTTTCTTACGGCGACTCAAAATTTGAGAAACGCGTTCAATTTCTTTTTCGCGTCCAACAACAGGATCAAGTTTTCCTTCTTCAGCCATTTCTGTTAAGTCTCGACCGAAATTATCTAAAACTGGGGTTTTTGACTTTTTATTATTTTTATTTGTCGTATTTCCTGTATTGTCAGGTTTAAGACTGTCATCTTGTCCTGATTCATTATAAAACGATTCGTTTTTAGGCAAGTTTTCTATAAAATCGTCTTGATCTTGTCCTGGTATCATATTAAGATATTGTTCTTTGGCTGAATCATAATCAATTTTCATACGATTAAGCAGTTTTGTTGTCGGATCATTATCATTTCTTAAAATACAAAGTAAAACATGAGCCGTACTGATTGATGTGGCTTGATATACTTTTGCTTCCAAAAAAGTAGTTTTTAGCGCGCGCTCTGCTTGGCGCGTAAGATGTAAGTTTCTTTTATCATTACCCACCAAAACAGAAGGATTTGCTGGACTTAGAACTTCAAATTTGCGTCTAAGATATTCCAAATCAATTGATAGATTGTTCAAAATTTCTATTGCTTTTCCTTTTCCATCTCTTAAAATTCCGAGCATCAAATGTTCAGTCCCAATAAAATCGTGACCCAACCGAAGTGCTTCTTCTTTACTGTAGCTGATAACATCTTTAACCCGAGGAGAAAAATTATCGTCCATAATTATATTGATTTGATGTAAAATTATAAATTTAATACATTAATTCCAAAAATCATTCCTGAAATATATTATGTCAGTAAAGTAACTATGAATAAACGGAAAACAAAAGTTAAATTAATAATAATTATTGCTTCTATAGATATGTTTATAGCAATTTTCAACTGGTTTTAAATGAAATTACTATTTACTTGAAATCGATAAATAATGATATAATATAAAAAACAATTTGAAGGCATAATTTTTTAAAATTTAGCTGGCAATTTCGTTTATATAAACACACATATGCACATAATAAATTGATATACTCAAACAACTTATAATTTAAAGGAAAATTTCAAAATTAACTTTTACGGAAATTTGTAAATTATATGTTTACATTTGCATCGCGAAAAAAAAGTATTATGAATTTAGATAACATCCCAAAAATAAAGCATTTAGATAGTGGAAATTTTTTTCTATTAGCTGGTCCATGCGCAATTGAAGGTGAAGACATGGCATTACGAATCGCTGAAAAACTAATTCAAATCACCGATAAGTTAGCAATACCTTTTGTTTTTAAAGGATCTTTCAAAAAGGCTAATCGCTCTCGAATTGATAGTTTTAGTGGCATTGGCGATGAAAATGCACTCAAAATATTGCAAAAGATATCCACTACGTTTGATGTTCCAACCGTAACCGACATTCACACAAATGAAGATGCTGTCATGGCAGCAGCGTATGTTGATGTACTGCAAATTCCAGCGTTTTTAGTGCGCCAAACAGATTTGGTTGTCGCAGCAGCAAACACTGGGAAAGTTGTAAACTTAAAAAAAGGACAGTTTATGAGTCCAGAAAGCATGAAACACGCTGTTCAAAAAGTGTTGGATTGCAACAATACTAACGTGATAATTACGGACAGAGGAACAATGTTTGGATATCAAGACATGATTGTTGATTTTCGTGGCATACCAACCATGCAACAATATGCCACAACGGTTTTAGATGTCACGCATTCTCTGCAACAACCCAATCAAACATTGGGCGTCACAGGTGGCAGACCAGAAATGATAGAAACAGTCGCAAAAGCTGGAATTGCCGTTGGTGTAGATGGAATTTTTATCGAAACACATTTTGATCCAGCAAACGCAAAAAGCGATGGAGCCAATATGTTGCATTTGGATTATTTTGAAAATTTAATGACGAAATTAGTTGCAATTCGTCAAACCATAAATCAATTTTAAAAAAGAAACAATACCGCTGGATGTATTAAATTTACAATGAAAAAACTATTTATACTACTATTTTTATGCGCAATAACAAACGATGTTATCTCGCAAAATGTACAAAATTCGATAAAATATACGGCAAATAACAAAGGTAAATTCTTTGTGTTTTGGGCTGGAAATCGAGATAAATATACAAAATCAGACATACGATTTGTGGGCAACAACTACGATTTCACTCTTTATGATGTTCCTGCAGTTGACCGCCCAAAAGGATGGCATATCGACTATATAAATCCAGCAAGAATGACCATTCCGCAGACGAATTTTAAGCTTGGATATTTTATAAACAATAAATATAATATCGCATTTGGAGTTGATCACATGAAATATGTGATGCTTCAAAATGTTGCTGTTAAATATTCTGGCAACTATCCAAACGCAGGTTCCTACGGAGAAACGCTTCCAGACAACCAAGTATTGTTGACCGAACAATTTTTGACTTTTGAACATACCGATGGACTAAATTTTGTCAATACTGAATTTAGTCGAGTAGACGATATTTCCAAATTATTCAAACTTCCAAATACTGACAAAGTTCAGATAAACCTAACTGAAGGCGTTGGTATTGGATTTATGTATCCGAAAACAAACGCCAAATTTTTAGGCAAAGAACGCTACGATGATTATAGTGTTTCTGGCTTTGGTGCCTCCGCTAAAGTGGGATTAAATGTCACATTTTTCAAACATTTTTTCATCCAAACTGAACTTAAAGGCGGTTACATAGAAATGAACAGCATCCGAACCACGGCAGACAAATCTGACAGAGCCATGCAAAATTTCTTTTTCTTGACAGAAATAATTGCGTTTGGCGGTATTTTTAAAATTTAGATTCAGATGTGTTATAAAAAAATAAATATATATCATTAGAACATTTTAAAATAAAAACACATATTTATAAGGTGTTTCAAAGCTGACAATAATAAATTAATGCTAAACAAAGTAAGCCCGAAATATATTGACAGATTCATTAAAAAAACGGTTTAATATATTTTGAAACTTCTGCGTTTTATATATGTTGTTGCCATACTAAAAGGTCAAAATTTAATTTTTTATTAATAAAATGTATATTTATTGTAAACAAATCATTAAAGTAGATAAGTTTAATATTATTTTCATGGTAAATCGCCATGAACTTAAAGCAAAACAAATATTTTTTTTGGAATTAGTTTATTAAAGCATGCTTTTTAATACAAAAAGTCAGATTTAATGTTTTCTTAAACTAACTTTTCACAAGATTGTAAAGTATCATTATATTTTTGTTACATAAATTAAATTTGTGTCAAAATGTCAAAATCAGATGTAAAGCGACTTCAAAAAAGAAGTGTCAAAGTAATTGAAACAAATCGAATATTTACGGCAACAGTCTTTTTGACAGCTTTTATTGTTTGTATATTTTTTTGTTTAGCAATAATTAGATAAAAGAAGAACTTTCAAAATATTAAGTTTGCAAATTTAATTTTAGAAATGTTTTTTTTTAAATAATGGCACCTCTAAAACTAAGTTTTAAAATAATTTAAAACTTTTTAATTACATTTTTAGCAACATACCATCAAGATTATTAAGAAGATTATGCAGGCAAAGACTTAATAATCTTAATCTTGTTAATGGTTTACTTTAAAATTAAAGTTTGATGTAGTTTTTAGAGGTGTCCATAAGTTATTATGACAATTTTAATCTTACAAAAACATGTTTAATATTGTTTTTATCTGAAATTCTTTCGTCAGTTTCAATAATGTCAATCAAAGATTTTAGCATTGGCGTAAGTTTTGAAAAACCATAATTTCGCGGATCAAATTCAGGTTTTTTCTTTACAATATAGTTTCCAACATCGCCAAGAAAAGCCCAACCGTCTTCGTCGCCAATTGCCTCTAATGTAGATTCAATGAGTTCAATTGTTGCCACATCGATCTTGTTTGGGATGTGTTTTTCAGCAATCTCTTTATCAACGGTTTCTTTTCCTACAATTACTTTTTCTGCTAATTTGTTTGCAGATGTTTTTGGTTTAAGTTCTTTTTTCTTGACAGCGCCTTCCAAAACTTCTATATAAATAAAACGATCACACGCAACTATAAACGCATTTGGGGTTTTTTTCTCGCCAATTCCAATAACTTTCATTCCTGATTCTCGCAGTCGGATTGCCAGTCTTGTAAAATCTGAATCGCTTGACACGATGCAAAAACCATCGACTTTGTTTGAATAAAGCAAGTCCATAGCATCAATGATGAGTGCAGAATCAGACGAATTTTTTCCGATGGTGTAGCTATATTGTTGAATTGGTGTGATGGCATGTTCCAAAAGTACTGTTTTCCAACCATTTGCGTTGGGCTTTGTCCAATCGGCGTAAATGCGTTTGGTTGTTGGCGTTCCAAATTTTGCAATTTCTTGCATCATTCCTTTTATGTTGCTATACGGCACATTGTCGGCGTCTATAAGTACAGCAAGTTTGAGTTCTTTGTTTTCGGTTGCCATTTTGTTTGAAATTTAATGATGTCAAATATAAGTAAATATTTTTGATGAATGTGGATGTCATAGCCCCGATCATGCCAAAGGCAGACACAGTAGCAAAGGAAATCCTTTTTTTTATACCCGACAGGTTTTTAAAACCTGTCGGGTATAAAAAAAAGATTGAAACGGATAGCGGGAGATTGCTCCAAAAAAAACTATAAAATTGTATTTTTTTTAAGATTGGAATTGTTAAATTTGTGGTCTTAGAAAAACGTGTATAATGGTAAAAGATTTATTCGAAAGAATTCAGAATAATAAAGGTCCTTTAGGTCGATGGGCGTCGCAAGCAGAGGGATATTTTGTGTTTCCAAAATTGGAAGGTGAGCTTGCGCCACGGATGATGTTTCATGGGAAAGAGGTTTTAAATTGGTCAATTAATGATTATTTGGGTTTGGCAAATCATCCTGAAGTTCGAAAAGCCGACACGGATGCGGCGATACAATACGGAGCAGCATATCCGATGGGTGCGCGCATGATGTCAGGGCATACCGACAAGCATGAGCAACTGGAAAATGAATTGGCAGCATTTGTTCACAAAGAATCAGCATATTTGTTAAACTTTGGTTATCAAGGAATTATGTCAACAATTGACGCCTTGGTGACCAAAAATGATATTATTGTTTACGATGTTGATGCGCATGCTTGCATCATCGACGGGGTTCGTTTGCATATTGGAAAACGTTTTACATATCGACACAACGATGTGGAAAGTATGGAGAAAAACTTGCAACGCGCCACAAAAATGGCCGAAGAAACTGGCGGTGGCATACTTTTTATAACAGAAGGTGTCTTTGGAATGCGCGGGCAACAGGGCAAATTGCGAGAAGTTGTGGAATTGAAAAAGAAATATAATTTTCGACTTTTGGTCGATGATGCGCATGGTTTTGGAACATTAGGAAAAACGGGAGCAGGAGCAGGCGAGGAGCAAGGCGTTCAAGATGATATTGATGTTTATTTTTCGACCTTTGCAAAATCTATGGCGAGTATTGGCGCATTTATTGCCGCCGATAAAGATGTGATCGATTATTTGAAATATAATTTGCGGTCGCAAATGTTTGCAAAAGCATTGCCAATGATTCAAACCGTGGGGGCTTTGAAACGGTTGGAATTACTCAGAAATTCATCCGAATTGAAAGACAAACTTTGGGAAAATGTGAACGCATTGCAAAACGGTTTGAACGAAAAAGGATTTAATATTGGAGACACAAACACTTGTGTTACACCAGTTTATCTTGAAGGTAGCATTCCTGAAGCGATGGTTATGGTGAATGATTTACGAGAAAATTATGGAATTTTTCTATCGATTGTGGTATATCCGGTAATTCCCAAAGGCATCATATTGTTGCGAATGATTCCCACGGCGTCGCACACTTTGGCAGACGTAGAAGAAACTTTAACTGCTTTTGATGCGATTCGAGAAAAATTATTAAACGGAACTTATAAAGAAATTGCGGCGCAGACGAAAGTTGACTTAGATGCGTAATTATTTTTAACATTCATATTTTATTACGGGAAGAATAATCCATTCAAATTATGAATGGATTTTTTTTGTAAAAGTGCATCTTTTTCTGAACGTTTCGGGCTTAAAATGTTTCCAAAGTTGGTGAATGGCAACATTGTCAGCAAGTTCGGGCGTTCTGATGCAATTTATAATTCCTTTTGCTTTAAAAGTTTCATAATATTGATTGAAAATTATGGCATGAACACCTTTGTTTTGATATTCGGGTGCAACGCCAATCAGGTAAAACAGCACATCTTTGCTATTTTTACGCGCTTGAAGCAAATGATAAAAACCAAAAGGAAACAGCTTTCCGTTTGCTTTTTGCAATGCTTCTGCAAATGAAGGCATTACGATACTAAACGCAACAAGTTTTTTGTTTTTATCTACTACAAAAAGAATATATTCTGGATTGATAAAAGAAATATATTTTTGTTTGAAAAATGTTTTTTGCGCATTCGTAATTTTCACAAATGATGATAAATTTGCATAAGATTCATTAAACAAGTCGAACATTTCGTCAACATAAGGCATAATGTCTTTTGTTTTTTTGAAAGTCAGAATTTCAAGTTGGTATCTTTGTTTGATTAGCGTTTGTGCTTTATAGAAAAATTCTGGCTTTATATTTTCAAAAAGCATTCTATTTTCAAGAAATTCTTTTTCTTTCGCATAACCGAGTTGTTCAAAATGGTCAGCGTAATACGGAAAATTATACCATGTTATCATCGAACCTAAATCATCAAAACCTTCGGTTATTAAACCAACTTTATCAAGATTTGAAAATCCCATTGGACCTTCAATATGGTCGAGATTATTTTCTATTCCTAACTTTAGAACCTGTTCTAATAAAGCTTTGGTAACTGTAATGTCATCTATGACGTCAAACCATCCAAACCTAACTTTGCGCTTTTGCTGGTTGTTGACTTCTTCCCAATTTATAATGGCAGCAATACGCCCAACAGCAATATTATTTGTAAATGCTAAATAAAAATGTGCTTCGGCATTTTCAAAAACAGGATTTTTTGTTGCGTCAAAAGTTTCTAATTCGTCACCAATAATTGGCGGTACCCAAAATTTATTGTTTTTATATATAGAAAAAGGAAATTTAACAAATGACTTTATTTCCTTTTTTGTTGAACATTTTTTAATCAGTATCATACTATATTAGTCGATAAATATTTTTTTTTATATTGCATTTACGAAATTTATTTTGTACCGTTTCTTGAATTTTTTTTACTTTTGTCTTGTAGTCGAATTGAACGATGATTTTTATCGTATCGCCAGGAAACACCCATTCCACCATATAAAAGCGACGGAGTATCCTTAAAATTTTTTGAAAGTGACGCGTCAATTTGTGTGTTTTTATTTAAAAGAAATGTTGCACCACCACGCAAGATAGAATCAGCATAATAGTCACTTTTGTATCCTTGATTTTCAACAAACCCAGACCATCTGCTACCAATTCCTTTTGTTAAAGTCACAATATATCCGTAGCTTGGGAAATCTGTTGTAAACTTATCGGCAATAATGTTTGTAACCAATACGAAACCATTGCTAAATTGGTTTTGAGCTATCAAAATTACTTTTGGACTTATGGGCGGCTCGTTTTTAAAAGCAAAAGGACTCGAAAAATTTAGATTTGCGCCAGTATAAACTGCAAGTGACGGAATAAATTGGTTCCATTTAAATCTGTTATTGGCTTTCCAACTATATAAATTTGGCTTGTCGCTACGATATTTAAAGGGATCATAAAACATATATTTTGCACCAATAATCCCTTTTTTTACTGCGCTTCTGTTTTCCGTCCCCAAAATTCTGGTGTAAAGATCTGCTTGGTATACAATTTGAAAATTAAATTCTAACTGTTCTTTTAAAAGACCATAACGCAGATTTAAATCGGCATATGCACCTTGCGTGTTTGTATACAAAAGACTGTGCTTTTCTTTGATTCCAACAACGCCAGCCTCTAATTGAAGAACAGATTTTCCAACTGAAAAAGCACCTTGAGACTCACCAGGTCGATTGGAATTTATATCGTCTGTGTGTTGGGCCTTTGAAATTGACACAAAACAAAAAGCTACTATTAAGTTTAAGTATATGTTTTTAAGCATGTTATATTTTTAGTTTAGATATTAGGCAAGTTTATCAAATATAATAATTTTATTATTTATTTAGGATTAAAAAACTTTTTTTGATGTTGAATATTGTTAATTTTACCGAAAATTAAATTATAATGGAAACAGCAGGAATGAATAACTTTTTTAAAGTGATTTTTTACATCATTATATTTTATTACGTTTTCAAATTTTTTGCGAAACTACTTTTTCCAATAGTTATCAAGAAAGTTGTACAAAAAGCGGGTCAAAAATTTCAACAACAATATGACAATCAAAACACCGCTTCACAAGACGAAATTATTGTAGATCGCACGAAATCAAATAAATCAAAAACAAACAAAAATGTTGGTGAGTATATTGATTATGAGGAAATTAAATAATCACTTTTCAATGTTTTTTGCTAAATATTCTTAATGAAACAACTCAACAATTTTTTTCCGCATGTTATCGTATTTTTTAGTTTTATTGCGGTGTCCGTCCTTTATTTCAACCCAATATTAAAAGGAAAAGCCTTATATCAGTCAGATATTGCACAATATATCGGAATGGCGCGCGAGCAAAATGATTTTCGCGCCGAAGAAAAAGCAGAACCTTATTGGTCAAACAATGCATTTGGTGGCATGCCAACCTACCAAATGGGTGCGAAATATCCTCATAACTACATCAAAAAATTAGATGATATAATTCGTTTTTTGCCTCGGCCAGCGGACTATTTGTTTTTATATTTTCTTGGATTTTACATTTTACTTAAAGTTTTGAAAACCGACACGCTGAAAGCTTTCTTTGGTGCGCTGGCCTTCGGTTTTTCTACATATTTAATCGTAATTCTTGGTGTAGGTCACAATGCGAAAGCGCACGCAATTGGCTACATGCCGATGGTCGTCGCTGGCGTTCTATTGGTTTTTCAACGGCGATATGTCGTCGGATTTCTTCTAACGCTGTTTGCAACCGCTCTTGAAATTTGTGCGAACCATTTTCAAATGACTTATTATTTGCTGATTGTTTTGATTGCAGTTGGATTGTATTATACCTATTATGCAATTGTTTCTAAATCGATAAAAGGTTTCGCATTACAGATTGGATTGCTCTTTGTTGCTGTTCTGATTGCCGTAGGTTTAAATGCAACATCAATTTTGGCAACTTCTGAATATGCCAATTTTAGTATGCGAGGCAAAAACGAACTGTCTTTCAATCCTGATGGATCAAAAAACACAACAAAATCCGCAATGACAACCGATTATATCACAGAATATAGCTACGGAATTGCGGAAAGTTTGAACCTTTTGGCTCCACGACTTTTTGGCGGGTCAAATTCTGAAAAGTTGGATGAAACTTCGAATGTCTATGAATTTATTTCCAAACAAGGCGCATCACCAGAAGAAGCGCTTTCGTTTACGAATAATTATGGCATCACATATTGGGGAGATCAACCAATTGTGGCAGCACCAGCATACATTGGAATTGTCGTGTTTTTTCTTGCAATATTATGTTTATATGGTGATAATAGAAAAATTAAATATGCTTTCGTAATTGGTGCAATTGTGTCGCTTATGCTTTCATGGGGCAAAAATTTTCCATTACTTACAAATTTTTTGATAGAAAACTTACCGCTCTATGACAAGTTTAGAGCCGTATCGTCTATTCAAGTTATTTTAGAATTGTGCTTGCCAGTTCTGGCTTTAATGGGTTTTCAAAGCTTTTTCCAACAAGAAAATAAAGATCAAAAATTGCTTTTGATAAAAGCAGGAGCAACAACATTTGGCATTATTATATTTTTATTTTTAGGACAATATATCTTCAATTTCGCTGGTTCGATTGATTCACAATTAGCGCAAATGATGAGTGAGCAGACCAACAAATCTTTTGCAAATGAATTTTTGCGTGCCCTGAAATTAGACCGTCAAGCACTTTATAATGCTGACGTATTGCGTTCTGGAGCATTGGTTTTGATGGTTTGTTTGGCTTTTTATTTATATATTATCAATAAAATCTCAAGCAAGATTGCTGTAGTTGTAGTAGGCGTTTTGATGGTTGGCGATTTAATGTTGGTTTCAAATAACTATTTTGACAAATCTAATTTTGTTTCAAAACAAGAAGTTGCCTATCCTTTTCAACAAACCTCGGCAGATTCTTTAATTTTAGCTGATAAATCTAATTTTAGAGTTTATGAAGTGGAAGGCAGGTTGCAAGCGCGAACGTCGTTTTTTCATAAATCGGTTGGTGGATATAGTGCTGTTCGTCCACGCAGATTTGATCAACTTTTTGAATATGAATTGGACAGAAAAATGCCTGATCTCGCAAAATCAATTGACCAAAAAACAATGTCGCTGACAAGCAGTAATGCGATTTTGGATATGCTTAATGTAAAATATTTGATATTTTCTGCTAAAGATGGCGATGTTCCCATCATAAATCCATCTGCGCGCGGTGATGCTTGGTTTGTTTCTAATGTTAAATTGGCAAATAGCGCAAGTGAGGAATTTATGAGTCTACGAAATTCTGATCTTACAAAATATGCAATTGTTAATGGCAAAGATTTCAAAGAAAAATTTAAAAATGCAAATGCATTTACACACGATAGTATTGCAACGATAAAATTAGATGTAAACAAACCAAATCATATTTCATACAAAACCAATAATAAAAATGATGGTTTTGCGGTTTTTTCTGAAATGTACTATCCAAAAGGTTGGAATGTTTTGATTGACGGAAAGCCAAGCATTCACATTCGCGCGAATTATGTGTTACGTGGCATGTTTGTGCCAGCGGGAAATCACATAATCGAATTTAAATTTGAACCAAATGTTATAAAAATAGGAAGCACTATTTCTTTAATTTGTAGTATTCTTGCGTTTACATTGTTAGTTTTTGGTTGTGTTTATGGATATAAAAAATATTTCAATAAATCATAATTAAAAAGGTTTTATTCGAAAGCGCATATTAAAACTGCTTATTTTTTATAGAATTTATTAAATATTATCATTTGAATATTTTTTCACGAATCAAAAAAATAAAAATTTAAATTGAATTTCATGAATATTTTTAGTGTTTATGATTTGTGTAATTAATTTAAAATTTATATTTGTTGTACTTCGTGGAATTCGTGTTTTAAATCTAACATATTTACTATAAACTAAAGTTTTTAAAGTTTACACAGGTAGTCTCTTCCCTGTTGTTGAAATTTTTAAGTTTTAAGTTCAAAAGACATCAATGAAAATCAAAGAAGTTTCAGATAAAAGCAAAATTTTAATAATCAGCTACTATTGGCCACCAGCAGGTGGACCAGGTGTGCAACGATGGCTGAAATTCGTTAAATATTTGCCCGAATTTGGCATTATTCCACATGTTTATGTGCCCGAAAATCCATCATATCCAATTGTTGACAAAGAAATGATTGCCGATGTTGATGAAAACATTGTCATTATTAAAAGAAAAATATTTGAACCCTATCAAATTGCTTCAATTTTTGGTTGTAAAAAAACGCAAGAAATCAGTTCAGGAATTATTCCTAAAATAAAAAGCCAGTCTGCTATTGAAAAGATTTTATTGTGGATTCGTGGCAATTTTTTTATTCCCGACGCAAGGATTTTTTGGGTGCGACCTTCGGTAAAATTTCTACATAAATATATTAAAGAACAAGGCATAACAACCATTGTAACGACTGGTCCACCGCATAGCCTTCATTTAATTGGACTAAAATTAAGCGATAAAAACAACATTCGTTGGATTGCCGATTTTCGAGATCCATGGACAACAATTGGATACCAAAAATCATTGCGATTGTCTAATTACGCTAAGAAAAAGCATCTTTTTTTAGAACAAAAAATATTAAAAAACGCCGACCATATAATAGTAACAAGTCCAACAACAAAAATGGAGTTCGCGTTTTTGACTGAAAAACCAATCAGCGTGATTACGAATGGTTACGATAACATTGAAAATTTTGAGCAAGTGCAACCAGACAGTTTGTTCACAATCGCGCACATTGGATCATTGCTTTCCGACAGAAATCCGCTTTTTCTTTGGGAAATTCTTCAAGAGTTAAAAGCAGAAATACCAAATTTTGCGGATGATTTACAATTAAAATTAATAGGCAAAATTAGTTCTGAAGTTTTAGAAAGTATAAATGATTTTGGATTAAACAATAATGTAAATAATCTCGGATATCTCTCACATAATGATTCAATTGCGGAGCAAAGAAAATCGCAAGTTTTGTTGCTAATTGAAATTAATTCCCTAGAAACAAAATGCATCATTCCTGGTAAACTTTTTGAATATTTGGTTTCCCAAAGACCCATAATTGCCATTGGACCAGACGGTTCTGATATTAAAAAAATTATTGAAGAATCGCAAACTGGAATTTTTGTAGATTATTCAGAAAAAGCATTGTTGAAAGAGCACATCATAAATTTATATCAAAAATATAAAAGCAATTCAATTACTGTCGGTGCCATTGATGTTGCGCAATATTCAAGACTAAATTTGACTAAAAAATTACTTGAAATTATACAAACATAAATAATTTAAATTTTTAAAATAAAGTGTATTTCTGATCTTTTTTTATTTGTAAATTTTAATTTATATGACATTTTCAATTACAATTAAAGATTTCGTATTTGTAAAATTATATAAATTATTGATTTTCAATTATTAATAAAAAAACAATTCTTAAAATTATAGTAGTTTATATAAATTTAAAGATGTACTTTTGCACCAAATTTAAAAATAAATAATGAACAAATTTGAACAATTAGGATTGAGTGAGTCGCTACAACGTGCGATTATCGATCTAGGATTTGAAAATCC
>JAYWGW010000063.1:0-20713 GCA_043778045.1 Bacteroidota bacterium | reverse complement strand
CTTCTCTATAAAAAGAGATAAAATTTACAAGCAATGTCAAAAGTAATAGGAAAAGTTGCACAAATTATCGGGCCAGTTGTTGATGTCGTTTTTAATGGCAAAGATGTTGAGTTGCCAAAAATCTATGATTCGTTAGAAATTACCAAAAAAGACGGAACGCTTTTGGTTCTTGAAGTGCAATCGCACATTGGCGAAAACACCGTGAGAACCATTTCGATGGATTCAACCGATGGTTTAAGTCGTGGATATGAAGTAGTTGGAACAGGAAACCCAATAAAAATGCCAATCGGACCTGATGTTTACGGACGTTTGTTCAACGTTATTGGTGATGCCATCGACGGTTTGGGCGAACTGCCAAAAACTGGCGATAACGGACTTTCTATTCACAGACCTGCACCAAGATTCGAAGATTTATCAACGTCATCCGAAGTACTTTTCACCGGAATCAAAGTAATCGATTTGATTGAACCTTATGCGAAAGGTGGAAAAATTGGATTGTTTGGTGGTGCTGGAGTTGGTAAAACAGTTTTGATACAAGAATTAATCAATAATATTGCAAAAGGGCACGGTGGACTTTCTGTTTTTGCTGGCGTTGGCGAGCGAACAAGAGAAGGAAACGACCTTTTAAGAGAAATGTTAGAATCTGGCATCATTAAATATGGTGACGATTTTATGCATTCCATGGAAGAAGGCGGTTGGGATTTATCTAAAGTTGATATGCCTGGAATGAGAGAATCAAAAGCTACTTTCGTTTTCGGACAAATGAACGAACCACCTGGAGCACGCGCACGAGTAGCACTTTCAGGTCTTTCAATAGCAGAATATTTCCGTGACGGTGCTGGAACAGATCAAGGAAAAGATGTACTTTTCTTTGTAGATAATATATTTAGATTTACACAAGCAGGTTCGGAGGTTTCGGCACTTTTGGGTCGTATGCCATCTGCGGTCGGTTATCAACCAACATTGGCAACCGAAATGGGTGCCATGCAAGAAAGAATTACATCAACAAACAAAGGATCAATCACCTCTGTGCAAGCGGTTTACGTACCTGCGGATGATTTAACCGATCCAGCACCAGCAACAACTTTTGCTCACTTAGATGCTACAACAGTATTATCTAGAAAAATTGCCGAGTTGGGAATTTATCCTGCGGTGGATCCATTGGATTCTACTTCAAGAATATTAACACCACAAATTTTGGGTGATGAGCACTACGATTGTGCACAACGAGTTAAAGAAATTTTGCAGAAATACAAGCAACTTCAAGATATTATTGCCATTCTTGGTATGGAAGAATTGTCAGAAGAAGATAAACTTTCGGTTTCTCGTGCAAGACGTGTACAACGTTTCTTGTCGCAGCCGTTCCACGTTGCAGAGCAATTTACAGGAATTCCAGGTGTTTTGGTAGACATCAAAGACACCATCAAAGGCTTCAACATGATTATCGACGGAGAATTGGATCATTTGCCCGAATCGGCATTTAACTTGAAAGGTTCTATTCAAGATGCGATTGAAGCTGGAGAAAAAATGTTGGCGGAAGCATAAATAAGAATTACGAATTACGAATTACGAACTTAATCGTAATTTGAAATTTGAAATTCGTAATTGTAAAATTATGATTTTAGAAATAGTATCACCCGAATCCAAGTTTTTTTCTGGCGAAATAATATCAGTGACTGCGCCTGGCGTTGACGGAAGTTTCCAGATTTTGACAAACCATGCACCTCTTGTTTCGATTTTAGGAAAAGGTAGTGTGAAAATTGAAGCGTCGGTATTTAAATTTTCAAAAGAAGCCGAGCATCATTTTGAGAAAGATTCTGCTAATAAATATAATCTTTTGATCACATCTGGAACATTGGAAATGAAAGATAATAAAGTGATTATTCTTATAGATTAGGAATATTAGATAATTTTGAAAAACCTCGTAAATTGATTTTTACGAGGTTTTTTTGTGTTGTATAATTACATCGTATAAAACAGTAACCTTTCACGAATTAAAACTATAAAAGAAATTTCAAATGAATTTCGCAAATATTTTGCGCATCTAAAAATTTGTGTCAATTTGTGAAACCTGCCTACCAGCAGGCAGGTTTATGGTTTTAACAATTATATATGTTGCTGATTGTAAGCGTTCAAAATAATGCAAACACCTCGACTGTACTTCGACTTCGCTCAGCATAAACTTCTCGGTAAGACAAAACGAATTGTTTCGTATTAAATTTTATTTGCAATTTAGGGAGGACTACTATATTTACATTTCAACTAAATTTCAACTATATTCAAAATAAATTTTTGGATAGATAAACCACTTTACGCTTTCGCTTTTTGCAACAAATTTTGATTTATGAATATTACTTCAGACGTTATTTTCATTTCTAAATACGAACGTTATAAAATTTTAACATTTATCAAAATTATAACATTCATGTGCATATTGCATAAAAGAAAATCATTAACTTTGATATTCATTTTAAAAAAATAATATTATGGCTTTTGAATTACCTCAGTTACCTTATAGTTATGATGCTTTAGAGCCACACATCGACGCTCGCACAATGGAAATTCATCATTCTAAACATCACAATGCATATACAACCAATCTTAATGCCGCAATAGCTGGAACAGATATGGAAGGCAAAAGTATTGAAAACATTCTATTAAATTTAGATATGAAAAATGCGGCTGTTCGAAATAATGGCGGCGGTTTTTACAATCATAATTTATTTTGGACAGTTATGATTCAAGGTGGTGGTGGACTTCCAACAGGCGATTTGGCTGAAGCCATTGATGATAGTTTTGGAAGTTTTGCAGAGTTTAAAGCTTTGTTTGCAAAAGCAGGAACTACTCAATTTGGTTCGGGCTGGGCGTGGCTTTGCGTAGAAAAAGGCGGAAAACTTGCTATTTGTGGAACAGCCAATCAGGACAATCCACTAATGCCCGAAATTGGATGTGATGGTCAGCCGATTTTAGCGATGGATGTTTGGGAACATGCTTATTATTTAAATTACCAAAATCGTAGACCAGATTATATTGAAGCATTTTTCAATGTAATCAATTGGACGGAAGTGTCAAAAAGATTTGCTTTAGGGAAATAATATAATGTAAAATATTGCATAAAAAATCCACTTTTAGTAAGTGGATTTTTTTGTTTTAAGCAGATGTTAATAGAGATTTTCCAACACGACTTGACGCAATTAGCGATGCAATAAAACCGAGCGGAACGATAGTTAATAGCACAATCAAAACGTTTTTAAAACTAAAAATCACTGGATATGCCATTGTTTCTGTGACCATTAAAAAACTAAATTGCTGTTGCAATAAAACCAAAACAATGCCAATTGCTAAACCAAGTAAACCTCCAAAAATACAAAGCAAAGTTCCCTGAAAAAGAAAAATTTTTCTTAAATCTTTAATCTCTACACCAAGGTTGTATAGGGTTTTTAAGTTATTTTTTTTCTCAATAATCATCATAATCAAAGAACCAATCAGATTGAAAAGTGCGATAATTATAACCAACGTAAAAATTAGATAAAGCACCAAATTTTCGGTGTTTAGCATTTTGTATAGCGCGTCGTTTAGCTGTATTTTATTTTTAATATGCTTGTCTTCGCCAACAATTTTTTGAATGTTGTCAATGGTTTCAGCCTCATTTGCATTTGGTAAAAGTTTAATTTCCAATGCCGTTATTTGATTGGGAGCAAAACCCAGAAGTTCTTGTGATAATTTCAATTCGCAAAAAACATATTTATAGTCGTAGTCTTCCGTAATACTATAAATCCCAACAGGAATAAGCGCAGCTTTATTGAAAGCGTCGTCAGGATTTTCAATTAGTCCTTTGCCAGGTTTTGGCACAAAAACTTCAAGTTGGTTATTCACATCAAATAATCCCAAACCCAATTTTTCGCTCACGCCCGCACCAATAATTACTTGATTTGTATTAGGTTGAAACCATGTAGAATCTGACACAGCATTGGCTACTGCGCTCACTTTTGTGAATAAACTATCGACGCCTTTAAGATATGTTACTTGTTGTTTTTCATTAAATGAAAACAAAACCCGCTCTTCAACAATTTGGGAAATTGCGCTAACGTTTGCAATTTTCTTAATGTTTTGCTTTTGGGTTTCGGTCAATATAAATGATTTTCCAACGCGCGCTTCGACCTGTAAATCGGGGTCGATCGCATTTGAAAAAGACAAACTAAAATCTACCAATCCACTAAAAATTGACAGCACAAAAAACAATACCGCCACACCAACAATAACGCCAACGGAGGCAATTTTATTGATAATATTGACGGCGTTGTTTTTGCTACTGCTACGCAAATAGCGCAAAGCAATGTAGAGTGGAAATTTCAATTCCTAAAATTTTCTGCGTTTGTCCAATAATTCTCTGTTTTCAATCGGATTTGTTTTCTGCGAAAGCGCATTGTCGATTTTTTCGATATAATCTAAAGAATCGTCGATATAGAAAACCAAATTTGGTACGCGACGCAATTGTTGTTTCACGCGTTGCGATAAATCGTGTTTTATTAAAACTGCATTTGATTTTATCGAAGCCAATGTTTCTGCAGCTTTTTCTTGGGGAAAAATGCTTAAATGTACTGTTGCCACTGATAAATCTGTGGTAACAACCACCTTTGACACTGAAATAATAAGGTTTGTGATGCCATTTTTGCGAATTTCACCTTGTAATATATCTACCAAATCGGCTTGCAAAAGGCCACCAATTTTTTTTTGTCTGTTTGTTTCCATGGTGCAAAAATACGATTTTTTTTATGGATAAATTTTTTTACAACTAATTCTACAAGTGGACATAAAAAAATTGTAGAATTTGAAGAGTGAAATTTGATGCCGCTTTTAAAGCCACAGATTTCACAGATTTTCACGGATTTAGATAATTATAAAAACTGATTAGTTAAGATGAATTTTTATAATAGATAATAATGTCAATTTGAAAATGACAAATTTACATTATAACATCCACTATAAAAACCTTTCGACTTTCCAACTTTCGACTTTCAGACTTGATTACTTTTTGACTTTTGACTTTACAACTTTCGATTACTTTTCATTCTAAAACCGAATAATCACCAATGCTGATGCTTGTGAAATTGCCATCAAATGTTGCGTGATTTCCTATCATTGCATTGTCCAAGTTTGCATTTTTTATGTTGGAATGGTTTTGAATTAAACTATTTTTTATGGTAGAATCAATTACGTGACAACCTTTGCCTAAAGACACGTTTGGTCCAACCGTGCTGTTGATAAGAACCACATCGTCGGCTATAAAACACGGTTCAATAATTGTTGAGTTTGTAAGTTTTTTATCCTCAGAAATAAGCGCAATTCCATCGTTATGCAAAAATTGCAACAAGCGACTATTGGTTTCCACTGTGACGTTTTTGTTGCCACAGTCCATCCATTCGTCCACTTTTCCTGGCACGAATTTCATGCCCTTGACTTTCATGTTTTCAAGTCCATCGGTAAGTTGATATTCTCCTCCTTTGGTCACATTGTTGTCTAACAAATACTGCAATTCATCGCGTAAAGCTTCGCCAGACTTAAAATAGTAAATTCCGATAATTGCCAAATCCGAAACAAATGTTGCGGGTTTTTCAACAAAATCTACAATTTGATTGTTTTCGTTAAGTTGTACCACACCAAACGCGGACGGATCTTCGACTTGTTTGACCCAAATTACGCTGTCGGCAGTTGTATCGAGTGTAAAATCTGCTCTAAAAAGTGTGTCAGCATAGGCAACTACAATTGGTCCAGACATGCTTTCTTTTGCGCACATGATGGCGTGAGCGGTTCCCAACGCTTCATTTTGATAATAAATGGTGCCTCGCGAACCAAGATTTTCGGCTATCGCAATAAGGTCTTCTTCGACATTTTTGCCAAAATCTTTATGGATGATAAACGCAATTTCGTCAATCGGTTGATTGATAACGTTTGCGATATCTTCGACCAAACGATGCACAATTGGTTTTCCTGCGATTGGAATTAAAGGTTTTGGAATTGTAAGCGTGTGTGGGCGAAGGCGCGATCCACGACCTGCCATTGGAACTATTATTTTCATTTTAGAGATTTAAAGATTGAAGTATTTAAAGATTTAAAGATTGTGAGATTCTGAATTTTATGTTTTTGATTCTGTTCTTTTTTTATAAAATATTTGTCCGACTCTATTAATATGGTCTATAAACTCAGGTGAAATTAACGTGGCAAAAATGGAAATATCAAACATATAGGGTGTATTTAAATCGTCTATTTCTGAACTGATTTTTGATAATATTTCAAATGAAATATTATTGCCTTTTAATGTAATGTCGATGTCGGAACCGTTCCTGTAATTTCCTTTGGCACGTGAGCCATAGATTACTACTTCGTCAACAATGGCTTGTTTTTCAAATACTTCGTTAATTTTATTAATGGTCGATTGTTGCAATCCAAACTTCATAATAAGGACTTCATTTTAATATAAAAATTCTTGAATTCATTGAAATAAATGTTTTGTATTTTTTCAAATTGCATTTCCAAAATTTCATCATTATAGGTGTGAACCGTTTGATTTCGGCTTTCAATCATGTCCATCCAAATTTGTCCATTTTCGATTAATTCATTTTGAAAAGCAAATTTTGTTGCATCTTTTGAGCCGATCAATCCTTGAATGCCTTTGAATTGCAGAAAATCTTCCATTACGTTCCACGCCAATTCGTGCGTAAACTCAAAACGTTGAATATAGCCTTCTTTTTCAATGTCCGACAAATTCTGATTTAACGGCAAAGCAATTTCTGAAAGTCTTGAAAAAGCTTTCTCGAAGTTTGAGAAACGTTGTTTCCATCGAATGTCAGTTATTTGCATTTAAAATGTTTTTAAGTAATCTTAAATTTTTAAATTTTTTAATCCTTCAATCTTTCAATTATTAAATCTATTTCACGCCCGTACTTCCAAATCCGCCTGCACCACGTTCAGTTTCAGAAAGTTCATCCGACAAAACCCATTCGGCGCGTTCGTGTTTGGCAATGACCATTTGGGCAATGCGATCGCCGTTATTTATAGTAAAATCGTCTTTCGACAAATTTACTAAAATTACGCGAAGTTCACCACGATAATCCGCGTCAATAGTTCCTGGACTGTTGAGGCAAGTGACGCCGTTTTTTGCTGCCAAGCCACTTCTTGGTCGAACTTGCGCTTCATATCCAACAGGCAGTTCGATGAAAATTCCAGTAGGAACCATGGCGCGTTCCAACGATTTTAAAATTATTGGTTCGGAGATGTTGGCGCGCATATCCATTCCTGCCGAAGCAATGGTTTCGTAGGTTGGTAATGGATGGGCGGATTGGTTGATGATTTTTATTTGCATGGAAAATGAGGGTTTTTGGTGAACAAGCGAAGTTTGTTTTTTTTAAAGTTATTGTTTTTTCGCATTACAGGTCCGAAGGTGCGAAGGTTTTGTAAATGCTAATTTAATAAGTGATTGGTTAATTATAATATCTCTTTGTTTACAATTTTTATAAGTATTTTATCTTCTAATTCAATTTGTTCGTTTTCTACAAAATAAAAAATTTGGTTATCAATTTGTTCTGCTTCAAAAGAAACATATTGATTGTTTACATTAAAAAGCATTTCATTTAATGATTGAGTTGCAATAACAATATTGCCAACTTTTGGCAGTAAAATTTCACGTATTGGAAAATTAATATTTTGAAATGTTATCATAAAGATTTATTTTTATGTTTTTTTGACAGCGTTTAAATTTACTTTTTTTTAATAATTTTCAGCAAGGTTTCCTTCTCTCCTACATATATTATTCCTGAAAATAAAATCATTAAAACCAATTTTATATAAAAATTCTCGCGCACTTCATCGATATAAAAAGCGATGCCGGAAAATAAAATACTGATACCAAGATAAGCAAAAATTCGTGTGGTGTCGTATGGAATTGGGTAGCGTTTTCTGCCTAAATAATAACTCAAAATCAGCATGGAACCATAGGCGCAAATGGTAGCAATTGCGGAGCCGTAATAGCTAAATTTTTCAATCAGAATATAATTTAAAACCAAGGTGATGATTGCGCCAACTATGGAAATATACGCGCCATATATGGTCTTGTCGGTGAGTTTGTACCATACGGAAAGGTTGGTGTAGATGCCCAAAAAAAAGTTGGCAAAAACAATGAGCGGAACAACTTTCATGGCGACCCAATAGCTTTCATTATCCAACAATAGTAGTTTTAAAACATCGGCAAAAACAATAACGGTCAGCGCAATAAACGATCCGAAAATCACAAAATATTTTGTAATTGTGGCATAAGTTTGCGGTGCATTTTCGTTTTTGGCATGGCTAAAAAAGAACGGTTCGATGCCCAAAGTGTAAGCCGTGCGGAACAAAACCATAAACAATCCAAGTTTATAGCATGCGGAATATGCGCCCACTTCGGATTTTGCAATGTCAGCGGGAAGCAGTTTGCTCAAGAGAATTTTGTCAAGATGTTCATTGACGGCAAAGGCAATTCCGGCGATGAGAATGGGCCAACCATATCGCATGAGTTTTTTCCAAAGTTCGACGTCGATTTTCCAATTAATTTTGAAATAGTCGGGCAATAGAAAAATGAAAGTTATTAAACTCGCAATCAAATTGGCAAGTAAAATATAGGCAATTTCAAAGTTTGGAATATAGATTGAATCGAAAATTGAAGTTGGGTGTTGCGTTGCCAGAATTGGCAATAATAATAAAAAAAACAAATTTAGCAACAGATTGACAACAACGTTTCCAATTTTTATGATGGCAAATTTTGTGGCTTTTTGCTCCGCTCGAAGTTTTGAGAATGGAATAATAACCAAAGCGTCTAAAACTAAAATCCAAAGGGCATATTCGATGAAATTTTCAGAAACATTGACGTAATTGGCTATATTATTTTTAAAAATGTAGGCAAATATAAAAAACAACACACTGCTCAACAATATGGAAACGGTGGTTGTGGAAACTACTTTTTGTTTGTCAGATACGGAATTATAAAACCTAAAAAACCCTGTTTCAAATCCATACGATAGCACTACATTCAGAAAAACCATGTATGCCATTACGATTGTTAAATTGCCGTAGTCAGCGGCATTTGGCAGTACATTGGTATAAAGTTTTACAAGGAAAAAACTCAGCATGCGTGGCAAAACCATTGCCAAACCATAGATGGCGGTTTGTTTGAAAAGTGATTTATATAGATTCAAAATTGTTTGCTTGCATTGTTTAGTTGGTAAAAATAGGGAATTTTGTTTAAATTGTAGTTTCGAATTTTTTGCAGTAAGAAACGAAGGAACGAAGCTTGTTTTTGAATAATTGATTTTGCCACGAACCTTTACGCCGTGGCGGAGTTGCTAAGGGCACAAAGGTTTTAATGTTGTGAATTATTGTGTTTTGTAAATTTTTTATTGAAAGTGAGTGTCCGCGTGAGGGAATGCAGTGGAGCTCTTGTCAATGCGAGGGACGAAGCAATCTGCTGTCAGGATTGCTTCGTACCTCGCAATGAAAAAGCGGGAACGAAATGCCCGACACTTTTGAGTTTGTCCCGACTCGTCCAAAAAAACGAGTCGGAACAAACTCAAAAGTGGCACGCCCAAATGAAAAATATTATGATTTATTCTGTTTTTGTTTTGTCGGGAAACATGACGGATAGTACCACCGAAATGACTAAAACGCTACCAATTACGATGAGTGAATGCAATGATTCGATGTGATAGAACGGCGCAATAACCATTTTTATACCGATGAAAGAAAGGATAATCGCAAGTCCGTAGGATAATTTATTGAACAAATGGATGAAATTATCGAGTAGAAAAAACAAGGCGCGAAGACCTAAAATCGCGAAAATATTCGAGGTGTACAAGATAAATGGATCATTGGAAATGGCAAAAATGGCAGGAATGGAATCTACGGCAAATAGTAAATCAGTGAACTCGATCACGGCAACGACGGTCAACAATGGTGTTGCCATTTTCTTTCCGTTTTCGATGGTAAAAAATTTGTCGCCATCATATTTGTCGCCTACGCTGAACAGTTTTCTGATGAGTTTTGCGCCTCTGGTGTTGTTATAATCCTCGTCATCATCTTCATTGCCAGACGACCATGATTTGATTCCAGCATAGATTAGAAACAATCCAAAAAGCGTCATGATGATGTTGATGTCATATTTGAAACCTTCGATTCCGGCATACGACAAAAGCTTGTTGAGGTAGGTGAGTTCAATCAAAAACGCTCCTGAAAATATGAAAATAGCGCGTAAAACGAGCGCACCAATAATGCCCCAAAAAAGGACTTTATGTTTGCTTGTGCTGGGAACATCAAAGAATTTAAACACCAAAATAAACACAAAAAGGTTGTCTACAGACAGTGCTTTTTCTATCCAATATGCCGATTGAAACTCGTAGAATTTGGTTGCTCCTGCATAATAATAGACCAATCCTGAGAAAATCATGGAAAGTGAAATCCAAACTACTGACCATACAATTGCCTCTTTGTTAGTAACTTCGTGGCTTTTTTTGTTGAAAATGCCGAGATCTAAAAGTAGCATGATGATGATGGAAACAGCAAATATGCCAATCAGGCCTGGATGTTCTGTGAAAATTGGATGGTCGTTCATTATGTTATTTTGTTGATTTAGGAGATGCTTTTATGTTTTGCAAAATTATCGCTTCGTATGAATTATTATAAAATTTTATTTTAATATGTTCATTGTAATCATTTAAAAATTTAGACAAATGCGAACTTTTAAACCTTTAACTTTCAAACTTTAAACTCACTTCAACTAAACCCATTCTCATCAATAACCTTTATAAAATGAAAACCGCGTGGCTCATATCCAAGATTATAATAAAATTTATGTGCTTTGAAATTTCCCGTAAAAGCATCTAAAACAATGCAGGTGCAACCTTGTTCCAACGCCATTTTATCAACATAATTGGAAATCATTTGCCCTACTCCACGTTCACGCGCATCAGGATGTACAATGAAATTATCAATTTCTAAATATTTGCCTGTCCAAAGTTTTACACCCGACCACAACCCTGTCATTCCAAGGCATTTATTATCATCAAAAACCGCAATTTGCATATAATTGTGTGGTTGCATATCCTGTAAATAGCGCTCATATTTTTGTAAACTCATTTCAGGATAAAGATGTTTGATAAGGTCAATTTGAAGCGACATCTCTGAAATGGATGTCAAGATTTTAATTTGCATTGATGGTTTTTGGTTGATTTCGATTTGTTTTTTAATATAATTTTGCTACCTCTTGGTTTACAAATTCCAAAAATCGTTCGTCTTCTTCAATAAAAGGATTGATGCTGTTTGAGTCAATATCAATCTGTCCGATGTTGATGCCGTTCACAAAAAGTGGGACAACAATTTCGGATTTTACTACGAAGCTACACGCGATATAATTATCTTGAGCAGACACATCGGGAACAACAAAATTTTGATTAGATTCCGCCACTTGTCCGCAAATTCCTTTGCCAAACGCAATAACGGTGTGGTCAGTGGGAGCGCCAACATAAGGGCCGAGGTGCAATGTTTTCGCTTCATGATTGGCAAAATAGAACCCAACCCAATTATAGTGAGGTATATTGTCTTGCAATAATTGGCAAACGGATAATAATTTTTCGTTTATAGATTTATTTGGCGATTCAGTAATTTGTGTTACTTTTGGACGTAAGATATCAAACATATTTTTCTTGCAAAGATATTGCTTTTGATGACATTTCTTGGAAACTTCAAAATATTTTAACAGTCAAATTGTGAGAGAATTATTTCGAGAATACCTTCCTTTTTTGAAGTTTTTAGGTAAATTTTTGGGTTCTTATATTGTGTTAACACTGATTTATAATGTGTATCTCAAAAGTTTTGACACCACAAAATTTGAACCCGATAGTTTCACGGTTCTCGTTGCCGACCAATCTGCGCAAATTCTTCGCTGGTGCGATTTTGAATTTCAGTATGCGCCTTCGCTGAACAATTCGTCGATGATGTATTTAGTAAATAGTAGACCTTTTGTTCGCATTGTTGAAGGTTGCAATGCGCTCAGTATCATGATTTTGTTTGTAGCTTTTGTGCTTGCGTTTTTTAGCGGATGGAAAAAAACATTGCGGTTTTTGGTTATTGGAATATTAGTTATTCATATATTAAATATTATCAGAATTGCACTTTTAACCATGGGATTGTTTCATTATCCACAACACAAAGAACTTCTTCACGACATTGTTTTCCCCGTATTCATCTATGGAGTAGTTTTTGGACTGTGGGTTTTATGGGTCAATAAATTTTCAGATTATGCTAAAGCAAATAAAAAATAACTGGCTATCGGCTATTTTGGTTGCAATGTTGGTCGGTGCCTTGGTGTGTGTTCGCGCTTTTGAACAGCAATTGTTTTCCGATCCGTTGCTATATTTTTTTAAAGGACAAACAAGCCAAAAATCATTACCCAATATTGATAATTTATCAATTTCAATAACTTATCTTTTCCGTTTTGCAATAAATTCAGTTATTTCGCTTGCGATTATTTTCGTAATATTCAGAAATTGGAATCAAGTAAAGTTTGCGTCTATTCTATATGTCGTTTTTTTTATAATTTTAATGAGCGTTTTGCTTTTATTTTTATCTTTTGACGACAGCAAGTTTTACATGATAATTTTTTACGTCCGAAGATTCATTATTCAACCTTTGCTTTTAATTCTATTTTTGCCTGCTTTTTATTACACAGATTCAATTAATAAATGCGAAAATTATGAAAGCTGACAAAATTTAAATGTCAAGCACTAACTTTACCATAAAAAAAATGGAACGAAAAATAATTCTAACCGCATTAATTTTTGGCTTTTTAGCAATAGTTCTCGGCGCTTTTGGCGCACATGCACTAAAAAAGATATTATCATCAGAACAGCTAAATTCTTTTGAAGTTGGCGTACGATATTTAATGTATCATGCACTTTTTTTATTGTTTATCGGTACAACGCAGCTTCTTCTGCCTGAAGAGAAAACAACAATTTATTATCTCGCGCTGTTTGGAACCCTAATTTTTTCAGGTTCGATATTCCTTTTGACTACAATGCCAATAACAAAAATCAACTTCAAATTCCTTGGACCCATAACTCCTATTGGCGGATTGTTACTTTTAGGGGCGTGGTTTTGGCTTTTCATTAAAATTTACAAGAAAAATTGATAATAATTCAATTTACTACATCGTTGTAATTAATTAATTTTTACTTTTGCACCATAATTGTCAACTAACAAAATGTAAATATTATGGAGAATTACGATTTGGTTACGAAATCGATTTCGTTCGAGCATCTTGGAATCGAAAATGCAGCTGTAAAATACCAATTATCACCCGAAGAATTGCATAACATTTGCCTTATAAATGGTCAAGGAATTGAAAATTCTACAGGTGCACTTGCAATTAACACTGGAGAATTTACTGGTCGCTCGCCCGAGGATCGATTTATTGTTCAAGATAACATTACAAAAGATAAAGTATGGTGGGGCGCAGTAAACAAACCATTCTCGTCAGAAAACTTTGATAAATTATATAAAAAGGTAACAGCACATCTTTCCAATAAAGAAATTTTTGTTCGAGATAGTTATGTTTGCGCCGATAGCAAATATCGTTTAAATGTTCGAGTTGTTACCGAAACTGCATGGGCAAATTTGTTTTGCTACAACATGTTTCTGCGTCCCGATGAATCTGATCTTGAAGATTTTACTGCCGATTGGCACGTGGTTTGTGCACCAAGTTTCATGGCAAATCCCGCAGTTGATGGAACAAGAAGTCACAATTTTGCAGTTTTGAATTTCAGCAAAAAAATTGCGCTTATTGGCGGAACAGGATATACCGGCGAGATGAAAAAAGGAATTTTTTCTGCGCTAAACTTCATTCTTCCAATTGATAAAAACGCGTTACCAATGCACTGTTCTGCAAATGTAGGCGACAATGGCGATACCGCGATATTTTTCGGCTTGTCAGGAACAGGAAAAACTACGCTTTCTGCCGATCCAAAACGCAAACTTATTGGTGATGATGAGCATGGTTGGACTTCTGAAAACACAGTTTTCAATTTTGAAGGCGGTTGTTATGCAAAAGTTGTAAACTTATCCGAAGAAAGTGAGCCTGAAATTTTTCATGCAATTAAAAAAGGTGCACTTTTAGAAAATATAGTATTCAAAAAAGACAGTAACATTGCTGATTATGATGATATTTCGATTACACCAAACACGCGCGTCAGCTACCCGATTTATCATATCGATAACATCCAAAAAGGTTCCATCGGACACAATCCAAAGCACATATTTTTTTTAACAGCAGATTCTTTTGGAATTTTTCCACCAATTTCAAAACTGACGCCTGGTCAGGCCGCATATCACTTTATTTCGGGCTATACCGCAAAAGTTGCAGGAACCGAGGCTGGAGTAACCGAACCACAACCTAATTTTTCGGCTTGCTTTGGCGCACCTTTTATGCCGTTGCATCCAACGAAATATGCAGAAATGTTAAGCAAAAAAATGAAAGATGCCAACGTAACTGTTTGGCTAATTAACACCGGATGGACAGGCGGTCCGTATGGCGTTGGCTCACGAATGAAATTGAAATATACCCGCGAAATGATCACGGCCGCGCTTAATGGAGACCTTGATAATGTGGAATATGTCAACCATACCATTTTTGGAAATGCAATTCCACAAACTTGCATAAATGTGCCATCGGAAATTCTGAATCCGCGAAACACGTGGGCAGACAAAGATTTATATGACAAAAAAGCCATTGAACTTGGCAAAAAGTTTAAAGCCAACTTTGAGAAATTCGACGAATTCGCAAATGCTGAAATTTTGGCAGGTGGTCCGTTGGTATAAAAATTTAATGTAATTATTAATTCAAATTAAAGACCATTCTTTTGTAGAATTGGTCTTTTTTTACGTTTTATAAAAAAGTAAATCAATGTGAAATATTTTTTATATTTGCATTATGAAGTTTAAAAAACAAATCGTTGTAATGCTGTCTTTTTTGTTGTTGGTTTCCAACTATGGATTTGCATTTAACGCTGTTTTTTGTTGTGATGAATTGATTGCAATTTCAAATTTAAAGCAACTTTCCGACGATTGTCACACAATTAAAAAAGTTTCAATAAGTTGTTGCGACATCATAAAGGAAAAAGAAAATTGCTGTTCTTCAAAAAAAATTGATGTCAAATCGACAGTAGATCAATCGGTTATTGAACAGATAAAAATCTTATTGGATTGTTCGTACCTTCCATTTATTATATCTTCTGACAATACTTGCCGATTTTTTAAGACAACTATTAAAAAGCGGCTGCTTGTTTATAATTGTAATAATAATTCCCCTTCACTATTTAAACTTTTATGCTGTTTTGTAACTTATGGGTAATGTTTTTTGATTGATAATATTCAATTTTAAAGCCTTATAAATCCATAATTAAATGAAAAAAAGCATCGTTATTATACTGTCTGTTTTTCCAATGTTGCTCTTTGCACAAGAAAAATTAGACGAAATACAAATAAAAAAAGAGAAAAAAGCACTTTCAAAATCCCTAAAATCCGCACTTAACACAACAATTGTTTCAAGCAAAGAACTTTTAAAAGCCGCTTGTTGCAATTTGGCAGAAAGTTTTGAAACAAATCCATCAATTGATGTTAATTTTTCTGATGCGATAACGGGAACTAAACAAATTAAAATGCTTGGATTAACAAGTCCATATATTTTGATTTCTGAAGAAAACATTCCTATTATTCGAGGTGCGTCGCAGGTTTATGGACTTTCGTTTACGCCCGGAACATGGGTTGAAAGCATACAAATTACAAAAGGTGCAGGAAGCGTTGTCAATGGATATGAAAGCATTTCAGGACAAATAAACACCGAACTTATCAAACCCAGAGACGACATTCCATTTTTTTTAAATGCGTATGCAGGTTCAGATTCGAGATTTGAAATTAATACACATTTTAATAAAAAAATTAATCCAAATTGGGCTACATCTTTGTTTGTTCATGGAAACACGCGCGTGCAAAAAAACGACATGAACGATGATGGTTTTATGGACAATCCATTGGCGAAACAAATAAATTTGAGCAATCGTTGGCAATATGCAAATGCCGAAACGGGTTGGGTTTCTTTTATCAATTTGAAATTTATGAAAGACGAAAAGCAAACTGGCGAACTGCGCTTCGATCCTAAAAAAGACCGAAACACCACAAATACTTGGGGTTCAGAGATTAACACAGATCGGGTTGATTTTAGTTCCAAAATCGGTTATGTTTTTAAAGACATGCCGTTTCAAAGTATTGGTTTTCAAAACGCATATAGCAACCACAACCAACAATCATATTTTGGACTCAATCACTATAATATTAGACAAGAAAGCTTGTATGGAAACGTCATTTTTAATTCAATTATAGACAATACGCTCCACAAATTCTCGACCGGACTAAATTATACGTACGACAATTACACCGAATTTGTAAATTTTTTAGACGTGAGTAGAAAAGATAATTCCGCAGGTGCTTTTTTTGAATATATTTATGATAATACTGATGATTTCACCATCATACTCGGTGGCAGAATGGATGTTCACAATAGATTAGGTGATTTTTTTACGCCCCGACTTCATGCAAGATATAATTTATGGAAAGACGGAGTTGTGAAATTTTCTGCAGGACGAGGCAAACGATTGGCAAACATATTTGCTGAAAATCAAAACTATTTTGCAAGTTCAAGATCGTTTATATTATTGGGAAACGTCGGAAATAATTCTGTTTTTGGAAAATCTGGCGCAGAAGAAATTGCATGGAATTATGGATTAAGCTTGACTCAAAAATTTCAATTATTTACAAAAAGTGCAAACATTACGATAGATTTTTACAGAACAGATTTTCAAAAGCAAGCCGTTATAGATTTGATGCAAAGTCCGCAACGAGTGGTGGTTTTTGATTTGCAAGGACAATCTTTTGCCAACAGCCTTCAAGTAGATTTTAATTTGGAACTTAAAAAACATTTCGATTTGCGAACAGCTTATAAATATTTTGATGTGCAAACAGACTTCACAACTGGCAGATTTCAACGTCCTTTGCAAGCCAAACATCGGGTTTTTGCAAATTTAGAATATGCCACACACATTGTTGAAAAAGGGCGTCAGTGGAAATTCGATGCGACTTTTAATTGGTTAGGAAAACAGCAGTTGCCAAACACCGCAAGCAATCCCACGGAAGATCAATTAGGAAATTTTGCTCCCTCATTTTCAACGGTAAATGCACAAGTTACAAGAACGTTTTCGAGCATTTTTGAAATGTATTTTGGCGGCGAAAACATGACTAATTATCAACAACAAAAAGCAATTCTTGGCGCATCGAATCCTTTTGGTCTCACTTTTGATACAAGCATTGCGTATGCACCAATTTTCGGTCAGATGTATTATTTAGGATTGCGTTATAAAATTAAATAATATTTCAAATACAACATAAACAAAACCTTTAATAATCTTTTAAAAATTAAGTATCATGAAAAAACTAATTATTGCACTTCTATTTATGTTTGCAAATATGCAAGTTCAAGCACAAGAAGTAAAAAACAAAAATGCGAAATATACAACTACCATCAAGGGCAGTTGCGACATGTGCCAAAAACGAATTCAAAAAGCGGCTTTGACGGTGAGCGGCGTTAAACAAGCCATTTGGAATATTGAAACTAAAGAATTATCTGTAATTTTCAATGAAAATAAAACGTCGCCATTGGATATTAAAACTGCCATCGCAAAAGTTGGACATGATAGTGACGATGTAAAAGCAAGCGACGAGGCTTATAATAAATTACATGGTTGTTGCAAGTATGAACGGTAAAACTACTACTATTAAACGGATATGTTTCGATCTGTTTCGTTATGAAGACGTACTGAACGACTATGTTTATTGATCTTACTATTATTCAAATTTCACAGATTTTAGTCTGTAAAATGGATGCTGGTTAATAAATTCTTAAATAAAATCTTAGTGTTGTGGGTTGCAGATTTATTTGTTAATTTCACCAACTCAAAATATTTATTATAAAATGCAAGATTTTCACTGGACCAATTTACTTAATCCTGATTTTTATATCAACCTTGAAGTTGGTGGCGTTCAAATAGGAATTTATATTGTACTGTTTATTGTGTTTGCAGAAACTGGACTTTTTGCGGGATTTTTTCTTCCAGGGGATAGTTTGCTTTTTTTGGCTGGAATATATAGTAAATCTTTGATGGCAAACATGTTTGTTATTGACAGCGAATTTTTGAACGTCTTTATTTTGTCGTTTTTGGTTGCAGTTGCAGGAATTTTAGGAAATTCAGTGGGATATTGGTTCGGACAAAAAAGCGGGATTTATCTATTTAAAAAACAAGATACTTTTTGGTTTAAGAAAAAATACCTTTTGCAGTCAAAAGATTTTTTTGAAAAATATGGCGGTAAAGCAATAATTTACGCAAGATTTCTACCAATCTTGCGAACTTTTGCACCCATTGTAGCGGGTATTGTGGCAATGGACAAAAAGAAATTTATGTTTTATAATGTAGTCAGTTCTTTTGCTTGGGCGTTTATCCTGATTTTTGCTGGGCACTATTTACAAGATTTTTTCTTGACAAAAGGCATAGACTTAAAGCACTATATTGAGTATATAATTATTGGTATTATCTTGATTTCGACTGTTCCGATTTTGTTGAAAGTGTTGAAAAAGCCGAAAAGTTAAATTTAAGATGTTTTTTAGAGAAATGATTTAGGTCGGTTTAAGACCTAAAAATTGAAGTTTTCAAAGCGGTAATACGTGTACATTTTTTTTAATGATAAAAACAATTTTAGCGCAACCTATTTGCTAAAATGACAAATCATAAACATTTACAAAGTATATATAATGTCCTACAATTGAACCTGTCTGTCAATTTGCTGATCAAGGGAAATGTAGGTTTCAGTTCGTGAAACACCTTCAATAGCTTGAATTTTGTTGTTGAGCAATTGCATCAAATGTTCGTTGTCTCGGCAAATGATTTTAATAAGAATAGACCAATTTCCTGTGGTATAGTGACATTCCAATACTTCTGGAATTTTGCGCAAGTCACGCACGGCTTCTGAATTTCGAGCGGCTTTATCCAAATATACGCCTACGAAAGCCATGGTGGAATAGCCCAAAACTTTAACATCTACCGTGAATTTTGAACCTGAAATAACACCTGATTGCTCTAATTTTCGCAACCGTTGATGAATGGCAGCGCCTGAAATGCCAATTTTATTCGCAATTTGAAGAATTGGTTTGCGCGCGTCTTGCATTAAATCCCGCAAAATCTCTTTGTCGATTCCATCTATTTCTACCTGAAGTTGATTGATTTTCATGTTGTTAAATAATTTATTGCATTTTATTTATCATTAAATTTCTAAAGATATAAAGTAAATTTCTACATAACCTTAATATTTTATAAATTGCCAAATTTAAATAATTTTATTGCAAATAGACACGAGTGCCAAATAATCATTACAATATAAAACATACAAAAAACTATAAAAAACACAACTGCAATGACTCATTTAAGATTGTCACTGTTTTATAGAACATATTTTAAAAGACTTATTTTTTATTGACGGCTCCAATAAATCACTGTCATACTTTTCTAAATTTAAAATGAATTACAATTTATTTTAACATCTTCGGAATTATATATATTTTTTAAATCTCGTAGCATTTATAAATTTTTTAAACATAAAATATTTAAATATAATGCGATGTTTTTTAGTTATTAATAGAAAAAAACTAATTTTACAATAAACTTGTATTTTAGATGGAAAAATTATTATCCTATATTCTTACGCCAATTTTTGTGCTTTTATTTTTTATAACTGTCTGCATCTTTCAACCTATTCAATGGGTTTGTTTCAATGCTTTTGGCTATCAAGCCCATAAAAAAAGTGTGGATTATTTAAATTTTATATTGGTTAGACTTGGACACGTTTTGGGCAATACATATAAGGTAGAAAATCGAGAACTTATTCCAAGTGGCGTTCCCATCATTTTTGTGGCAAACCATCAGAGTATGTATGATATTATTGGTATGATTTGGTTTTTACGTCGTTGGCATCCAAAATTCGTTTCAAAAAAAGAATTAGGTAAAAATATTCCCAGCATATCTTATAATTTAAAGCACGGCGGATCCATTTTAATTGACAGAAAAGATCCTAAACAAGCCATTCCAGCTATTTCAGGTTTGGGACAATATATCGAAAAACATACTCGGTCAGCCGTCATTTTTCCTGAAGGCACGCGTAGCAAAACAGGTCAGCCAAAAGTTTTTGCGGCAACAGGCGTAAAAATACTTTGTAAAAATGCGCCGACCGCCTTTGTGGTTCCCGTTACTATCAATAATTCTTGGCGTTTTGTAAAATTCGGGAATTTCCCGTTTGGTCTTGGAAATAAGCTTATCTTTACCATACATAAACCAATGGCAGTTGCGGACTATGAATTTGAAAATTTGATGCAACAAACTGAAACAGCAATTGTAAATGAAATTGTCGTATAAAAAAATAATTACCGTTAAATAAATAATTATCAATTTTTGGGCGTTCCCTATCGGGCGGGCATTCCGCTCCCGCTTTGGTTTTGCGAGGCACGAAGCAATCCTATATAAAATTGCTTCGTGCCTCG
>JAYWGW010000062.1:0-21047 GCA_043778045.1 Bacteroidota bacterium | reverse complement strand
CATTTCTTATTTCTTTAATTACTTTTTTCTGAGCATTTGTCAATTCAAAAGGCAAATGTTTATTATAAAATTCATTAAAAAGATGTCCCACTTTGGTAAATGGATGTCCCTTTATTTTGTGTTTTCTAATGATGTTTTTTACAATCACTTGAATCTGAATATAAAACAATTCTTCAAATTTCAATCGAAACTGAGCCTTTGCTAAATTTTCTGCACTATCAGGAAAATGAATGTTTTTCAGTGCCTCTTTTTTGGACATCAATCGCAATTCATCTATCAAATATTCAGGTAAAGTTTCTGAAAAATTTGCTTGCGTTTCTATGAAAAGTTGCATCACCATTTTATTGATCACACGATTTGATACACCACGATTTCCCAATGTTTCCGTAGACGGATAAACAGGTTGCATGGCTCGGCGAATCGTAGCTTGGTGCTCCGCAAGTAATTCAATTTCAGGATGGCTAATCGTAAATTTGCCGTTAAAAGAAATAGCTTTGCCGAAAACAACCATCGGCTCGTTGACTTTTAAAATTTCCATCATCATGCGCACGCCTTGAAACCAAACCAATTCCATTTGACCCGTTTCGTCAATAAAATCCGCTACTAATCGTTTTTGATTTTTGCCAAAAGCCACCGTTTTAATGTGAATTATTTTTCCAACAATCTGAATTTCTGATGCTGTATTTTGCAATTCATTGACTTTGTAATATTTTGTTCTGTCAATATATCGATTTGGATAGAAATTCAATAAATCCATAAATTTATGAATGCCCAATTCTTTTCGCAGGAGCGCACCGCGGGCAGGCCCAACATTTTTTAGGTATTCAATTGGAGTTTGTAAAACAGACGAAATTTGATCCAAAATAAATTAAGAAGTAAATTATAATGATAGCTATAAAAAGTAACTAATTTCTTTTTTCATAAACTCAAGCGCGGCATTACTTGGTGCTTGTTTTTCTAACAAATCATTTAAAATCACTTCGCGAAGCCTGTCCGCAGATGTCACTTTTTCAGACATATTTGCTTTCCGGATGATTTGAATGGTTGCGTTTTTGGCCGTAACGATGATAGTCCAACATTCATCTGACATATAAATTTGTTGCGTAAGATTATGTTCAAACTCCTGTTCGATTTGGGCAATTAACAAATTTTCGTATTGGCTTTTATCTTGCGAAACTGGCGTAACCCGAATTAGAATTTTTGTCAGACTAATGCGTTCCAAAAATAAAACCATACGCTCATATGCCTGCAAACGAAGTGGCAAAGCATTTTTTTGATTCTCTTTTTGGAGCAACCATTTCCTTGTGTTTTGTTGGTCTGCAAAATACGATGTAAAAAGAAAATATGCCACTCCACCCGTAATTAGCGATGGTAAAGTATATGCCAAAATTTCAAAAAGATTGCTTTGCATGATAAAATTTTTTAAAGCAAAAATACTTTTTATAAACTTATTCTGCAATATTTTTGAAGATCCGAATCAAATCGAAAAAATGTAGCTATTTCTGTTTTTTCGTGCAAATTATTACATAAAAATTTTTCTTATAAAATTCATTTTGTTCCATCAATTTTGAATCTAATTTAAGTCAATATTTTTCGTATATTTACAAGCTATTTTGAATTCAAAAATATTTTACAAATGGAACTAATAAAAAATAAAAAAGCGTTTGGAACTTTTGACCATGAGCCTGTTTTGGACATTCACAAAAGAATGAATATTTCTGCTACTTTGAATAAAATCATGGATCATAAAAAATTGGATGGCGCCACAATTGCTTTAGCATCAACCTTGCATAAAGTTACTGTTTCACGCATAAAAAATCTTACAAAACCTTATACTCAAACGGTTTTTAATAAGTTATTGCATGGCTTAGAAATGACCGAAAAAGAATTTTTTAAATTTTAAATCTAAATATTTTTACCTTTTATATTTTACGATTTTAAAGTTTCTAATTTTTATTGCGAGACAATTTGAGTAAAGCTATTTTTGTAAAAATTATAAATCCAAAAGTAGCTTTTACCTGATGCAAAAATACATCGCTCAACTCAACGAAGCCCAACAATTACCTGTTCTCCAAAAGGATGGCCCGATGATTATTATCGCAGGCGCAGGTTCTGGAAAAACACGCGTGCTTACCATTCGCATTGCCTATTTGATGAGTTTGGGCGTTGATTCATTTTCGATTCTTGCCCTTACGTTTACCAACAAAGCGGCTAAAGAAATGAAAAAACGAATTTCAAATATCGTTGGTGTCGCCGAAGCCAAAAATCTTTGGATGGGCACATTCCATTCAGTTTTTGCAAGAATTTTGAGAGCCGAAGCCGATAAATTGGGATATCCATCAAATTTTACAATTTATGATACCCAAGATGCCGTTCGATTGCTTGGCGCGATTATCAAAGAAATGCAACTGGACAAAGACATTTACAAGCCTAAACAAATTTTGGGTCGCATTTCATCGTACAAAAATGGACTAATAACCGTTAAAGCATATTTCAATAATCCTGAACTGCAAGAGGCAGACGCCATGTCAAAAAAACCTCGTTTGGGTGAAATTTATCAAAATTATGTTGACCGTTGCTTCAAAGCTGGTGCCATGGATTTTGATGATTTATTATTGAAAACCAATGAATTACTAAATCGTTTTCCAGAGGTTTTATCTAAATATCAAAATCGGTTTAGGTATATTTTAGTTGATGAGTACCAAGATACCAATCATTCTCAATACCTTATTGTACGCGCACTTTCGGACAAATTCCAAAATATTTGTGTTGTTGGTGACGATGCGCAAAGTATCTATGCTTTTCGTGGGGCGAACATCAATAATATTCTTAATTTCCAAAAAGATTATGAAAATGTGCAGACTTATCGTTTAGAGCAAAATTATCGCTCAACTAAAAATATTGTTGAAGCAGCAAATTCCATTATTGAAAAAAACAAAACCAAGCTTGACAAAATTGTTTGGACTGCCAATGATTTTGGCAATAAAATAAAAATCAACAGAAGCGTTACTGATGCAGAAGAAGGTCGTTTTGTGGCAAGCACAATTTGGGACGAACGCATGACGCAACAACGCATGAACGGCGATTTTGCAATTTTGTATCGCACTAATGCGCAATCGCGAGCGATGGAAGATGCGCTCAGAAAACGCGATATTCCTTATAGAATTTACGGTGGATTGTCTTTTTATCAGCGAAAAGAAATCAAAGATGTGTTATGTTATCTGCGATTAATCATCAATCCAAAAGACGAAGAAGCGTTGATTCGTGTGATAAATTATCCTGCACGAGGCATCGGCGACACTACAATCGAAAAACTTACTATTGCAGCCAATCACTACAAACGTTCGATTTTTGAAGTGATGCAAAACATTGACAAAATTGATTTAAAACTAAATTCGGGGACGAAACAAAAATTATCAGATTTTGTGACCATGATTCAGAGTTTTCAAGTCATTGATCAAAATCAGGATGCGTTTTACATGGCAGATCATGTGAGCAAAAAAACAGGTTTGGTTCAAGAACTCAAAAAAGATGGAACGCCAGAAGGCATTATAAGAATTCAAAATATTGAAGAACTCCTCAACGGTATAAAAGATTTTACAGAAGGACAAATTGAAATTGACGGCGCGCGCGGCTCTTTATCTGAATTTCTTGAAGATATTGCACTTGCGACCGATCTTGACAAAGATTCTGGCGATGATGATCGCGTGGCTTTGATGACAATTCACTTGGCAAAAGGACTTGAATTTCCAACCGTTTTTGTTGTTGGAATGGAAGAAGATTTGTTCCCAAGTGCCATGTCAATGTCCACCCGAAGCGAACTTGAGGAAGAACGTCGACTTTTTTATGTGGCACTAACCCGTGCCGAAAATCAGGCATATTTAACCTATGCGCAATCGCGGTATCGTTGGGGAAAATTGACCGATTGTGAACCATCGCGCTTTATTGATGAAATTGATTCGCAATATTTAGAATATCTAACACCAGAAGAATCGTCATATAGATTCAAACCGTTGATAGACAATGACATATTTGGCGATATTGACAAATCTAAATTTAGATTGGCAAAACCAGTTTCAGGAACGCCACCAAATTATATGTTAGGAAATGAAGCAAAACCTACGACAGGCATTCGAAAATTGAAACCCGCCGTAGGCGGGTCAAATTCAAGTCAGTCAAATTTGTTTGATAATAAATTAGTTATCGGAAATATCGTCATGCATGAACGCTTTGGAAAAGGCGAAATTGTGAGTATGGAAGGCGTCGGCGCAGACAAAAAAGCAGAAATTAAATTTGAAGTTGGTGGGATTAAAAAACTATTGCTACGATTTGCGAAGTTGGATGTAATATCACCTTAAATTTTCCTTACATCGCTTTATTTTATTGTGCGCTTATAGAACAAATGTCCATAAAATAATATAAAATATGTCTCAATTCATAAAAATATATAACGACAAACCAAACGAAGCTGCGATAAAAAAAGTGGTTGATGTACTGAAAAATGGTGGATTAGTTATTTATCCGACCGACACTGTTTATGGTTTGGGATGCGATATTACGAATACAAAAGCCTTAGAACGCATTGCAAAAATCAAAGGAATTAAACTTGAGAAAGCAAACTTTTCTTTTGTTTGTTCAGATTTAAGCAATATTTCAGATTATGTAAAACAAATTGACACGTCAACATTCAAGATTTTAAAACGTGCACTTCCTGGCCCTTACACTTTTGTTTTGCCGGGAAACAATAACCTTCCAAAGGATTTTAAGAAAAAAACCACCGTCGGAATTCGCGTGCCAGATAATAATATTGCAATTGCGATTGTTACAATGCTTGGCAATCCTATTGTTTCCACGTCCATACATGATGATGACGAAGTTTTGGAATATTCTACAGATCCTGAACTTATATTTGAGAAATGGCAAAACCTTGTCGACGTTGTTATAGACGGTGGTTATGGCGATAACGTCGGTTCAACAATCATTGATTTATCTGGATTTGAACCCGTTGTACTTCGCGAAGGTAAAGGAAGTTTGGATATATTGTAGTTTGAAAGTTTGAAAGTTGAACGTTTACCAGTCAGAAAGTCGAAAGTCGAAAGTATTAAAGTTTAGAAGTTTTATTGTTGAGATGATATGGTGGTTTAACTCAATTCTTTGTTTTTATAATAAATTACTTTGAGAATTTTGAATTTGCCGAGAAAATTTAAATACTCGAACAATAAATCCAATTCATACTTTGACATTCAATAAAAAAACACAGTTTTAAAAACAGATTTCATTTCAAAAAAAGTATTTTTGCAATATGTCAAGAAAAAACACAGATAAGATCGTTTTCCATAATATTTCCATTCTCGATGCTGGTGCAAAAGGCGTTTCTGTTGCCAAAGCGCCCGATGGAAAAGTGATTTTTGTTCCAAATGTTGTTCCAGGTGATGTGGTCGATATTCAAACTTTCAAAAAGCGAAAAGCATATTATGAAGGTAAGGCAACAAAATTTCATGAATTTTCTAATTTGCGAACTGAGCCTGTTTGCGAACATTTTGGTGTTTGTGGTGGTTGCAAATGGCAAAATATGGGCTATGAACACCAATTGAATTTCAAGCAAAACGAAGTAAAAAATCATTTGCAACGTATTGGAAAAGTGGAACTTCCTGAATTTGAACCAATTTTGGGTTCAGTAAAAAAGTTTTTCTATCGCAACAAAATGGAGTTTGGCTTTTCAAATGCGCGATGGCTCACTGAAAATGAAATTAGCTCAGAGGAATCTTTAGACAATCGAAACGCACTTGGTTTTCACATTCCAAAAATGTGGGATAAGATTCTTGATATCCGAAAATGCCATTTGCAAGAAGATCCTTCAAACGCCATCAGAAATGAAATCAAAAAATTTGCAATTGACAACAATTTAGAATTTTTTAATCCGCGAGCGCACGAAGGTTTGTTGCGGACTTTGATGATTCGGACCGCTTCCACAGGCGAAATAATGGTTTTGATCCAGTTTTTTGAAGAGCAAAAAGAAAACAGGATTTTGCTAATGGAATTTTTGGCAAATCGTTTTCCTGAAATCACGTCACTACAATATGTGATTAATGGTAAACCGAACGATACCATTTACGATCAAAAAGTACACCTATATAAAGGTAGAGATTACATACTCGAAGAAATGGAAGGTTTGAAATTTAGCATCAATGCAAAATCATTCTACCAAACAAATTCAGAACAAGCGTATAATCTATATAAAATAACCCGAGATTTTGCGGGACTCACAGGCGATGAATTGGTTTACGATTTATATACCGGAACGGGAACAATTGCGCAGTTTGTGTCTCGATTTGCAAAAAAAGTTATTGGAGTTGAAGCTGTTCCAGAGGCTATTGCGGATGCGAAAGAAAATGCAAAACGAAACAACATCACAAACTGCGAGTTTTTTGTTGGCGATATGAAAAATGTTTTCAACGAAAATTTTATCGCGCAACATGGCAGACCCGATGTGATCATTACAGATCCACCACGCGACGGCATGCACAAGGATGTCGTGCAACAAATATTGAACATTGCGCCACAAAAAGTAGTGTATGTCAGTTGTAATTCTGCTACGCAAGCCAGAGATTTAGCAATTTTAGACGAAAAATATAAAGTAACTCGTGTCCGACCAGTTGATATGTTTCCGCAAACGCATCATGTTGAAAATGTGGTGCTTCTGGAATTAAAATAAGTTCAATATGAAAAAAATATTTTTATTAATACTATTATTATCAATTATATCTGGTTGCGAAAGCGACGATATCTGCGATTCAGGCACGCCCACAACACCAAAGGTCGTGATTGAATTTATCAATTTTGATAATCAAATGTTGTCAAAAAATGTTACGAATCTAAAAATAATTGCGGATGGGATGACCGAAGGAATTATCTTGACGCCAGGAGCAGTCGCACCAGCAAATGAATTTCTATTAAACAATGCTTCAACCGTAAAAATTCCTTTAAAAATTGATGCTGACATCACAAAGTATCGTTTTATTTTGAATGCAAATGCCACAAGTACTTCTTCTGCAACGGATGTTGTTCAATTTAACTATACACGAACAAACGAATTTGTATCCAGAGCTTGTGGCTATCGCACGTTTTTTAATTTTAATAATGCCAATACAGTTCCTATTATTTTAAACGGAAATGCAAACACAACTTCAGGAAACTGGATTAGAAGTTTTCAAATATTAAAAACAGTTATTAATGATGAAACGACCACGCATATCAAAATTTTTATTTAGCATTTTGCTTTTGATTGCGACCATTACGTTTCAATCACAAGAAAAAAAAGCAACAGACACCATTGTAAAACCACAATATCCGCAGCGATATGGCATTCGTGTTGGTGCAGATCTATTTAAATTAACGCGTAGTTTTTACGACAAAAACTATACGGGAATTGAATTAGTAGGCGATTTTAGACTGCTTAAAGATTATTATATCGCCGCAGAACTCGGCAATGAAAACATCACAGTCCAAGAAGACAATCTAAATTTCACAACAAAAGGAACTTACATCAAAGCTGGATTCGACTATAATTTACATCAGAATTGGCTTAACCAAGAAAACATGATTTATGTTGGTATGCGATACGGAATTGCAGCTATGAGTCAAACTTTAAACAGTTATAAAATATACAATTCAAGTCCCTACTTTGGTCAAAGTCAACTAATAACTGAAAGTCAAGAATTTAAAGGTCTTTCGGCGCAATGGATTGAAGTTTTAGCAGGAATAAAAACAAGGGTTTACAACAACATTTTTGTTGGATTCAGCTTTCACGGCAATATTTTAATTTCAAATGTGAAGCCTGAAGGTTTTGATAATCTGTACGTTCCAGGATTTAATAGAACCTATGACGGGAGTTTTGGAGTTGGTTTCAACTACACAGTTTCATATCTAATTCCGATTTATAAAAAGAAAACTAAAAAAGTAGATATTGTCAAAAAACCTTAATTAATTTCACGAATTTTTTTTGAAAAAAGAAATTTCATAAACAATTTTTCGCCTTCTCTGCTCTTCACAACTTGAAACTTCGGTGCCAAAAGACTGGCAAGAACCGCAGCTGAAATTGGCATCCAATACCAAGAAATGTTCGGCAGAAAGTTTTTGATTCCAAAATAAACAAATAAGTATATTATTGCAAAACCAACAAAATTGTATAGAAATGCTTTGGTTGTTTTAGACATGATATTTTTATTTTTTTTAAATTTATACATTATTCTCCAAAAGATACCTTGCCTCAATTCGTTTAATATCCTTAATCGAATTTCTTGCCCACTGTAAACGTTTTTCTAAAATTTCAGTCGACGATAATTTCCAATCAATATCTGATTGTCGCAATTTTGCAGTCAGATTTTGCAAAATAATAGCTACCGAAACAGAAATGTTCAAACTTTCTGTAAACCCAACCATGGGAATTTTCAAAAATCCATCGGCGCGACGCAACACATTTTCTGACAAACCATTTCGCTCGGTTCCAAAAAAGAACGCACTTTTTTTGGTGAAATCAAAATCTTCTAAATCACAATCTTCTTCGTGTGGCGATGTAGCAATAACTTGATAACCAGCATTCTGAATATTATCCAAACAAGAATCAATGGTATCATACCGATTGATGTCCACCCATTTCTGAGCGCCCATCGCAATTTCCGCATCAATTTGTTTGCCAAATTTTTGCTCAATAACATGCAAATTTTGCACTCCAAAAACCTCACAACTTCGCATTACGGCACTTGTGTTGTGCAACTGAAAAATATCTTCCACCGCAACCGTAAAATGATTAGTTCGCGCAGATAAAACACGCAAAAACTTTTCTTTTCGCTCGTCGGTCAAGATATTTTCCAGGAATTCGAGATATTCTAAATCAATCATTATATGTCAAAAAATTGTGCAAAAATACATTTTTTCTTTACTTTTACGGCTAACGCAGTTGAAAGTTGTAAAGTTTTAAAGCTAAAAAGTCGATTTTACAATAAGGCACCTCTAATATCAACTATATATATTTACAACTTTTTAATTATATTTATAGCAACTTACCATTAAGTTCATTAAGAAAATTAAGCAAACAACGGCTTAATAATCTTAATTTCCTTACTGGTTAAATTTAAACTTAACGTACGATGTAGTTATTAGTAAATCTCTACATAATAAATAATTTCTATTTTAAAACTTTTTAACCTTATAACTTTTAAACATTTTACGTATATTCCCATGAAAAAAAACCTTGTAATTCTTTCAGGCGCAGGCATCAGTGCCGAAAGTGGCATTCAAACCTTCAGAGATGCCGACGGATTGTGGGAAGGACACAATGTGGAAGACGTTGCCACGCCTGAAGGTTTCGAACGAAATCCGCAATTGGTTTTGGATTTCTATAATGAGCGTCGCCGACAGTTGCATACTGTTTTGCCAAACAAAGGACACGAGATTATAGCCGATTTAGAAGCAGATTTTAATGTCCAAATCATCACACAAAACGTTGATAATTTGCACGAAAAAGCTGGCTCCACAAAAGTTTTGCACCTGCACGGCGAACTTTTTGAGGCACGAAGCATCAACAATCATCGTGATATTGTCCGTTGGGAAACCGACATCGCATTAGGCGATTTGTGCAAAAATGGACACCAACTCCGACCCAACATTGTGTGGTTTGGCGAAGACGTTCCCGAACTGCAAAACGCGGTTGCGATGGTTCAAAAAGCAGATTTTCTGATCATCATCGGCACATCATTGCAAGTTTATCCAGCCGCAAGTTTAATGCATTTTGCTCCAGAAGACATTCCCGTTTACTACATAGATCCAAAACCAGCAACCGTATCAGATGCACCGTTGAACCTGAAAATTATCGCAAATACGGGATCTAAAGGAATGGAAATCGTACGAAAAGAATTGCTTAAGCAAGTTTAATTGCTATGATACTTATGTGAAATTGGCTGTAGCCTAAAAAGTAGATGTAAATCCAAATCGTTTTTGCCACAGATTTAAAAAATTTAGAATTTTCAAAATAAAAAAATCTGTGCAAATCTCTGTAATCTGTGGCTTGGGAACACGAAATATTAATTAGACTAAAGCAAGTAGATTTAAAACTATACTTTCTCATTTCTTTTAATGTTCCTTAATATCAATTTCACTAATTGCTTTGTAGGCAAATTTCTATGAAAAAAATAATCTTTGCCTACCATTTCAGCGTAAAATACATATTTCATAAACAATAACTATTTTTATAACGTTTTAAGCAATTCTTTGTCTTTACGATATTTAAATTGTGATTTTATAAAAATTTTCAGTAACCTTGTTGTAAACAAAACAACATGAGGGAAGAACATTTCAAATGGCATTCGCCTAATCTAAATCAACAAGTCGAAATGCTGGTTTTTGGACATTCGGGCTATCCAGTCATACTTTTTCCAACATCCATGGGAAGCTACCACGAAAACAAAGACCAAGGACTAATTCAATCTGCACGTTGGTTTATCGACCAAGGACTTATTCAAATTTTTTGTCCGTCAAGCATAGACAAAGACAGTTTTTATAACAAAAAAATCCATCCCGTACACCGCATTCAAAACCACACTTGGTATGACAAAATGCTGTGCCACGAGATTGTCGAAAAAATAAAAAACAACACACATGTTGGCAAAGTCGCCGTCGCAGGGTGCAGTTTTGGAGGTTATCATGCGGCCAATTTTGCATTCAGACATCCAGGATATGTAAGCCACGTTTTCTCGATGGGCGGCGCGTTCGACATCAAAAGTTTTATGGACGGTTTTCACAACGACGACGTTTTCTATAACAGTCCCGAAGATTATCTGCATGGGCTCAACGACCGCGAATTGTGGAACATGGACATTTGCCTTGGCACCAGCAATTGGGACATTTGTCTTGATGCCAACCTGCGTTTGAGCAAAGTTTTGGCGAATCGAGACATCAACCACTGGCTCGACATTCGGCAAGACCGCGAACACGATTGGCCCGTTTGGAAAGAAATGTTTCCGCACTATTTAAGCAGAATAAAATTTTAAATAGGTTGGGCGTTTCGGTCTCGTTGAAAAAACGAGACCGCCGGGCTCTACGTTCTCAAACTTTTTGCCTTTAAAGTCATTGCGAGGCACGAAGCAATCTCTATGCAAAAAGGTTTTCCACTGCGATCCCTAACGCAAAAAAACCAAACAACACTAATAACAAAATATAAAACAAACAACACAATGAAAAAAATAGGTATATTATTCGGAATGGAAGACACGTTTCCACAAGCATTTATCGAAAGAGTAAACTCCAAAAACGAAAAAGACATCATTGCCGAAGCAGTGCAAATCGATAAAGTAGTACAAAACAAAGACGGCGAATATGCCGTGATTATCGACAGAATTTCGCAAGATGTTCCGTTTTATAGAGCTTATCTTAAAAACGCCGCACTCACAGGTACAAACGTCATCAACAATCCATTTTGGTGGTCCGCTGACGACAAGTTTTTTAACAATTCCCTCGCAGACACACTTGGCGTGCCGTTGCCAAACACCGTGATTTTGCCTTCGGCAGAGCATCCAACAGATACCACAGGAAAATCTTTTCGCAACCTTGCTTACCCAATGGATTGGGAAGGAATTTTTGACTACATAGGTTTTCCAGCCTACATGAAACCTTATGCTGGTGGCGGTTGGAAGAACGTATACAGACTTGAAAACAAAGAAGAATTTTGGGAAAAACATCAAGAAACCGGACAACTTGTGATGATGTTGCAAGAAGAAATTGTTTTTACAGAATATTTCAGAGTGTATTGTTTGGGTGGAAAAGACGTACATATTATGCAATACGAACCACGCAATCCACACCATTTGCGATATGTTATTGACGGCCCACCAGTTTCAAAAAAATTGTTAGCCACCGTAAAAGACTATACACTAAGACTTTGCAAAGGATTAGGCTATGATTTTAATACCGTAGAATTTGCGGTTCGCGACGGAATTCCATATGCTATTGATTTTGGAAATCCCGCACCAGATGCAGAACTTACGTCCGTTGGCGCCGAAAACTTTGAATGGGTTGTCGAGGCAGCCGCAAACATGGCGATTGCCGCCGCCAAAAAACAAAAACCAGGAAAAATGAATCTAACTTGGGGAACATTTATTAAGGATGCGTGTAAATAGGAAATTTGTTTCAAGTTTCAGGTTTTAGGTTGTATGATGAAATAGTAATATTTTGCAGGTCTCAAACTTAAAGCCTGAAACCTGAAACTTGAAACCCAAATTTTGAAACTTGAAACTTGAAACTTAAATTATGTCAAAAAAATTACCCACATTCACACTCGGTGTCGAAGAAGAATATCAGATTATAGATCCCGTGACCCGTGATTTACGTTCGCATTTGTCGAAAATTGTTGATGGTGCAAAAGTGATTTTAAACGAGCAGGTGAAAGCCGAAATGCACCAATCGGTGGTTGAAGTTGGAACTAATATTTGTAATAATGTTGCGGAAGCTGAAAAAGAAATAAAATTTTTGCGTTCAAAAATTGTTGAATTGGCGGCCAAACAAGATTTGGTTGTTGGTGGCGCTGGAACGCATCCTTTTTCGCGTTGGCAAGACCAACCGATTACGGACGATCCTCGCTATCACAACATTGTCAACGAGTTACAAGACGCTGCACGTTCCAATTTGATTTTTGGAATGCATTGTCACGTTGGCATTCAAAACCGCGAACAAGGCCTGCAACTGATGAATCAGGCTTGCTATTTTCTACCACATATTTTTGCGCTATCAACAAATTCACCTTTTTGGGAAGGCCGAAACACAGGATATAAATCATTCAGAACCAAAGTTTTTGATAAATTTCCGAGAACAGGATTGCCAGAATATTTTGATTCAGTTTCGTCTTATGACAATTATTTGGACACGCTCGTAAAAACAAATTGTATTGACAATCCTAAGAAAATTTGGTGGGATTTGCGCCTGCATCCATTTTATGATACAATCGAATTTCGAATTTGCGACATGAGTTTGACCGTTGACGAAGCGATGTGTATCGTCGCAATTATTCAAGCTATTGTTGCGAAACTATACAAATTGAACATTCAAAATACGAGTTTCAATATGTATAGAATCGCGCTTATTAAAGAAAATAAATTTAGAGCAGCACGATACGGAATTGAAGGCCACATGATTGATTTTGGATTGCAAAAAGAAATTGAAACCAAGCTTTTGATAGGCGAATTGCTTGATTTTGTTGATGATGTTGTAGACGAATTGGGCAGTCGAGAGCAAATAAACTACGTTCATACGATGATGAAAGAAGGCACGGGAGCGGACAAACAGCTTGCTGTTTTTGAAAATTCTGGAAATGACATGTCGAAAGTTGTGGATTTTATTACGGATGAATTTACAAAAGGGCTTTAGAAGCCCCACCCCGACCCTCCCCAAAAGGGAGGGAGATAAGAGTTTTGATTTTTTTTGATTGTTGATTAACAATTAACGGCTGTTGGTAATAATCATAATAACTTACAGCTAATTGCTGAAAGTTAAAAGCTGAAAGCAGACAGCTAAAAGTTAATTGCTAAAAGCTAACCGCTGACAGCTAAAAGCTAATCGCTAAAAGCTAAATACTGAAAAATGACACAACTCTAAAATAATTGAACTATTTTTGCATATTATAAAAACAAATTATGCCACATCGACCCTTAAAAATAGCAATTCTTGATATGTATGACGGCGAGCCCAATCAGGGAATGCGTTGTATTATAGACATTATCAATCGTTTTAATCAACTGGTTTCTTTCAAAATCTTTGATATTCGTGGCAAATGTGAATTTCCAGAAATCAAAGATTTTGATATTTATATTTCGACTGGCGGACCAGGAAACCCAAACGAAGGCGACGGAATTTGGGACTTAAAATACTACAATTTAATTGATAGCCTTATCAATTGGAACAAAGCAAATGCGACCAAAAAGCACGTTTTGTTTATTTGTCATTCGTTTCAAATGGCATGCAAACATTTTGGCTTGGCAGAAATCAATAAGCGCAAAGACACGTCTTTTGGCGTGATGAAAATTCACAAAACCGAAGCTGGCGCAGAAGAACCGATATATGAGGGACTGGCTGAAAGTTTTTATGCCATTGATTCTCGTGATTATCAGGTAGTTCAGCCAAAACTGAGCATGTTTAAGAAAAAAGGTGCTCAAATTATCTCGTTAGAAAAAATTCGTGATCATGTGCAATACGAACGTGCAATTATGGCAGTTCGGTTTACGCCTGAAATGTTTGGAACGCAATTTCATCCCGAAGCAGATGCGCTCAGTTTCATTGCCAACATGAAAAACAAAAAAACGCGCGAAAAAATTATTGCAATGAAAGGCAAGTCAAAATTTCGTGATATGCTTGAAGACCTACTTGACGAAGAAAAAATATATAAAACCAATGAAACTTTGATTCCGAATTTTCTGCGCATTGCAATAAATGATTTAATGGTTAAAAAAAAAATAATGGCTAATTAGATTTATTATGAAAAAATTACTTGTTCTATTTCTATTCTTCAATATTCAATGCTATTCGCAAACAGAAATAAAAAACATAGATCCAAAATTATTTGGTACTTGGGAAGGGTCTGAAAAAGATGGGCAACAGCAAGGGATGACAAAATATTGGATAATGCACCGATTTATTGATGGTACATTTGTACTGCTATTTACAACAATAAAAGGTGAAATTGTTGACAATTTCTCAGAGAAAGGAACATGGTGGACAGATGAAAAAGGGATTTTTCACGAATATCATAATAACAGTAAAATGACTGATACATATAGTTATAAAGTGTTAGATGACAATCATATTCAGTTCAAAGCCGTTAAACAAAGCATGGAAATGAACAATACGGAATACGAATTTATTGACACAAAAGTTGATGACGGCGTTTAAATTACGAATGTTGTAACTTTCATATAATTACAATTTTAAACTCCGTTTTACATTTCACTTTTTACTTATAAAAAATGATTTCCAAATACAGAAGCCTCTTCAACGAACAGTTTTCAGCAGAAAAATACCAGCAATTTCAAGATGATATTGCTTCTGATTTTGACTATTTGCCAACTTTTAGAATGGCAGAAACACCATTTTTTATTTCCAATGAATTGAAAGCGCAACTGATTGAAGGTTGCAACGATGTGATTAAACTAATTCAACAAAAAGATTTCAATACTTTGACAGAGAAGGCTTTGGAGCTTAATGCAAAAGTTCCGAACCAAGATGAACATACCACTTTTTTAGCAATAGATTTTGGAATTTGTGAGGAAAATGGCGAAACTGTTCCAAAACTAATTGAAGTTCAAGGTTTTCCTTCACTGTATAATTATCAATATATTTTGTATGAAAAATTTAAAAATCATTTTCCGTTTTTAAAAGAATTAACGCCTTTTATAAACGGAATTTCGGCAGAAGAATATTTATCGATTATAAAAGAAGCCATCTGCAACAAACATCCAGAAGAAAATGTGGTTTTGCTGGAAATTGAACCCGAAAAACAGAATACTCGAATTGACTTTTTATACTGCAAACGCGACATCGGAATTCCAGTTGTGTGCGTGACGGAAATTATCAAAAAAGGGAAACAATTTTTTTACAAAAATAATGTTGGAAAAGAAATTATAATTAAAAGGATTTACAACCGAGTTATTTTTGATGAATTAGAATTACGAACCGATTTGAATTTAACTTTTAGTTTTTCGGACGATTTAGAAGTTGAATGGGCTGGACATCCAAACTGGTTTTTTAGAATTTCTAAATTTATTTTACCATTGCTCAAAGGAAAATATTTTATAGAAACAACTTTATTGTCTGAATTAAAAGAAATTCCAACTGATTTAGAAAACTATGTTTTAAAACCGCTTTTTTCTTTTTCAGGAACGGGCGTAATTTTTCACGTCAAAAGAGAAGATATTGAAGCAGTGATTGACAAAGAATTGTATATTTTACAAAAGAAAGTCAACTATTTGCCAATCGTTCAATCGCCAGACGGCAAAGTAAAAGCGGAAGTGCGGGTGCTTTGTGTGTGGAAAAAAAACGACGATGCGCCAACTTTATTATGTAATTTGGTTCGTTTGAGCCGAGGCGAAATGATCGGCGTAAAATTTAACAAAGACAAAGATTGGGTTGGTGGAACTTTGGGATTATTTGAAAGGTAGATTTTTAGATTTATGGATTAAAAGATTTAATGATTGAAAGATTTATAAATGATTTAAAATATATTGAATTATAGGTAAATAAATGAAATTTTTTATATTGAAAAATCGTCAAAAAAACATTGAAATTACATAATAAATAGCCATTTGAATTGTAACTTTGCTAAAAAACTTTAGCTAAAGAATGATTTCTATTTCCGAAAAAACACTTCAAGATCTTCAATTCCCTACCGTCCTCGAAACGCTATCCGAGATTTGCAACACCGACATTGGAAAACAAAAAGCATTAGAAATTGTACCTTTAAAAGACGAAAATTCTCTGATGCAATCCTTATGGCAAACCTCTGAATATCGTTCAAGTTTTGACAATAACAATGCTGTTCCAAATCATGGTTTTGAAAATATTACACACGAAATCAAGTTTTTGGCCATTGAAGACAGCTATCTTGAAGTTGGAAGTTTTAGGAAAATTTCAGCAATTTCAGCAACTTCCAATTTTTTAATTCAATATTTAAAGAAGTTTGACGAATATTATCCAACTTTGAATATTCGAGCTTCACAAGTTGTCTTCACAAAAGATATTATCAACATGATTGATGATGTTGTGGACAAATATGGTGAAATCAAAGACAATGCGTCTCCGGATTTACTTAACATTCGACGCGACATGAACGCCGTTCGCGGAAAAGTAAACGCGAGTTTTGGAATGGCTTTGCAACAATATAATGCATTGGGATATTTAGACGATATAAAGGAAAGCTTTGTGAACAATCGTAGGGTCTTAGCGGTTTTAGCCATGTATCGTCGTAAAGTAAAAGGATCAATTTTAGGAAGTTCAAAAACAGGAAGTTTAGCGTTTATTGAACCAGAGACCACTTTAAATTATTCGAGAGAATTGTCAAATTTAGAATATGAAGAGAAGGAAGAAATCATCAGAATCCTAAAGCAACTTTCAGACAATATCAGACATTTTTTGCCAGTTATCATTTCTTACCAAGATTTTTTAAGCGATATCGATGTCATTGCTGCTAAAGCAAAATATGCGAGAAAAATAAATGGCATTCTTCCTGAAATTTCTAACAACAGACGGGTATATTTTCGTGATGCCTTCCACCCTATTTTATTTTTGAATAATAAAGAAAATAATGAAATAACACATCCACAAACCATTGAACTTGAACAAAATAACAGAATTATTGTTATTTCAGGTCCAAATGCGGGTGGAAAAACAATTTCATTAAAAACAGTTGGCTTGTTGCAATTGATGCTTCAATCCGGAATGTTAATTCCTGCACACGAGAGAAGCGAAACTTTTTTGTTTGATAGAATTCTTACCGATATTGGCGACAACCAATCCATTGAAAATCATTTGAGTACGTATTCATATCGCCTAAAAAATATGAATCATTTTTTGAAAAAGTGTGGTGCAAAAACACTTTTTTTGATCGACGAGTTTGGAACTGGATCAGATCCCGACTTGGGTGGCGCATTGGCTGAAATATTCTTGGAAGAATTTTATCATAGAGAGGCGTTCGGAATTATAACAACGCACTATTCCAACCTTAAAATATTAGCAAACGAACTGCCATTTGCCACGAATGCCAACATGCTTTTTGACGAGAAAACATTGGAACCACTATATAAATTGGTTTTAGGGCAAGCAGGAAGTTCATTTACATTTGAAGTGGCGCAAAAAAATGGTATTCCGTTTGGACTTATAAATCGTGCCAAAAAGAAGATCGAAACTGGCAAAGTTCGATTTGACAAAACCATTGCCAACATGCAAAAAGAACGTTCTCGGATGGAAAAAACTTCGCAAACCTTGAAAGATGAAGAAATTAAGGTGCGAGAAGAAAGTCAGAAGATGGAAATCATCAATAAAAAAATCAAGCAAAAACTTGAAAATTATCAAGAACTTTATGATAGTAATCAAAAGTTGATTTATATCGGACAGAAAATCGATGATATTTCTGAAAAATATTTCAATAATAATAACAAAAAAGAATTGCTTGGCGAATTTCTAAAAATTATTGAAATCGAAAATTCAAAACGCAGAAAAGCTACCGTAAAAGAGACTATTGTTAAAAAAGAAAAAGAAAAAGAACTTATTAAAGAAGTAGCTCAAAAAGTGGAAGCCATCCGCGAAGAGAAAAAAGAAAAAAAGGCAAACGCCAAAACTGTTGTTGAAAAACCTAAACCAATTTTGAAAATTGGCGATCGCGTGCGCATGTTTGACGGGCGAGCCATTGGAACGTTGGACGTGATAGAACGAAATAAAGCCACAGTAAATTATGGACTTTTCACATCAAAAGTCAGTTTAGATTTATTGGAATTTGTAGATAATATTAAAAAATAAAATTATGTTTAGTCAAGGACAGTGGACTTTTGCGGGTTTTTTCGTAGTAGCTTTTACAGCAATAATAGTGTATGCCTATCGCAAAGACTTAGCATTACATCGTGTTTTTTATAAAGGCAATTATAAAATATTGATTGGATTTCTGATTTTTATCGGATTGCTTTTTGTTATAAAAATATATCTAAAACATTAGTCATAAATAAATTGCAATTTATATACTTGCAATCATTTAAATTTATAATTTTGATTAGTTTGTAAATTGTAAAAAATACGTTGTTTTTTAATATTGTTTTTGTTTTATATCGCTCTTATGAAAATTTTAAAATATTTATTTTTTCTTGTAGTACTTGCATTAATTGGTTTTTCCGTATTTATTGCGACACAAAAAAGCAATTTTAAAATCACTAATTCAACATACATAAAATTGCCGAGAAATGTGGTTTATTCTTATGTGAACGACTATCGAAATTGGGAACATTGGGCGGCTTGGAAAGAAGACGATCTTTCGCTGAAATTCAATTATGCAGAAAAAACTATTGGAAAAGGAGCTTCATATTATTGGTCTGGACGAAAAGGTAGTGGCAAATTAACTACGACTGACATCGTTGAAAATAAAAAAATTGCAATCAATGTTGACAATAATGGAGATATATTTAAAGACATTATTGCATTTAAAGACACACTTTCGGGTACAAAAATTACATGGCAATCCGAAGGAAATGTAAATTTTTTTACAAAAATTTCTGCAATATTTTCTGGCGGTGTTAATAAGCATTTTAATGAAATGTTTAATCGAAGTTTAAATAATTTGAATGCAGTATTGACATACGAATCTAACAATTTTTCGGTAAAAGTAAATGGTATGGTGACCATTCCAGCAAGGTTTTTTGTCAAAAGTACCTATGTTTGTAAGCTATCCGAAACTCAAAGTAACATAAACAAAGGCGTTTCAAAAATTAAGTTTTTCTTTAAAAACAATAATGTTAAAATGAATGGAAAACCTTTCGTTATTAAAGAATTTCAAAACGCCGACACCACAAGATTTTCTGTTTATGGACCATTGAAAGAGCAAATTTTTGTATCTGAAGGAAGCGATTTGACAACTGGGTTTATGGAAGAATTTACAGCGTTAAAAGTTACCTTAAAAGGTGATTATTCACATATTCCAGCCGCGAGAACAAAGGCAATTAGCGAATTTAACAACCAACAATTGCGACCGAGTGCTACAATTTTGCCGATGGAAGTATATTTTACAACTGTTGAAGAACGCAAGGAACAATCAAAATGGATCACTTTTATACAGATTCCAATCTATAAAAAACCTATCGTGATTCCAAAAAAATACAAGCCACGACCGAAAGCAATAGAAAAAGTTGAAGACGCAGTAATTTCAGAACCAAAAAATACTGAACCTTCAAAAGAAGAATTTTAAATTGATTAGCGATTGTAAGATTAACGATTATAGGATTAGCGATTGAAAAATCTTTGAATGTTGATCGTTGATATTTAATTGGCGATTTAATTAACTAAGTATTAATAAATTAATTTTAACTGCTAAAAGCTAATTCCTAAAAGCTAATCGCTAATAGCAGAAAGCTAAACTCTTACTGTTCTCGCCAAAATATACCTAATCACAGTTTCCGCAGCATAAAGTCCAAAAAGTCCTGGCATATAGCTGTTTGTGCCGTAGAATGATTTTTTATAGTTAGAACCATCCGTGGTTTTGAGGCTGTTTTCATCTTGAATTTCGGATGAGAAAACTACTTTGACACCTTTGTCTATTTTCACTTCTTTCAATCTTTTTTTGATGGCTTTCGCCAAAAAGCAATTTTCTGTATTGCTGATATCGGAAACTTTCACTTTGCTTGCTTCCATTTTTCCGCCTGCACCCATACTACTGATGATTTTTACTCGTTTGCGTTTTGCTCCAATAATCAAATTTAGCTTTGGCGTGATGCTGTCAATGCAATCTAAAACGTAGTCAAAATCTTCTGAAACAATCTCAAACGCACGCTCTGGAGAAAGAAATTCTTGAATTTTTGTAAGTTGCAATTCTGGATTTATATCGATTAATCTGTCACCAACTACATCAACTTTCGGCAACCCCACTGTGGAATGCAAAGCTGGAAGTTGGCGGTTTATGTTTGTGATATCAACCGTGTCGCCGTCAACAATTGTGATTTTTCCAACGCCAGCACGCGCAATAAATTCAGCGGCAAATGAGCCAACGCCACCAACACCAACGATGAGGATGTTTGCGTTTTTAAGTTTTTCGAGTCCTTCCTTTTTAAATAAAAGTTCGGCTCTTTCAGTCCAATGTGGCATTGCTTTTTTTTGCAAAAATATAGATTTTTACCAACTTTATTAATTGAAATTAAAAATCATTTTTAAATAACTTGGTTATGTTTTAGAATATTGTGGATTTAATAATATTTCATATAAATCTTCTATTTCTTTATATTTAAATTGTGCTTTTTTGTTTCTAATTATAATTT
>JAYWGW010000061.1:0-21182 GCA_043778045.1 Bacteroidota bacterium | reverse complement strand
ACACGGCGAAGGAAACTACGCTCTTGCTGCTTAATCTGAATTATAGTAAGATGAGCCTCGTCCTATAAGATAGGAAAGCAGGATTTGCCTCGAAAGCTTTGGTTTATAGCGTTCGGTTTAGGCAAATCGTAAATTTAAACCTAAGGGCGGTAATGTTTTAAATCCGCACTGAAATAGTAAAGCTAAGCCTTTGGTGGTTGTTTCTGTCCAAACCAACAGGTCGAAAATCCAAACAGAAAATAAACGTGTAGAAAGCCCTTTAGTTGCTTGTTTGGACCCGGGTTCGATTCCCGGCGATTCCACAAAAAAAACCGCTATTCAGATTGAATAGCGGTTTTTTTTATTCAGCTGCCAGCTGTTAGCAATTAGCTTTAAGCATCTTCAAATCCTCAATCAAAAATCAAAAATCTTAAATCAAAACTGGTTCACCATATAAATCAAATTCTGTGGCTTCGGTGATTTTTATATTTACGAATTCACCTTGCTTTACGTAATGTTTTGTTGCGTCAATCAACACTTCATTATCCACATCTGGACTGTCAAACTCTGTTCGTCCAACGAAATGCGTGCCTTCTTTTCTGTCAATGATACATTTGAAAACTTGCCCTACTTTTTCTTGATTCAAATCCCAAGAAATTTGCGATTGCAGTTCCATAATTTCCTCGGCTCGTGCTTTTTTTACTTCATCTGGAACATCATCTTCAAGCAAATATGCGTGTGTGTTTTCTTCATGTGAGTAGGCAAAACAACCCATTCTGTCGAATTTCATTTCTTGTACAAAATCTTTCAAATCCTCAAAATCAGCTTGCGTTTCGCCTGGATAACCCACTATAAACGTAGTTCTAATCGCCATTCCGGGAACAGCGTTTCTGAAATTTGTTAATAATTGAGTAGTTTTTTCACGTGTTGTTCCGCGTCGCATTGACTTTAGAACAGAGTCGGAAATGTGTTGCAAAGGAATATCAATATAATTACAGATCTTGGGTTCGCGCTTCATAATTTCCAAAACATCCATCGGAAAACCCGTTGGAAAAGCATAATGCAATCGGATCCATTCGATGCCTTCCACTTTAACCAAAGCTTCTAAAAGCTCGCCAAGATTACGTTTTTTGTAAATATCCAAACCATAATACGTCAAATCTTGCGCAATCAGTATCAATTCTTTCACGCCGTCTCGAGCCAAACCCTGCGCTTCGCGAACCAACTTTTCTATGGTTTGCGACACGTGTTTTCCACGCATCAGCGGAATGGCACAAAAACTGCACGGACGGTCGCAACCTTCGGCAATTTTAAGGTAGGCATAGTTTTTTGGCGTCGTCGTAATGCGTTCACCCAAAAGTTCATGCTTATAATCCGCGCCCAACGCTTTCAAAAGTTGTGGCAACTCCGTAGTGCCGAAATATTGGTCAACATTAGGAATCTCTTTTTCTAAATCAGGGCGATATCTTTCAGATAAGCAACCTGTTACAAAAACTTTATCAACAATTCCGCGTTCTTTTTTATCGGCATATTCTAAAATCATATTTACTGATTCTGCCTTTGCATTGTCAATAAAACCACATGTATTGATCACCACAATATTGCCTTCTTGCTCATGAACAACCTCTTTTCCGTTGGCGCGCAACTGCCCCATTAACACTTCACTATCATATACATTCTTGGAACATCCGAGCGTAATCACGTTTATTTTATTCTTTTTCAACGATTTAGTTCTCATATATTGCGATTTTTTTCAGAGTGCGAAATTACAACATATATAGGTTCAAAAAACGCGACAATACGTTTAATTTTTTGGAGCGTGAAGTTTAGGTTTTCCATCGAACAGTGTCCCGCTTTCGTCTATATCTTTTGCCCATTACCAATGCCGTTGAGCGGGCAAAAGGATGCCGACTCTATCGGGGCTAAGCGATAAAATACTACATCAATATATTATCGTTCCATTTATCTGCAAAAAAATTAGTGAAATAAACAATGCCAAAAAATTTAACATATTGTAAACATAACCAATAATTAAATTTCTTAATTTCGATTAAACTTTAAAATTCAAACTTATGTCTTATTTATGGATGGCTCTTTTTGGACTAATTGCAGGCGGAATTGCTAAACTTATCATGCCAGGCAAAGACCCAGGCGGACTGTTAGTTACAATGCTTATCGGAATTGGCGGATCGATTCTTGGTAGTTTTGTTGGAAACGCACTCGGATTTGCAACAGCTGGAAGCAACAATTTGTTTTCTATGGGACTTGTATTTTCGGTTCTTGGTGCACTTTTGATTCTTTATATTTGGAAAAAAATTGTTGGACCAAAAGTTATGTAAATAAGTCAAAAGTTGGAAAGTCGTAAGGTCATAAAGTCGAGTAACAATTTAAAATGACAGTAATCAAATATTTATAAAATAATTATACATATTACAGATCGACATTTAACAACAACCGAATCTTATTAAGAAAAAACAATTATATTGGGCTATAAAATGTCTGATATTAAAAAAAAGTTGTTCCAAATGGAGTAACTTTTTTTTTAGATATTTCTCAATGTCTCAATAAAAAAATCAATTTCTGCAATCGTATTGTAGTGACTAAAAGAAACCCGAAGACTTGGTTTTAGCAAATCATCGTCAGATAACATTTCTGCCAGAACATGCGACGGTTTTAAACTTCCTGACTGACAAGCACTTCCGCGCGAAACTGCAATGCCTTTCATGTCTAAATGAAATAAAATTAAAGGCGTTTTTTCAGGTGAAAACGGCAATGTCACATTCAAAATATTATAAAAAGTTTCTGTTCCATTAACGATCACACCCTTAAAATATTGAAAAAACTGCTGTTGACAATAATTTTTAAGATTCGCAATGTATGTTTGTTCTTCTTCCAAATTAGTGTAACACAATTCTAACGCTTTTGCCATTCCAACAATATTGTGAATTGCTTCCGTACCTGCCCGCAATCCCTTTTCTTGTTCGCCACCAACAATCAAAGCATTCATAAACAAACCTTTACGAACAAATGCAAAACCTATTCCTTTTGGTCCATGGAACTTGTGTGCGGTTGCTGTTAAAAAATCAATAGACGTGTTTTGCAAATCAAATCTATATTTTCCAACTGATTGAACCGCATCAGAGTGAAAATAGGCTTGATGTTCTTTGCAAATTTTGGCGATATAATCTACATCTAAAACAACGCCCGTTTCATTATTTACATGCATCAACGACACTAAAGTTGGCTTATTATTGCTCAGCAATTGCACCAAATTCGTGGTGCAAATGTGTCCGTTTGGTTTCACATTCACATAATCTACTTCAATATTAAATTCTTTCTGCAATGCTTGAACCGCATACAAAACCGCATGATGCTCAATTTTAGAAGTGATAATTCTTTCAATATTTAAAGATTGAATAGCGGAACGTAAAATCCAATTGTTGGCTTCTGTTGCGCCCGATGTGAAAATTAATTCTTGAGAGGTGCAATTTACAAGTGATGCAATTTGCTTGCGACAAAGTTCCAAACTACTTTTAGCAGAACGTCCAAAACTGTGTGACGAGGACGGATTTCCGAAGACCAGTTGCATTGAGTCAGTTATGCTTGCAATAACTTCTGCTCGAAGTGGCGTGGTAGAAGCATTGTCGAAATAAATATTTTTCATGTGAGCAAAAATACAAATTTTATAATTGTGAATTGATTGTGAAAATGGAATTTTCTAAATGAATATTTTTAGCTATTTTTGTTTTAAATATTTATCATGAAAAAATTTTTAGTTGCATTTTGTTTTTTATTTTTGATATCAGCCTGCGATGATGGCGACATTGAAATCGCTTCATTTGATTTCTTAAATTCTACCGTTAAAGTTTGTCAGGCAGGTACAAATAATTTTTTTTTATACACGTACAAAGACAAAAGGGCTTTAATTTTAAAAATTCCTGAAACTGCTTTTGAAAATAAATTAGACCCTTCAATCAAATTGCTTACAATTAATGCAACTAATGAAGCAATTTATCGAGAATATGTAGGCAATGTTGCGGACGACAACATTTGTGCCTTTCCAACAAATGTTTCTTTAGGCTTAGAAAAACAATGGAGTGGCGTTGGCGGTACGATAAAAATTGAAACATCCATTTCAAAAACAGAAGATTTGCTAACGGGCGTGTCAAGATACGCTACTTACAACCATCGCATTACGTTAATAAATCCATCATTTAGCAACGGTGCTGGTGGCGAACAAAAAATGGATTTAATAGAATTTGGAACCTATTCAAAACCGAATGAAAACAATTTAAATAATTTTGTAGTAATCCCAAATGAAATAAAAAAGTGTACGGCAAATACTTTTTTTTATAAAACCAATGCCCGACAGGCACTTGAATTAACAGTTGACAGCACCATTTTTAGCACCTCTATATTAGACACACCAAAGGTCAGATTTATAAATGGGACAACAAATAAATTTTTATTTAAAGTTTTTAATGCAAATGTGCCTGATACTTATTTTTGTACAACAACAGTTCCTGTTACACCAAATGTTGTTGAATTATGGACCGGCCAAAATGGAACCAACACAACTGGTATAATTGAAGTTATTACAAGCTCTATTCCCGCAACAAGTCCTCAACAATTTAAACATCAAATTAGACTAAAAAAAGTCTCTGTTGAAAAATCTGGTTTGTCTTTTAACTTTGGTAATGACTATGATTTAGGCTTTTTTATTCAATAAAACGGGTTATAATATTGAAGTTTGATGTTCAAACCTTTTACATTTTTAAATCACCAATTTCTATATCCATCAATTGTCTGCTTTTTGCATATTTTCTTGACCCAAGCAAAATATTATTTATAGATTCCCGCACAAATATTTTTGCCGCAAAAATTTTATCAGGCTTATCTTCAATATAGCTTTTCAAATGTAAAATGTTGTCACGCAACGTACCTAAAGTCTTTTGATCGTTATTGGTTTCATAAAACAACAATTCAGAACAGTCGTTAACAATTTTTTGCATAGCCATTTCGCTACAAATAATACGATCGGCAACCAATTGGTCAGTAAATTCTCTCAAAAAAATTTCTTTAATGTTTGGAAAATTCTTTTTTTGGATATTGATTATCATTACACAATACAGCGTTTTTTTTCGATAAAGATTATTGATTTTTTTCCACCAATAGACAATATTTGAGCCAACCAGTAATTTTCAATAATTTCGGTTGTTTTCTTTAGAACAGGAATAAAAGTTTCAAGTTTGCGCGTGCAATAAATTATCATAATTAAAATTTTTAATGCAAATTTGTGGTTTTTTCTTGCGCTACAGTAGTTGCAAAATCATTTATTAATCTATCAGCATAATGATCAAGAAGCTCTAAAATTTTTTCTTTTTTATCCGATTTCACAATCAATCCTGCATGATAATCAAGTGGCACTCGAAAACAAACCTCGTCATCATTAAAACCACTTAAATCAGGATGTTGATATTTTGATAAAGTCAGTACAATTCCCGCAAAACCTTTCTTGACTTTTGGCAATTTATATTTCAGATTTTTAACCAAAGCATTCTCAATTGTTGCCCACTCGCCCCAAAGATTTATGTCTGATGCAGCGGCAACCATTTCTGCCAAGTGCGCGCCTCCCACCCTACTGGATGTTTCAAGAAAGTAAATTTTTCCATCTTCTGTACATTTTATGTATTCTGAATGTGCAGCTCCATGTTTTAGACCAAAACCCTTAATAACTTGCTCGTTACATTCTTTTATAGCTTTATCATCCTCAGAATTATAGTCGATATTTGCACTTCTAAAAATGCCGCCACCTTGCGAAATCTCCATCGGAGTTGAAAGATATTTTGACGTAATACTAAACAAAATTTTACCATTTTGAACGATACTGTCGCAATGATAAACATCGCCAGAACGAAATTGTTCAACCAAATATTTGAAACGATTTGCGCCCAATTCTACAATGTGCATCCACAAATCTTCTTTATTTTTTACTTTAATTATACCCGCAGCCGATGCTTCCGATCTTGGTTTTAGAACCCACGGAGGTGATATATTATCGGCAAAATCATTAATTTCATGATCATTAAATAAGGAGCAAAAATTTGGATTTGAAATGCCACAACTTTTGGCGCGCATCCTCATTGCCAATTTGTCTCGAAAATAACGACCAGTTGTTTGTCCCATGCCATCGATTCGCAGATTTTCTCTAAGATATGTAGCTTTTTCTACATCAAAATCGTCAAGCGCAATGATGGCATCAATTTTATTGTTGGTCATTAAATTTTGAACGCCGAGCAGAAGGTGTTCTAAATTCCAATCTACATCTTGTCCTGGCATGTAGAAAACCTCGTCAATATGGTCGAATGGCCAAGGTTTTTGGCGCAATTTTTCAGATGTTATTAAGTAGACTTTGTTGCCTAAATTTTTCAATTGGATTAAAAAATCTGATCCTTTGAAATAGTTTGAAATGCAGACGAAGGTTTTGGGCGTGTTTTCCATATTTATAGAAACAAAAGTTAGGTTTTGGTTTTAAAAATTTAAAAATAACAATTTTTTTACAATTACAATTTTTAAAATGTATTTTAAATTCCATTTTAACTAACTATTTTCGATTTCTAAAAAATATGAATCAAAAATCTATAAATTCTCTATGAAATGCACCAAAAGATGCGTTCCAAATGCTGTTGCATGTTTGGTTTTTGCAAACTCATCGTCAATAAAAGCTACGCCTGCAATATCTAAATGCGCCCAAGACTGATGATTTTCTGTAAAAAACTCTAAAAATTTTGCAGCAGAAATCGCTCCAGCCACAGGTTTTCCAGAATAGTTTTTCACATCTGCGATCTCACTTTCAATATCAGATTTATAGCAATCCCAAAGAGGCAGCTGCCACAAACGCTCTGAAATTGTATCACCAGATTTTTGCAGTTTTTGAGCTAATTCAGAATTATTTGTAAACAATGCGCCACATTCACCGCCTAAAGTTGCAACAGCGCTTCCTGTTAAGGTGGCGATATCGACAATAATTTCAGGATTATAATTTTTTATAAGGTACGATAAACCATCCGCAAGAATCAATCTTCCTTCGGCATCCGTGTCTATAATTTCAATGGAATGTCCAGCATAGCTGCCAATGACATCGCTTGGCAGAAAAGATTTGCTACTCACCGAATTTTCGCAACACGGAACAATTGCCGTTACTTTCACGTTCAGTTTCAAGTCTGCAATCAGTTGCATGGCTCCGAAAACTGCTGCTCCGCCTGCCATGTCGCACTTCATGTGAACCATTCCAGCAGTTTTGATGTTGAGACCGCCAGTGTCAAAGGTGATCCCTTTGCCAACCAAGCCAATATGCTTAGTTTTATCATTCGCACCTTCGGGAACATAATTTATAACCACAAATTGCATCTCGTTGTTACTGCCTTTTCCGACGGAAACAAAGGCGTCAAGACCCATTTTTATAGATTCTTCCGCTCCAAACACAACGGTTGAAAAACCAAATTTTTCGCCACATGCTTTTGCCCAATTAGCTAAATATTTGGGCGTTACTTTGTTTGCTGGCAAATCTACCAAAGCAAAAGTTTCAATCTGTGCGTTCGCAATTTTTATTCCTTTTTCAAGCGAACGTGAAAAATCAATGTTTGAAATAATATCTAATTGAAAATCATCAGTTAGAAACGGATGCTTATCCGGTTTTTTATAATGACCTAAATCATAAGTTCCAACTAAAAGTCCCGAAATTGTTGCTTCGCAGTGCATTTCTGTATATTGTTCAGGACAAACAAGTGCTACGTTTTTGGCAAAAATATTTTTCTGCTTTGCTGAAATCCGTCTAAATATAGTTTTTATAGTTTTATAGTCAACATCTTTGCCGATTCCAATAAAAATGTGTGTACAATCGTATTTTTCAACAATATAATGCGTATCTTTTTTTCCAAAAAACACTTTTGACGGCACGGAAACACCATGAAATTCTGTTGGAATTAAACTTTTTTCGTGTGTTTCAAAAACAGGAACAAGAATTGTTCCGATATATTTTTCAAGATTTGGTATATTTTTAAATTTCATGTTTTAAGTTTTAAATTATTAAAAATCTGATAATGCAGTAAAACGGCAGTAAGAACGGTTTTTACAAATCACAAAAATTCAAGTAAAAAAAAATTACAAATTGATTACACGAATCAATTAGCTTACAGATAAATTTTTGTTTTCTTACGATTTATTAAAAAACAACCATTCAATTGCCTTTGGAAATTCGTCGCTCCAATAGGTTTCGTTATGTTTGCCTTGCATGTTGATGCTGAGTTTAATTTTCATTTTGTTGGCAACAAATTCACTTTCTATCATTTTGGCTTTGAACTGTCGCACATGCTCAATCATTGTTTCGCTTTCATCGCCACCCGCGTATAGATAAATTTTTGTGTCATCAAAATTTTCGTCAATATCGTTGGTGCTGTTTAATTTTGGCGCAACCCACAGCGATGGCGAAAAAATCATTAACTTTCCATAGACTTCGGGATACATCAATCCGCTAAAAATGCTTACCAATCCGCCCATTGAACTGCCACCAATTCCTGTATTTGGTCTGTCTGATTTGGTTCTAAAATTTGCATCTACAAACGGCTTAAGCGTGTCTGTTACAAATCGTATATACTGCTTTCCTTGTCCACGTCCGAGAACAGTTTTTCCAACATTATATTCTTTAATTCTATCTTTTTCAGCATGTTCAATAGCTATTATAATAATTTTTCCAATATTATATTCCGCCATAACAGCCAATTTTTTGTCTATTTCCCAATTGCCAAATTCCGCTTTTTCATTGAATAAATTTTGTGCATCTTGAAGGTATAAAACCGGATATTTTTCCTGCGAGCTATCATAGTCGTGTGGAAGCAATGCCCAAATTTTTCGGGTTTTATTGAGTTGAGGAATTTCAAATTCGTCTGAAATTAGCTTTACTTGAGGTAGAAAATTAGGTTTAAATGGCAACCAATTTTTTCGCCATTTATAGACATGATCTTTGTGAATGCCATTTTTTTGTGTACAAATTCTGTTTTCGGTTCGGTTACCATATTTATCAATTTCTACTTCAGACCAGTCGCCTTTGGTGAATTTATAAAGCATAGGTTCGGGAAACTGAAAATCGGTCTGAAACTTATAATGATATAAGCCGTCTCCAATTTTTTCCATCAAAAAATGATCGTCTTGTGTGCGCCAATTATTGAAATTTCCTGAAATATAGACCGGTCGAAAATCATCTTCATCTGTTGTTAACATCAAATTTAGTTGTGGTTCAACAATCGGAGAAGCACTATTTTCAGATTTATGTTTTGTTTCGTGAGTCATTATATATGTGTAGAAAACATTTTTTATAAAAAAGTAAAAGTAGGTTTTTGATTTTGATTTTGAAAGTGTAGCAGTTCTAAATTTTACATACAACCATGCAAATCTTTGTAGTTTTATACTTTAGAAAATGCATAACCTTTAAATAACATGGTTGTTAAAGACTGATGATTGTTTTTTTAACATGATATTAAGCTTTGTAATGTACTAAACTATAATGAATTGCGTTCAAGTTATATAAAAAAAATACAAATAGCAACAGTAGAATTTCAAATTTATCACTGCATAGGTATATTTTATATTTGAATGATGACAAAAATATTTTTGGTATTTTTTAAAATAGTACTTACAATTATGGCTATATAAAAAATAGTTAAACTATTAAAGATTAGACAAAAAGTGTTAAAAAAATATTTAAAAATTTGTTAAAAAAAATATTAATATTTTATACAATGTGCTTAAAAAACGCTTTGACTGCTATAAAAACGACAAACTACAACGATGTAGTTCCGTGTTTTAAACGTTAAAATTTGTACTTTGTAATAATCTATAAAAATATTTGTTCATACATTTGTAAAAAAAATTAAACAATTCACATTTTAAAACCAAAATTATGAGAAATTTATTGAAAATTAAGTTTTTGTTGGGAGTAGCTTTGCTTGCAATTTTTGTATCATCATGCGATGACGATCCAGCACCAGTTGTAGCAAATGACACTACAATAACTGGATTAGCAAAAGCAACACCTTCGTTGAGTATTCTTGTACAAGCATTGGTAAAAGCAAATTTAGCGACAACCTTGCAGGGAACAGGTCCATTTACGGTTTTTGCACCAAGCAATGCAGCATTCAACACGTTTTTGACTGCAAATAATTTTACAACAAATGGTGCTCCGGATATTAATAAAGTTCCAGATGATGTATTGACGCAAGTATTGTTAAATCATGTTGTAAGTGGATCTGTGCAAGCAAGTGGTTTGGTTAACGATTCTTACATCAAAACGCTTGCAAAAGGTACGGCATCAAGCACCAACACACTTAGTATGTATGTAAATACAAGTGCAGGAGTGAAATTGAATGGTGTATCGAATGTAAATACTACAACGGCTGGAGCAACTTTTAATATCGTAGCTTCAAATGGTGTTATTCATTTGGTTGATGCCGTTATTGGATTGCCTACAATCGTTACGCACGCAGAGGCGAATCCGGCTTTTAGTACGTTAGTAAGCGTTCTTAAAAGTCCTGCTCAAAGTGCGGTTTTGAATGCACTTTCGACAAATACAGTACCATTGACCGTTTTTGCACCTACAAACGCTGCATTTACGACAGCTTTGGGGGTGGGTGGTTTTGCTAATGGAGCTACTACAGCCCAAGTAACTAAAGTATTACAATATCATGTAACTGCAGCAGGAAATGTTCAATCAACGCAATTGACAAATGGGCAAGTAATTCCCATGATAACAGCACCTGTTCAAAATATAACAATAGACTTAACGTCAGGCGCTAAAATTATGGACACTTCAGCCACAAAAGCAACAATAGTTGTGACAAACGTCCAATGTGCAAATGGTATTATACACGCGGTTGATAAGGTACTGCAACCAGTGTTGTAAATAAATGTTAGTTTAAATTAAAATCGCTTTCAATTTTTTGAAAGCGATTTTTTTTATAAAGTATATTTTTTAAAATTACTTATTTCGGTCAATCAATATTTTAACAACATCATCGATTTTAAAACCTTTCGCTTGAAGTAATATCAAATAATGAAATAGTAAGTCGGCACTTTCATCTAAAAATAAATGATCGTTATTGTCTTTGGCTTCGATAACTACCTCAACGGCCTCCTCGCCCACTTTCTGAGCGATTTTATTAATTCCTTTTTGAAATAAACTTGAAACATAGCTTTTTTCATCGGGATTGTTTTTACGGTTTTCGATAGTTTCTTCTAAATCTGAAATAAATCCGTAAGTTTGTTTGTTGGGTGTTTGCCAACAGGTATCCGCATTTGTATGGCAAGTTGGTCCTGACGGATTCACAAAAACCAAAAAAGCATCTTGGTCACAATCAAGTTGAATGTCAATAAGTTCGAGAAAATTTCCACTTTCTTCGCCCTTTGTCCACAATCGGTTTTTGGAACGACTAAAAAAAGTTACTTTTTTGGATGCTATTGTTTTGTCGTATGAATCTTGGTTCATATACCCGAGCATTAAAACATTTTTAGTGGTGGCGTCTTGAATAATTGCAGGGATTAAGCCGTTGGGGTTTATGTTGAAATTTATTGTCATTTGTTTAAACTTGTGGTATTTTCTATAAAATATAATTTTTGCAAAGGTAGGGTAAAAATGGTAGTTGAAAATGTTTAAATCTCTGCATCAACAGCTAAAAATTTATGGGAAAATATGTGAGGTTTATGCGCTTGCGATTTGTAGTATGTTTTTTAATTCAGAAAAGATTGTTATGTTATTATTCAATATTCCATCTTGCTATTTTTATGTCGTGATTATCATCTGTTTTATCTCGTTTAGAAGTTATCGCGACACTATGTAATGATTTATGTTGTGATTATCTCTTATTCTATTTTTTTATTTTTCGGACTTTCTGTAAGTTGCTTGAAGTTTACTGCATTCACGATTTTTTTACCCGATTTATGTTCTAATTCCTTTCGGGCATTTCATGCTACATTTCCGCCTGCTATGGCTGCTTTATGATTTTCTACAAAACCGTTGGCGTTTTTGTTTTTTGCAATTTCAGTAGTAGATGCTTCCCCTAACATTGTAAAAATCAATTCTAAATCGGTCATGTGATCTCTTAGATTTTTCAGACGCTTTGGTTAATCCTTTCAGGTTTTTATATTCGCTTGGGATAATGCCAAAAGTAGCTTTGCTGATTTCAGCCGTAAGTATGGCATACTCTTTTCCTCTTTCACGCCACGTTGTTTCCATTCATTAGTCAACTCGTCACCAACAAAAATACCTCTGATGCGTTTTTCTATCCATTCATCACTATAACCTTTTGCCTTGTAGGTGGCTCTAATGCGTGCTTGAGTCAATTCTGGATTTTCGATTTAGGCAATTCGTTCTGCGCCTACTTGAGCTAACCATTGTTTAAATGGTTCTGCCTTTAGCGATGGAATGGATTGGATAAGACGTAAAAGTTGTTCCGTATCAGCAACATCAGTCATTCTCATTTTTCCATCTTCTGCTAACATTTTCAACTGTCCCAATTTTTGGGACAGTTCACTACCTTCCTGTTGCAATTTTGTTTTTAAAGCGTTCCAGTATTTTCTTGACCGTGGCGAATTTGTTAAAACTGATATCACATCAATGATAGAAAAATACCATTTTTGTTGTTCTTCGTTTCATGTTGAACGAACTTGTTGTTGTTCGAATAATTTAATATTGCTCACAAATTTTATAATTTATACTTTTCAAAATCATCGATACTCAAACTATCATCAATAATTTTTGCCTCTTCATAACTCAATTCATACAAATGATAAACCATCACGTCTATTTGGCGTTCGAGATGTTTGGTAGTTTTGTTTTAAAGTTTTCCAAATTACTTTAATTAATTTTTTAAAAATATATTTTTTCAACTTTTTCTATTTTTTTTAATCTCTTTTAGTTTTTGATTCAATTCAACTTTTAAATTGAATTGTTTTTCCCTTTTTATTTTTAGCTCCAAATCCTCTATCTGCTTTTTTAATTTTGTTTTAGAACTGTCATTTTCTATTATTTCTTTTATGTTTTTACTTTGGAATCCTGATGTTTGAGAACAGAAGTCGGTGTAAATAAAATCAATACTTTCTCTTAAATTAAGTTTTACTTTTTTCTTTGTACTTAATTGCCATTCTGAATTGAAATTCCAATCTATAACTGCTGTGCTTTCATTATTTATGTGATTGTGCTTTTTGGATGTGCTTAAATAAATTTCTTCTCCAAATGATATAATAAAAATAATATGATATGGAATTGATTTATCAATAATGTTAAGCAATCCCTGAATTTTATCTTTGGTTTTTAATTTAATTTCAAATATTTGAATTTCTTTTACATCAGTACCATTAAGATTGATTGTGTCTTTTGACAATTTATTTAGCCAAGTGATTTTATCAATTATATCTGTGAACTTCTTTTTTTGAGAGGAGTTGGTATAATCATCAAAAGCGTTTTTAGGTATAAACCTATTTACGATAGTTGATTTTGGAAGGTCGAAATAGATCATTTTATTACTACAAATGAGATTAAACTAAAATCTTCTAAACCTTTTACATTATTGATTAGTGCAGTTGTGCCTCCTGAACGGAATAAACTTTTAATATCTTTGTCTGCTTCGGTTTTTACTATTGAACCAATTGATTTTTTTAATAAATCGGAATAAAAATCCATATTTTTAAAATCGTTTGTTTCTGCACTAAATTTATCACATAGTTCCAGCAATGGCTCATAATATCCTTTACAGTAAAGTCTTATTGCATCTAATGATTTTTTTGAATCAAAATGATTGTGAATAATCTCTCCGTTGTCTTTTATGTAGATTATGTAATATGGATGCAAACGATTTTGTTTATCAATATTTACCTCATTATTGATATTTCTTAAAACAAAGATAACGCCTTTGCTTTCCTCATTTTCAGCTTCTGCAACTGCATAGATTCCTTCTGGAATATTTTTTAGTTTTCCATATTTTTTGAGGAAGTTTGATAAATCTACTCTAAAGTCATTCAATCCTAAATCAGTAATACTCACTCCTTCTCTTAAATCCTCTAAATCAACTACTTCTTCTTGTAATTTTTTTAATTGAATTTTACGATATTCTAAATCTTTATCATCGGTTTTTAAAATATTATCATCACCTGTACTTGCCATATTACTGATAAGCATTTTATCTTCAACTCGTTGTTTTAAATTAATATAAGCGTCTAATGAAACATCTGGCCAAAAATTAACCATTGTAATATTAGAATTAATTGAACCTATTCTGTCTATCCTACCGAATCGTTGAATTATTCTAACAGGATTCCAATGTATATCATAATTAATAAGGAAATCACAATCTTGTAAATTTTGACCTTCAGAAATACAATCTGTTGCAATTAAAACATCAATACTATCTTCAAGATAGGGAAATATATCTTTTTTGTTTTTAGAAATAGGAGAAAAACAAGTTAATAATGTATTCAAATCAGTATTAATATTTTTGCTTGTACATTGTCTTTTAGATCCTGTTATTAATGCTGTATTGATATTATAATTTTCTAATAAAGTATCTTTTAAACTATTGTATAAATAATTAGCTGTATCTGCAAAAGCTGTGAAAATTATTACTTTTCTATTATTTTCGTTTATTGGATTTTGAAATTTTTCTTCAACAACTTCCATCAACTTTTTTAGTTTAATATCGCTTGAACGGCTAATATTACTAACTTCATTTGATAATGTTTGTAAATTGTCTAAATCTACTTCTAAATCCTCAATCCATCTTGTTTTATCGAGATCTTCAACTCTAACTTTTACTTTTTTACCAATGATGTTTTCTTCATCACCCCAATCTGCATCCCAATCAACATTTTCATTATCAATATCCCATTGTACACTTGAAACTGAATCGGTATTTTCTTTTTTAAGTAATTCTAAACGAGTTTTTATTTGTGATAAAATATCATTTAAAGTCAAACGGAATGAATCAATTGAGCTTTCAATTCGCTTTAGCAAATTAATTCGCATCAAGAATTTCAAACTTCTTTCTCTATCAAGTTGTGTAAATGTTCCTGCTCCTGATTTTACTTTTTTATCATATTTATCAGCATAGAGTTGAACTTTACTCGGAAGTATATAATTTAATGGCGAATAAACCGAAAGATTTAAAAGCGTTAATCTTTCTGCTATATTTTCAAAGTTTATTTTTTTATCTGTTAAAGGACTATGAATGGATACTGGTTTATTCCTTACTGGAAACTTACCTATATCAGTAGTATCATAATATTTAGTAATGTGTTTTCTTGAACGTGCAATTGTCAAACTATCAAGTATTTCAAAGAAATCAAAATCAAGCATTTCTAATAGCTTGTCTGTTGTTCTGTCGTCATTTGATAATTTAGACCAAGTATTGAAAGATTTTTGGGCTCTAACAAAAACTGTATCTATATTTCTTTCGGTATTTAAACGGTCATTAATTTCAAATGATGCTCCTTCGTAAGCTATTGCCAATTGATTTTTTAAATCATTAAATCTATTATTAACAGGTGTTGCCGAAAGCATTAATACTTTAGTTTCAATTCCTTCTTGTACAATTTTTCTTAATAACTTTTGATACCTATTTTCTTTACCAACCGAAGTGCTGTTGTTTCTGAAATTATGCGATTCATCAATAACTACTAAACCATAATTTCCCCAATTAACAAGTTCTAAATTACGACCATTACTCATTCCTTTTTCACGTGATAAGTCCGTATGAAAAAGCACATCATAATTAAATTTGTCTTTAGCTAAAAGATTATTTTTATCGTTTTGTCGAAAGTTATTCCAATTGGTTTCCAGCTTTTTAGGACATAAAACTAATACATCTTTATTTCTTTTTTCATAATATTTGATGATACCTAAAGCAGTAAATGTTTTTCCCAAACCAACACTATCTGCAATAATACAACCGTTATATTTTTCTAGTTTATTAATTCCACCAATTACAGCATCTTTCTGAAAATTAAATAATTTATTCCAGATTAAAGTTTCTTTGAAACCAACATCGTCATTAGGTAAATTATCGGAATTAATATCTTCTAAAAAGTCGTTGAAAATATTGTAAAGTGTAATAAAATATATAAACTCTGGACTGTTCTCTTTGAAAGCATTTTCAAAAAATGCTTGAACTTGTTCCGTTACATCTTTTAAGTATTCCTCATTATCCCAAATTTGTTTAAACCAATCTACATAAGCTTTACTATTTGGAAAATCTACTTTTTGAATTAAAGTTGGGAATCCTTGTTTGTGAGTAACACCTAAATCGGAACTTGTAAAACCTGTTATGTTTGAATAACTAACCGATTGTTCTCCTTTTTCAATATTAATTAGTCCGTTTAAAGGAAGATTATTTTGTTTGTTAGATTTGAATTTTACTTTGTCTTCAATCCAATTTGAGCATTCTTTTGCAATGGCTTTTTGGTTTAATTCGTTTTTTAATCTTAATTCAAAATCGCCACCACATAATTGATTTTCATTAACGATATGAGGAATATAAAACTCTCTTGAAATCTTTTGAAAAGTGTCTTCTATAAATGTTGGAGAAGTAAAAATAAATTCTAGTTCGTCAATGCCTTTGAGTTCTTTTTTAAGTGCTTCAAAAGCATATATTGAAAATGAGGATGCTGCAATACTCAATTTGCTTCCTTTTGTAATCTCGGCTTTTAAATCTTCTCCAAGTCTTGAAGTTATGTTGTCGATTATTTTCATTCAATTTATTTTAACTGCACAATATCCATCATTTTTTCATATGAACTAACTGCTGCAAATTTTACTTCACAATTACTTATTTCTTTGAAGTGTTCGTCTGCACAATGGATTTTTAAGTTTTCTATTCCTCTTAAATTATTGGTATCGTCAGTTCCTTTAGTTTCAGCAACAAAATAGATTTGCCTTACTTTATCTTTATCAAACACAATTGCCCAATCTGGACTGTATTTTGCAACTGGTGTTGTAATGTAAAAACTTTTTGGAAGTTTGGCATAAACAGTTACTTCTTCACTAGCTTCTAATGCACCTGCAAATTCTCGTTCTACTTTAGAATCTGAAATAAGGTAATCGTAAATATGTTTTTTTAGTATTTCTGTTTGACGTAATGATTCTTTAGAATTGGTAAAAACCGTTTTAGCATCGTATCTGTCTTCGGTTTTGTGATATATAATGTTATTGATAATTAAACTTGCTTTTGTTTCATTTATCAACTTACTGCATTTAGCAATGAACTCTTCGGGATTTTTTCTAATCAAATAAAATTGATTTGGATTTATCTTTTTAAGAATAGTTACAACAGTTGTTCTTTTTAAATTAGTTGTATGCACCATTTCGCCTATGATGTCATAAACAGTATTAGTATAAACATCTGTATCTAGTTTTTTAGTAGCACGACTTGTAACTTGTATGGCTTCGTTATTGTCAATTTTTTGTTTTGTTGTTTGTTCTAAAACACCTTCTTTGACTTCATAACTTCTGTCTGCAATATGCAAATCTTTATTGATTCTGTTTTTACTATCTTCTATAAGTTTATCTGTATCAAATTTTACTTCATAAATGGATTTTATATTAATTTTGTTCCAAAGGTCTTGAAACTCTTTTTTGTGGAAATTACTATTTACAACAACTTCAACATTATTTCTGTCGTTTTCAATAGTGATACCATCGCCTGTATAAATTGATTTTAATAGCTTGGTAATATCTTCTCTAAATGGTTCTAAATTCTCTGGTAATGGAACTTGATTACTCTCTATTTTTGCTTTACCATCAGTAGTTATTTTATCTTCTTCATCGAGAATATCATTTTTGTATAAAAACTTGTTTAGCTTTTTAGAAACCTCTTCTGTTAATCGAATACTTTGACCAAAAGCATCGGTAACTAATTTCCCAATAAAGAAATCTACTTCGGCTTTTTGTGGTCTATCTTTTAAGGTTGCTGCAATTTCAGATTGCAAACCTCTTGCAAATTCTTCATAACTTTCAGAAGCAATAACCGTTAATCTGTTTATTTCGTGAACTTGCTCACCAACTGTTTCAAAGTCTAAACGATTTCCGTGTTCATTGACACATAAACGCATTCCACGACCCACTTCTTGCCTTCTTCTTATGGTAGCATCAGAATGTTTTAGAGCACAAATTTGAAATACATTTGGATTATCCCAACCTTCTTTTAAAGCTGAGTGTGAGAATATAAAACGTGTTGGTTCGTCAAAACTTAACAAACGTTCTTTGTCTTTCATAATTAAATCATATGCCGAAATATCTTCTGAATCTTCTTTACCCCGTTTTATTGTTGGGTCAATCATTTTATTTTTCTTGTCGATAGAAAAATAACCTCTGTGCAATTTATCGGCTGCATCTCTTTCTATATAACTAAAATAATTGCTTGGCATATATCCTTTATGAACATTGCTTGGATCACTTTCTTTTAGGTATTCGTTGTATTCTTGATGAAATAAATCTAAAAATTCACTTCGTAATTTATTGTATTCTTCTTCAAATATTTTGGCATATTCGCCTTGTACTTCTTCGCCTAATTCGTTGTATTGTTTATATTTCTCTACGGAATCAATAAAGAATAACGAGAGTACTTTTATGCCTTTATCGAATAATTGTTTTTCTTTTTTAAGGTGTGAATAAATGGTTTCCCTGATTTGTATTCTTCTGAAATCTTTTTCATAGAAATCGCCAATAACATCACCGGCAAACAATTCTAAACCATTAATAACTATTTTATTATGGTAACCATCAATTTCTTGAATGACTTGATTTTTGTATTGTGGCATATTGCCTGAAAGATCAAATAAATTTGCTCCTTTAGATAATTTTTGTCTAATTCGTTTTGTTGTACCACTTGCATTTCTTACTTCATATTCAACTGATGCTACTGGTGCTTTGTCTTTGCTAACAACTATATTTTCAAGATATAAATAACCATTTGTTCCGGTAGTTCCTTTTAAGTTGATTCCTTTTACTTGTATTTTTTTTACTAGTTTTCTGTTATAGGCATCAAGAGCATCTAAACGAAACACTTTGTTGTATTCTACTTTATGAGTAGCGGAATAACGTAATGTAAACAACGGATTGAAATCTTGCATACTTTCCAATGTTCTTTCACCATCAACCGATTGTGGTTCGTCAATGATAAGAATTGGATTGGTTTGAGCTAATATTTCAATTGGTTTTCTTGAACCAAATTGGTCTAATTCCATTTTAATACGTCGTGCATCTTTACCTGTGGCGTTAAACGCTTGTGTATTGATAATCATTACACTAATACGACTATCAGAAGCAAAATTCTCAATGTCTTGCGGACGTGAAGAATTATAAATAAATGGTATTATTTTGTGCTGAAATATTTCTTGAAAATGGTCTTGGGTTACTTCAAACGATTTGTAAACCCCTTCCCGAATGGCAATACTTGGCACAATAATAATGAACTTGCTCCAACCAAATTCTTTATTCAATTCAAACATACTACGAATGTAGGTATAGGTTTTTCCTGTACCTGTTTCCATTTCGATAGTTAAGTTATACCCAAGATTTAAACCTTTTGGTCTTTCTAATTGTGTACTCTCTGGAATATCGTTTGCAAACTGAACTCTTTTAAGGTTTTCAAGAATTTGATTATCGGTAATTTGGATAGGTGTATTTCTATACCCAATACTTTCCATTACTTCAAATTCTAAAGTATTAGCCACAACGCCTTGAGCCAATTGCTTGGCTTTTTTGATAATATCTTTTGAGCGTTCCAAAGTGAAGCGATTGGTTTTTATAGGTTGTCCTGCAAAACAATCGACTACTGCTTTTACTGCATCAATTTGAAATTGTTGTTCTTTGAATTGTAATTTCATTACTTACTTATAATTATGAATTGTCAATGGTTATTTGTCAATTTTAATGTTCCTTAAATTAATTAAAATCTTCCTTAATAAAGAAGATTTGAATGTTTACAGCCGTTAACAACGTTTTTTATACATTCCTTAATCGTATACAAATGTTCCTTAATCTATTTTTAATAACTAAAACTGTTAATAATATTGTACAATATTCCTTAATTGTGTTCAAATGTTCCTTAATTAATTTTTACCATTGAATATCAAGTGTTTACAATAAAAAAGTAACGTTCCTTATTTGCACCGTAACATTCCTTAAGCTATAATCTATTGTTTTTTAAACACATAAACGGCATTAATATCTCGTTGCTTTTCGCTTTGTTTTTCAATGAGATTATCATTTACCCGTTGGGTGCAATTATTTTTTTAAATAAAAGTGTATAAATATTGGGACAAGATACTGAAATTCAGTATCTTGTAGTCGCTAAACACCCAATATCTATGTCAAATATAGTAAAAAATTATCAAAAAGTTTTAGAGGTTATAAATACTTTAGAACTACCTATTAATCAGTATGTTAAAGCGGGAAGAAAAGTAAAAATGTCTGACGTTGAGGTAGTTGCATTAAGTTTGACAGCTGAATATATGTCTATTGATAGCGAAAATTCTTTGTTCAAACAATTGGAGAGTGCACCAGTTATGAATTTAATTGAGAGGAGCCAATACAACAAAAGAAGACGCAAATTATTTGATTTTTCGGAGATTATACGTGAGCAAATGTATAGGCGTTTTAATGAGTTTGAAGATTATTTTGTAATAGATAGTATGCCTTTAGAGGTTTGTAAAATGGCTCGTCATAGACGAGTAAAAATATGTCGAGAAGTATTTGAAACGGCACCAGATAAAGGATTTTGTGCCTCGCAAAACAATTGGTTTTTTGGTTACAAATTGCATGGAGTTTGCGCAATATCAGGGGTTTTTCAAGCAGTTGATTTAACAAAAGCGAGTGTACATGACATACATTTTTTGAAAGAAATTAAAAGTCAAATATCTAATTGTAAGTTACTTGGAGATAAAGGCTATCTATCTGAAACCATTCAATTAGATTTATTTGAAACAGCAAATATTACTTTAGAAACACCAAAGCGAACTAATCAAAAAGATTATGAAAAACAACCATATATTTTTAGAAAAACCAGAAAAAGAATCGAAACATTATTCTCACAATTGTGCGATCAATTTATGATCAGAAGAAATTATGCCAAAACTTTTGATGGTTTTAGAACAAGAGTATT
>JAYWGW010000060.1:0-21419 GCA_043778045.1 Bacteroidota bacterium | reverse complement strand
GTTAGAGCATCGGTTTGTGGTGCCGAGGGTCGCCGGTTCGAACCCGGTCATCCACCCTGAATAATTGCTAAGCCTTGAAGAAATTCAAGGCTTTTTTTGTTTCAATTTCCTAAAAAACTTCATTAATATCTTTTATAAGTCCACTGAAAATTCTATTTTTGCCTATGCAACACAACGTACTTATTCTTGATTTTGGCTCGCAATACACCCAACTTATCGCCCGTCGCGTTCGCGAACTAAACATTTTTTGCGAAATATTTCCCTACAATAAAATTCCTACCGATTTGTCGACATACGGCGCCGTAATCCTTGGTGGTAGTCCATTTTCCGTGCGTGCCGAAGATGCTATTCACCCCGATTTATCTAATATTCGAGGTAAAATGCCACTACTTGCCGTTTGCTACGGAGCGCAATATTTAGCCCATTTTTCTGGTGGCGAAGTTGCCTCGTCAAACACACGAGAATATGGTCGCGCCAATCTAACCTACATAAAATCAGACGAAGTTCTTTTTGAATCCGTTCCCGAAAAATCACAAGTTTGGATGTCGCATTCCGATTCTATCAAAAAACTGCCAACAAACGCCATCAAAATTGCAAGTACCGCTGACGTCGAAAATGCCTCTTACAAAATAGAAGGCGAAGCCACCTACGCTCTGCAATTTCATCCCGAAGTTTTTCATTCCATAGACGGAAAACAAATTTTAGAGAACTTTTTGGTCAAAATCGCCAAAATTCCACAAACCTTCACGCCAAATGCTTTTGCCGAAGAAATGATTGTCGAACTGAAACAAAAATTGCAGTCCGACAAAGTCGTTCTTGGATTGTCTGGTGGCGTAGATTCCACTGTTTGCGCCGTTTTGTTGCACAAAGCCATTGGCGAAAACCTCTATTGCATTTTCGTAAACAACGGATTACTGCGCAAAAACGAATTCCAATCCGTGCTTGATCAATATAAAGGAATGGGTCTCAACGTAAAAGGCGTCGATGCCTCTGAACGGTTTTTGTCTCAATTGGCAGGCATTTCTGATCCTGAAACCAAGCGTAAAACCATCGGTCGTGTGTTTATCGAAGTTTTTGACGACGAATCCAAAATCATAAAAGACGTCAAATGGCTTGCCCAAGGCACCATTTATCCCGACGTAATCGAGTCCGTTTCCGTAAAAGGACCATCGGCAACCATCAAATCGCATCATAATGTTGGCGGATTGCCTGACTATATGAAACTCAAAATTGTGGAACCTTTGCGCATGCTTTTCAAAGATGAAGTCCGTCGCGTAGGCGCAAATCTTGGCATTGATGCCGAGCTTTTGGGTCGCCATCCATTTCCTGGACCTGGACTTTCAATCAGAATTCTTGGAGACATCACATCTGAAAAAGTCCAAATTCTGCAAGACGTTGATGCTATTTTCATAAACGGACTAAAATCTTGGAATTTATATGACAGCGTGTGGCAAGCAGGCGCCATACTTTTGCCCGTAAATAGCGTCGGCGTCATGGGCGACGAGCGAACCTACGAAAAAGTGGTTGCCCTCCGCGCCGTCCAATCCACCGACGGAATGACCGCCGATTGGGTACATTTGCCCTACGAATTTCTCATGAAAATCTCGAACGACATCATCAACAAAGTTCCCGGCGTCAACCGCGTCGTCTACGATATCAGCTCGAAACCGCCCGCCACAATTGAGTGGGAATAAAATATTAGTGCTAAAAATAGCTGTCAGCTTTCAGCTATTAGCTTTTTCGCTATCAGAAGCACAAACATTAGGCACGTTTTTTGAGATACTGTCCCGTCGTCAACTATATTTTTTTTGGATTCTGCCCCATTTGTCATTGCGAGGAACGAAGCAAACCCGTCAATGGGGCAGAACCCAAAAAAAGATGCCGTTTCCACCGGGGCTATCATCGGGATTTGTGCTAATCGATAAGTTTTAAAAGATTGCGCGCCACAATGGGTCGCATCACAACAATATAAAAAATGAAAAAATACATCATATTACTGCTGCTTTTTGCTTTATCAATAAATAGCATTTTTGCACAAGAAAAGCTCAAAAAACACACCGTGCAAGCCGGCGAAACCGTCACTCAAATTGCCATTCGCTATAAAACCACACCACTAAATATTTTCAAACTTAATCCCGATGCTGTTGGTGGAATTAAACCCGAAATGCAATTGATCGTTCCCAACAACGGGAAAGTGATAGTTGCAAAAATTCCAACAAAAAACGTTGAAGCGCCGAAAACTGTTGTTAAAAATGCTTTTGTATCGTACATTGTTCAATCAAAAGAAACACTTTACAGTCTTGCAGTTCAATTTAGAACAACCGTCGAAGCCATTGAAAACGCAAACCCAACACTCAAAACCGAAGGTCTAAAAATAGGAGAGGAAATTCAGATACCGTCGAAAAGTCAAGAGCCAATAGCCAAGAAGCAAGATGATACAAAAGAGCCAAGAGCCAAGAGTCAAGATGATACAAAAGAGCCAAGAGTCAAGAGTCAAGAAGTTAAAACTGCATCGCTAAAACCAACAACCAACAACCAACAACCATCAACCAAAACCCACACAGTTGAGGCAAAAGAAACAAAATATTCAATTGCAAAAAAATATAATACCACCATTGAAAAACTCGAGGATCAAAACCCACAAATCGTCGATGGACTTGAAATTGGTATGGAATTGCAAATCGGCGGTTCACAAAAAGCAACTGTAAAAACAGTTGAAAAGCCAATTAAAAAATCAGAACCAACGCCAACAATTAAAAATTTGCCAAAAGCTGATCCGCAAGAAATTGCTAAACCTATTATAACATTTAAAGAATATACCATAAAGCCAAAAGAGACGGTGTATAGTTTGGCAAATAAATTTGGACTCACACAAGCGGAATTGTTGACAATAAATCCATTACTTTCAGAAGGCGTGAACATTGGTGCCGTCATAAAATGTCCATCAACTGTTGTTATAAAAGATTTTGAAACGAAGGTTTTTACCAATCTTTCCAAATCAGCAAAACCTCAAGATCGTAAAAAATTGGTTTTGCTTTTGCCTTTTAATATTTCCAAAATTGAAACGGACACCATAACTTCAACCGCCACAAGATTAAAATCTGACAAGTTTTTAAACATGACGTTGGACTTTTATGCGGGCGTGTTGCATGCCATCGATTCTGCGAAAACGTTGGGTCTCAACATGGACATCAAAATTTTAGATTCGCAGGAAATCAAATCATCAAGCAATGTTGAAAATTTGATTAATAATAATAATTTAGCTAAAGTTGATGTTATCATTGGGCCATTTTATCAATCAAATGTAGAAAAAACAGCAGAATTGTTACGCAATAGTAAGACGATAATCATTTCGCCATTATCAAAAGAAACGCACAAATCGAGTCCAAATTTAGTGGTTTCAAACATTTCAACCGAACTCGTGAAAAACGCTATGTTCGCCTTTATGAAAGCAAAAAATGGAAACGTTCTTGCCATTATCGACAATAAAAAATTAGCAACAAAGCAATTTTTAAAACAGTATTCAGAGGTAAAAATGATTTCGATGAATGATAAAAACACATTTGCAACAGACAGTTTGGCGCAACATTTTAGCAAATTGAACATTAATTTTGTGATTCTCGATTCTGAAAAAACAGGTTTAATTCTGAAAACCACAAACGCATTAATCAATCTTCAAAAAGACTATCAAGTTCAATTAGTGATTTTAGAAAAAAACGAAACTTTAGATTTCGACGAAATTCCATTGTCTAAACTCACAAGATTGAAAATGCTATATCCATCAATGTCACGAGATAACAATAGTGTTGAAGCCAACATTTTTGAAAAAGATTTTAAACTAAAAAATAAAATATTCCCAAATCAATATGCTACCCGAGGTTTTGATTTGACGTTTGACACCATTTTGAGATTGTCGCAAGAAAAATCATTTGTGGAAACTATCGCGGAGATATCGTCGGAGCAAGTTGAAAATAAATTTGAATTTGAGCAAAATGCCGATGGCGGATTTTTCAATAATGGTGTTTACATTCTTGAATATCAATCAGATCTAACCATCAAAGAAGCAAAATAAAAAACATGACATCCAAAATCACATACCTTGGCGATTTGCGAACTTCCGCAATCCATTTGCAATCTGGAACAGAAATTTTATCCGACGCACCAATTGATAACAACGGCAAAGGCGAAGCTTTTTCACCAACAGACATGCTCGCAACATCGTTGGGAAGTTGCATGATGACGATCATGGCAATCAAAGCCAAAGACATGAACGTCGATTTAAAAGGTTCAACTGTTGGCGTAATCAAAGAAATGCAAACCGAACCACGTCGCATCGGAAAAATCGGCATTGAAATGAACATGAACACCACCGTTTCCGAAAAAGAACGTTTAATTTTAGAACGCGTTGCCATGAATTGCCCCGTTCATTTAAGTTTAAATCCCGCAATCGAAAAAGAAATTAGTTTTAAGTGGGGATAATTGCACATACTTTTCCACATTCACACTTTTAAACTTGAAACTTTTAAACACTCTTCAATGATTACAATAAAAAAATATGGCGCAATCGACATTGGATCAAATGCCATGCGGTTGTTGGTATGTAATATTGTTGAAGAAGTTGGCAAAGAAACGCAATTTAACAAAAATGCCTTGATTCGTGTGCCCATTCGTTTGGGGCAGGATGTTTTTACGATTGGTGAAATAACAGCCGAAACCATTGACAGAATGGTCGATGCCATGACAGCTTTTAGGCTTTTGATGAAAGTACATCAAGTTGAAAAATATATGGCGTGTGCAACGTCTGCAATGCGTGAGGCATATAACGGCAGAGATGTTGTTGAAACAATTTTTGAAAAAGCGGACATTCAAATTGAAATTATTGACGGTAAAAAAGAGGCCGCCATTATTGCATCCACAGATTTACATCATCTTTTGAAAACAGAACAAACCTATTTGTATGTGGATGTTGGTGGCGGAAGCACAGAATTTTCTTTATTCTCTGATGGAAAAATGATTGTATCCAAATCTTTCAAAGTTGGAACAGTGCGGATGCTGAACAACATGGTTCATGATGTCGTTTATCAAGAAATTGACCGATGGATTACCACAAACACACAAGGATATGAAAATGTTACACTTATTGGTTCGGGTGGAAACATCAATAAAATATTTAAAATGTCGGGCAAGCAAAACGAAAAACCGTTGTCTTATATGTATTTAAATAACCAATATACAATTTTAAATAACATGACGTACGACCAGCGTATTTCAGATTTAGGTCTGAATCCCGACCGAGCGGATGTTATAATCCCCGCATTAAAAATCTATTTAAATGCCATGAAATTAAGTGGCGCACGAAATATTTATGTACCAAAAATCGGGCTTGCGGATGGAATTGTAAAGGCAATGTATTACGGTAAGATTTAATTATTGCTAAAAAGATTGGTTGTTTTTCAGCCACAGATTTACACAGATTTGCACAGATTTTTTTATATTAAAAGTTATATTGCATTAAAATCTGAAGCAAAATAATAAGAATTTATATTCATCGTTTAAACCTAAATCCTTAAAAAGTATTGTTTTACTACATTAATTTTTGACTTAAAAACATTTTTTAATTACATTTCGGACAAATTCCTGTTAATGTAAAATTCATTTCTTTTACTTTATAACTTTCAGGAATTGTAAAAACAGGTTCTACATTTTCTAAACAAGTTACATCCAAACATTTTTCACAATTAAAATGTACGTGTTGGTGAGAATGCGAATGACTTTCGTGTTTATGATTGCAACTTGCATATTTTACTGTTCCTTCGGGCGTCGCAATTTTGTGAATCAAATCTTCATTAACCAATCGGTCTAAAACCCTATAAATAGTTACTCTATCGCACAATCCGTTCAAAATATTTTGAATTTCAATATGCGACAAAGCCACATTAGAATTAGAAATTAATTCTAAAATAGCAGTTTTAGATGTAGTATTCCGTGTTATTTTCATAGAATTTTTAAAATTAAAACGCAATAATATTGCATTAAGAAGAAGTTCGTGTATCTTTGCACACCAATCTTCGTAAGCAAATATAATTATAATGAAACTAAAATCGACTTCAATTTTGGATATTTTAGGAATATCAAGCGCAACAGTTTGCATGGCACATTGTTTGGCTTTACCAATACTTTCAATTTTACCAGTAGCTTTCTTGCACAATCATTGGATAGATGTAGCGTTTGCTTGCGTTGGAATGTTTGTTGTTTCTAAAATAATTTTAAGTGATGCTCCAAACAAAGTAAAAGCAATTTTAGGAGTTTCGATATTGTTAGTAATGCTCGGAGTGATTTTGGAATTATTATTTGGCGTTGACTATTGGTTGATATTAATTGGTGGCTCGGGAATGATTCTTGGACATATCATTAATTTCAGATGTCAGCATTTTAAATATAATTAAAAACAAAAATATGGCAGTATTAGAAATTATAAATTTAAGTAAAAAGTATAAAGATTTTTATGCATTGCAAAATTTAAACTTATCAATAAATAAGGGTGAAATTTTTTGTTTGTTGGGACAAAATGGCGCGGGAAAAACAACTACAATAAATCTGATTTTAGGATTTACGGATGCAAGTTAAGGCTCAGTTGAAATTAATGGGATTCAAGTAAAATCAAAGCAAAACGACAGCAATAAAATGGTTGCTTATATTCCTGAAGTTGTGCAACTATATGCAAATTTGACAGGTATCGAAAATTTAGATTTTTTCAGTCGCTTGGCAGGTTTTAAGTATACAAAGAAGCAATTGCAAGATTTTTTACTAAAATCAAGCTTACAGTCTAATGCTTTTGATTCAAAATTAGAAAATTATTCAAAAGGAATGCGACAAAAAGTTAGCATAGCCATTGCCATTGCAAAAAATGCCGATTTGATTCTAATGGACGAGCCTACTTCGGGTTTAGATCCTATTGCAACGCAGGAATTTACAAAAATTTGCCAAGAATTAGCATCGATGGGAAAAACAATTTTTATGGCAACACACGATATTTTTAATGCAGTAAATGTTGGAACTACCATAGGAATTATGAAAGAAGGTCAATTAGTTCACAAAATTGAAACTAATGATATTACAGCAATCGAATTACAACAACTATACCTAAGAACAATTTAAATTATTACAATGAACAAATTTCTACTACTTTTCGCTTTTTTTATATCAATTTTTGCTACCGCACAAAGTAGTTTGAAGGGTCAAATAAAATCAGACAAAAATCAACTTAATAGTCAAGCAACAATTACATTAAAAAACAATTCCAAAACAACCATTGCTACTGCGCAGGCCGACGGTAAATTCGAGTTTGTAAATATAGAAAATGGAACCTACGAGCTTATTATCTCAGCTGATGAACATGCAGCTTACAGCGATAACATTAATCTTAATAATGAAGAAAAATTTATTGATGTAGTGCTAAAATCAGAATTAAATCAACTTCAAACAGTTGAAATTATTGGTCGTTCGGCAAAAAAATATACAAGCGACTATTCTTTTTCTGCAACAAAAACTGCCATAAATAACAAAGATTTGCCACAAGCGATTTCGACTATAACTAAAGAATTAATTGAAGATCGACAAGCTTTTCAATTGGCAGATGCAGTGAAAATAGCAAGTGGCGTTGTGCCTTCAAGTTTTTATAATCAGTATGCTATTCGAGGAATAAGTCAAAATGAAGAAGGTCAAATTTTGAATGGAATGCGAACGAGACAATATTACTTTTTACAACCATTGACAACCAACATTGAAAGAATTGAAGTAGTGAAAGGCCCTGCGAGTGCTACTTTTTCGAGTGTTGATCCAGGTGGAAGTATTAATTTAGTAACTAAAAAACCTTTAGCAGTTGATTGCAAAGAAATTAGCTTTAGTGCCGGAAGTTTTGCGACTTTGCGTACAGCATTAGATTTTACAGGTCCTTTAAACAAAGAGAAAACGTTACTATATCGCGTAAATGGCGCCTATCAGGAAGCAAGAAGTTATCGCGATTTGGTGAACAATAATTCATTTTTATTCTCTCCGTCAATATCTTATGTGCCTAATGATAAAACTGCTGTTAATGTAGAAGTTATTATGAGCAACATGAATGGAAATTTAGATCGTGGACAGCCGATATTTGGCGCAGTTGCTGGAGAAACAGATTTAAACAGTACACCAATCAGCTTAAACTTAGGCGCACCAAATGATCTTTTTAAATCTAAAGAATTTATTTTAAACAGTAGTTTTTCACACAAATTCAGTAAGAATATTAGTTTCAACACGCAATACATGAAACAAACTTGGAAAGAAGATTTGCAAGAACACAGAACCACAAATGCCTTTGCCGTGAACATTGCCAATCAGCCTGTTCGGTCGCTTGCAGGGATGCAATTTGTGCAACGAAAGCAGTTTTGGAATATTGATAATTTAAGTGCTTATTTCAATTTTAATTATCAATCAGGGAATGTGAAACATCAATTTTTAGTTGGCTATGATCTGCACAGTTGGGAAAAAACCAAAGGTGGTGGTCAGAATGCTGCAAGAGGATTTTTGTTAAATAACGGAACGGTTGCCAATACTTTTGTTTTAGCAAATGCGGCAAATTATCAAACAATTACTGTCGCAGGCGTTGTGTTGCCAAAGCCCAATGTTGGTTATTTTGATTTGGCAAATCCAAATTATACGGTTCGAAACATTGACGATTATAATTTGAACGTAAGAACAGCTTTACCATCGGCATTGACGACAACAGACGCCATTTACATTCAAGAACAAATGCAGTGGGAAAAACTATCAGTATTGTTTAGTCTTCGATATGAATGGTTTAAGGACATTACGAATTACAATGCGCCAAATGAAAAATCATTTACAAACAAGGCATTTTTACCGCGAATTGGTGTGACGTATGCTGTGAACAAAAATATAAATGTTTACAGTACCTATTGCAAGGTTTTCAACCTCAGTCTAATACCGTTACATTAATGCCAAATACAGGAAGTTTTTTCAACACCGCAGATTCGGCAGCGCAATTTGAACCACTGCGAAGCGATTTGAGTGAAGTTGGTTTGAAAGCTACGCTTTTTGATGGAAAAATTACAGCAAATGCAGCCTACTTTGATATCAATCAAAAAAATCTACTTCAAAATGCGAATAATCCTGCGCAACCCGACTTGTTAGAAACTCGTGGCGCAGAGCGAAGCAAAGGTTTTGAGATGGATGTTGCGGGATTTGTATTGCCTGAATGGCAAATAAATGTTTCGTATAGCTACATTGATGCTCGGATTTTGGTAGATAACAATCCAGCATTGATTGGTGCTAGAAAACAAAACACACCTTTCAACAATGCAAATCTGTGGACTCGCTATAATTTCACATCAGTTGAACAACTAAAAGATTTTGGAATTGGTTTTGGTGTGCAACATAGTGGAAATAAAGTGCCGTGGTTTAATCGTTCTTTTGAAGTTCCTGCTTACACAATCATGGATATGGCTTTTTACTTTAAACCAATTAAAGGTAGTTTTCAATTGGCTTTAAATGTCAATAATATTGCTAACACAACTTATTGGATGGGGGCTCAGAATTATTTAAGATTGTTTCCAGGTGCGCCAAGAAATGCAATGTTAACGGCTACTTACAGATTTAAATAACATTTTTATAGATTATAAATAAAACCATGATTAAAGGTAGCTTCAACATTTTTTTGGTTGCAAAACAATTTTGTAAAAACATATTTCATCTAAAAATGTTCTACGTTTTGTATGCTATATTTTTAGTCTTGGTTTTATTTGCATCTTACAATGGTTGGAAAAACTATACGGTTCAAAACAACACAAAACTTGAATTTCAAAAGCAAGTACGCGAAAGCTGGGAAAATAATCCAGACAAGCACCCACATCGAATGGCACATTATGGTTCATTTGCCTTTCGTTTGAAACATAAAATGAGCATGTTCGACAATGGTATTGAAAATTTTGCAGGCAACGTGGTCTTCTTGGAAGCTCACAAGCAGAACACTGTGAACTTTTCCGAGGCAAATTTGTCTGCAAGTTTGTTGCGGTTTGGCGAAATTAGTCTCTCTATGTTGTTGCAAATTATTCTGCCTTTGATTATTTTTTTCTTAGGCTTCAATGCCATTTCACAAGAACGAGAAAATGCAACTTTGAAAATTTTATTCATTCAAGGAATCAATTGGAAACAGTTATTGTTTGGTAAATCTTTGGGTTTGTTTCTAGTAGCTTTACTGTTTTATATACCTGTTTTTATTGTATTATTTTTATTGTTAAATATCGAAAATGCTGTTTCTGACGAACATTTGCGATTGCTTTTTGTAGCAATCAGCTATTTACTTTTTATTGTGATTACATCTGTGATAACAGTGTCTGTTTCTGCATTTAGTACAAGATCAAAACAATCTTTGGTCAAACTTTTAGGAATTTGGCTCTTGATGACTATTCTATTGCCAAAAACAATGCAGGCGTTGGGGAATTATTTTTATCAAACACCAACGATGAGCGAATTTAATGCGAAAATCGAAGCAGATTTGATCAAATTGGGCGACAGTCACAACCCAAATGATTTACATTATAGAAAAATTAAAGATTCTTTACTATTGACTTTCAAAGTAGATTCTGTTCAAAAATTGCCCTTCAATTATGGCGGATTTATAATGAAAGAAGGTGAACGCCTGAGCGCAAAAATTTATATAGTCCATCAAAAAAAATTATTTGAATTGTATAAAAAACAAAATAATTTAAACAACTTCACTGCAATTTTAAATCCTTTTACGGCAATAAAAAACATTTCAATGGCGCTTTCCGGAACCAACTTTAGCGCTTACGCAGATTTTCAAAATCAGGCCGAAAAATATCGATATGATTTGGCACAAAACATGAACGAATTGCAAATCAAATATATAAGTAACAAAAAATTAGGTGAAACTGACAAACCTTATAAAATTAGTAACTCTTTTTGGAAACAGTTGCCTGACTTTAGCCATCAATTTTTAAATATAGGTGTTGTTTTCAAAAGTATATTGTTTGAAATTGTTTCATTGTGCAGTTGGTTGGTTGGAATCATTTTTTCAATTTCCATTATTGTAAAAAAACTCAAAATAGTTTAGGTATGTTTTTACTGTCACTAAAAAATATTTTACGAAATCGAAGTGTAATTTTTGCATTGCTGTTACTATTTGTTTTAGGCATTACAAGTGTTGTTATAGGCAGGCAATTTATACAAAAACAACAGAGAGCAATCAGGCAAACGACAAAGTTTCAACAAGAACAAATAGACAGAAATGTCACGTTTTTTGATAAAGAAATGGGTTTGTTATTATATTATTTAAAATTTTCTGTTGTCAATAATTTTGAGCCAATAACGGCACTTTCTATCGGACAAAGAGATGTTGAACCAACAATTAAAAGTTTGACTATACGCGGTTTAGAAGCACAAGTGTACGATACAGATTTAAATAATCCAAATAATTTATTATCAGGAAATTTAGATTTAGGTTTTGTTATTATATACCTTTTTCCACTTTTAATTATTTCCTTAAGTTATACCATCTACTCCGAGGAAGTCGAATTGGGCACTTGGAGTCTCGTACACGTTCAAACAAAAAGTAAGCACTTTTTTTTGGTTAAAAAATTGTTTGTTATAATGATGTTGGTTTTTCTGACGCTATTTGTTCTATTGTTCTTCGCCGTAATAATCTTAGATATATTATTCGATTCTCGTTTTTTATTTTTTTTAATTACAAGTTTTTTATATCTATTGTTTTGGTTCGCACTGTGCTTTTTTATTGTTTCTTTCAAGAAAAATTCAAGCGGTAATGCCATCATTTTGCTGTCTATTTGGTTGTGTTTAACAATTCTGATTCCAGCATTTATCAATAATTATGTTATCAATAAATATCCAATTCCAGAAGCACTTAGCACATTAGTAAAACAACGTGATGGGTACCATAACAAATGGGATTTAGATAAAAAGCAAACGGTTGAAAAATTTTATGAAATTTATCCGCAGTTTCGGAAATACGAGTTGCCCGACAAAACATTTAGCTATTTTTGGTATTATGGGATGCAACACATGGGTGATTTTGAAGCACAAAACGATTCCAAGATAATGCGTCAAAAAATTATTGAAAGACAGCAATTTAGTAATGATTTCGGAATGTTTATTCCAAGCATACATACACAATTGCTTTTTAATGATATAGCACTTTCAGGAAGTGAAAATCAAATGCAATTTTTAGATTACACTCGAAAATTTCACGAAGATTTGCGACTTCATTTTTATCCAAAAATTTTTGAACAACTAAATGTTAATGAACATGACTGGAAACAATATAAAGTTGATTACTATAATCAAAGGTTGAATATAAATTGGTTCGAAAGCCTATTACCGTTCTTGGTTGCTATTTTAATTTTAACTATTTGTAGTATACTTTTTATAAGATTTAATTGAATATCATGGAAGATGCCAAGTTGCTATTATAATTTTTCTTAAAGAGTATGCTAAAAAAAAAGTATTAAAATTTTTACAACTTAATACTTTTTTGTTACAATAACTTCAGAAATAAATGCTATTTTTTATCTTCTTCCTGAATCCTTTTGTCTTGTTCCATCATTAATTTATGGTCAGCGTCCATCTTTTTATGGTCTATCATAATTTCGTCGTGTTCTTTCATCATTTTTTCGTGATCGGCTTTTACTTCGTCGTCAGATAATTTTCCATCGGCATGCTTTTCTTCTAATGCAGAGTGTTTTTTCATGATTACATCGTGTTTTGCAATCAATGCTGCGTGAGCGTCTAACATTTTTTTATGTTCCACTTCAACAATATTATGTGGACTGTTATCAGCTTCTTTAAGAGCGTCATGTGCAACAAGAAATTCTGCATGCTCTTTTTCCATTGCGGTGTGTCCATCTTCCAACAATTTATGATCTGCTTCCATTGTGGCATGATCCGCACTTAATTTTTTTTCTAAATCTTGATTTTTTTGGTTGCAAGAAATTGACATCATAATTACTGCCATAAGCATAATAATTTTTGAAATTTTATTTTTCATAAGATTTAAATTTCAGTAAATATATAAAAAATCAAATTTATTTTATAACACAACTTAAAAAAAAGCATAGCTATTAATTTTTTTTCATAATATAAAAATTATATTTGCAACAATATTGCATTAATAAATCATGAAATCACAAATACTACTTATATTAGTCACTCTACAATTTGCTGTTGCTTTCGCACAAGACGGAAAAATTATATCCCAAAAGTTACATTCTATAACTGAAAAAGATAGGTTGCCGCTGATAGAAAATTTCAAAGGTGCCGATACAATTTTAGAAAATACAATTTTAGAAAAAATTACCTATTTAAGTGATAATTTAAAAATTAGTGGATATGTGTCAAAACCTAAATATAATATAAAAAAACTACCCTGTATAATATATTGCAGAGGTGGTAATAGAGAATTTGGTGCCATAAATTCTTTTGAACAATTCTATCTGCAACGCATGGCAAGTTGGGGATATGTTGTGATTACGTCAAAATATCGTGGTGGTCCAGAAAGTGAAGGCAAAGACGAATTTGGTGGCAGTGATGTGAATGACGTTATGAATTTATTGCCCGCGTTGGCACAAATACAAAATGCAGATACCACAAAAGTAGGAATACATGGTTGGAGTCGCGGAGGTACTATGGTCTACCAAGCGTTAAAAAGAACAAGACGTTTTAAAGGCGCAGTTGTTGGTGCGGGAACAGCAAATTTTTATACGGGAATTTCTTACCGAAAAGACGATTTTGAGGCTAAAGTATATGCAGAGTTAATCCCTGATTATTATAAAAATAAAGACGTCGAACTAAAAAAACGAAGTGCCGTTTTTTGGGCAGATAGTATTAGCAAAACCACTCCGTTACTTATCATGCACGGAAGTAGTGATTGGCGTGTGAGTCCAGATGAAAGCCTTGAGCTTGTCAAAAAGCTATATGATGCGAAACATCCAACAAAATTTATTTTGTATGCAGGAGGCGATCACGGATTGAGAGCGTATAGACGAGAAACCGATGCAGAAATGAGAAAATGGTTTGACGATTATGTGAAAAACGGCAAAGCGTTACCAAATATGGAAAACCATGGCAAATAGAAGTTTTTTAAATAAAAAAAATAAAATGAAATCAAAACTAACATTTCTATTTATCACGCTTTCACTGGTAATGTTTGCTTCAAAACCGCCATTTGATCTTACAAAAATATTACAATCTGGTGATGGTAAATCAATAGAAACTGCTTACAAAGTTAATTCGGTACAAGAAGAATATTTGGTTATAGATTATCTAAAACTAAAATCAATTGCTCAAAAATTAATAATAAAAGATGGTTTTTTTATTGATGCAATTTACACCAAAAGCAAAACTATCTATTTTAAAATCATCGAAAAGAAAATACATAAAAAAGTCAAAGTTTTAACAACATAGAATTAAAAAACATGAAAAAACTACCCGTAACCGTACTTTCAGGATTTCTTGGCGCAGGAAAAACCACTTTGCTCAACTACATTCTTCATAATAAAGAGGGATTAAAAGTTGCTGTGATTGTCAATGATATGAGCGAAGTAAATATCGATGCAAACTTGGTTAAATCAGAAAATATTCTTTCAAGAACCGACGAAAAGTTAGTCGAAATGAGCAATGGTTGCATTTGTTGCACCTTGCGTGAAGATTTGATGATCGAAGTTGAAAAACTTGCCAAAGAAAATCGTTTTGATTATTTGTTAATAGAAAGCACCGGAATATCAGAACCAATTCCTGTAGCGCAAACTTTTACTTTTGTGAACGAAGATGAAAATATAGACTTATCAAAATTTAGTTATATAGACACAATGGTCACTGTTGTGGACGGATTTAATTTCTTTAAAGATTTTGGATCTTCGCAAACGCTTGAAGATATTAAAGCGACAAATATCGAAAATGATAAGCGTACAATTGTGAATTTGTTAGTCGATCAGGTTGAGTTTGCCAACGTAATTATTTTGAATAAAACTGATTTAATTTCAGAAGCGCAGTTGCAATATCTAAAAGCGACTTTAACAAAACTTAATCCTGTTGCAAAAATCATTTGTTCTGAAATGAGTAGAGTTGATCCAAAGGAAATTCTAAACACCGGACTTTTTAATTTTGAGGAAGCGGAAATGTCTGCTGGATGGATTCGCGAACTCGAAGGCATTGATACGCCCGAAACAGAAGAATATGGCATAACTTCATTTGTTTATCGAAATGAGAAACCTTTTCATTCAGACCGTTTTTGGCAATTTATTTCTAAAGATTTTCCACAAACAATTATAAGAAGCAAAGGTTTATTTTGGATAGCATCTCGTCCGGATCAGGCCATCAATTGGAGCCAAGCAGGCGGTTCCATGAAAGCCGAAGGCGCAGGTGTTTGGTGGGCGAGCATGCCACTTGGCGATAGATTAAAGCATCAGAGTTTTGCTGACAATCAGGAGGTTATTGAAGAGCGATGGACGGCAGATTTTGGTGACAAACTCAATGAATTGGTTTTTATTGGTATAAAATTAAATGAAATTGAAGTTAGAAAAATGCTTGGCAACTGCATTTACACCGATGAAGAAATTATGTTGATGCAAAGCGGAATGTTTCCCGAAACTGATGCATTTCCGATTCCAAGACAGTTTGTTGATGACAATTGCGAAGTTGTTTTTAATGAATAAAGAGTTTTTGAAATAGCAGATTTGTATATTAATAAAGACAGAAATTGTTATTTTTTTTAATGTGCAACGACCTTTCTAAATAAAATCCAACTCAAACATTTTCCTTAACACTTCTAAATTTGGATTGATTGCTTTTAGTCGGTTGTATTTATCTTCAGGCGTGAAGGCAAACTTTTTTTCAATCTGTTCGTTAACAATAGCATTAATATTTATCGAAAAATTATTTAATTTTTGCTTAAGAAATATTAGTAACGGCGGCGTTTCAGAATCAAAATCAAGTTTAGAACCTTGGTTTGGCAGTTCCAAAGTTATGGTTGTATTATTAAGAGTTGGAACATTCATCATCAATAAAGATTCCATAATTTTTTGACCACGATTTCCTAAACGTTCGGCATATTCAGTCCAGTACAATATCATTTGTGATTCTGAAAATTCGTCTTTGGGCAGATTTTCTTCATGCAAAAGTACAGGTTGTGATTGCCCTTGCAATTGTTTTTTTGCTTTTATAGCAGATAACGAAAATGCAGAAATTTTTTGATTTCCATTTGCTTGCAGAGGTTTCGTATCATTTAAATCAAGGTTAGTAACGTCCGCACTTTCATTTTTATTAACAATAGGCAATATTTCCGAAATCATATTCTGTGGAACATTTGTTTCCAATGTTACAGCGTTGGAAATCAATTCCTCTTGTAAATTCTTAACTAATGGCAAAATATTTTTTATTTCCTGCGTATGCTTAAAAAAATCTGGTGGAATTATGAATTCATTAATTTTTTTTTTTCTCCATCAAAGGTGATAGAGGCAATTTGCATCAGGCAAAGTTCGACCAAAAGTCGTTGATTTTGAGACTGTTTAAACTTTAAATCGCAATCGTTTGCAAGCTCAATTCCCTGCATAAGAAGGCTTTGCGAACATTTTTGAGATTGCAACGCATATAATTTTTGAGCTTGTTCGCCAACTTCAAGAAGTGAAATGGTTGATGGTGTTTTGGAAACCAACAAGTCGCGAAAATGCGATGCAAGTCCAACTATAAAATGATGCCCGTCAAATCCTTTTGACAAAATATCATCGTACGCAAGTAGAATTTCGGGAATTTTATTTTCGACAATTAAATCGGTTACGTTGATGTAAGTTTCATAATCCAAGACATTCAAATTTTCTGTAACGGCTTGTCTTGTGAGGTTTTTGCCGCAAAAAGAAACCACTCTGTCAAATATAGAAAGTGCATCGCGCATGGCTCCGTCTGCTTTTTGAGCAATAATGTGAAGCGCATCATCTTCAAAAGTGATGCCTTGGTTTTCGGCAACTTCCATAAGATGTTCCTTAGCATCTTTGACAGTAATTCGTTTAAAGTCAAAAATTTGACAACGTGAAAGTATCGTAGGAATTATTTTATGTTTTTCGGTAGTTGCCAAGATAAAAATGGCGTGCGCAGGTGGCTCTTCTAAGGTTTTTAGAAAAGCATTAAAGGCGGCGGACGATAGCATGTGCACCTCGTCTATAATATAAACTTTAAATCTTCCTGTTTGTGGCGGAATGCGAACTTGGTCAATCAGACTTCGGATATCGTCAACAGAATTGTTTGATGCCGCATCAAGTTCAAAAACATTAAAAGCAAAATCTTCGGTTGGATCGTCGTAGCCAGGTTGATTGATTTTACGCGCTAAAATTCGCGCGCAAGTGGTTTTTCCAACGCCCCGAGGTCCTGTGAATAGTAGGGCAGAGGCCAAGTGATTGGTTTCTATGGCATTGAGCAAAGTGTTGGTGATGGCTTGTTGCCCTACAACGTCTTTAAACGTTTGTGGGCGATATTTACGAGCCGATACTACAAATTGTTCCATATCGCAAATGTAGTTTTTAATTTAAAGATTTGGAAATTTAAAGATTGAAAGATTTAAAAATTGAAAGATTTAAAGATTTAAAGATTTGGAAAATAAGTTTTTCTGAAAGACCACAATATAATAACTCATCAACAGAAATCAATCTGCTGTTATTGCTTGCAAAATGTAATTTGTCCAAAACCAACAATTGCGACAAACCGATATTAGTGAATTCTTATAATTATTTAATGTCGCTTTATTAATTGATTCCATCTTTGCTATTATTTTAAATTTTTCTAAAACTAAAAAACGGTTTTCAAGTGTTTGAAAACCGTTTTATATTTTTTTTATTAGATTATTGTAGTCCTACATGATGGTTTTCGATGTTACCATCAATGTCAATTTTAAGAATATATAAACCTTTTGGCAAATTAGCGGTGGCGATAGAGGCTTTATTGTCAATTACTGAAACAGTTGCTTTCTGCTCGCCAATCATATTGTAAAGTTTTGCAGAAATAATTGCTTTGTCAACAGGTTTGTTTACTTGATTGCGAAGATCAATATTCAAAATATCAGATGTTGGATTTGGAGAAACCGTATATACAGACTGTGCTGTGCGCATGCTACCGCCGGGAATTTCTATAATTTCAAAAGGAAATTCCGACCATTCGCTCCAACCACAAATGTTTCTAGTTCTTACTCTAATACCAGTTAACGCTGGTTGCAGAACACAAACTGATCGCATATTTCGTTGCCCAAATAAGAAGATAGAAGGATCATATGTTTGCCATTCCCAATTGGCATTTAAATTTATTTCTGCAGGTGTTTGTCCATTGAAATTAGCTTTTATACGATCATTAATATCAAATTGAGATGAATAGTAGGTGTTTATAGGTTGCGCTGCAAAACAAAGTGAGTGAGGTGAAGAATCAAATGTAAATTGTTCCAATTGTGGCGGACCTATCCAAATTGGTTTTACTACTTTCATTCCATTCGAGAAAACAGCAGTAATGGATGATGCGCCACTGTCAATGCTTTTTACACTAATTGAAAAACCATTTGATGACAGCAATTCTAAATTAGAAGGTATTTCCCAACTTACAACTGCGCTCGGCAATTTACAAACATCACTATCAAATGCATAGCTTTCAGTTTGATTGTCACATAGGTGTGTTAAACCTACTAATTTATCTATATCAACATCAAACCAAGGGGCTTGTGCATTTCCATTTATTTCTTGCAACAACCAATTTACACTTTCATTTGTTAGCGCAACGTGTTCCTCATTCTTTGAAGGTGCAAAATAACTATCAAAATAAATTTCTTTGTTGTTTGCATCGCACAGCAAATTCCTGTTTAGTGCAACTGTCCAATCAAAGTTTGGATTTTTAAACACTAAGGAGCTAATTGTTGGAATAAAAGCATGATGCTGTTTAAATACGCGCCACTGTTGTTCCACATCAGCCTGATCTAACTCAGGCGAAAATTCGTCTTTAATTATCTTTTGCGTATTAAAAGTTCCTCCTTGGACCACGTCCATTGACCCTCTTGGATTAACATTCAATCTGTTTTTTGTTCCGCTTGTAAACGTTAAACTCGTATTAACTGATGGGTTCCAAAATAGATTTGGAGAAAGTAAAGGTGCTGATGTTCTTGTTGCAATTAATCCTGAAAATGTTTGTATCCAACTGTTTGGGGTGGACAAGTTTCTATCTTCAATTGCTACAAATTTTAACCAACTTGGACTAAAACCCGCAAGTTCCAAAAATAACTGCCCTTCTGAATTTGTTTTTGTACCATTTGTCGTGCCATTAATAAGCGCAATTTTGCACACATTGGTTGGAAATCCATTTGAATTTTGAACACCGTTTACGTTTTCTAATTCATTTATAAATCGAGCCCTAAATGGTGCGCTATTGTTTTGACCCAACTGACCTGGTGTGAACCATAAGTCAAGATTGTCCCACCAGTTATAATTTTGGTGCTTATAGTCCATTTGCTCAATAAGAATTTGACGAGCGAATGGATTTGCAAAATTTTCTTTAAATTTTTTCTTGGCTTGTTCTTTTTGACCATATTGACCAAAAAAATAAATATTTTCTTGCGTTGCAATTGGAATATTTGCAGCTAATTGTGGACTGTCAAAACTTACCCATAGTTTTACGTTGTGTGGTATGTTGTTTTTTTCCATATAAGCAAGTGCATATCTCGAAATTAAACCACTCATGCTTGGTCCTATCAAAGTAATTTTTTCTGCACTGCCGTTTTCAACCAATTTGTGATTTTCTCTTTTTAATAATGCAACAAGAGCCATTGCATTCCGCTCGACATAATCGGCACCACCATCAGCAAGATGCAGATAGTTTGTGACTGTTGTCCAATGTCCAACAGGATGATATGTTGTTACAGTGATATTATGCAATGGCCATACAAACGGATGGATTTGATGCGTTATAATTCCTGTTTGCACCCAAACCTGCCGTGTTGGTTGTGTTGGATGCACAATTTTGTTGTCAGGAAAATTGACAAGAGTTACGTCGAAGCCTTGAGGGCGGAGTTTATAATCTATAAAATTTTTTTTAGGTGTAATTGTATCATTGTCATGATCAAAAAACATCGATTCATATAAACTTGATTTATCAAAACTATAATCAATACTTTGTGGATAAATTTTCCTTTTATCGCCAGGGTCGAATCCATCCAAAATTATTACTGGTTTGTTGATTAATGATTTTGAACTGCCATCGTTAGTAACTTTGTTGTAATAGGTGCGATATTCTAAGACGCCTTTGATAGCAGTAGTTTCATTATAGCCTTGAAACAATATTGTATTTTCGGGAGAATCGTGGTCTATACCTAAGTTTTCAGTAAAATTTTCTTCTAATGGAAATGTTGTTGTTGGACCCCCGGCAACTTGTGGCAAACTTACATTTATGACCGCACGAGTTTCGATTCTGGTTTCGTTTTTAAATTCCATTCTGAATATAATTTCTTTTTCGTCGCCTTTCAATCTGTAATCTATTGTTTCTTTGCTGTCTTCAAAATTTGAAACCAGTTGTATTTCGGTTCCATTCAAGATTGCAGTTAAATTTTTAATAGGATTGTTATCGTCTTGATATACTAAATCAGGGTTTAATCTGATTTTTATATCTTGATGAAATATTGTTTCTGCAATGGCTGCGACAATAGTAATTTGCTTTTGTTTATAAGGATTACGGTCTTCGATGTTGAAGAAAAAACCGTCTTTAAATGAAAGATTAGGTACCTCTTTTGTTCCGTAATCTACATAGTCAATCAAAGTGTTTATAAAACCGATATTAAGTACATTGTTATTTTTGTGTTTTAAATCTTCAAATACCTCATATTGCATCTTGTTTTCTGGATCGAGACTTGAACGATGCACTTCGCTCAAAGATTGAATATAATGCCAATAATTTGAAGATTGTTTGCTCTCTTTATTGTTGAACTCTAATAAGTTTGCATTGGCAATAACTCGATCATACAAAAGTCCAGTTTTCATGGAATCTTTTTTGACAAACCTGAATAAACTGTCCATTGTTATGGTATAGTCTTTTGGAGCCATTTGTTCTTTTTCTTGTGACCTTAACGCAGATGAAAATACGAATAGACACAAAATTGTAATAAAGTTTTTCATAAGTTTGTATATTAAATTTTTAATGATGTGAAAGTTGTTTTTTAATTTGATATAAAAGCGACTACAAGCGCCTTTTTATTTTTATAGTATTAATATCTTTTGAGGTCAGTACTTACTTGCATACAATTTGACTATATGTGATACAATTGGATAGTACCATTCTTTTCACAAGATTATTAAATATATTCTCTTTTATTT
>JAYWGW010000059.1:0-68301 GCA_043778045.1 Bacteroidota bacterium | reverse complement strand
AGCATAATTTTCAGGAGCCAATCCGGCTTTCATTCCAAATCTTTGGGCGAAAATCCTTTTTTTGAACGGTCAAAAAGGAACTTCTATGGTCGTTCTTTTTATCCTACAAAAAATAGTCTTTTCGCCCAAAGGATTTTCCCTTTAATCAGGGCTAAGTAATTTTGATTTTTGAGCCCCACCCCAACCCTCCCCAAAAGGGAGGGAGTTCATTTGATAGTATTATTTTTTTTTGATTAACGATTTTTGATTGGCGTTTAACGATTGCAGACTGTTTTGCGATGCTATTTTGAATTGATTTTTGATTTTTGATTACAGATTTTTGATTTTGTAAAAATAATGCTAATGGCTAAATGCTAATGGCTGTTTATCCGCAAACTTGGCTCGCGTGAGGGAATGCAGTGGAGCTCTTTTTTGGTTTCGATTTTTCTTCGGAACCAAAAAAAGCGGGAACGAAATGCCCGACCCACTTGTTGCAAGGCACGTAGCAACAAATGGGGCACGCCCAAATGATAAAAAAATACGCTAAAGTTGTTAATTAAATTGTTCAAAAATAAATGCAAACGCACAACTGTTGCTAAAAATAGTCGTAATTTTACGGCAGATATTTAATATCAAAATATGCAGTTAAGCGAAGAAGAGGACGACGATTATCAATTGTCTCTTTCCAAATTTGAGTCGATGCTCAAAACCAATAAAGTGCTATTTTTTGACTCGGAAGAGTTTGAAGATATCATTTTGCATTATTTGGATATGGGGAAAGCCAACTTGGCTAAAAAAGCTTTAAAATTAGCACTTGAACAACATCCAAAATCTACTGGATTGAAGCTTGTGCAGGTCGAGATGTTGGTTTATGAAGATAAATTAGACATGGCGGAAAAATTGCTTACCGAACTTTTTGCAATTGAACCGCGCAATGAGGAAGTTTACATTCAAAGGGCAAGCATATTTTCTAAGCGAGACAACCATCTTGAAGCGATTTCGCAATTGCAAACCGCACTTTTTTACACCGACGATCTTGCTGATGTTCACAACCTGATAGGTATGGAATATTTATTTTTGGATGAATTGGAATTAGCTAAAGAAAATTTTATCAAATGTTTGGAAGAAGATCCTGAAGATCAAGCATCGCTATACAATGTAGTGTATTGCTTTGAATTTCTTGATCAAAACGAAAAAGCAATTGATTATCTTAACCTTTATATAGACCAAAATCCGTATAGCGAAATTGCTTGGCATCAAATTGGGCGATTGCAATATGGCTTAAAAAATTATCAGGAAGCCATCAGAGCATTTGATTTTGCAACGATTATTGACGATGAATTTGTTGGTGCTTTTATGGAAAAAGCCAAGGCACACGAGCGCGTAAAGGAATATGAACAAGCGATTTTGGACTATAATCAAACTATAGATTTGGATGATGCAACGCCTTATGCACTATTGCGAATTGGCAAATGCAACGAAAGGTTGGGCAACAAATCTTTGGCTTTAAAATATTATAATAAAACCGTTCACGAAGATCCACTTTTAGACAAAGGTTGGATTGCGATTACAGATTTTTATGTTCGTGAAAAAAATTATACAAAAGCACTTTATTTTGTAAACAAAGCCTTGGCGTTGGACAATCAAAACGCACTTTATTGGAAACGATATGCGACCATCAACCGCAAAATGGATGCCTTTGACGAAGCGGAATTTGGCTATAGAAAAGCCGTGGAATTTGGCGATTCCAAGTTGGACACTTGGCTTTTTTGGACAGATATTTTGCAATTTCAAGGTGAATTTGAAATGGCTGTAAATGCACTTCTACAAGCCTTAGAATTCTTTGCTGACGAAACTGAAGTTGAATATCGTTTAGCAGGATTGTATTTTATGTTAGAAAAAAAACAAAAAGCAACGTATCATTTAACGAATGCTTTGCATCATAATTTTGAAAATCACGAGATTTTGATCAATCTTTTTCCTGTGGTTTGGTCTCGGAAAGAGGTTGTTGCGATTGTTGCCAAACATAAAAAATCGTAAATGACTGCGCCTAAAATTTTTGGTTTGTTGGGACGCAATATTCAATATTCATTTTCAAAAAAATATTTTACCGATAGATTTGAAAAGGAGCAATTACCTGACCATCAATACCAAAATTTTGATGTCGACTCCATTTTTGGATTTAAAAAAGTGATTGAAACCGAAAATCTTGTTGGACTGAACGTTACTATTCCTTACAAACAAGAAGTGATTCCGTTTTTAGATAAATTATCTAACAAAGCAAAAAAAATTGGAGCCGTAAACACCATTCGGTTTACAAAATCTGGCAAGACAAAAGGTTATAATACTGATTGGTTTGGATTTAAAAAAGCAATCGAAAAAAATTTAAAACCTTATCATAAAAAAGCACTTATTTTGGGCACAGGCGGAAGTTCAAAAGCCATTGCTTATGCGTTTGAAAGTTTAGATATTGAATATGCCTTTATGTCACGAAACAAAACTATCGACGCATTTTGTTATGAAGATTTAAACGAAGCGTTACTTTCAGAATATACTGTAATTGTGAATTGCACGCCAATCGGTACTTCACCCAATATTGAAGCTTGTCCAAATATTCCATTTGAACATCTTACATCAAATCACTTAGTTTTTGATTTAATATACAATCCTGCGAAAACCATGTTTTTGCAAAAAGCGGAACAGCAAGGTGCAACAATTTTAAACGGACTTAATATGTTGGTATATCAGGCGGAGAAGGCTTGGGAGATTTGGAACAGATGATATTCGAGATTGCCTACAATACCTTTGTAAATGGACAAAGCGTTAAAGCCAAACTTGTTCAAATTCAAGTTCGATAGCACAATTTTTATCCAACTCAAAAGTTGAAATGGTCACTTGCTTGTAAAAATTATCTATAAGTTGAAAAATTTCAATAGTTTCTTTCTGAACATTAACCATTAGGTAATATTTTACACCATTCTCACGGTAAATATCAAATTTTATAACGCGATCGTTTTTTGCATTATATGGGGACAATATTTCGATAATCAAAACTGGCGGAAATTCAAGAACATCGCTCTTCGGATCACCACAGACAATCATGATGTCAGGACGAACCACAGTTTCTTCATTTATTTTCCAATCTAATTCTGGAAACACAATGCAGTTACAATCGTCATTTTTGAATAAAGAATTGTTTGCCATTGTAATCAACCTACCCATAATTTTGCTATGCCGTGGCGAAGCTGATGGCAACAGCTGAAAAGGATATCCGTTAACAAGTTCCCAATCTTCTTTCCAATTTTTATAGTCAGAATATGTGTACCGAGGCGGTTCAAATTGATATGTTCGCATAAGATATCTTTTTTTACAAATCTACAAATATTAATTTTCTATTTGATTTCAAACTATAAAATTATCTCTACACATGACTTTCGCACTTTCGACTTTCCAACTTTCAACTAACTTCGTAAAATAGTTTGCATTCTGTCTGGCCCAACCGATACAATTTTAATTGGCACACCAATTTCATTTTCAATAAAATCAATATAGGTTTTTAGTTCTGCTGGCAAGGTTTCGTATGTGTTCATTCCTGTTAAATCAGCTTGCCAACCTTTGAAATTTCTATAGACTGGTTGCACGTTTTCAGGCTCGATATTGTATGGTAAATGCTGAATTTCTTTACCTTTATATGAATATGCAACAGCCACTTTCAAAGTTTCAAATCCCGAGAGCACATCGCCTTTCATCATCATCAGTTGCGTTACGCCATTGATTTGAACGGCATATTTCAAAGCTACTAAATCCAACCAACCGCAACGTCTCTTACGACCTGTAACCGATCCAAATTCGTTGCCAACACTTGCCATTGTTTCGCCATCTTCATCAAAAAGTTCTGTTGGAAACGGGCCACTTCCCACTCTGGTGGTGTAGGCTTTGAAAATACCATATACTTCCTTGATTTTGTTTGGGGCAATGCCAAGTCCCGTGCAGGCGCCCGCCGCCGTTGTGTTCGAAGAGGTTACGAACGGATATGTTCCAAAATCTACGTCCAATAAAGATCCTTGTGCGCCTTCGCAAAGAATAGATTTTCCTTCTATCTGCGCATTATAAAGATATTCTTCGCTATCAATGAATTCCAATTTTTTGAGCTGGTCGATTGCTTCAAAAAATTCTTTTTCCATTTCGGTCAAATTGTATTGAATGGCAACATCATAAAACGCAATCATGGCCTCGTGTTTGTCTGCCAAGGCACGATATCGGTCTTTAAAATCGTCCATTTCGATATCGCCTACGCGAATACCGTTTCGACCAGTTTTGTCCATGTATGTTGGTCCAATTCCTTTAAGTGTCGAACCAATTTTGGCTTTGCCTTTTGCAGTTTCAGATGCCGCGTCGAGCAAGCGGTGTGTGGGAAGTATAAGGTGCGCTTTACGCGAAATAAGCAATCGGGACTGAATGTCGATATCAAATTTTGCCAATCCCTCCAATTCTTTTTGAAAAACTACGGGATCGATAACCACGCCGTTTCCTATAATGTTGATTGACGATTTATGAAATATTCCCGATGGAATGGTTCGCAAAACATGTTTTATTCCGTCGAATTCAAGTGTGTGTCCTGCGTTTGGTCCGCCTTGAAAACGAGCAATGATGTCGTATTTAGAGGTAAGTACGTCTACAATTTTTCCTTTTCCTTCATCGCCCCATTGAAGGCCTAATAGTAAATCTGCGGTCATTTTTTGTATTTTTTTGTGGGTATTTTTATATGTAATGTGGGTTGCGCAAGGGATCCGCCCCGGCGGACAAGTAGCAGTGGAAAACCTTTTTGCCTTTCAAGAGGTTGCTTCGTGCCTTGCAATGACTTTAAAGGCAAAAAGTTTGGGAACGTATAGCCCGACCCGCCATTGCGAGGCACGAAGCAATCGGCGGGATGCGCCCAAAATATTATTATATTATTGTATTTCTTTTTTGTCCGTAGAAATATAGTGAGTGGTTTGTGATGTCGATATCAAAAATCTCTTCGATGGTTTTTTTTATGGTTTGAATGCGTGGGTCGCAAAATTCCATTACTTCGCCCGTGTCGGTCATGATGATATGGTCGTGATTTTTGTCGAAATAAGATTTTTCGTAATGCGCCTGATTTTGTCCAAATTGGTGTTTGCGCACTAAGGCACAATCCAAAAGCAATTCAATGGTATTGTATAGCGTGGCGCGACTGACACGATAGTTTTTGTCTTTCATTTTGGTGTAAAGATTTTCTATATCAAAATGCTCTTCGCTATCATATATTTCTTGCAAAATGGCATATCGTTCGGGCGTTTTTCGATGGCCTTTTTGCTCAAGATATTTTGTAAAAACATTTTTTACAATATCCTGATTTTTTGGGTTGTTTGCGGAAATGAGTGTCATAGGTTAGTCGAAAGTTTGAAAGTCATAAAGTTGAAAGGTTTTGTATTGATACAAACATCTAAAAACTAATTGTTTACATGATACTTATAAGTAATGAAAAACCACATCTAACAACCGATATGACATAATTGCAAATATAAATAAAAATGAATAAGTATTTCGAATTTGTTTTCTATTATAATTAAGTTTTGTACAATCGAATCGTGTAACAATCTAAAAATCTAATCATCTAAAAATTTAATTATTATACACGCGAGTTACTTTTTCAATGCCATCAATTTTCTTGATATTGTCAGTCAAACGCTTTAAAATGGCGTTATTTCGCACAACAACTGCGACGGTTCCTTGAAAAATTCCTGCATCTGTGGTGAGTGAAATACTTTGGATGTTAACATGCATATTGCCCGAAATCACTTTCGTGAGTTCATTTGTAAGTCCCATGCTGTCCATTCCTGTGATGTTCAGAATGGCTTTAAACTCTTGCTGAGATGAGTCAATCCATTTTGCAATTATAATTCTATACGCGTAGTTTGATTGCATGCTGATAGCGTTTGGGCAGTCTTTTTTGTGCACTTTTATACCTTCATTGATGGTCACAAACCCGAAAACTTCGTCGCCCGGAATTGGGTTGCAACAGCTTGAAAGTTTATAGTCCAACTTGTCTTGCTCACCACCAAACACCAATAAATCGAAATTGTTACTGATTTCGTTTTTATGAATTTGCTCTGTTGGCGCGACAGTCGGCGAACGCTTGATTTTATTCTTAAAAAAATTCATGATTGAGTTGCTTTTCAGCGCAGCAAACTCTTTCAATTGTCCATTTTCGATGGTTCCCATGCCCACTCTGTAAAACAAATCTAAGCTGGTTTTCAGTTTGAAATGTACTACCAGTTCGTTTACAACAGCTTCACTAAGTGTCACTTTCAGATGGCGCAATTTTCTTGTAAGCAATTCTTTGCCATCTTCGGCAATTTTTTTTGTACCTTCATTCAGCACATTTTTAATTTTATTTTTTGCTCTGGCAGTCGTCACATAATCAAGCCAATGCATGGTTGGCTTTTGATTTGGCGAAGTGATAATTTCAATTTGATCGCCACTTTTAAGTTCAAAATTAAGTGGAACCAATTTCCCATTTACGCGCGTACCGCGTGTGTGAACGCCCACTGCCGAGTGAATGCTAAATGCAAAATCAAGTGACGTGGCGCCTTTTGGCAATGATTTTATCTCGCCTTTTGGCGTAAACACAAAAATTTCTTTTGAATAGAGATTCATTTTGAAATCTTCGACGAAATCCACGGCGTTCGTTTCTTGGTTTTCTAACGCTTCCTTCAACAAATTCAACCAAACATCAAGTCCACTTTCTTCGGTGGCACCGTTTTTATATTTATAGTGTGCCGCATATCCTTTTTCGGCTATTTCGTCCATGCGTTCTGAACGTACTTGAATTTCGACCCAACGCCCGAGCGGACCCATTACGGTAATGTGCAACGCTTCGTAACCTGTTGATTTTGGGGATGATATCCAATCACGCAATCGGCTTGGACTCGGTCGATAGTTGTCCGTTACAATAGAATATATTTTCCAAGCTAAAAATTTTTCGTCGTGCGGGTTGGCTTTGTACACTATTCGTAGCGCAAATTTGTCATAAACCTCGTCATAACTCACATTTTGCGCTTTCATTTTTCGGCGAATTGAATAAATGGATTTTGGCCTGCCCTTTATTGTATATTCCACACCTTCAATATCAAGCGATTTTTTGAGAACGTCGGAAATGTTTTTGATATAGGCGTCTTGTTCTTCTTTTGTTTCTTTTATTTTAGAAACAATATCATTATAAATTACTGGCTCTGTGTATTTTAAACCTAAATCTTCAAGCTTAGTTTTGATATTATATAAACCCAAACGGTGCGCAAGTGGCGCATATATATATAAGGTCTCGGACGCAATTTTTGTTTGTTTGTATTCCACCATCGAATCCATGGTTTGCATATTGTGCAATCTGTCGGCAAGTTTGATAAGGATAACACGCACATCATCGTTTAATGTGAAAAGCATTTTACGAAAATTTTCGGCTTGCATAGACACGTTCAAATCTTTTTGAACCTTAGATATTTTTGTCAAACCCTCCACCAACTGCGCCACTTTTGGGTTGAACATTTTTTCAATGTCTTGCACCGTGATTTCCGAATCTTCCACAACATCGTGCATCAATGCTGCGGCAATTCCCGTGGCTCCCAAACCAATTTCAGATGCAACAATTTTTGCCACCGCAATCGGATGAAAAATATACGCTTCGCCCGATTTGCGTCGTTGATCTTTATGCGCATCAACGGCTACATCAAATGCCTTACGAATAAGTTTTTTGTCGTCGGTAGTTAAAGTTTGATAACTAATGCGCAGTAACTCTTTGTATTCGTGGGCAATGGCTTTGTTTTCGGCTTCGATGTCAATGTCAATCATCTGCATTATATTGGATTACGAAAAATACGAAATAAATTTTGAATGGCAAAAAGTATAAATAAAATAATATGATTTTTAATAGCTACTGTATATAGCATATATTGTGTGTACTTATTTTTGATGCAGCATATAAATTATAAGATTGTAAAACAAAAATCAGCACAAATATTGGCTTACTTATTTCATTAATATGCAAATATTGTTTCACGAATTTTAAGAAAAAGAAATTTAAAATGAATTTCACTAATATAGTGGGCGGTTATGATTTGTGTAATTCAATTATAATAAAAATTTGAGCCAATTTGTGGAATTTGTGGTTTAAATCTGGCATATGTAAAATCGCCTCCAACCTTTTAATTACATTTATATCAATAGAGAAAATCATGATTTTAGGAATTTTATCGCTATTTTCAAATTTGAAATATTAATTTTACTAAAAATAAATCAGTAAAATTATGAACGCACTTCTTAACAAAAATCTTTTTCTTATCAAAGAACAAATTGGCATGTTCAAAGCCGCAAACAACTTCAATATTTTTGATGCAGAAAAAAACCAACACATTTTAAATTGTAGGGAACCAAATCTGGGAATTTTCACAAAAATTTTTCGATTTACAGAATATAAAAGATTGACACCTTTTGATATTCAAATCTCAACCACAGAAGGAAAATTAATTTTAAGTGTGCGACGTGGTTTTACTTTTTTTCGGTCAGTGGTAGAAGTTTTTGATGAAAAAAATATTTTGCTGGGCACTTTTCGCCAAAGAATGCTGTCATTTGGTGGCAAATTTGAAATTTTGGATGTGTCGGGAAATGTGATTTGCACCTTGCAAGGAAAATGGACTGGTTGGGACTATAAATTTATGGTTGGCGAAAAAGAATTGGCACACGTCAGTAAAAAATGGGCTGGAATTGGTAAAGAATTTTTTACTTCTGCAGATAATTACGTTTTGAGTATTAATGAAAATGTTGCGGAAAACGACAATGTCAGACCTTTGATTTTGGCGGCCGTAATGTGTATTGACATGGTTTTGAAAGAATAAAAAAATCTATGTCAACGCATATAATTTACTGTGAAATTATTTAATATTCGTAAAAATACTAAGTAAAAAGATGTAACAATAAACCGATTTTTATGTCTAAACGTACAGCAATTATTATTTAAAAATATGGGCAATATTCTTGAGGTTCAAAACGTGGTGAAAACATACGGCGATTATACGGCATTGAACAACGTGTCGCTTACGGTGCCTCGTGGCAGTATCTACGGGCTTTTAGGCCCAAATGGCGCAGGAAAAACATCACTGATTCGGATTATAAATCAGATTACGTTGCCTGATAACGGACGCATTTTGTTGGACGGAATCGACCTTAAACCCGATGATGTTCAACATATTGGGTATTTACCTGAGGAACGTGGTTTATACAAATCAATGAAAGTTGGCGAGCAATGTTTGTATTTGGCACAACTCAAAGGCTTGTCGAAATCTGATGCTAAAAAACAATTGGATTACTGGTTTGATAAGCTCGAAATACAAGGTTGGTGGAACAAAAAAATACAAGAACTATCCAAAGGAATGGCGCAAAAAGTGCAATTTGTGGTTTGCGTTTTACACAAGCCAAAATTGCTGATTTTCGACGAGCCTTTTTCTGGTTTTGATCCGGTGAATGCAAACATTATTAAAGACGAGATTTTAGAGCTCAAAAAACAAGGCGCAACCATCATTTTTTCTACACATAGAATGGAAAGTGTGGAAGAATTGTGCGACGATATTGCACTGATTCATAAATCTAACAAGTTGATTGAAGGCAAGTTAGACGATGTAAAACGCAGCAACCGAAGTGGCGTTTACGAGGTTGGCGTTTTGACTGAAAACGTCGAAGGTTTAATGTATAATTTGACGCAAAAATTTGAAGTCGGCACAGCAAATTTTAAATCGTTGAACAACGATTTGAAGCTGGAAATTAAAATCGGCGATAGCCATCCAAATGTTTTGATAGAAAGCATTTTAAGCTACGGTCAAATGACACATTTTGCGGAAAAAATTCCGACCGTAAATGATATTTTTATTCAAACTGTTACCAAAAAATCTTAACGCATGTCAGTAGAAAATAAAAATTTTAGCAACAAAAAAATGTTGCCACTTATCATAAAACGAGAATTCACAGCCAAGGTTCGCAACAAATCTTTTATTGTGATGACGTTTTTGAGTCCGATTTTGCTTGTAGCGTTGGCAGTTTTTGTCGGTTACTTAGCTTCAATGAAAGCGGACTTAAAAACAATTGCCGTTCACGACGAATCGGGAAAATTTGCAAAGTCATTTCAATCAACCGAGGCATATAAATATGTAGATTTTTCGCAAATACCAATCAAAACATTAAAAGATAGCATTTCAAAAGACGGTTTTGAAGGTCTGATTCTTATTCCGAAAACCACAGAAAATAGTGTTTTGGAATCTAAGATTGAATACATTTCAAACGAAAGTCCGAGTCTTGATTTTATAAATAACATTGAGCGAACGATTGCAAAAAAAATCACATCAGAAAACTACCAAAAAATTGGAATAGACACCGCAACAATTAGTTCTGCCACATCAAAAGTTAATATTCAACTCAAAAAAGCATCGGGCGAAAACACAGTAAAAGGTTTAAATGCCATCAAAATTGGAATTGGGTTCGGGTTCGGATACCTTATTATGATGTTCATAATCATTTACGGAAACACTGTTATGCGTAGCGTTATCGAAGAAAAAACCAACCGAATTATAGAAATAATCATCTCGTCCGTAAAACCTTTTACACTCATGATGGGAAAAATAATCGGAAATTCACTGGCGGGAATTTTGCAGTTTTTAATCTGGGCATTTTTGGGAGGGGTTTTATTTTTCATACTTTCAGTTGTTTTCAATGTGCAACTTGGCGCATCGTCAGCAATTGAACCTCAACTAATTGGCGGCAAATCTGCGGAACTCACGCAAATGCTTCAACTTTATTTCAATGAAATTCTACAGTTGCCAATTGGGACAATTTTCGTCGGATTTTTGTTCTATTTCATTGGTGGCTATTTTCTGTACAGTTCCATATATGCCGCCATTGGTGCCGCCGTAGATTCTGAAACCGACTCACAACAATTTCTTTTGCCCATCATTTTACCACTTATGCTTGGCGTTTACGTCGGATTTTTCAGCGTTTTGAACGAGCCACACGGCACCGTCGCCATGGTTTTCTCTATGATTCCCCTCACCTCGCCTATCGTCATGATGATGCGCCTACCGTTTGGAGTGCCGTGGTATGAAATTGCCATTTCACTGTCAATACTTTTCGCTACTTTCACGGCAACCGTTTGGTTCGCGGCAAAAATTTACCGCATCGGAATTTTGATGTATGGCAAAAAACCAACTTATAAAGAATTGTATAAGTGGCTGAAGTATTAGGTATTAGGTGTTAATTATTAAGTATTAGGTATTAGGTATTAAATACTAATTAATAAATTTAAACTGAATGTTTAGGGCGTTTCCCTACGGGTCGGGCTTTCGTTGCAATCTTTTTGGCGAAGAAAAATCGCCAAAAAGGATTTTCACTCAATCCCTAACGCAAAGCACATATAAAAAAGATAACTAAAAGCGAACGAAAACTTCTTACCTTTGCTTCTTAGTGCCTCAGTACATAAAAACTAATCAATGCAAAAAATCCTAATCATAGAAGACGAAGCCGCCATCCGTCGTGTGCTTACTAAAATATTGTCAGAAGAAAATGAAACTTATCTTGTGGAAGATGCAGAAGATGGGCTTTCGGGATATGAAAAAATTAAAAATAACGACTACGACCTTGTTTTGTGCGACATAAAAATGCCAAAAATGGATGGCGTGGAAGTGCTCGAAGCAGTTAAAAAAATAAAACCAGAAATTCCAATCGTGATGATTTCTGGACATGGCGACATGGAAACCGCAATCCAAACCATGCGACTTGGCGCGTTTGACTATATTTCTAAACCACCAGATTTAAATCGTCTGCTAAACACGGTTCGCAACGCTTTAGACAAAAAACAACTTGTGGTTGAAAACAAAATCTTGAAAAAGAAAGTCAGCAAAAACTACGAGATGATTGGCAACAGCGATGCCATCAACCACATCAAAACCATGATTGAAAAGGTTGCAAAAACCGAAGCTCGCGTTTTGATTACGGGACCAAATGGAACAGGAAAAGAGCTTGTTGCCCATCAACTGCATGAACAAAGTGAGCGCGCAAACTTCCCTTTAATAGAAGTAAATTGCGCAGCCATTCCATCAGAACTTATTGAGAGTGAACTTTTTGGACATGTAAAAGGAGCGTTCACCTCAGCAATAAAAGATCGCGCAGGAAAATTTGAAGCAGCCGATGGTGGAACAATATTCTTAGACGAAATTGGCGACATGAGCTTATCTGCACAAGCGAAAGTCCTGCGTGCCTTGCAAGAAAGCATGATCACGCGCGTCGGTGCCGATAAAGACATCAAAGTAAATGTGAGGGTTATTGCGGCAACTAACAAGGATTTGAAATTAGAAATTTCAGAAGGGCGTTTTCGTGAAGATTTATACCATCGATTGGCAGTTATTCTGATAAAAGTACCTTCGCTAAACGACAGACGCGATGATATTCCGATGTTAATCGAATATTTTGCTGATAAAATTGCCACAGAACAAGGAAATGCAATCAAAAGTTTTTCTGATGATGCCATCAAATTATTACAAAATTATGACTGGACAGGAAATATCAGAGAATTGCGCAATGTGGTCGAACGACTAATTATTTTGGGAAACAATGAAATTTCGGAAAGTGATGTGAAGTTGTTTGCATCAAAGTAGTTGAAAAGTTAACATGTTAAAATGTTAAATGTTTATTGTAGAAAGTTGTAAAATGTAAAAAATATAGTTGTAACCCGTTTGGTGCAATTGATAAAATTTAAGAATAAACCAAATAGTATAAAAATAAAAGTATTTCATACACCAATTGCGTCGCCTATTCGCGATCGCTCGGGTCTTGGTTTAACTTACCTATGATCTGCCCTATTTAAAGTGAAACGCCTTTATCAAGTTTAAAAACTTATAGCTCTATGTGGTTAAAAATTAAAAAAAATGAATTTAAAAAAAATAAACGAAAATCTAAAAACTGCATTGGCTGAAAATGGTTTGACAGATGCAAATTCTTTGCAAAAAGATACATTTTCGACGATAAAGAGTGGTGGCGATTGTCTGATTATTTCACCTTCAGGAACTGGAAAAAGCACAACAATTGTTCTCAATGTTATTCAACAACTGCAAGCCGAAGGTGAAGAATCTCCACGGGCACTAATCATCGTAGAAGATAAAGCGAAAGTTTTGGAAATGGAAACGCTGTTTGAAAAATATGGAAATTATACCAACTTACGAGTTTACGGAATCCACGACAAAGGCGATACGGAATTTGACAAAAACTACATTTCCACAGGAATCGATGTGTTAATTGGAACGCCAAACAAACTTAGCGAAATGTTTAGCACGGCTGGATACAATGTTAATAGACTGAAAATGTTTATTTTAGACGATGCAGATGCCATTTTAAAATTGCGTCATGAAACCAAAATTATGCGAATATCAAATAGCATTGCAAAAACACAACGCATCGTATTTGCAGAAATATTTTCGGAAAGAGTGGAAGTTTTAACTGATAAAATGCTAATTGAACCCTACATTTTTGACTTTGAAAACGACGAAGATAAAATTGAAGAAAAACAAGAAAACTAAAAAAAAAAATATCATGGGACTGATGAAAGTATTTTCGGGTAGCGAAATTCTCGCAAAAAACCTACAAAGCAGAATTGAAGAACAGGGTATTTCAGCAGTTTTGAAAGACAACATTCAATCCGCACGACTTGGTGGATTTGGAAATACAGATCTCGCCGTAGAAGTGTTCATCCAAGAAACAGATTTCAACAAAGCACATCAAATAATCGACGATTTTAAGATTGAAATGCAATAGGTAAGTTAAAATGTGTAAATGTTGTAAAGTATGAAAGTATGAAGACCGTTTATACTACCTACAATCAAGTACTTGTGAAGATTTTATAATCGAAGGAATATTACATTTAATAAGTGATCAAAACTTTTCTGATAATTATTAAAAAATCAACCTTGCAAAATTTCCAACATTTTTATAGCCGCATCGCTGATTTTTGTACCTGGTCCAAACACTGCGACCGCGCCTGCATCAAACAAAAACTGATAGTCTTGTGCAGGAATTACGCCACCGACAACAACCATGATGTCTGGTCGACCCAAGTTTTTTAGTTCTTCAATCACTTGCGGCACTAATGTTTTGTGTCCTGCCGCAAGCGAAGATACACCTAAAACATGTACATCATTTTCAACGGCTTGCTTGGCGGCCTCGGCTGGAGTTTGAAATAGAGGTCCTATATCAACATCAAAGCCAACGTCGGCGTAACCGGTTGCGACCACTTTCGCGCCACGGTCGTGCCCATCTTGACCCATTTTTGCAATTATGATTCTCGGTCTGCGACCTTCGGATTTCGCAAAATCATTGGCTTTTTGACGTGCCAATTCAAAACTTTTGTCGTCTTTTATTTCTTTACTATACACGCCGCTAAATGTTTTAATTTGTGCTTTGTAACGTCCAAAAACTTGTTCTAAAGCCATTGAAATTTCACCTAAAGTGCAACGATTTCTCGCAGCTTCAACAGCAATTTCAAGCAAGTTTCCTTGTTTCGTTTTTGCACAATTAGTCAAATCTTGTAATGATTTTTCAACCTTTTCGCCATCACGATTTTTTTTGATTATTTCGAGTTGTTCGATTTGTTGCTTTCGAACCATTTGATTGTCAACATCCAAAATGTGCAGTGGATCTTCTTTTTCGAGTTTAAACGCATTTACACCAACAATGATATCTTTTCCTGCATCTATTCTTGCTTGTTTTTTGGCGGCAGCTTCCTCAATTCTCATTTTTGGAATGCCAGCCTCAATGGCTTTTGTCATGCCACCAAGCGCCTCCACTTCTTGAATTAATTCCCAAGCTTTTTTGGAGATCTGCTCCGTTAGACTTTCGACATAAAAACTTCCTCCCCAAGGATCTACTGTTTTAGTAATTTTAGTTTCTTCTTGCAGAAAAATTTGCGTGTTTCTGGCAATTCGAGCTGAAAATTCTGTTGGTAATGCGATGGCTTCATCTAAAGCGTTAGTATGCAAAGATTGTGTGCCACCAAAGACAGCCGCCATGGCTTCTATTGTCGTTCGAGCCACGTTATTAAAAGGATCTTGCTCGGTCAAACTCCAGCCGCTTGTTTGGCAATGTGTTCGCAATACTAAAGATTTTTCATTTTTTGGATGGAATTGTTTGACTAATTTTGCCCACAACATTCTGCCAGCTCGCATCTTGGCAATTTCCATAAAATGATTCATGCCAATAGCCCAAAAAAAAGATAATCTCGGCGCAAAATAGTCAATTTTCATTCCTGTAGAAAGTCCAGTTCGGATATATTCTAAACCATCGGCTAAGGTGTAAGCTAATTCAATATCGGCAGTTGCTCCTGCTTCTTGCATGTGATAGCCCGAAATCGAAATCGAGTTAAACTTCGGCATTTTTTTGCTAGTATATTCGAAAATATCGGCAATAATCTGCATGGATTGTGTTGGCGGATAAATGTAGGTGTTGCGCACCATAAATTCTTTCAAAATATCATTTTGAATGGTGCCTGACAATTTTTCAAGCGACACGCCTTGCTCTTCTGCGGCTACAATGTAAAATGCCATAATGGGCAAAACGGCACCATTCATCGTCATGGAAACTGACATTTCATCGAGCGGAATTTGGTTGAAAAGCACTTTCATATCTTCCACAGAATCGATGGAAACACCTGCTTTTCCAACATCTCCAACGACTCGCTCGTGGTCAGAATCATAGCCACGATGGGTTGGCAAGTCAAAAGCAACAGAAAGTCCTTTTTGACCCGCGGCAAGATTTCTTCTATAAAATGCATTGCTTTCTTCGGCGGTTGAAAAACCTGCATATTGCCGAATAGTCCACAGGCGACGCACATACATACTGGCATACGGCCCGCGTAAATTTGGCGAAAACCCTGCACCAAAGTTTAGATGCTCAAAATTTTCAACGTCGATTTTTGAGTATGTTTTGTTCAAGGCAATTCCTTCGGCGGTTTCAAATGGTTTTTCTGACACTTGATAGGCTTCACTATTTGCAGGTATAATTTTAATATGTTGTAGATTTTTTCTCAATCTTATGAATTTATTTTGAATTCAATTTATTATCTCTCGATGTATGACAAATTAAATAGACAATAATCAGTTCATCAATAATCTTGTAGTGAATTAAATATGGAAAACCCTTTAGAAGTGTTACACGAGTATTATCATACCTTATTTGAAAAAGTTTTGGATTTGTTTTAATAATTTTTGTAGCATCTTTAAAAGAACTAAAAAACCTTATTGCAAGTGCAATATTTATATTTTTATAATAATTGAAAGCTTCGTTGAAATCAATTTTTGCTTCATTTAAAATCAAAAATTTATAATTCATTATGCTGTTCAATTTCTTTAAAAAAAATAGTAATATCCGTTGCTAAACTTGGATTTTGTAAATAATCCCGATGCCGTTTTCGAACTTCATCTATTTGCCCTTGAGAAATTTCAATATTTGACATCACCTCGGAAATTGCAATATCTACTTCATCGCCTTCGAAATCATCGGGTAGCGTAATTAGAATTTGTTTGTTTCTCACTTTTACGGTCTGAAAAATTGTTTCCATAGCAATAATTTATCATGTAAATATAATACAATATTTTATTTAAACTTCACATTTTAATCGTTCTTGTTCCATTTTGTCAGCCAATCTTTTTTCGATTATGGGTATGATTAAAGTTTTGCGAGGGTTTATTTTTATAAACGGATACAATTCCAAATCATTTTTCATGTGGTCGTTTGGATTTGGATATTTGTTAGTTCCAACTAAAATTTCTGTGCCACTGTTGAACAAATCTTGTTCTTTTTGGGCACTTTCTGCAATCTTTTTTTGAATTGTTCCGTCTTTTAGTTGTTTTATAAATCCGCCTGCGCTTTCAATTTCTTTGAATAAAATTAGTGCTTTTTCTGCCAATTGTTGCGTCAGGCTTTCAATGTAGTAACTGCCATCGGATGGATTGTCGACTTGATCAAGATACGATTCATGTTTGAGAATTAGCAACTGATTGCGAGCCAATCGGTCGCCAAATTCATTGTCTTTATGATAGATAGCATCGTAAGCCAAGTTTGAAATGGCACCTGCGCCACCCAAAATTGCGCTGGTGCTTTCTGTGGTTGTGCGCAACAAATTTATGTTATAGTCGTAAATTGTTTTGTTTCGTTTTGATGGTGTTGCTAAAATGAAACATTCAAAATCTGGCTGATATTCCGCCGAAATGGTTTGAAACAGCATTCGTATGGCTCGAAGTTTTGCAATTTCAAAAAAATAGTTTGAGCCAATTGCTACTTTTAAAACTATGATTTTGTTGATATTTGGGCAACTATTAAAATATTCGTTGGTGTGCGCCATGGCATAAGCCAATTGCTGAACGATGTTTGCTCCTGCATTTTGGTAGAGACTTGCGTCGATGGAAATGGTCGGATTTGAATTTGAAAGCTTGTTGAGGCTTTCAAAATTGTCTTTGTGCTCGGTTTGCATCCAATTTCCGTCTCTGGCCAAGTGCCCAATTGGATCGAGATTTAAATAAATTTTAATTCCTATTTTAGATGCTATATTTTCAATTTTAGAAATAAATTTAGCTGATATAAAATTTAGATTAAAATGAACAGTGATGTTTTTTAGATTTGAATTGTCTAATAATTTTTCAATGTCAATTGTTGCATTTTCGATATGATAAGAAATAGATTCCGCACCGCGGCGCAACGAATCGTTGGTTTTATTTATGGATTTTTCTACATCAAAAACAAAAATGTTTTGACAAATTTTGAATTCAGATACTTTTGTTGCGATTGAATAATCTGGAATGTTTTCATCTGCATGATAAAATGGTCGCACTTTGATGTCTTCGGGACTGCTCCAAACCAAAACATCGTTATAGTCTTCGCCTTTGAGTTCAAAATGCAATTGTTGTTTCCATTGTTTGCTGGAAATTTCGGAAAATTCTGAAAATAAAGATGGTTTGTTTTGCATTTTATTGACTGCTTTTTTTATTTTTTGCCCTCGTTTTTAATATTTTTTGCATTTTTATATTGTTTTGCGACGGACTTTAAAAATCAAATGATCTACATATTAGACGTGTAAGAATGCTACTATTTCACGAATTCATAGAAAAATGAATTAAAAAAGAATTTCACGAACAAACAACGTATTAAAATTTGCGTTCAACTGAGAAATTTGAGGATGGAAACCTTAAGAACTAAATCAAACTTTTATGAAGTTAACCATTAAGAAAATTAAGATCATTGAGTCGTTGCTTGCTGAATTTTCTCAATAAACTTAATTGTAATTTATTAAAAACATAATTAAAAAGATTTGAATTTATTTATAACTGAGTTTTTGAGGTGTTCCAATGTTTTTTAATATCTATGAAACAGTTTATCATTTATTTTTTATAGAATCTTCTTCATATTCTACGATGAAAATGTCTTCGGAATCTTTTTTCATGAAATATTTTTCGCGGGCATATTTTTCGATATTATCAGGGTTTTTTAGGTTTTTGATTTTCTTTTGATCGGTGTTGATTTCTGTTTGATAATAGTCTCTGTTGTCTTCTAACTCGTTGATTTGTTTGTTTAAAACACGATGTTCAATGAAGGAATAGTTGTCGAGAAACAGCATCCAAACCGCAAAAAAAATGAAAACCAACACATATTTATTTGTGAACCATTTCAATAGTGGTTTTCCTTTTATTGATGTGAAAAATTTTTTCATTTTTAGAAATATTTTTATGTGTTATGGATGCCATAGCCCTGATTGTAGTGGAAAGCCTTTTTGAAAAAAAACTATTTTTTCTGGTTCAAAAAGAGCGACCATAGAAGCTCCTTTTTGAGCCAAGAAAAAAAGGTTTTTGAAAAAAGATTGAAGCGAAGAGCAGGAATAGCTTCAAAATATTGTGCTTATAAGTTGTTTTTAAGAGATTTTCTGGTTAATGACGGCGCGGACGACGTCGATGGCTACAGTGTTGTATTTATCATTTGGAATGATGATGTCGGCGAAGGCTTTTGTGGGCTCGATGAACTGCTGATGCATTGGTTTTAGTGTGGTTTGGTAGCGATTGAGCACTTCTTCCATGTCTCTGCCACGCTCTGCAATGTCGCGTTTTAGACGACGGATGAGGCGCTCGTCGGAATCGGCATGTACGTAGATTTTTATATCGAAAAGCTCGCGAAGCTCTGGATTCGCAAGGATGAGAATTCCTTCGACAATCATCACTTTTCGGGGATGTGTGCTGATGGTGTCGTCGGTACGGTTGTGTGTGACGAACGAATATACGGGCTGATTGATGACATTTCCCACTTTTAATTCTTTTAGATGTTGCACCAAAAGCTCAAAATCTATGGCGCGTGGATGGTCAAAATTGATGAGTGCGCGCTCTTCATAAGCCAAATTGTTTGTCTCTTTGTAATATGAATCTTGCGAAATGATGCCGACTTCGGTCTGTGGCAACTCGTTCATGATTTGATGCACGACCGTGGTTTTGCCCGATCCTGTTCCGCCTGCGATTCCGATTATTAGCATTATTTGAAGTGGTTTGAGGTTGTGGGTTATTATTTTTCAAGACTGTGGTCAAAAATGTATATTTAAGTTCGTATAGTTTTTGCCACAGATTAAAAAGATTAAAAAAGATTTAGAAGTTATGATAATAAAAATCTGTGAAAATCCTTGTAATCTGTGGCTAAATAAATCACATAAAAATTAGACGAAAGCTATTAATTATTCTTTGGATGCTAAATATCTTTCGGCATCCAAGGCGGCCATGCAACCCGTTCCTGCTGCCGTGATAGCTTGTCTGTAGACATGATCGGCAGCGTCGCCACCCACAAAAATGCCTTCAACATTGGTTTTTGATGTGCCTGGCGTGTTGATGATATAGCCTGTTTCGTCGAGCGTGAGATATTCTTTAAAAATATCGGTGTTTGGTTTGTGGCCGATAGCGACGAAAAATCCTGTTGCCGGGATTTCAAAAGTCGTATCGTCTGTTTTGTTTAGTGCGTGAACGCCTGTAACTACCTGCCCATCGCCCAAAACTTCAACTGTGTCGTGGTTCATTAAAATTTCGATGTTTGAAGTGTTTCGCACACGTGCTTCCATTATTTTTGAGGCTCTAAATTTTTCTGAGCGCACAAGCATGGTCACTTTTTTGCAAAGTTTCGACAAATAATGCGCTTCTTCGCAAGCAGAATCTCCCGCACCCACAATCACAACCTCTTGGTTTCGATAGAAAAAGCCGTCGCAAATTGCGCATGCAGAAACGCCACCGCCTGTTTGCAAATAGTGTTGTTCGGACGGAAGTCCAAGATATTTGGCAGTTGCGCCTGTGGAAATAATTACGGTTTCGCAGTGTAATTCTTTACTTTCATTAATCCAAACTTTATGTATATCGCCCGAAAAATCAACTTTTGTTGCCCAACCATCGCGCACATCGGTTCCGAACCGTTTTGCTTGTTCCATAATTTGAATCATCATTTCTGGACCCGTTATTCCTTCTGGGTTTCCTGGCCAATTTTCGACTTCATTTGTAGTTGTCAACTGTCCACCAGGTTGCGTTCCTTGATATAGAACTGGAAACATATTGGCACGAGCCGCGTAAATTGCTGCAGTATATCCTGCTGGTCCTGAACCTATTATAAGACACTTTATTTTTTCTATTTCTTGAGACATTTTGTATGTATGAATTTTGATTTTTAATATACAAAAGTAAGGTTTTGTTTTTAATATTAAAGTATGATGTATGGCATTTATGTATTCAATAAATGATTGTGTTTTTATACCAATAAATCATCAAAATATTTATGCCACAAACCTGTCTGCCGTGGCGGAGACAGAAAGTTAACAAAGAAAAGTTCTGGTACAACGCTAAAGTTTGGCGAAGAAATTGCTACTGCGTAATTTGAGATTATAATAAAAGTCATTAGTCTATCTAATATATGTAAATAATTTTTGCCACAGATTATATTGATTTGCACAGATTTTTCGTAATATAAGTTCTAAATCTTTGTGATGCTTTAATATTGTAACAAAAAAAATATTAATTTAAATATATATTTTAGACCATAGCCTAATAAAATTAATTGTTTTATTTTTTTGTAGTTTTGTTTAAAATTCAATCTATAAATGAAAAAGTCTGCTTTGACAGAGAATGATGGAATTGCGTCACCCGAAATTGTGAGTGTTGTTTCAGTTGCAAAAATTCGGCAATTGCGTAAAAATATTCTCGATGCCAATGAATTGATTAATGGCATTCTGAACAGAAATATAACGGCACTGAGTAGGGCAATAACTTTAATTGAAAGTACCAACAACAATCATTTTTCCGTAGCACATGACATCGTAGATGCGTGTTTGCCACATGCCAATAAATCAATCAGAATTGGCATTACAGGTGTTCCAGGCGTTGGAAAAAGCACTTTTATAGAAGTTTTTGGAAAATACCTAACAAACATTGGCAAAAGAGTAGCGGTCTTAGCAGTCGATCCGAGCAGTAACATCAGCAATGGAAGCATTCTTGGCGATAAAACCCGCATGGAAGAATTAGTTAAAGATAATAATGCTTTTGTACGCCCATCCGCTTCTGGTGGGACTTTGGGTGGCGTTGCACGAAAAACACGAGAAACGATTACTTTATGTGAGGCCTCAGGTTTTGATATTATTTTGATAGAAACAGTTGGTGTCGGTCAGAGCGAAACAGCGGTTCATAGTATGGTCGATTTTTTTCTATTACTCAATTTGGCTGGAGCAGGCGATGGTTTGCAAGGTATAAAGCGTGGTATTATGGAAATGGCAGATCTTGTGATTGTCAACAAAGCAGATGGCGACAACGTCACAAAAGCGCGATTAGCATCAACGGAAATTGGCAGGGCATTACATTTTTTTGCCATGAAAAAATCTGGTTGGTTGCCTAAAGTAACAACTTGCAGTGCGGTAGAAAATATTGGTATTGCAAATGTTTGGTCAATAATTACAGAATATATTGACCTTACAAAGGCAAATGACTATTTTGAACATCATCGAGCGGAACAAAATCAGTTTTGGATGTTGGAAACCATAAATGAATCGCTGAAAAATCATTTTTACAATAATCAGGAATTTTCCAATATGTTGAAAGAGAAAGAAATTGACGTTAAAAATGGATTGTTGTCGCCATTTTTAGCCGCAAAACTATTAACCGATGCATATTTTACGAAAAAAACCAATATTTAAAATCATTTGCAAATATTATTCTCCTTCGTATCGTTCCATTTCGCGGTCGTAGAAATCATTTGCTAATAAAATTAAACCTTCCATTTCTTGATTTAGTTCCGCTTCATCAAGGTCTTCGGCATCTTCCATAATTTCAACTTCGTCGTCTTTTAGATTAATGATAAACCGAGGATAATCAAGGTGAATGATGAAAATATCTTCTGGACAATCTGTGTTGTCGCCTAATAAAAATTTTGGTAGTTCCATGTTTGTGAAAGGTTTTTAGTAAAGTGTGAGAAAAATTACGAATTTTGAATTACGAGATAAAAATTACGAATTGAGAATTACGAATTACGAATTGAGAATCGTGAATTACGAAGAACACGAATTAAGTTGTAGATGATTAAATTTAAAAAATAAGATACCTTAAAATTTTATATTCTTGATTATTTTAAATACATTGATAGATTCTTGATTCTTTTTTAAACTGCTTAACTCGTAATTCTCAATTCGTAATTCGTAATTCTTTTTACTTAAAATTACTTATCCGACAAAATTACGGAACCATTGCCTTTTCCCATAAAAATTATTTTAGTGTTTGGCGAGGCCGCCAATTCTTTTTGCGCTTTGATGGCTTCGTATTGCAATTGTTTGTCTGAAAGTCCTGTGGAAATGATGCGCTGTGCGTCAGCAATTCCTTGCGCTTCGACACGTTTGCGTTCGGCTTCTTGTTTTTCTTTTTGAAGCACGAATGTCATTTTTTGGGCTTCTTGTTCGGCATTAATTTTGCTTTCAATGGTCGTTTTTACCGATTTGGGAAGATTGATATTTCTGATCAAAAGTTGCTCAAGCACCAATCCGCGAGCTTTGAAATCGGCTTCGATGGATTTGAAAATTCGCTGTTGAAATTCGTTTCTTTTGGTTGAATATAGTGCCACGGCATCATAGAAAACAGCGTTGTCGCGAATTCGTGTTCGGGTGATTGGTCGCACAATTTTTTCTGAATAATCTTCGCCAATTTGCTTGTAAATTTTTGGGGCATCGGACGGCAAAATTTTATACAAAACCGTTAAATCAATTACAACTTCCAATCCATCGTTTGACAAAACACGAATGGCATCGTCGCCTGCTTTGTCGCCCTCGTCGTGCGTTTCAGACATGGTGTAGTTTTGGGTTTGAATGTCGAAATTGGTAATGTCCATAAAAGGATTTACGATGTTGAGTCCGCTTTCTAAAATGTCGGGTTGCACGCTTCCGTACAAGGATTTTACGCCAACTTTTCCAGCGTTTACTTGTACGAACATACCTGAAAGAATGCCAAGTAATGCAATTACTACACCTGCAATTTTGAATTTGTCGGCGTATTTTGATAGCGGATTATTGTAGTTGCTTTTTAATGCGAAACCTACGAAAAATAGAATGGCTCCGAGGATTATAAATAGTATCATTTTTAGGAATTTAGATTTTAATTATTATACGATGGAAAGCAGAAATAGTTACAACTTTTTATAGAAATAAATAGATGAAAGATGTAATATGTTTTCTGCAAAATGTAAAATGAGTCGTTTTACAAATTTTTGCTTTTCATAATTCACTTTTGACTTTCGACTTGTGACTTATGACTTTTTTCCGCGTTAGGGATTGCAGTGGAAAACCTTTTTGCCGTTGAAAAGATTGCTTCATCCCTCGCAATGACTTTGAAGGCAAAAAGTTTGGGAACGAAAAGCCCGCCCGCTCCCGCTATTGCGAGGCACGAAGCAATCGCGGGTGCGAGGGAACGCCCAAAATATTCACTAATAATTTTCACTTTCGATGGACAGTCTGAGTAGTTTTTTTGTTAGGTTTTGAAACCTAATGAATAGGAAAATTGCGGCTGCGGTGAGTCCTGCTAAAAGACCGATCCAAACACCAACGGCACCGAGATTGGTGTGCAATCCGAGATAATATGAAATTGGAAAACCAATGATCCAATATGCCACGAAGGTTATGTACATTGGAATTTTTACATCTTGAAGTCCGCGCAAGGCTCCAATAACTACGACTTGAATGCCATCTGAAATTTGAAAAAATGCAGTTACAATCAACAACTGCGCGGCAATGGCAATTACCTCAACATTGTCAATTGCTTGCGCAGGATCGGACATATTGAGAAACAAAGGCGGCAAAATTTTATAAAAAATAATAAATAGAATTGCGAAGAAGGATTCTACAATTATTGCCATCAGAAAAATGGATTTTGCCTGCACAATCATACCTTTTATGTCGTTCAATCCTTTGGCATTGCCCACGCGAATCATGGCAGTGACGTTAAAACCCATGGCAAACATGAACGTTGCCGAAGCCAATGTTAACGCTATTTGGTTGGCAGCCTGACTGTTTTTGCTGATGCTTCCACAAAGCCAAATGGCAGCTGTGAAAAGCGCCACTTCAAAAAGCATTTGCATGGCAGATGGTAGTCCAAGATTAACAATTTTTTTAATTGCTGACTTTTTGATTTCGCGAAAGCTGAATTTTTTAAAATAGGGTTGAATTTGTTTGTTATATTTCAACAGATAATGAATGAAAACAACCATCATGATTCGAGAAATTACAGTTCCTAAAGCTGCACCAATAATGCCAAGTTTTGGAAAACCCCAAACACCATAAATGAGCACATAATTAAAAAAAACATGGACAACGTTCGTTAAAATAATGGCATACATGGAATATTTGGTGAGCGAAAGTCCGTCGGCAAATTGTTTGTAACCCTGATACATAATAACGGGAATCAGCGAAAACGCAACCCAGTCAATGTAGGGCGTTGCCATCTCAACCACGGCTGCAGGTTGATTCATGAGTAACATCAAGGGCTTTGAGAGCACAATTAAGGCAAAAACAGCTATGCCCAAAATGGTGCATAAAAGCAACCCATGCAAGAACCAACTTCGTATTTTTTTGGTATCGCCTTCGGCATTTGCTTCGGCAACAAGTGGCGTAATTGCGGTTGAAAAACCAATTCCCAAGGACATTCCAATGAAAATGAAACTGTTGCCAAGTGAAACGGCGGCAAGCTCAGTGGAACCCAAATTTCCGACCATAAAATTATCGACAATACCTATTAATGTATGCCCCAACATTCCAAGAATTACTGGTAAAGCGAGTTTGAAGTTATATCGGAATTCGTTTGTGTATTGTTTAAAATTCAAGATGGATTTTTTTTTGCAAATATAGGTAAAAGTCGAAAGTTTAAAAGTTTAAAAGTTTAAAAGTCGAAAGTTGTAAAGTCGAACGTCGAAAGTCTTTCGGTTGTAAATCATAAATTCCTTATGTTATTAGTGCAATATTGTATCCATAAAATTTACGCTACTCAATTTTGCTACAAAGCCACAAAGCCCACAAAGAAAAAGCTCTTATATATTGCTACGTTTTTAACTGAATAAAATACAAATAATCATTTTGAAAAATAATATATTAGATTAATGAACTTTCAGAAACTTTCAAAAACTTTCAACTTTCGACTTTCAACTTTTGACTTTCGACTTTCGACTTAAATCACATATTTTGCGTGTAAAAACTATAATCTTTCAATATGGTTTTTATAAAATCATGATTGTTGCCTGACTTGTTTTTGATGCCTGTTACTTCTTCAATTTTTAGACGTAGTTTATGCAGTAATTCTGGATTGTTTACGCGTCGTGCATCGCCGTAGGTTTCTTTGACAATACGAACATCATTGTCTGAAAGCTTGATTACCAATGGATAAACTGGTTGATATTCTTGATCAATTTCTTCGAGAATGGTGCTGTTTATTGATATATTATTTTTTAATGAAATCACAGCTGTTCCAGCTGAAATGTCACCCAAACGTTGTGATTTGTCTGATACAATAATGCTTATTAACGCCACCAATCCTGTGTTTGAAAAAATGTCAATCACTCGAAACAACCAACGAATTAGATAATCTCCAAAAGTTGCTTGATAGCCATCAATCTTAACGACTTTTATTTTCAATAAACGTTTGCCGAAAGTTTGACCTTCAAAAATGCTTTCCTGAATGATAGTATAAAACATTATTGGCAAAAAAACAACAATATAAACTGCTGCTTGCGACCATGAATCCCAATTTCTGATAACATCGCCAACTCCAAATATATTGAAAACCAACCATAATATTGCAATAATGTACGCTATTTGAATCAACGAATCGGTCATAAAAGATAGCAAACGTTGTCCGAGCGATGCAGCTGTGAAATTTATGTTCACATTTTGGGTTGTATTGATTGTTAATTGCGACATAATTTATATTTTAGCACTCGATGAGAGAAGTGGCATTCATAAAACAAAACAAAGAAAAATGGCAATCATTTGAAAAGGCAATTTTTGGCGACACCAAAAAAAACCCCGATGAAATGGCAAATCTTTACATTCAATTAGTAAACGATTTGAGTTATGCCCAAACTTTTTACACGAAAAGCAAAACCGTAGTTTACCTCAACTACCTGACTTCGCAAATCTTTCAGCGAATCTACAAAACCAAACGACAAGAAACCAATCGGTTGCTTTATTTTTTTAAAACCGAAGTCCCGCTAATTGTTTTTGAGTATAAAAGATATGTACTCTATGCCTTTTTACTGTTTTTTATGGCAGTCGGAATTGGCGTTGTTTCAGCAAAATATGATGATAGTTTTGTGCGACTTATACTTGGAGATTCGTATGTTAACATGACTTTAGACAACATCAAAGATGGAAATCCAATGGCGGTTTACAAGTCAGGAAGCACATGGGGAAGCTTTATTGGCATTACGATGAATAACCTTTATGTTGGATTGCGATGCTACATTTACGGCGTCTTTCTTGGCATTGGCACTTTTATGGCGTTGTTACAAAATTGCATTATGCTGGGCAGTTTTCAATATTTTTTCTATCAGCAAGGTGTTTTTTGGGAAAGTGTTCGTGGGATTTGGATTCATGGCTCGATGGAAATTTTTGCAATCGTCATTGAATCTGCAGCGGGATTTATTTTGGGTGCGTCTATATTGTTTCCAAAAACTTTTTCCAGAATAGATTCTTTTAAAATAGGATTCAAAAAAAGTCTGAAAATTTTTCTTTCAACAACACCATTTACAATTGCTGCAGGATTTTTGGAAGGATATATCACAAGGTTTTCTGTTGATATGGAAAATTATACAAGCGTGACCATCATACTTTTTACATTGTTTCTCATCTCATTTTACTATCTTGTTTATCCATATATTGTTTACAAAAAAATTCATAAAAATAAGATCTGAAATCATACTTAATGCTATTGCAAATAAAAAAACTAAAATACCGCATTGAATAAATTTTTACAATTTTTCTTCCTTATATATTGTAGTGTATTTTACGCTCAAAATCTTGCAGGTGTAACTGACTCAAAAAGTGAATTTGCTAAAAAAGCTATAATTATAGATTCGGACAGCATCACAAAAGTCTCTTTTAATGAAAAGTTTAAAAGTAAATATAGCAATGATGACTTTATTTATGAAACGAAAAAGGCCGAAAAAAATGCGTGGGACAGATTTATATCTTGGTTGCAAGCTAAACTTGGCCAACTATTTGATTTTGGAATAAACGATACTTCAAGCAACATAATTGGCGGTGTTGTGCAAACAATCGCCGTTCTATTAGTGATTTTTGTGATTTATCTTATTGTCAAAAGTATTCTCAACAATGAAGGACAATGGATTTTTGGTAGAAATTCAGATAGAAACATCATCAATTATGAAGATGTTGAAAAAAACTTACAAGCCGTAAATTTTGAAAAACTGATTGCACAGTCAATCAAAAATGGGCAAAATCGATTGTCAATTAGGTATTATTATTTGTGGTTATTAAAAATTATGTCGCAACGAGAAATTATTGAATGGGACATCGAGAAAACCAATTCGGATTATGTTTATGAAATAAAAGACGAACTTTTCAAACAAGAATTTTCATACTTGTCTTACTTATACAATTACATTTGGTATGGCGAATTTGATTTGGAAATGGACACTTTCGAAAAAGCCAAAATTGCTTTTGAAACCACCATTCAAAAATTAAAAAGATGAACAAAACCATAAAACTTTGTATCATGTTTTTGTTGCTACTTTTGGTGGTGATTATAGTTATTGACATCAACAAACCGAAGCCTGTAAATTGGACGCCGACCTATAATGTAAAAGATAAAATTCCTTATGGATTGTATGTTCTTGATAATGAATTGCCTACAATATTTAAAAATCAACAAATAAAAAAAATCAACAGTACGCCCTACGAATTTTTAGAAACTGAATATGATTATGATACGTTAGTAGATAATTATAAAATCAACGGTACGCTCTTAAACATTAGCCAGTTAAACGAAATAGATGATCAATCGGCACGAGAATTTTTTAACTTTGCAAGACGTGGAAACACCGTTTTTTTAAGCATGCAAGGTTTTCCGAGTATTGTTTTGGATAGTTTGAAAATTAAAATTAACAGCGAATTTGAAATTAAGGATAGCTTATTTTGTTGGATTGCAAACAAAAATTTAGATACCGCCAAATACAATTTAGTAGAAGATTTTAGTACGACATATTTTTCAAAAATTGACACTTTAACGACCCAAGTTTTAGGGTTTCACACTGGCGATTCTACTCGTGTGAATTTTATTAAGGTGCCTTTCGGCGATGGACATTTTCTATTACACACGCAACCAACGGCTTTTACAAACTTTCATTTGCTTAAAAAAAATCATTACAAATATGCTGAAAATGTACTTTCATATTTGCCAAAAGAAAATATTTTCTGGTTTTTGAAAAATCAAGATGGCGATCAAATTTCAAATTCACCTTTTCGATTTATTTTATCTCAACCAGCGCTGAAATGGGCTTGGTATTTGTTTTTGCTTGGTATGATTGCCTTTATGTTTTTTAATGCAAAACGACGCCAACGGATTGTTCCTATTATAAAACCGTTGCAAAACACTACAGTAGATTTCGCAAAAACAATCGGAAACTTATATTTTCAAGAAGCGGATTATGGCAATATGATGGACAAAAAAATTATATATTTTCTTGAAAAACTTCGTCAAGATTATCTGATGGACACCACGAAATTAGATGCATTCTTTATCAAAAGATTGCAACAAAAAACTGATAAAGACCTTGTGCTTATTGAAGAAATTGTTGCGAAAATAAACAACCATCGAAAAAAAATTCACGAACCTATAGAAAACGATTTGTTGGAACTGAATCGATTGATAGAAAAATTATACGCTTAACATTAAAGTAGAAAGAATATATTATGGAAGAAAATTCAACTGAAAACATCAATTTTGAGTCGCGATTAGACTTATCAAAACTGCAAGAAAGCATAGAAAAAATCAAACAAGAATTGTCAACCGTTATTGTCGGACAACACAAAATGATTGACCAATTGTTGGTCGCCATTCTGTCAAACGGACACGTTTTGTTGGAAGGCGTTCCGGGCGTAGCAAAAACAATCACGGCGAAATTGCTGTCAAAAACTTTAAATATTGGTTTTGGTCGCATACAGTTTACACCAGATTTGATGCCGTCGGACATTTTGGGAACTTCAATTTTTGACCTTAAAAAATCAGAATTTGAATTTAAAAAAGGACCAATTTTTTCAAATCTAATCTTAATTGATGAAATAAATCGTGCGCCAGCAAAAACCCAAGCTGCACTTTTTGAAGTGATGGAAGAAAGGCAGATCACAATTGATGGAACCACATATTTGCTTGATGCGCTATTTTTGGTTATTGCCACCCAAAACCCTATTGAACAAGAGGGAACTTATCGATTACCAGAAGCGCAATTAGACCGATTTCTTTTCAAAATATCCATTGATTATCCAAAATTAGACGAAGAAATTTTCATTATTCAACGAGAACATTCTTTGCAAAATGTCGATAAACTGTCTAACATAAATGCCATTCTTTCGGCACACGAAATTATCAGCTATCAACATTTGGTTAAACAAATTGTAGTAGAACAAAACCTGATTGAATATATCGCTAAAATTGTTATAAACACGCGCGAAAATGCGTTCCTATATCTTGGAGCTTCACCTCGCGCATCGCTGGCAATCTTGAATGCGTCCAAAGGTTTTGCAGCAATTCGCGGCAGAGATTTCGTGACGCCAGAAGATATCAAAGAAGCTGCATTACCTGTTTTGCAACACAGAATTATTGTTACACCCGAGCGCGAAATGGAAGGCATATCAAGCACGGAAATTATCCGACAAATTTTGGAAACGGTTGAAGTTCCGAGGTAAGGAAACACTTCAATTACGAATTAAGAATTACAAATTGCAAATTACGAATTTCAAAATACGAATTACGAATGTAGAGGGTCGAAAAGCTTACTGTTAAATGTTGAAAAGTCAAATGTTGAATTTGAATGACAAATATTTAATTTTAAGCGAATATTATTTTACAGTATATAATCTAAAAAATCCAACAATCTAATAATCTAAAAATCTAACAATCTCTTAAAAAAATGTTCTCAAAAACAAAGCAACTCTACATCAATAACTTATTTTTTTATGCGCTTGTCTGCATAGGACTGCTGTTTTGTTGTGCGTTTATTTTTCCGTTTTTGTACAACGCAACAATTTACTTGTTTTTAGTTTTGATAACGTTTTTAGTTCTTGATATTTTGATAATATTCTCAACAAAAACAGGTATAAAAGCCGACAGAATTGCACCAGAAAAACTTTCTAACGGCGATGAAAATAGCATTTCTGTTTCCGTGCAGAATTTTTATACCTTCCCTATTCAAACCAAAATTATTGACGAAATTCCGTTTCAATTTCAGATAAGAAACTTTGAAATAAAGAAAAAGATAAAGGCTTCTTCTAAAATTGAAATTGCTTATTTTTTGCGACCAACCGAACGTGGCGAATATCATTTTGGGAATTTGAATGTATATGTTATGTCACCATTGCGCCTTGTAAGTCGAAGATTTTTGTTTGATAATGGTCAAATGGTGCCAACTTATCCGTCTTATATTCAGCTCAGAAAATATGATTTAATTGCGTTTTCAAACAACTTGTTTCAATATGGAATGAAGAAAATTCGACGGATTGGTCACTCTATGGAATTTGAACAAATTAAAGAATATGTTTCGGGCGACGACATTCGCACATTAAATTGGAAAGCAACTGCCAAGAAAAATGGTTTGATGGTAAATCAGTTTCAAGACGAAAAATCGCAAAATATCTATATGGCAATCGACAAAGGACGCGTGATGCAAATGCCTTTTGACGGAATGAGTTTGTTGGACTATGCCATTAACGCAACATTAGTTTTGTCGAATGTTATTCTAAAAAAACAAGACAAAGCAGGCATGTTTGCCTTTTCCAAAAAAGTAGAAAACCGCGTTGTGGCAGAGAAAAGAAACTCGCAAATGCAAAAAATATTGGAAAGTTTATATAACATTCGCACCGATTTTTTTGAATCAGACTACAGTCGATTGTATGTTGACGTAAAGAAAAACATTAACCAACGAAGCTTAATACTTTTATACACAAATTTTGAAACACTTGAAGGTTTGCATCGTCAACTTCCTTATTTAAAAGCAATTGCGAAAAATCATTTGCTTGTAGTTGTGTTTTTTAGTAATACTGAATTGAACCAACTTATTGACAAAAAAGCCGAAAACATCCAAGAATTATACGATAAAATTATTGCCGAAAAATTTGCTTTTGAGAAAAAACTTATTATTGCCGAACTCAAAAAATATGGAATACACGCTGTTCTCACACAACCCGAAAATCTTACTTTAGATACTATTAATAAATATCTGGAGATAAAAGCCAGAGGGATTTTGTAAATAGGATTAACGATTGTGTAGATTAACGATTGCAGATTTTTGATGTTTAATTTTTGATTTTTGATTGGTTTGCATAACCAAAATTGCTATCGTAGGTATATTTTCAATTGTTATAATAAAAAAATTAAAAAATAATGCCGAGATTATTAGCCATCGACTACGGGCAAAAACGAACGGGAATTGCCATAACTGACGATTTTCAAATGATTGCATCTGGCTTGACGACTGTTGCGTCAGAAGCAACAATTGAATTTTTACGAACCTATTTTTCTACAGAAAATGTAGAGAAAGTTATTATTGGGCAACCCTTACAAATGAACGGACAACCATCTGAAAGTGCGCTTATTGTAAATAAATTTATTGAAAAATTTCAAGCAAATTTCCCCGAAATGCCTCTTGTTCAAGTTGATGAAAGATTTACTTCAAAAATGGCATCGGCAAGCATGATTTCGTCAGGATTGAAAAAAAAACAACGTCAAAATAAAGCTTTAATTGATGAAATTGCCGCAACGATTATGTTGCAATCTTTTTTGAATAGAAAATAATAGGCTAAGATAAACACACCTATTAAAAATTATATGCCATTACAATAACTTTCAAACGTTAAGACTTTTCAAACTTTCGACTTTTTAAAAGTAAATCAAATATTTTTTTCGCATTTCTTTGAAGGTTTCCAAATCCGCAACCCATGTTTTTCTGATTTCTTCTTCTGAAATTCCAGTTTCTATCTGTTGTTGCAGTTTTTTTGTGCCAGCAAGTTTTGTGAAAAACGGATTGAAAAATTTGGCTTTTACACTTGTTTCATTGTATGCTTTAATCAACCATTTTAGTTCCAACTGATTGACACGCGCAATTTTAGATAAATCTTCGCCAAAGCAATCTTTGCCATTGTGCATGGGATCTTTGGCGCCTTCGTTTGGCATTGGAATGAAACAAAAATCAATATTCGGAAGAAACGGTGAACCATATATTTGAAACTGTTGATTTGTACCGCGCCCAGAACTGACGTTTGTTCCTTCAAAAAAGCACAAACTTGCATATAAATTTATTGCTTGTGCGTTTGGCAAATTTGGCGATGGTTTCACAGGCAGATCATAAAACATTTCTCGATTATATGCCGAACATGCAACGACCTGCAACGTGCAAGAAACGCCATCATTTAACCATTTTTCGCCGTTGATCATTTGTGCATATTCGCCAATTGTCATGCCATGAAGCACCGGAATTTGATGCATGCCAACAAAACTGGTAAATTCTTTTTCTAAAATAGGCCCGTCAACGATTCCACCATTCGGATTTGGTCGATCAAGAATGATCAGTTTGATGTTATTTTCAGCGCATGCTTCCATAACGTAATGCAAAGTAGAAATGTAGGTGTAAAAACGTGAGCCAACATCTTGAAGGTCAAACACCAACACATCTAAATCCTGAATTTGATGGCTTTTTGGTTTTCGATTATCGCCATATAACGAAAGTATCGGAAGTCCAGTTTTATAGTCCTTTCCGTCAATTATTTTTTCGCCAGCGTCTGCCGTGCCACGAAAACCATGTTCGGGCGCAAAAATTTTTACGACTTCAATTTTTTTAGAAATCAGAAAATCAACAACATGCACATTGTCTAAAAGCAAACCAGATTGATTGGTTATAACGCCAATTTTTTTGTTTTTTAAATATTTAGAAAAACCTTCAAAATTGTCGGCACCTGCACTAAAAATTATCGCTTTCGTATTGATGACAATAGGAACTTTAGGCTGAACAACTTTTGGATTTGTAGAATAATGAACAGTAGAATCTTTGGCTTTCTGAACTGATTTACAAGAAAATAAAAGCATAAAAACAAGAATAGTAAGACACATTGAAGTGATATCTGCAAACTTAATCAATATAAAACGTCCACAATTATACATACCTAAAATCATAAAGTAAGAGATAAAATAATAAATTTAAATTAATTTAATATTTAAAAAGTCCAAAAAAATGTATTTTTGAACAAAATAAAAACCGATTTGAACACTATATTTTTTATTTCTAAAAAACTTATTCAATCCAAAGGGCGCAAAAATAGTATTTCTTCGCCAATAATAAAAATTGCAACGGTCGCAATTGCAATTGGAATGATCATGATGATTGTTTCAGTTGCAACAGGCGTGGGATTGCAACAAAAAATTCGCGAAAAAATTGCGGCTTTTAGCGGACACATAATCATATCAAATTTTGATAGTAATCAATCTCAAGTTAGTGTTGTTCCTATTGCCTTAAAACAAGATTTTTATCCAAAATTCAAAAACGTAAACGGCATCAGCTACGTGCAAGCAGTTGCTACAAAAGCAGGAATAATCCGAACAGAATCGGCTTTCGAAGGTGTTGTTTTTAAAGGCGTTGGCACAGATTATCATTGGAATAATCTTGAAGAATATCTTGTGGACGGAAGGCTTCCGAAATTTATGGATGGAGTGAGCAAAGAGATTTTGATATCGGAAGTTCTTGCAAAACGTTTGCAATTAAAAGTTGGCGACAATTGCAATACTTTTTTTTTAAAAGACGCAAATAATAAACTTCCAAACTTGCGAGTTTTCAAAATTGTCGGAGTCTATAACTCTGGTTTTCAAGAATTTGATGCTACATATATAATAGGTGACATACAACACGTTCAAAAAATGAACCGTTGGACTGCAGAACAAGTTGGCGCTTTTGAAGTTTTTATTGATGATTTTGATAAAATTGAACATGTCGGCGAACGAGTTTATCAGGAAACAAACTCCAAGTTAAACACCATCACAATTGTTCAGAAATATGCTTTTATTTTTGAATGGCTCAAACTTTTTGATTTTAATATTTTGACAATTATTATTATTATGATTGTGGTGGCGACAATCAATATGGCAGTTGCACTTTTGGTTATAATCTTAGAACGAACGCAAACCATTGGCATATTAAAAGCAATTGGCGCAAACAACTGGACAATCAGAAAAATATTTTTGCATCAAGCTGCGTACCTAATTGGAAATGGTCTTTTATGGGGAAATTTAATAGGAATTGCTTTATTGTTGCTTCAAAAATATACGGGAATCGTGAAGCTAAATCCAGAAAACTATAATGTTGAAAGAGCACCAGTAGTCATAAATCTTATGCACGTAATCGGATTGAATGTCGTAACGATAGTTTTTTGTTTAATAATTATGATAATTCCATCATACTTAATTACAAAAATATCACCCATCAAAGCCATTCGATTTAGTTAAAATTGATTTTTGACGAATATAAAATCATTAAAAAAAGATAGAACCTTATAGCGTATCTTTGCATAAATTTTTAAAATAAAATGTTACAAAAAGAAATCCAACAAGCGGTAGAAAAAGGTATCATGCTTCCGCTTATGGAAAAATTTTACACCATTCAAGGCGAAGGATATCACACGGGAACGGCTGCATATTTCGTCAGAATTGGCGGTTGCGATGTTGGTTGCCACTGGTGCGATGTCAAAGAAAGTTGGAATGCCGCTTTGCATCCACCGACGCATATTGACAGTATTGTTGAAGATGCAAAAAAACATGCCAAAACAATTGTGATAACCGGTGGCGAACCACTGATGTGGGACATGTTGCCACTCACAGCAGCATTAAAACGTGAAAACATAAGCATACATATTGAAACTTCTGGTGCCTATCCGCTTTCTGGAATTTGGGATTGGATTTGTTTGTCGCCAAAAAAAAACAAATTGCCTACAACGTCCGTTTACGAAGCTGCACAAGAGCTAAAAGTTATCATTTTCAACAAACATGATTTTATTTTTGCTGAAGAACAAGCTGCTCTTGTTAATGAAAATGCCATTCTATATTTGCAACCCGAGTGGAGCAAAAAAGAAGAAATGACACCTATTATTGTAGATTATGTGATGCAAAATCCAAAATGGAAAATTTCTTTGCAAACACATAAATATTTGAATATACCCTAAAATTAATATGCTATTATTTTTAAAACGGAATATCTTAATTTACTGTTTAAAAATGCTTAGGAGCAAACATAGGTCGTATTATAAATAACATATATTTCTATTGTTATAAATGAATATGCGATTTTTTATAACAATGCATTTAAGAATATTAATGTTGTAATACATAAAATTAATAGGTTTTGGTAAAAACTTAGAAAATTATCAATATAAATGAATGATGTAAATTCAGAGGTAAATGTAAATTGCAAAATAAATTAGTTATAAATGCATATTCAATTCATAATTCAGCTGAAAAATAATTCGTTATTATGATTAAAATCAATTTTAAGGATTGAAAAACGCATAAATTAAAAATACCATCTTATTTAACAATATATTTTTTGCTAATACTTAATAATTTGTTAATATTGCAAAGTATGATTGATAAATATTTTTAGTTAACAATAATTATTTTTTTACATAACCAACGCATATTCAGTTTGGTATGATTATTGAAAAGTGTGCAATTATATATATTAATTTAAACTACTATATTCCCCATGATTAAAAAATTAATAATTGTCGTGTTATTTTTCGGATTTCACTTTACATCAGCTCAAGTTACTTATGCTGGTCAATCTGAAACTGTTTCGTATGATCAGGCTGAAATAAAGCCAGAATATCTTGGTGGCTACAATGAATTTATTAAGTTTATTGCAGAAAATTACAAAACGCCAGAAGTTGAAGGACTTTCTGGAATTGTAAAGTTGGCATTTGTGATTGAAATCAATGGCCGCGTAACAAACATTAAGATTATTAAAGACATCGGCGGTGGCGCCGGCGAAGAGGCAGTTCGTGTTTTAAAAAATTGTCCAATATGGTCTCCAGGAGAAGTTGAAGGTGAACGTGTGCGCGTAAAAATGGAATTGCCAATTACAATTAGAAATTAGATTTAAATGAAGACAACTATAATTTTTGCATTTATATTTTTTAGTTTTTTATCAAACGCACAACATCGAAAATGCGGTACTGACGAGATCATGAAAGCAAAACTTGCATCAGATCCCGTATATAAAGCACGGCACGAAGCGCTTGAACAAAAATTATATCACAATAACTCAAGTTTTCGTCAAAACGGCGTTGCATCTCCAAATGTTGTGGTTACTATCCCAGTTGTCGTTCATGTAATTTATAAAAATGATGCACAAAATATTAGTGATGCACAAATTAATTCTCAAATTGCCATTCTAAATGCAGATTTTCGCAAGTTGAATTCCGATTTTACAACCGTTGTTCCTGCCGTTTTCCAACCATTAGGCGCTGATTTAGAAATTCAATTTGTGCTTGCAAAACGAACAATAGACAATTTTCCTACTACAGGAATTGAAAGAAAATTAGTGAATGCTTCATTTAATTTTCAATCAAATTATTTTACAGCAAGTGGTCTACCTGCTTGGGAACCAACAAAATATTTAAACATTTGGGTTGGTAGATTTGCAAGTGCTACTCTGCTTGGGTTTGCCTATTTACCTTCAAATGCTGGTGCGCCAAATGATGGTTTGTGCATTGGAGACCGGTATTTTGGCAATACTGGAACTGCAATTGCGCCAATTGATAAAGGTCGAACTGCAACACATGAAATTGGTCATTATTTTAATTTGGAACATCCATGGGGAGATGGCAGTACGACTGTTGAATGCGGAGTTGATATCAATAGTGATTATGTAGCAGACACGCCATCGACATTGGGACCTTACATTGACTGTCCAACTTTTCCAGACAATAGCTATACTTGTACAAATTCTACGGATGGCGCAATGTTTATGAATTATATGGACTACGTTAATGATGCTTGTATGGCATTTTTTACGGCAGATCAAAAAACTCGAGTCATCATTGCTTTAAACGGTCCACGTGCGAGCTTACTTACTTCGCAAGGTGCAATTGCTTTGGGATTAGAATCCTATGCAATCGCAAATGCTATCAAAATTTATCCAAATCCAAGCACAGACGTTATTTCAATTTTATCGCCAAATGTTGTGATTGAAACTATTGAAATTTACAATAATTTGGGGCAAAAAATCGCAACTAAAATTGTTTCTGAAACAGCAAATAATATCAACATTTCAGATCTGAGCGCGGGCTTATATTTCTTAAAACTATTTTCAAACAACGAATTGGTAAAAACGGAACGACTTATAAAATTATAATTTTTAAAAAAATCTATGAAACCCAATCTGAAAAGTTTGGGTTTTTTTATGCCAACTTAATTTTTGCCAAATAAGTCGAATTGTCTCCTTCTAACACCAATTCACAAGAAAAACCATGCAATTTACAGGCCGTCTTTAATGTTTCAAAATCTAAATAAAGCCAATAAAACGGAAACTCTTTTTCATTTTTATAATTCAGAAAAAATTCTAACTCGCCTAAATATTCCATTTTGAAAGGCAAAATAATTGCGCCGTTTTTGTCTATATCATACATATAACTAATATCGGTGCTATCTATCAAAATTTGTCCGTCTACGGCCAATAGTGATTTAAGTTTTTGAAGAAAATTTGGCAGATTGCAAAGTTTTCCACATATTCCCGTACCATTCATCAATAACAGAATAGTGTCAAATTTAGTGTCGGATTGAAAGGTGAAAAAATTTGCAACATGGGCGTTTTGCAAACTACGAAGCTTACAGGTTTTTATCGCATTTTCAGAGAAATCTATTGCCGTGATGTTCAATTTTTTATTGTTTTGCAGATATAAAGCGTGACTTCCCGCGCCACAGCCAACATCTAAAACGTTTCCGCAACACAAAGAAAGTGCTCTTTGTTCAATTGATGGCATGTCTGCAAAATTGCGAAACATATAGTCAATTTCCATTTCGTCAGGTTCAGAAATAGAGGTTTCTGTGATGATGTTTTCAAAATTATTATTTGTATAAAAATCTAACATGGCTTTGCCAAACAAATCTTTCATTTTATTATTAATTGAGTTTATAAAGAATAGTATAAATTTGCAAAAACATCGTAATCAACTTTATGCAAAATCAAATTAACTTGTTACCAAAGCTTGCCAAAGATAAGCATATCGAAAACAAAAAGTATTTTGATAAACTAAAAAAGAAAACTCCAAAGAACTTAGATTATATCATGCAAGATTTGCATGATAATACATTTAAAAAAACCAATTGTTTAGATTGTGCTAATTGTTGCAAAACCACCGGACCACTTTTTACATTATCTGATATTGAACGAATTGCAAAATATTTGCGTCAAAAACCACAGGAATTTATTGCTTCATATTTACGAATTGACGAGGAAAAAGATTATGTGTTGCAAAGCGTTCCGTGTTCTTTCTTAGATACTGAAAATAAATGTATAATCTATGATGTTCGACCAAAAGCTTGTAGAGAATTTCCGCATACGGACAGAAAAAAATTTCAACAAATTACCGATTTAACGTTACAAAATTTGTCAATTTGTCCAGCAGTATATAGCATTGTTGAAGCAATGAAGCGCAAAATTGTATTGTAACTATAAATTTTACATATCAATATTTCCCCATAATACTCAGTTTACAATTTATAAACATTTATTTTGTATTGAAAATGATATTTTTAAACAAAACTTTAACAACCGAAACAATATAGTCAAAGATATTTTAAAAATAATATACTATTTTTGCCATCGTTGTGATTGAAAATTTAAAAGTTTTAATAAAAAAATAAAAAATGATTTTACCCATAGTTGGATATGGAGATCCTGTTTTAAGAAAAGTTTGCGAAGAAATTCGTCCCGAGCACGAGAACTTAAAAGATATTGTTGCCAACATGTATGAAACCATGTACAATGCAAATGGCGTTGGATTGGCTGCGCCACAAATTGGGCTTGCTATCAGAATGTTTATGGTGGATACATCGCCGTTTGCTGATGATGAAGACTTGAAAAACGAACAACAGCAAACTTTAAAAGGTTTCAAACGCACCTTCATCAATGCCAAAATGGTTTTAGAAGAAGGCGAAGAATGGAGCTTCAACGAAGGTTGCCTCAGTATTCCTGATGTGCGAGAAGATGTTTACAGAAATGAACGCATAACGATTTCATATTGTGAGGAAGATTTTGTGATAAAAACCGAAGTTTTTGATGGACTTATTGCACGCGTAATACAACATGAATATGACCATATTGAGGGCGTATTATTTACCGACAAAATCTCTTCATTGAAAAAGCAACTCATCAAAAAGAAGTTGCAAAATATTATGGAAGGCAAGGCCAACCCTGATTATCGAATGAAATATATTGCAAAAAAAGGACGGTAAGTAAGTTGAAAGTTGTAAAGTCACAAAGTTAAAACGTCTTATTACTACTTAAAATTTAAATCAATTTTTTACAAGGTAATTATAATTACTAAAGTATAGCACTTAATGATCGCCGCATGTTACTTACAAAAATGTTAGCAAACAATTTATAATTGTGAATTCTCAGTCAGAAAATTTTAAATAATTTGTAACAATTTTCTAATTTATTCAACTTGAAACTTGAAACAAATTTAAACTTTAAACAAAAAAAAATGAACGTAGAAAAAATATTAGCAATTGCAGGAAAACCTGGACTTTATTCTTTGAAAATTCAAACAAGAACTGGATTTGTAGCCGAATCTTTTTTAGATGGAAAAAAAATCACAGTAGGGCTGCGTAGCAATGTGAGTTTACTATCTGAAATTTCTGTTTATACACAAACGGAAGAAAAACCACTTTCAGAAGTGCTTAGAAACATTGCCGTAAAGGAAAATGAAGGTTCTGCGATTTCTCACAAAGAAGACAATGCAAAACTTATGGCATATTTTCTTGAAGTTTTGCCTGATTATGATCAAGATCGCGTTTATGCTTCTGATATTAAAAAAATTATAAATTGGTACAATATTTTGCAAGCCAAAGGATTAGTCTCAAAAGAAACACCAATAAAAGAAGAAGTTGAAGTAGAAACGGAGCAGTAATTTTTTGAAAATGTAAACATTTATCCTATCAATTTTTTGATAGGATTTTTTTGATATTTTTATAACTAAAATTCATACATCATGCAAAATAAAGACAATCAATTGCAAGCCTTTGGAAGATTGCTAAACATTATGGACGAGCTTCGTGAGCAATGTCCATGGGACAAAAAGCAAACCATGCAGTCGCTTCGGCATTTGACAATTGAAGAAACCTATGAACTTGGCGACGCTATTTTAGACAATAACTTAACGGAAATTAAAAAAGAATTAGGCGATTTATTGTTGCATATCGTATTTTATGCGCGCATTGGATCTGAAACAAATTCGTTTGACATAGCAGATGTTTGCAACGAGATTTGTAAAAAACTGATTCATCGTCATCCTCACATTTATGGTGATGTTACTGTAAATGACGAAAATGAAGTCAAACAAAACTGGGAAAAACTAAAACTTCAAGAAGGTAAAAAATCAGTTTTGGAAGGCGTTCCGAAAGGTCTGCCCGCGCTCGTAAAAGCAAGTCGCATCCAAGACAAGGCAAAAGCAGTTGGATTTGATTGGGAGAATTCTGAGCAAGTTTGGGAAAAAGTTCAAGAAGAATTGCAAGAATTTAAAGATGAAGTTGATGCCAAAAACCCAGAAAAAATGGAAGCTGAATTTGGCGATGTCCTTTTTTCGCTGATAAATTACGCACGATTTTTAAATATAAATCCTGAAGACGCACTGGAACGAACCAACAAAAAATTTATTAAACGTTTCCAATATTTGGAGTCTAAAGCAGACCAATTAGGCACACCGCTGATGGACATGACACTCGCTGAAATGGATGTTTTTTGGAATGAAGCGAAGAAGATTTGAGAATGGATTGTTGGATTGTTAGACTGTTGGATTTTTAGATTGTTGGATTTCAATATGATAAATTTGTAGACTGCAACTTTTTAATTTTTAATTAATACCTAAAACTTAATGCATAAGATCTATTACTTAATACCTTCTACTTAATACTTCGTACCTAATACATACACCGTCTCTTGGCTTGGCGTTCCGCCTATGCAAAGGGGTGTGGTTAGCCTAATATATCGAATAAAAAACCATTCGCCGCGGTAAAATAAAACCATTTGCCGCGGCGAATTGCCTCAAACCCCAGTTGCGACACCCGAGCCCGAAGGAGCGAACAGGCGAAGCAAACCGCTGTTGGCAGACGTGCATTTATTTAATATATTCATCAATTTTTACACTTCTATTTTCATTATTCGCTTCTTCTATTGCTTTCAAAATAGTTGTGATTTGAACTTTATCAATCATATTTTTGTCAAAAAAAACATATTCAATTGTTTTTGTATTTTTCATATCCTCTAATGGGTTTTTTGATAGTAGCACTAAATCTGAATTGTATCCAACTTTTATTTTTCCGGTATTCCGTTTCATCCAAATGCTTGGTTCAACCGTTGCCGAATAGATTGCTTGTGAGTTGGTCATTCCAGATTTAGATAAAGATTCTAATTCATTGTGCAATGAAAACCCAGGTACAACAGTCGCTACATTGGCATCTGTTCCAGCCATAACGGCAACGTTATTATCGACAAGAGCTTTTGTCATAATATGAATGGCTTCTGCATAAGTGTTCCAATAAATTAATGATAATTTTTTTGCATTAGGGTCGTCTTTTCCATCATATTCATATCCGTTTCTACCTGGTAACCAGCCCAATTTGTAAAGTGGCGTTCCTTCAATAATTTTTGGATTGGCATATTTTAATTCTATTTCTTTAAGTTTTAACTTTAAGTCAAATCTTTGATTCAAAAAACTCTCACATAACCAAACAGTTGTAGTAACACTAATATTGTTCGCCTTTAGTTTTTTTGCAATTTCATCTGAACGTATTTTTAAGTAAGTGAGAAATTCCTCCGGATTATTTTTAATTGATTTTCCAAAATTGTCAATTATTATTTTTGTTAATTCTTCAATGTGAGCAACCTCTTTTTGACCTGATATATAAAATGTTTCTAAATCCACTAATGGAATATGACCAATAACAGCGATATTGTAATCTTTAGCAATCGCTATTGTTGTTTTAAACATTTCTGGATTCACAAAACCGTACATTTTGAGTGCGTCATATCCTTGATCTTTTAATTTTTTTATCTTTTTTTCAGCTTCTGCTTTATTAGAATAATTGACAGACTGTCTTGACCATTGATAAAAATAACCTTTTAATCCACTAAAACTATATATTGGTGGCGATGCCACAAACATTCTTGGTCCAATACCGTTCTTTTGTAGTTCTTTTTTCCATTCTAATGCAATTGGTCTTCCAGCCATTTCTCTAATAGATGTTACGCCATTTGCTAAATATAAAAATAAATCGTTTTTACTCTCTTTTATATGAACATGAGAATCAATAAGACCAGGAATTAAATATTTATCTGTTCCGTCAATAATGGTAGCGGTACTATCCATTTGTAGGTTTTCTCCTAAATTAATTATAATGCCATTTTTAAGAATTACGTTTTGATTTTTAATGAAATAACCACAATCTTCTGATAGTATATTTACATTTTTTATTTGAATTAGTTGAGTTGGATTAACAATTGAACCAATATCAATAACTTTTGTCGACTTTCCTAAAACCTTTGTTAGTTCGCTACAAGACCAAAAAAAAATGCAAAACAATACAATACCAACAGACAGCAATCTCCTAAATAACACCTTTTTCATGATTTTTTTAATTTTGATTTGAGATGCAAAAATAGATGAGAAACCACCGATGTATAGTGAGTAATGAGATATTAGGTATAAAGTATGTCGTTTTAGGTATGAAAATTATAAGGATAATAAATGCTCCTTGTAATTTTTAGAAACAGGAAGTTCAATTTGAGTCAAAAATATAGTTTCTTGATTTTTCCAAGCTTTAAAATGAGATGGATTTATCAAATGTGAGCGATGGATTTGAGCTAAAAAATCAAAATCTTTTTGAACTTTTTTAAGTGTACTACGAATTAATTTTGTTTTTATTTGGCTCTCTTCCATATAGAAGATTTCTACATAATTCTGAGAGTTAGACACACAAACCAAGTCGCTTTTTCTTATTTTTAAAAAGTCTATCTTGTTTTCTCCTCTAATAATTATATTTTCGTCTTGTATTGGAATTAACTTAACAGCATATATCCTTGCTAAAACTATAATTGGAGTTGAAATTAAAGCAGATTTAAGAATGATTACTTGTAAAAATTTCAAAAAGCCAAATCCTCCATTTAGAATTGGACATTTATAATATAAATAGGTTAATATTAGAAAAAGTAAATTAAAAATTAGAAGTATTATTATTTCAAAAACAATATTCCATTTTAATAATTTTTCGTAAACATTTTTCTGAATTACTGCAATTAATGCATAACATAGAAATGAAATAAGACTAAAACCAACACTTATGAGAATCCATTGCGTTAAACTGATTGATCCATCATCAAATGGTTTGATAAAATATGCGAAAATGAAACACCAAAAACTGATAAAAATTCCAATTGTCAACTGATGTTTTATTGAAGGATTTATTTCATTCATTTTTATAAAAATAGACTTTTAAATATTTGGTTATTTTTAGTTTTTCGGTTGCATTTTTACCAACGTCTGCCTTACTACTTGATACTAAATACTTAATACCTACTACTTTCTAATCACCTTCACTTGATTGTCCAATGCAATTTTTATAATCGTTGATGGTTTTCCTTCTGTTTTTTCTTGATGAAGATTCACAATATAATCCACTCCGTTTTTGATTTCTGGACTAATTTCTGCAAAATTTTTGGGCGTTGGTTGTCCCGAAATGTTTGCCGATGTGGAAACCAACGGACGCTTCATACGTTCCATCAACTTAAAACAAAATGGTTCTTTTACCAAACGAACACCCAAAGTATTGTCAGTTGCGATGATATTTTTGGCAATGTTTCTTGGTTTGTCTAAAATTAAAGTTGTTGGTTTTTCGGACAAATCCCAAATTTGCCATGCCACTTCTGGAATGGAGGCAAACACATTATATATCATTTTTTCGCCATTCATCAGGCAAATCATGCTTTGCGTTTCGGCACGTTGTTTAAGCGCATAAATTTTTGCAACCGCCTCTTCGTTTGTAGCGTCGCAACCAATGCCCCACACCGTATCGGTTGGGTAGAGAATAATACCACCCTCTTTGATAACTTCGTATGCGTTGTGAATTTCAGTGTTGATGTCCATTAATAGAAAATTTTTAGCAAAGATATTGACTTTATAATTTTGTTTAGCATATAAAATGTTTTAAAAATGACTACTACGTTTTTTGCCAAATTAACTTATATTTGCATATCAGGTTATAAAAAAGATACTTTTAATATTTCATATTAATGATTGGCATTACAGGCGGAAATGGTGTTTTAGGCAAAATATTAGTAACTAAGTTTTTAGAAAGCAACATCAACGTCTCTGTTTTTGATGGCGACATTACAAATTCTGGCGATATAAAAAATTGGCTGACCGAAAATCCAATATCAAAAATCATTCATCTTGCTTCGAAAGTTGCTGTAAAAGACGTTCAAAATAACTTACCAACTGCTTATGAAGTGAATGTTTCGGGTACAATAAATTTAATAAAGGCAATTTCGCATTTGAACAGACCCATTTATTTTTTTTATGCAAGTAGCAGTCATGTTTATAAAAGCACTGAAAATCCACTGAAGGAAAATGACGCAGTAGCGCCAATAAATTCCTATGGACTGACGAAATATATGAGTGAGTTGGTTTTGAATGATTATGAAAAAAATAATTCTAATTTTAATTTATGCATTGGTAGAATATTTAGTTTTTATCATGAAACGCAAAAGCCACCTTTTTTATATCCTAACCTAATACAAAGGTTTCAAAACGAAGATTTGACAAAACCATTTCAACTATTTGGAGCTTTATCGACACGAGATTTTTTGAATGCTGACGAAGTTTGTGACATCATAATTAAACTTGTTGAAAAAAATACAATAGGAACAATCAATATTGCATCAGGAAAATCACAAAAAATTATGGAATTTGTTCAAAGCATTGCTCCGAAAAAATTAGACTTTACATACGATCATTTTGAAAAACAAAATCATCTAAATGCCGATATAAGTGTATTAAAATCCATTTTAAATAATGACTAATCAGAGTATTTCCATTGTTATACCTACTTTCAACAGAGCAAAATATCTGATGGAATGCATAGATTCTTGCTTAAAACAGACGGTGGCATGCGAAATTATTGTTTGCGACCACGGAAGCACCGACAATACGCCCGAGGCAGTGAAAATATATGGAGACAAAATAAAATACGTCCGTCGCGAGCTTGACTCTGGCGTTCATTTTTGTTGGTTGGACGGAATTTTACACACAACAAATGATTTGGTTCACCTAAATTTTGATGATGATTGGATTGAACCAACTTTTATTGAAAAAAGTTTAAAACTTTTTACTGATGAAGTTGGGTGCGTGTTTACGGATGCAAAAATATACTTTGAAAGTGAAAATCGTTTTGAAGGTTCTGGATTTAATTTTCAAAATACAACAGGGATTTTTAAATCAGAAGAATTGGCGAAATTTAACTACAATAGTTTAACATCACCATGCGCAGGAACGTTTAGAAAGCAACTTTTGATAGACAACTTGTTTGTTGGAAGCGTTCCTTTTTCTCAAAATAGCTATCATGGCGTCGGTCCCGACATTCTTTTCTCTTTGATGGCGACAATTGATTATCCAAAATATGGATATGTAAACGAACCCTTAGCCGTTTTTCGAGCGCATGAAAATTCAATTACTATCAATGCAATGAACGATAAGACAAAAACTTTAAAAATTGCAAAAGCATACAAAGATGCCCGTTTATATTATTTTCTGACTAAATTCAACAAAAAATTATTACAAAGTAAATTATTCAGAAAACTATTAATCAAGAAAAAATAACCATGATAAGATTAGCAGAAAACACTATAACACACGAAGAACTTTTGGCACTTAGCCAATGGATTCCAACGACGTTACAACTCACAAAAGGTCCGTTAGTTATTGAATTTGAAAAGAAATTTGCCACATATCTTGGCTCGAAACATTGCGTATTGGTAAACAGCGGTTCGTCTGCCAATTTGCTGATGGCATATGCGCTTTTAGAAGGTGAATATCTGCGAAACAAAAAAGTTGTGGTTCCCGCAATAAGTTGGATAACAACACTTTCGCCATTTATGCAGTTTGGATTTGATGTTATTTTGTGTGATAGCAACAATCGAAATTTAGGCGTTGATACTATAAAATTAGAAGAACTTTTCATCAAAGAGAAACCTGCACTTCTGATTATTGTTCATGTTTTGGCACATCTAAACGACATGGACGAAATTCATAGACTGTGCACAAAATATGATGTTGTGCTTATTGAAGACGCTTGCGAAGCACTCGGAACATCTCATCCGAGCAAACAGAAAGCTGGCAATTTGTCTACCGCAGGATCATTTTCGTTTTATTATGGGCATCATATTTCAACAATAGAAGGCGGTGCGGTCGTAACGAATGACACGAAATTATATAATTTGATGCTCTCTATTCGCTCACATGGCTGGTCAAGAGACGTTGATGAAAATTACAAAAAAGAATGGAAAGATGAATATAATATCGACGATGTTCGAGAATATTATACCTTCTATTATCCTGGATTTAACTTGCGTTCCACTGATCTGAACGCATTTATTGGTATTTCGCAATTGGACAAAATGGACGAAATAACGCAAGTAAGGCAGAAAAACTTTGAATTTTACAACAAATTTTTGGAGGGTAAATATTGGAGCCAGCAAAGTGATTTTGACGAATTATCAAGTTTTGCATTTGGAACAATTGTAGAAAACAGAATTGAAGTTTTCAATCATCTAAAAAAACACAATATTGAAGTTCGACCGCTGATTTGTGGAAGTATGGGCAAGCAACCTTTTTGGATCAAAAAATATGGACATACGCCGTTAAAAGTAGCTGATATTATTCATGATTTTGGGCTTTATCTTCCAAATCATTTATATTTAGATGAAGAAAAAATAAAATTTGTTACAGATAGATTTAAAGAAGTTGCAATTCCGAAATTCTTTTAACAAAATTTAAAATTTTTACCAACTGCAGAAATTAATAAACATACAGTAATGAAAGTAGCTTTAGTAACAGGAATAACAGGACAAGACGGTGCCTATTTAGCAGAACTTTTGCTCTCAAAAGGATATATGGTTCATGGCATAAAACGCAGAAGTTCACTCTTCAACACGCAAAGAATTGACCACATTTATGAAGATCCACACATTGAAAATCAACATTTTAAGTTGCATTATGGCGATTTAAGCGACTCCACGAATTTGATAAGAATCATTCAAGAAACGCAACCAGACGAAATTTATAATCTTGGCGCGATGAGCCACGTGAAAGTGAGTTTTGACGTGCCTGAATATACCGCAAACACTGACGGAATTGGCACATTACGGATTCTTGATGCCGTACGTTTGTTGGGACTGACCAAAAAAACTAAAATATATCAGGCCTCGACATCAGAACTTTATGGACTGGTGCAAGAAATCCCACAGAAAGAAACAACGCCATTTTATCCGCGTTCGCCTTATGCGGTTGCGAAAATGTATGCCTTTTGGATAACCGTAAACTATCGCGAAGCCTACGGAATGTTTGCATGCAACGGAATTTTGTTCAATCATGAAAGTCCACGCCGTGGCGAAACATTTGTTACCCGAAAAATCACGCGTGCAGTTGCTCAAATGGCGCTCGGCATGCAAGACGTTTTGTTTATGGGAAACATTGATTCGCAACGAGATTGGGGTCATGCCAAAGATTACGTCGAAGCCATGTGGCTAATGTTGCAACAAGACACGCCCGAAGATTACGTGATTTCAACAGGCGTAACCACTCGTGTGCGCGACTTCATTCGACTTGCTTTTAAAGAAGTTGGCGTAGAACTTGCATTTAATGGAACAGGAATCAACGAAATTGCAACTGTAGTTTCATCATCAAATGCTGACTATCATTTTGAAATTGGTCAAGAAGTTGTGAAAATTGATCCAACATATTTCCGACCGACGGAAGTGGAACTTTTGATTGGCGACAACTCAAAAGCTAAGAAAAACTTAGGGTGGAGCCCAAAATATACTTTAGACATGCTCGTAAAAGAAATGATGGAATCGGATTTAGAGATTTTCAAGAAAGAAAAATATCTAAAAAACTACAAAAAGTAAATGGATATACATTCTAAAATATATGTAGCTGGACACCGAGGCATGGTCGGTAGTGCCATTGTTGCGGACTTGCAGAAAAGAGGTTATAATAACATAATATCTCGCACATCATCTGAATTAAATCTGATTGATCAGCATGCGGTTGCACATTTTTTCGAAACAGAAAAACCCGAATATGTTTTTTTGGCTGCAGCCAAAGTTGGTGGAATTGTGGCGAACAATACGTACAGAGCAGATTTTATTTATGAGAATCTGATGATTCAAAGTAATGTTATTTTTCAATGTCATAAACATGCTGTAAAAAAATTGATGTTTTTAGGATCGTCTTGCATCTATCCAAAATTTGCATCACAACCTTTGTCAGAAGATTCGCTTTTAACAGGCATTTTAGAAGAAACAAACGAGCCTTATGCTATTGCAAAAATTGCAGGAATAAAAATGTGCGATGCTTTTCGAGCGCAATATGGATCAAATTTTATATCAGTAATGCCAACGAATTTATATGGTTTTAATGATAATTATGATTTAGAGAAATCTCATGTTTTGCCCGCATTGTTACGAAAATTTCATGAAGCAAAAACCAATAATTCGCCTAATGTAACCGTTTGGGGAACTGGAACGCCACTACGCGAATTTTTGCATGCAACGGACATGGCAAACGCCTGCGTATATTTGATGCTGCATTTTTCTGAACAAGGATTTGTAAATATTGGCACTGGAATTGAAATTAGCATTTTGGAATTGGCATCAATGATTAAAGATATTGTAGGTTTTGAAGGCGAAATTATTTTTGACCATTCTAAACCTGATGGAACGCCCAGAAAACTTACCGATGTCTCAAAATTGCATCAATTGGGTTGGAAACATTCCATTGATTTACGCGAAGGAATTGAAATGGTTTACAAGCAAAAATTTTTGTAACATGAATAAAATTTCCATCATAACGATAAATTATAACAATTTAGAAGGTTTGCGAAAAACAATGCAAAGCGTTGTACAACAGACCAATAAATTTTTTGAGTATATTGTTATAGATGGTGGAAGCACAGATGGAAGCGCAGATTACATTGCAGAAAATGCTAAAAATATTGACTATTTGATTTCCGAAAAAGATACGGGAATATACAATGCCATGAATAAAGGCATTAAAAAGGCAACGGGAGAATATTTGCTTTTTCTAAATAGTGGAGATTGCTTTGCAGACAACAATGTTTTAGAACACACTTTACCTTACCTTACTACCCAACATAGCTTTGTATATGGTAATATGTTTTTGTCGAAAAACGATGTCAGAATATCAAAATTGATCACGCCAACCAAATTAGATTTTTCATATTTTGTCACAAATTCGCTTCCGCATCCCGCAACTTTCATAAAACGTCAGCTGTTTTATACTTATTTTTTGTATAACGAAGCTTTAAAAATTGTTGCCGATTGGGAATTTTTTATTTATTGCATTTGCAAGCAAAACGAGTCATACCAACATATTAATATAACAATTTCTGATTTTGATAATAATGGATTATCGAGTTTAAAAGATAATAAACAAAAAATTATTGCCGAAGAAGATAAGGTTTTCGAAAATCATTTTCCCATGTTTCTCTCAGAAGTAAATTGGGTTAGAAATATTAAAACAAAACGCCTGCAACAATTGAATTATGTAGCAACACAAAAAATAAGATGGAAATTTTTGAAAGCAATATTATCAACCTTTGTAAATACGAAGGAAGTAAATTATACAAAACCTGTTTTTACAAAATTGTCATAGATTTTTTAATATGAAAACCTATTTGAAAATTATTTTTGCTATCTTTTATAAAATATTTTTATTTTTTTCAAATAATTACGCTTATAAGCAAATTGCTGATTATCAATCAATTCCAATCATAATTATAAGTTTCAATCAACTATTTTATTTGGAAAAATTGGTGTCATTACTATTAAAATATGAGTACAAAAATATTGTAATAATTGATAATAATTCGACTTACCCGCCATTATTGAAATATTTTACTACGATACAAAATCAGGTTAAAATACACAAACTTACAGACAATATCGGTCACATGGTTTTTTGGAAGAAAAAAGAAATTTTCGAGATGTATTCTAAAGGCTATTACATTGTCACTGATGCAGATATATTGCCAATAGAAAGCTGTCCCATAAATTTTGTCAAAAAATTAATGACAGTTTTAAACCAAAACAGTCGTATTACAAAAGCAGGTTTAAGCTTAAAAATAGATGATATTCCTGATACCAATCCAAACAAAACGGCAATTGTAAAATGGGAATCTCAATTTTGGCAAAAAAAAATCACCAATGGACAATTTAAATCCGCAACTGACACTACTTTTGCACTGTATAAGCCAAATTATACATATAAAAATAAGCGATTTTACAAAGCAATTCGTACGGACGAACCCTATCAAGCCTATCATGGAGGATGGTATATTGATTTTGAAAATCTTACTGACGAACAAAAATATTACATCAAAACAACCAATTTGTCAAGTTCGTGGAAAACAGACGAAAAAGGTAATTTAAATAATAAAGGTTTTGAGAATGACTATAAAAATTAACATCTATTTCAGCTGATAATCTTTCTTTTTAGTGAAAAATTTGTAGTATTGTCGAACTAAAAACAATACAATTGCTGCATTATAAAAATAGTATTGAAGTGAATTCCCTGTGAAACAAATCCTTGAAAAAGTTGTCGTAACGAAACGTTTTCTAAGTGCCATTTTATATTTAGTTTCTATTGCTTTCTTACTTTCATAAAAACTTTGATCGATTTTTCCATTACTTTTATGAGTCAAATTAAAACCAATAACGTAGCTATTAAATCCTAAAATATCTGCTATTAAACACAAATCGGTTCCATAAAAATGAAAACCTTTTAAGTTATTTGACAACGATAAATTGGCACTGTTTTTTACGACGATAAAATTTTCATCAACCGTTTTTACTTGAAGTGGCAAATGATTTTCTTCAATAATTCGTCCCGAATTTTGAGTAATATGTGTCGCAATCCATTTCAAATTAACGCCACCTGCATTTGCTAAAACCGCCCATTTTGAGTCTCTCTGTTCAACTTCAGCAATCATTTTAGATAAATCATGAATGTCCTTATCGTGCAAAATAATATCTTGATGACACAAAATAACATATTTACCCTTTGCTTTTTGTAAAAAAACATTCAAACCTTGATAAGCGTCGAAGGTTGTAGTTTCGGAATTATCTATATATAAATATTCACAGCAATCAGATGTAAAACCTTTTTTTACAAACGATTGCATCATTTCCGTATATTCTTGCTTACGAGTAACAAGCGTACATATCGAAAATTCATATTCATACATTATATCTTTTTCAATTTTTATCGATTGCTCCATTTGTTTGATTTTACAGCCAATTAATGTCTTTATTTTCTATGGACTTTGTAATAATATTGACTATTTTATCTAAATTAACATCGCTGTTGAATTTAGATTTTAATAAATTTAAATCTTTTTGAGCTTTCTTTACAACTGAATATGAGTTTACAAAATCGCGCAAACTTTTTAAAATCCAAAAATCACCTTTCAATAAGTGAGAAAACAATGTTGTTGTAAATAATTGACAGAGCCAAACGATTCTTCTAAGTCCTTGTAAATGTATCGCTTGCAAAAAGAAACTGTTCCGATTGTAGGTGATTTTAACAAAATTAGATTTGTTCATATTATTGGTCGATGCGCTAACTCGGTGGTAACAAACCGATTGATGGTCATAAAAACAAGTCCATCCCATTTGCCATGCGCGCAAACCGAGATCAAAATCTTCAAAATAAAACGGCGAATAAAGTTCTGAAAAACCTCCAATTTGCTTCAATTTATCAGCTTTAATTAGCGCATTTGCGCCTGAAAGATAAGTAGTGTATATTTTATCTTGTGGGTTTTCTGAGTAATAAAATTTATTGGCTTTAAATTTTCCACCTTTATATCGAGGCATTCTTGCGCCGTCTTCAATTTTTTTTCCGTCAAAATTCATGATGCAACCCATAACGCCAAATGCATTGATGTCATCAAAATATTGCAACTGATTTTCAAAATAGTTTTCAGTTAATTTCACATCTGAATTTACCAAAAAAATCAAATCTTTTTTCGCTTTGAAAATGCCGTTATTGCAAGTTTTAGAGAAGCCACTATTTACATCGTTTTTAAGCAATAAAATATTTGGATACGTTTTTTCTATAAAATTTACGGAATCATCCGTGGAAAAATCGTCAATAATAATAAATTCATAGTCAATTTTCGAAAAATTCAGCGCGGCTAAAATCGATGGAATGTACTGTTCCATAAGCGATTTGCCATTATAATTTGGCAAAACAACAGAAATACTATACCTTACGTTTGCATTCATGCAATGATTTTATAATTTTTGTATGCAAACAATCTTATGCCAGTGTTTTGTTCAATCCAAGCTAAAAATTTTCTTCTTAGTGGCAATTTTTTGTTGGTTTTCGTTGGATCAATAGAAAATTTCCAATTCGATTTTGCTATGCGATCAAGCATAACCTTTGGGTGTGTTTCTTCAAACTTCATTAATTGATCGGCATTTCCATAGTCAAAATCTGAGGTTTCAGGATATTTTTCTTCAATAAGAGCGTCATCTTTTGTATAAAATTTATTGAAATTTCTGACTTTATTAGTCAATCCGCTTGGAGGTTTCACCCAACCATAATGATAAATGTAAGCATCTATCAACTTCACATTCAGCTTTCTATCATTAATTCTAAAACCTTGCGCGTCTTTATAAGAGTGTATTTCAGGTAAATTTCTAACAACACGAATCTCTCTATGATACCAACGTCGGGAATGTGCGAAGAAATCATAAGAGCCATAAAAATGCTTATATTTAAAGAGCAATCCTTCAATTTTTGCATGTAAAAGACATTTTTGCATTTCAGATTTTATGGTTTCCAAATATTTTTCGTGCACACATTCGTCTCCCTGAATATAAAAACACCAATCTGCATCTGTCGAAATCGCCTGAAAGGCCTTATCGGTTTCAAGTGCAAATGTTCGCCCACCTTCGCGAAGCGTATCGTCCCAAATAGTCTGAATTATTTTAATTTTATCGGATTTGATACTTTGAATTAATGCCAAAGTTTCATCAGATGAATTTCCATGAGCGACAATAAATTCATCGCAAATAGGCAATATAGACAAAATGGCCTCAACGATTGTGTAGTCATTTTGGACTGCATTCCGAATAAATGTAAATCCTGCAACTTTCATGTTTATAGGTTTTCGTAAACATCCATTATATTTTTTGAGATGTTTTCATTATTAAATTTTTGCACAAAATCAAAGCCTTTTGCTGCAATAGATTGTCTCAAATCAGGATTTTGCAAAAGTAGCTCTATATTTTGTTTTATTTCGGCAATATCTGTAGGATTTACATAAATACTGTTTGGTCCAGCCGCTTCGGGAAACACTCCGGAATAAGAAGTTATAACAGGTGTTTTTGAATATAGCGCTTCAATTATTGGAATGCCAAACCCTTCAAATAGCGATGGATAAACAAAAATTGTTGCTAAATGATATACTATTGCCAATTCTTTTAAAGATAATCCCGCAACAAAAAATATTTTTTGATGAATATTGTGCTCTTGAATATAGTCCAATATTTCTTGTTTATAGGCTGTATCGGCACCAATAATAACCAAATAAGTGTCAATTTTTTCAATAGCTTTAACCACTGCAAGCACATTTTTACGAATTTCAATAGTTCCAACATTTAAAATAAAATCGATTGGCAAGTTGTATTTTTCCGCAACATCTCGCGTTTCTTGCAGCGAATATTGCGTTTTAAAAACATCGTGACAACCTTGGTAAACGACAACAATTTTGCTTTCTGGAACATGCAAAAATTTTATGATATCTTTTTTTGTTTGTTGGCTAATCGCAATAATTTTATCCGCTGATTTAGCAGCTTTCTTAAATTTATAAAAATGAATTTTGCGGTCAAAAAAACTATAAAAATGCGGATATCGAATAAAGATTAAATCATGAATGGTAACTACACTTTTTATTCCAGCTTTTCTTAAGCCCGTTGGTAATTCGCCCGAAAGTCCATGAAAAATATTAATTTTATCTGCTTTTAAATCTTTTATAATCGTGAATTGTCTCCAAACGTTGTAAAAAATTCTGCTTAGAAATCTTACAGGCAAACGCTCAAAAACATTAATTTCGTTTGTTGTAAATCGTTCAATATCGGCTGGTTTCGGATTGTATAGAAAATAGCTGTTTTGATTGTGATATGTACTCAAAATACGAATTAAATCTCTGCTGTAATTTCCAAGTCCAGTGCCATTATGAAAAATCCTTTTAGCTTCGTAGCCAATATTTTTGCTTTGTATTGATGTTTTATCGTGTGTAAACAACTTGTGGTTTTGATGCATTTCGCGCAAATACACGTAACGCATTTTCACATGTTTTGCCATAATCAGCGACAAATCAACACCGTTTCTGCCATTTAAAACGCCAAGCTCAATAAAATAATGCTTAAAAAAACGAAAGGTCGGTTTAAAATAAAAATGAAAAAGAGTGGGTTTTTTGTCTTTTGCATATAATTCTGTGGCTTTAAGTCTTGAATATTGCAACCTTTTCAGAAGAAAATCTTCTTTATTTCGAAAAGAATAATGATGGCAATGTTCTTTTAAAACACTACATTTTCCGCGTACAATAAGCTGCTCGTGAACCAATTTGTTAGAATATCGACAACGAGATTTTCGAAAAACACGAATGGCTTTGTCTTGGTTTTTTCCGCCATAATGCATTGGTTTTTTACCGTAATAAAAAATACGTCTCACCCAAAAAGCATCTATTTTTTGTTTGTTTAAAACTGCCTTTTTAATTTCTTGTATGCCTTTATCTGTTATTCTTTCGTCGGCATCAAAAAAAACAATCCAATCGTTGCTTGCAAGATTTATAGCGTAGTTTCGTTGACTTGAAAAATCGTTAAATTTTTTTTTAAAAACCTTTACTTTAGGATATTCATTTTTGATTATGTCTAAAGTTTGATCCGTGCTAAACGAGTCTACAACTATAATTTCGTCTGCAAAAGACATATTTCCCAAATAATCTCGAATGTTATATTCTTCGTTCAAAACGATGGCTAAAGCTGAAATTTTTGGTAGTGAATTCATTCAAAAAAATATATTGCAGTTTTTGCTTTAAACAAATTATAACCAAAATTAAATTTTAAAAGTAACTAATAAATCTTTAAAATCGCAAAAATTATAATTTTTTATTTTCATCCAAATAATTAAATTTTCCAAACGAACTTTCATATCTAAACCTGAATTTTTGGAAACATAATTCGGAAAACCGAAGCGATTTTTGTCTTTCAAGTCCGTAAATTCCCATGGGTGAAAATATATATTTAAGTATTTATCTTTTTTCAAAGTCCACACGCAAAGCATTTTATACAACCATAATGGCAAATTATGAAATGACAGCCAAAACAATGGAAACCGAATAATTGGACTTACTGACGCTGGAATTTGCCATACTTTTTGTTTTTTAAAACATGTTCGAGGCTTATCAAAGTGATTATATCTCCCTGGTAAATAAGTTGGATTTATGGACGAATTGTAAAGATAACCTGCTTTTTCTACCTCCATATCATCAACAGGATACATTCTTGGCATGCGAAGTCCAATAACACGTGATGCAGATATTTCCTCAAGTTTCTGACGTGAAAGTAGTAAATCTTCGTTTTTAAAATCGGAATGATAGTAAGTATGAGATGCTAATTCATGGCCTTCAGCTACTAATCTCTTTATCAAATCCGGTGCTGCAATAGCAAAAATTGCGGTACTAAAAAAAGTGGCTTGAACCTTGTGCTTTTGCAATAAATCCAAAATTATAATGGTGCCCTCCCGAGAAATTGCAATTTGATCTTCAAAAGAAATGTCTCTCCCATATTCGAAAGCCATGTCAAATTCTTCAATATCAAAACTAAGTAATATCATAATTTTTGGATATTTGTATTTCTGACAATATAGTTTGGACGATTTTTCGACTGCATAAAAAGTTTGCCAACATACACACCAATGATTCCTAAAACGATAAGATTTAAACCACCAAAAAGTACAATTGTGAAAATAACCGATGCCCATCCAGAGATCGCGAGATCGAAATAAACACTGTAAAAAACATAAAACACATACAAAATAAACGCAATAAAAGAGAGAGACAACCCTAAAACTATTGATAAATAGAGAGGCTTTGTGCTAAAAGATGTTAATCCGTGAATTGCTAATTTAAACAATGATTTTGTGGAATATGTAGTCTCGCCATTTAATCTTTGTTCAGGTTTATAAGGAATACCAACTTGTTTGAAACCAATCCATTTTACCATACCTCGTAAAAAAAGTTCATTTTCATCAATTTTTTTTAATGAGTTGATTACTTTTCTATCAATTAATCTATAATCCGCAATGCCATTCTCTAAATTAATATCTGACAGTAAATTAACTAACTTGTAGAATGTTTTAGAAAAAAATCGGTTGATAAAATTTGCGTCCGGGTTGTTTATACTTCTAAACGCGTAGACAACCTCAAAGCCGTCGTTCCACTTGTCAATCATTTGCAAAATTAATTTTGGTGGATGTTGCATATCGGCGTCTATCATTACAATAGCGTCTGCATTTGAAAAATCCACACCTGCTTTTAACGCAAAATCTTTTCCGAAATTTCGAGAGAATTCAATAAATTTAATATTGTTGTTTTGCAAAACGATTTCATTTATAATCGTAATTGATCCGTCATTGCTTCCATCGTCGATAAAAATAATTTCATACAATAAGTCAGTATCTTTAAATACAACAGCAATTTCATCGGTAATTTTTTTAATGTTTTGCTCTTCATTAAAACAAGGAATTAAAATACTTACTAATTTTTGATTCATATTTATTTTAATTCAGAATTTAAATTTTGGATTGATCTAAAGTTTTCAAAATAATTAAATAATGCATTTAGTTAAAATGTAAACAAATACTGTATCTTTTCGAATGAATAGTTATTTGTTGCATTTTGGTAACTGTAATATTATTTTCAAATGCCACTTTTTCAAAAAATGAATAGTCCAGTTCTAAAAGTCCTTTCTTTTTGTATTTGCTATATTCAGAATTGAAAGTGTACAATATAAATCTAAACAGGATTTTTAAAAAGCCTTTTTTTGTTGAATACAAAATTAAATCTTTTACATCTGAAAGAAAAGAATGTTTTTTTGGGATGATATCTGCAATAATACAACTGAATTTTTGGTTGTCAGATGCATTCTTCAAGGATAATATCAAATTTTCAACATCTTTTTCAGTGTTGTAATATTGTAAAGTACTTAATATTATTATGGTATCAACATTTTTATTTTGAATAATTTCTGATAATTTTGTAACATCATAAGGTTTTATAACTTCAAAACTTAAGTTATTATTAGTCTTAAACTTGTTTTTACAAATATCGATATAAGCTTCCGAAATATCAATTCCTACAATTGATTTCGCGCTATCTTTTATACAATCAACCAAAAAACCAGGTCCGCAACCAAAATCCAAAATTGCACTATTGCTATCTACAATTTTCAAATCTAATAACTTTTTTCCAACAAAAGCGGTTGACTTTTGCATAATTTCGTTAAATCCATCTGGAGATTTTTCCCAAAAAACATTCCAGTTTTTTAATTCAATATCTTTTTTTAATTCAATCATACTATTCGTTAATTAACAGGATACTTTGAAAATTCATGCTTTATTAATCTACATGAAATATCAATCCAAATAAATATACAAGGCAAAACTTTTAATTTTAAAGGCTGAATATACATGGTTTTTAAAACTTTTGGAAACAAATCAGTAGCCGACAAACTTGTAAGAACAATAGCAAAAATCAATAAAAAATTAATCCAATTTGTTTTTGGCACAGTTACGTACCAAATTGCAATTCCTAAAAATGCTATAACAAATGTCGGTGATTCAACATTAGTATTAAAAAGTACGATACAAAGTAACGTATTGCATAAAATCAATATCCTATAAATTAAATAATCATGTTGGTTTTTTCTCAACAACGCAATGGCAAGCACCGACGCTCCTATTAGCAAACCATATAAAACGTTAATTTTTAAACCAAACCAAGCACTTATAAGTCCGAATAATGAAATGTCTGCCATTGAGCTGGTTGTGTTAAAATCAGCTTTTTCAAGTAGAGAAACTTTCCAGTCAATATAACTTTGTAACAAAAACGTTGGATTCGATAAAATTGAAGGCAAAAAAATCAGAGACACCAAAGTAATGACAAATATCATTATAAATTTTGGTTTGTTTTTTATAAAAAAGAAAAAAGCAAATCCAATTACACCATAAAGCTTTGTCAACGTAGCTATTATGATTGTTATACTTGACAAAAAAAGTTTGTTTTTTTCTAAAAAAATAAATGTAAATAATAACATTCCTGTTATTGCAACATTAAATTGATAAGAAAACAGTGCAGTTGCAACTTCATTTATACAAAGTAGGGCAACTGTTTTTTGGTGCTTTTCAGTTAATGGCAATTTAAAAATAGCAAGAATTAAAATCAACACATTAAATACATTCCATAAAACACATCCTAACCAATCTGGGAATAACGCAAATGGCGCTATAATAATTGCAAAAAATGGTCCATAATGATTGGTGTCAAAGTATTGTGAAGGGTATTCCGAATATAAATTTGTCGACCCTACAAAATGATGATATACGTTTCTAAATATCAAATAGTTGTTATAGGTATTATTTGTATATTTCAAGATTGCGGTAACAATTCCCAAAACAACGTACATACCGATTATATTTCTTTTATTAAAAAAGAAAATTTGTAAGGTTTTTAAAAAGAAATTACTTGCCATTTATTTTTTTATCAACTATATAATTATTTACAAAATTAAAATATAAACATGTTTTATACCGCAACATCGTATTCGCGAAGCGCATCATTAAGGCTGGTTTTCAGATCTGTGGACGCTTTTCGTTGTCCGATAATCAAAGCGCAGGGTACTTGAAAATCGCCTGCAGGAAAACGCTTTGTGTAGCTTCCCGGAATAACAACTGAACGTGCCGGCACATAACCTTTATATTCTACTGCTGTGTCGCCCGTTACATCAATAATTTTTGTGGATGCTGTCAGACAGACATTTGCACCCAAAACGGCTTCTTTTTCAATCCGAACACCTTCTACAATGATGCAACGCGAGCCAATAAACGCGCCATCTTCCACAATAACTGGCGAGGCTTGCAAAGGTTCGAGAACGCCACCGATGCCAACGCCGCCACTAAGATGTACGTTTTTGCCAATTTGTGCGCAACTGCCAACGGTCGCCCAGGTGTCGACCATTGTACCTTCGTCAATGTACGAACCAATATTGACGTAGCTTGGCATCAGAATTACACCTTTTGAAATGTATGCGCCATGGCGGGCAACCGCATTTGGAACGACACGAATTCCTTTTTCAGCATAGTTTCGTTTAAGTGGAATTTTGTCGTGATATTCAAAAATTCCAACCTCAAAAGTTTCCATTTTTTGAATCGGAAAATAAAGAACAACTGCTTTTTTGATCCATTCGTTTACTTGCCAACCGTTTAGTGTTGGTTCAGCAACACGCAAAGTTCCTGAATCTAACAAATCAATGACTTCGCGAATTGCGGTTGTGGTATGCGCGGTTTGAAGCAAAGCCCTATCGTTCCATGCATTTTCTATAATGATTCTGAGAGCTTCCATAAATTTTAGAGTATTTGCATACAAATATAATATTATAAACCAATGTGGGAAATGAAATATGGTTTTTTGAATATAACAATTCATTTATATCCAAATTTGGAAAGTTGTTTACAATTTAATACGTTTACTAAAATTAACCAAACGTTTAATCCATACAGACAAAATGAAAAAACTACTACAATTTTTATTTACATTATTTTTCACAACAACGTTTTTTGCACAAGATGAAAAAGAAACTAAGATTGATTTTGAAAAAGTTGAAAAATCAATGGTGTATCAAACTGGCGTTATCAAACTTGAAGCTGGAAACGCATCACTAAATGTGCCAAAAGGATTTAAGTTTATTGATGCAAAACAAGCGCAATATGTGCTTCACGATTTATGGGGAAATCCTGAAGATGCAAGCATTCAAGGCGCAATCGTTCCCGAAAACACAGGAATTACTTACTCTGATTGCTGGTTGTTTACGATAAGTTTTGATCCAATGGGATTTGTAAAAGACGACGATGCGAAAGACGTAAATTATGAAGAATTGCTTACAGAAATGAAAACTGACATTAGCGCACAAAGCGTTGAACGCGAAAAGGCTGGATATGGAACGATGCAACTTGTTGGCTGGGCTTCAAAACCATTTTATGACGAAAAATTAAAGGTTTTACATTGGGCAAAAGAACTGAAATTCAACAAAGATTCCATCAATACGCTAAACTATGACTTAAGAGTTTTAGGAAGAAAAGGCGTTTATGTGCTGTCAGCAGTAGGATCTATAAAACAATTGCCAGAGATTAAAAAAAGTATCTCCAATGTTTTGACAAGTATACAATATAATGAAGGCGAAAAATATGCTAATTTCGATTCAAGCACAGATAGTGTTGCTGCTTGGACAATAGGCGGTTTGGTAGCTGGAAAAGTGTTAGCTAAAGTTGGTTTTTTTGCAATTATTGCTAAATTCGGTAAGTTTATCGTCATTGGAATAATCGCTGCTTTTGCCGCCGTTAAGAAATTCTTTTTTGGAAATAAAAATCAAGAAGTTACAAAACCAAAAACTGAGGAAATTGCAGCAGAAAATACTTTAAAAACTGACGAATAAATGTTTTTGATAGTTTTGATTTCTTAATTTTGAACAAAAATCGCATGAAACAAATCAGTTCGGTTCAGAATACATTTATAAAATCAATTTTGCTTTTGCAAGAGAAATCAAAAATTAGAAAAACAACTGGTACGTTTCTGATTGAAGGCAAACGCGAAATTGAACTGGCAATTGCGGGCAAATATGAAATTGAAACAATGCTGTTTTGTGCCAATTTTATTGATGTTGATAATATAAAAGAGTTTCAAAATGTTGCTGAAATTATAGAAATCTCCAAAGAAGTCTATCAAAAACTCGCTTATCGAGATACAACAGAAGGTATTATCGCTATTGCAAAAAGTAAAACCCACGAACTTAAAAATCTCCTACTTCCACAAAATCCACTTGTTTTAGTTTTAGAATCTTTGGAAAAGCCTGGAAACATTGGTGCCATTTTGCGGACGGCAGATGCTGCTAACATTGACGCGGTGATTATTGCCAATCCAAAATCAGATTTGTATAATCCAAATCTTATCAGGTCGAGCGTTGGGTGTTTGTTTACGAATCAAATTGCGGTGGGAACTAATGCGGAAATCATTTTTTATTTGAAGTCAAAAAACATTGATATTTACGCAGCAACTTTGCAAAATTCTGTACCGTATCACACGCAAAATTTCACAGCGGCAACTGCTGTGGTTGTTGGCACAGAAGCAACTGGACTGACCAACGAATGGCGAAATGTTGCCAAGCAAAACATTATAATTCCAATGCAAGGCACTATAGACTCGATGAATGTGTCTGTTGCGACTGCAATATTAGTGTTTGAGGCGAAACGACAACGAGGGTTTTAGATTTTTGAATGTTGATTTTTGATTTTTGATTTTTGATTTTTATCAATTAACGAATGAAGATTATTAATTAACGATTGTTTTGCGGTGCTCAGTACATATTTGATCCGTAACCGCTGACTGCTAATTGCTAAAAGCAAATCGCTAAAAGCTAAAAGCTTCCACCCTATTTATTTGTTCGTCTCAAGAAACCTACGATTAGTAGAATGACACCAAGAATCATGGCGATAACGTAAAAAATAGGTTGCGTGCTTTTTATCAGGTATCCAATCAAAAAGCAAATCATGCTCACGAAATAAAATGTAATCGCCGATGTATTTTTGAGTAAATTCATGCGATTTATTTAAAGAAGGAATCTACGAATTCGTGTTTGTTGAAGACTTGCAAATCGTCAATGCCCTCTCCTACTCCAATATATTTTACTGGAATTTGAAATTGATCTGAAATTCCGATTACAACTCCACCTTTGGCTGTCCCGTCTAATTTTGTTACAGCAAGGCAAGTTACTTCCGTCGCTACGGTAAATTGTTTGGCTTGCTCAAAAGCGTTTTGACCTGTGGATCCGTCGAGGACTAACATGACGTCGTGTGGCGCATCGGCAACAACTTTTTGCATCACGCGTTTTACTTTCGTAAGCTCGTTCATGAGGTTAATTTTGTTGTGCAATCGACCTGCAGTGTCAATAATCACAATATCAGCATTTTGAGAAACGGCACTTTGCAAAGTATCGAAAGCTACGGATGCCGGATCGCTTCCCATTTGTTGTTTCACGAGCGGAACCCCCGTCCTATCAGCCCAAACTTGCAATTGATCAATTGCGGCAGCACGAAACGTGTCTGCGGCACCAAGCACAACCTTGTATCCTTGTTTTGTGAATTGACTTGCAAGTTTGCCAATTGTGGTGGTTTTTCCAACGCCGTTTACGCCTACGACCATCAAAACATAGGGTTTCGAGGTTTTTGGAATGTCAAATTCTGTGGCTTCGCCTGTATTGGTTTCTGAAAGTAAACTGGCAATTTCTTCTTTAAGAATGTTGTTTAATTCGTCTGTTCCAACATATTTATCGTCGGCAACGCGCTTTTCTATGCGATTGATGATTTTGAGTGTGGTGTTTACGCCCACGTCTGATGCTATAAGAATTTCTTCAAGATTGTCAAGCACATCTTCGTCAACTTTGGATTTTCCGGCAACGGCTTTAGTGAGTTTTCCAAAAAAACTGGTTTTGCTTTTCTCTAAACCTTTGTCTAAAGTTTCTTTTTTTTCGGAAGAGAATAGTTTTTTGAAAAAGCTCATTTTTTAATAGTCTTAAAGTTGGAAAGTCTAAAGTTTGAAAGTTATGTGCTGAACAATTATAATTTGATTCGTGGAAATATCAATTATACATTTTCCTGTTATTATATTTATTTTATTGATTACTTATAACTACTTCAACAAACCCCATCTTAAAGATAAAATCCAACATTAGAATAGCCCCGATAGAAGCGGTATTAACCTGCGGCGAACATGTCCTTTTTGGCCTCTCGACGGCATTGGGAATGGCCAAAAAGATATAGCGGATAGCGGGAAAAAGCTCCAAAAAATCATTACTTAAAAAAATAATTCATATTAATCTTTAGCAAATATAAAAAATAAAAAAGCTACTTCCGAATGAAAGTAGCTTTTATATATTGATAAGGTACGAATTATTTCTTTTTCAAGAATTCATCAACGGCTTCTGGTGACATGATTGACTCTACAAAAGTATAAGCACCTGTTTTTGGTGACTTAATCATTTTTATAGCTTTTGATAATCTTTTTGAAGCTGTTTGCAACGATGCTACGGTTTTCTTTGCCATGGTATGTTTTTATTTAATTTCTTTATGAACGGTTACACGCTTCAAAATTGGATTGAATTTTTTAATTTCTAATCTATCTGGTGTGTTTTTTTTGTTTTTGGTTGTAATGTATCGAGAAGTTCCTGCAACACCTGTTGTTTTGTGCTCGGTACATTCTAAAATAACTTGTATTCTATTGCCTTTCTTAGCCATTTTGATGAATATTATAATCCCAAGAAGGGAACAATTATTTAATAAATCCTTGTTGTTGCGCTTTTTTCAAAACTGCAGCGATTCCGTTTTTGTTGATGGTTTTTATTGTTGATGCGGCCACACGAAGGGTTATCCAACGGTCTTCATCTGCAAGGTAAAAACGTTTTTTTAGTAAGTTTACAGAAAACTTTCTTTTGGTTTTGTTCATGGCATGCGAAACATTGTTTCCTACCATTGCTCTTTTACCTGTAAGGTCGCACACTCTTGACATTATCTTATCTTTTATCGTTATTCAATTCGAGGGTGCAAAGAAAGGAAATTTTTATGATTATGCAAAATTTTATTTGCCATTTTTTAAAATTTCTTTATGTAGCATTTCAAATGCTTTGCTTACGGCTCTGTCAATTACTTTTTCGCGCGGTTGACCGAAGGTAAACTCTTCCACAAACACGTCTTTTGGCGTTGCAATTGCTATAAAAACGGTACCTAATGTTGCGTTGCTATCGCCACGAGTTGGTCCTGCTTCGCCCGTTGTGGAAATGCAATAATCCGTTTTCATAAGTATTTGAACAGATTGTGCCATGGCAGTTGCGACTTGTGCACTAACGACGCTATGCTTTTGGATTAACTCGGACGGAATTTTAAGAACGTCAATTTTGGTTTGTGTGGCATAACTTACGATACTGCCTTTAAAATAGGCCGAACTTCCGATTATGCTGGTAAATTTTTGAGCGATTTTTCCGCCTGTGCAACTTTCCGCAGTAGAAACTGTCAAGTTTTTTTGAGTTAAAAGTCTGCCAAGCATCACCTCGATGGTTTCGTTGTCGTTGTAGCCAATGATGATGTCTCCTATTAATATATCGAGTTCTCGAACTAAATCTTCGATAGCGTTTTCTAAAACAATTTTGTCGGTGCCTCGCCCTGTTAAACGTAGGCGTACGCGACCTGGACTGGGCAAATAGGCCAATTTTATGAATTCGGGTAAATTATTTTCAAAATCCACAATGCGTTCCGCAATAATGCTTTCTCCTTGACCGTATGTTAAAATTGTTTTATGAACAATATAAGGACGCTCATATTCTTTCACAATTTTTGGAATCAGTTGATTTTCAACGATATGTTTCATTTCATAAGGCACGCCAGGCATGGAAACAAAAACCGTATTTTCTTTTTTAATCCACATGCCTGGGGCTGTACCAACGGCGTTAAATAAGATTTGACATTGCGATGGAACCAAGGCCTGATCTTTATTGACTTGGCTGGCTTGCAACTTTAAGGTGTTTGCAAATAGCGCAACAACATGATCTTCAACAGCTTGATTTCTGATTAAAACATCGTTGAAATATTCTGCAATTGTGTGTTTTGTTATATCGTCTTTGGTAGGTCCAAGTCCGCCTGTAATAATCACTAAATCGACTTTATTTTGAAGCGAAGTGAATGTATCTAAAATGTGCTTTTTATCGTCGGAAATAGAAAGTATTTCATTTGTTTGTACGCCTATTTTATCTAATGCTGAAGCAATAAACGCTGAATTGGTATCTACAATTTGTCCGATTAGTATTTCGTCGCCGATAGTTACTACTGCTGCTTTCATGAATATTTATTTACGTTGGAGCATCTTCTTTTATTTGTCACATTACCTCCAAAAATGCTTTTTGTGAAAGATTTTTCTTTGAATATTATATAAACTATTTATAATAAATCTTTAGAAATTTCTTTTAATGCTTTGCCAATTCGTTCTTCTAAACTTTTGAAGGTTTCAATAATTTCTTTTCTCTTGCCCTCTTTTTTAGCCCAATTTTCTATGTAAATAATTTCTTCTACTCCAACTTTCATTCCCAATAGATCAAGTGTTGGTTTGATTTTATGTGCATAGGCATGAGCAGTGCTATAGTCCTTATCATTTATTCCTTTTTTTAGTATAATCATATCTTGCGGAATTTCATAAACAAACAAATTTGCAATTTGAAGCACAAACTCTTGGTCATTTTCAGAAATTTCGTAAACTTTTGCTAAATTATAATGTAGTGCCATGCTATTATTTTACTATAATTTTAAATAGTTTATGTCCCTCAAGATAGCCTTCCAAACTATCATTTGGATATACCCGAGCTACTCCTGCGGGTGTTCCTGTGAAAATAATATCACCAATTTTGAGTGTAAAATATTGAGAAACATTAGAAATTAAAGCATCAATATTCCACAACATAAGCTTTGTAGATGCTTTTTGAACCGAAATGCCATTTGTCTTAAGCTCAAAATTTAAATTATCGATGGCTGGTAAATCCGTTTTTGAAATAAAATCGCCGATAACTGCCGACCCGTCAAATGCCTTACACTTTTCCCATGGCAAACCTTTAGATTTTAATTGCTCTTGCAAATCCCTGGCGGTAAAATCTATGCCAACGCCTATTTCATCATAATATTTATGTGCAAATTTCGCATCAATGTGTTTTCCGACTTTGTTTATGCGAACGATTACTTCAATTTCGTGGTGAATATCATCTGAAAAAGCTGGAATAACAAATGGCTGTTGCTTTAGTAAAACTGCTGAATCTGGCTTTAGAAAAACTACAGGTTCTGCTGGCCGATCGTTGTTTAATTCAGATATATGATCTACGTAATTGCGACCAATGCAGATGATTTTCATTAGATTTAATTTATTTTTGTAAATGTAAATAAAAATAGTGATATGCAGTAACAGTACGCAACACACTTTGTCAATTATGAAAACTTTTCAGAAAAACTAATAAATTAATTTAAAAGGATTACCAAATTTAATTAATTGACAGATTGACAGTTTAAATATATTTTAAAAAGTAATTTTTTATAAAAAATTTTTGTCATTTTTTTATATAAATGGAATATTAATTGTAATATTAATGCATATATTAATTTTCCTAATAGCTATTATTACTTGAAATACACATTTTTATATTAACGTTATTCAACATGATTACGAATATAATATCTTAAAAAAAAATTAATAGATAAAAAATTATTGATTATTTCTTTACTTTCAAGATCTCATATTTTTCTTAATTACTACGACTCGTGTACATATAAGAAAAAACTTATCAACAAATCTTAATTCTTTGTTTATAATAGAATGATATTTGTATTTATTTTTCTAACAGGTTTCACATATATAGCTTAACGCAATTTAGCAGTAGCCTGTTTATTTTTACATTATTGATTTATTATTATTTATGTAAACTTAAGCTTGATAAATAATTATGTAAAGTAAATTTTTAAGGCATATTTTTATCAAA
>JAYWGW010000058.1:0-4735 GCA_043778045.1 Bacteroidota bacterium | reverse complement strand
ATTTCGGACAGCGTTTGGATGTTTCGGATGCCAATTCTGGACAATAATTGGAAAGTGACATCGCCCAACATGGGAATTTTTTGAATGGAAAGCGGATTTAGAAACGGTTGAACGTTGCTGTTTTTAATTTCTAATTTCCCAAGTGGTTTGGCTTCGCCTGTGCCAATTTTAGACACGGTTTTGTTCACTGAAAGTGCAAAACTGATTGGTAATCCGCTTTCTTTCATGATTTTATGCGACAATTCGGTGATCCATTTGTAGCAACCAAAAAATTTGTCCATTCCGGTCAGGTCCAGATAAAATTCGTCAATGCTGGCTTTTTCGACGATGGGCGAAACCTCTTCGATGATGGACGTTATTTCGTGTGATTTTTGGGAATAAAATTCCATATCGCCTCGAACGATATTGGCTTGTGGACAAAGTCTGAGTGCATATTTGACAGGCATGGCAGAGCGAACGCCAAATTTTCGAGCCTCGTATGAACATGATGTCACCACGCCACGGTCGGAACTGCCACCAACAATCAGTGGTTGCCCAATGAGTTTTGGGTTGATGAGTCGCTCACAAGAGACGAAAAATGTGTCGAGGTCGAGGTGGACGATTGAGCGGTTCACGTTTTTGATTATTTTGAGTTTAAATAATTATTTTGAATTTTGAATTTTAAATTTTGAATTATGACAGACTATTTTGAATTATGATTTTCATTACAAACACATTTAAAAATTAAAATTCAAAATAATAAGTACAAAATTATTTCATTTTGTATCAAAGTTTACTATATTTGTTGATATAAATTATATCAATGTCAATATTCTCAGAAAACATCCGACTGTTGCGTGGTCAAACCGGTATTTCGCAACAAAAACTTGCAGACGATCTTATCATCACCCGTGTGCGTTTCGCCAAATATGAAGAAGGAAAAAGCGAGCCACCGTTTGATATTTTGAAACGAATATCAAAATATTTTCATGTAAGCATCGATATTTTGATTAATGTTGATTTGCAAAAAATTCCGCTAAACAGCCTTTTGAAAATGGAAGACAACCGCATTTTGCTTCCAATTACCATCGACAAAACGGGCAGGGATTATATCGAAATTTTGCCATACAAGGCCAAAGCTGGCTATTTAAGCGGATACAGCGACCCAGAATTCATTGAGAAATTGCAACAAATGCACTTGCCGTTTCTCAGCAAAGGAAAATACAGAGCGTTTCCAATCGAGGGCGATTCCATGCCGCCACACAACGACAAATCTTTTATTGTGGGAAAATATATTGAGAAAATTGCCGACATCAAAGACGGAAAAACATACGTTGTTTTGAGCCGAAACGATGGCATTGTCTACAAACGAATTTACAGAAAACCCAAGCGTGAAACCATTTTTTTGTTTCATTCGGACAACACGATCTATAAAACATATGAGGTAAAAGCAAGTGAAATTTTGGAAATTTGGGAACACGTTTGCAGTTTTTGCACCGCAGAATTTCAGCCCGACGATTTGGGCGTAATGAACGTAAAAGATATGTTTATGCAGTTGAGGAGGGAGATTGGGAGTATAAAAAATGGGTTGATGAAGTAGGGGAAGTTGTGTGAGAAAAAATATTCAGTAAATAAATTTGTAAGTTTATAAATTAATATGCAAATGGAATTTATGTCTTTTTTCGGTTCGTTTAATTTGCATTATTTTCTTTTAATTGTTGGATTTTCGGAAGACTTACGCTCGCAAATATTTAAAATAGAAGCAATATTTTACCATCGTTTATCTGGGGCATCTTAAATTGTTTATTAGAAATTAATATAAATGGAATATAATTTTGAGTTTTTTAAAAATATTGTGTCAGATTTAAAGAGCACAACAAAAATAAAGGTCTTTATTTTGATTGCTTTATTGATTTACGCAATTTTCTACTTTATAAAAAATCGCAAAATTTTAAATTATCAATTAAAAATATTGATGCCATTTTTTATATTAATTTGCTTTGGACTTATATATTTTGAAATTGCTGTAGACATTAAATTTAAATCACTTTTAACAAATTTTAACTTAACAACTGGCAGAATAAATAGTTATTTCATATCTAAGAATAATGAAAATAAGTGGCAGAGCACAAATAGAATAGCATATTTGTATAATTGCAATAGAATAAATTTTCAAAATAGTTATTATGAAAATTCACATGTTAATTTGCCTGACGTCCTTCCTGACCTAACTTTGAATTATATTGTAATCTATCAAAAAACTAATCCTAAGAATAGTTTTATTTTATTAAATTATCCGTGTAATCAAAATGATGAATTATTAAATTTCCAAAAAATTTTTCAAAATAAATTGCCAAATAATGTGTTTAGAGATGATAAAAACACCAATCCTTAATGAGTTAATTTTAAGATTAAAAGCAGATATAACAAAAAAAAATAACATCCAAATAATATTACATTGTAATATCAAAAGTTCAAAAATTATAAGAATTTGGGAACACGTTTGCAGTTTTTGCACCGCAGAATTTCAGCCCGACGATTTGGGCGTAATGAACGTAAAAGATATGTTTATGAAGTTGAGGAGGGAGATTGGGAGTATAAAAAATGGGTTGATGAAGTGAGAGGAAATTTGATGAAAATATTTTTTAAAAATAATTCTTATGTTAAAATTTTTTTTATCTTTATTTAATAAAACGTTCTTAAAGTATTAAATATAAGTATTAAAACTTAAGATAGCAACTTTCTAACTGATCGTGGCTATACAGGCCATGAACATTTGTTTGGCGTAGAACTCATCAACATGAATGGACGTATCTACGATCCTGCTTTCCACCGCTTTTTGCAGCCAGACAACTATGTGCAAGACCCGAGTAATACGCAAAATTATAACAGGTATGCGTATTGTTATAATAATCCCTTAAAATATACGGATCCGAGTGGGGAAATAATTTGGATGGCAGTGGCAGTCGGAGCAATGTTAGGAGCTGCCACAGGTGCAGCTTCTTATATAGGTCAAGCAGTGAAAACAGGAAATTGGAAATGGAGCCAATTTGGTATGTCGGTTTTAGGCGGTGCAGTAGTAGGTGCACTGACTTGGGGAACGCTACCAGGTTGTTTAACTTTTGAATACGCTGTAGGAGTCATTGGAACAGGATTTGCAGCAGGATTTATGCCGTCAATTGGAAATATGCAAGTTGGAGACTGGAATATTAGCCTTTCACCAGCAATCGCATTAGGTAATGTAACAGGGATTGGAGCTAATTTAAGTGTAACATACAGTGATGGCAATTTTAGTTTTTCAGCTGGAGTTGGTATAATGAGTAATTCAAATTATCATAATTTTGGAAAAAATGGATTAGAAATACGAGAGTCAATTTTAGCCAGTTGGAATGACGGTAAAACTGGAGTGTCGCTTGGGACGAATTTTTGGCAAGGCGGATTTAATCAGCGGACTGGAGTTTTAGGTTTGAGCTCTGGCAAATTTAGCATGACTTATGAAAATGATGGCAGTCCGTTTGGTGGTACATTAGGCGATGGTCAGGATAGAAGACGAACGGCAGCTATGACATTGACAGCTGGCGAATTTAGCGCAGGTTTTAATATATTTACAGGAGATAGAATTTTAGGTGGAGAAGCTAATGTAAAAGCTGATCGAGGTTTTTTTGGTAGGGTATTTAATAAAATTCCAATAGGTACTGATGGTGGTTATGGCGCAAATTTACCATATTGTGCCGCAATTGAAAGAGGCATAAAGCATCGGGCGGGAATTGCATACTTAAGTTTTCGTAATTACCGCGCAGGATTAAATTCTTACAGATATATTGGACATCCTATTCAAAATATTGGTGCGCATTACTACGCATCTCCACAAGTGGGATTTCCTTCACTCTCCAATAATATATATCCTTATTTTCAATATAAAACTGCTAATATTTTCACATCATGGTAAGGATTTTATTTGTGTTTATTATATCTGTACTTTTTCAAAATTGCTGTTACAATGGTTTACGCAATAAGTACGACTTGCCAAGGAGTAATAACAAAGATTTAAATAACAAATTAAATAAGAATATATTTTCTGCAATAGATACTACTTGTTTTTACGAGAATATTGGTTACTATAGAAATAGTAAAATTTTTTTGGAGAAAGATTTCTCACGGGGTAAGATTTTTATAAAGTTTTATAATAATGGTAAAATTGCTAAATTTATTGGAGTTGGCTTCAATCAAAAGTTATACACAGCAACAACTAATTACAAAATTTTACATGACGATTTTGACGCGTCAAAAGCTTATATGGGTTATTATAGTTTAAAAAATAACGTGATTACAGCAAATCAATTTTTAAATAATCAATGTCAAATGTTTTGGGTCGAAAGTATTATCGATGTTCGTAAAGATACTTTAATTCAAAAATATAAACGTTTTTATGATAATGCAGTATATGTTAGAAGATTATTACCAAAAGAATTTTTAATTTATAAACCCGATTGGTGAAATTTAAGATTATAAACGCAACAGCAAATACTTAATTGTGTATTTTTACAAATTACTTTAATATGTGACTTTTCAACGTAGTCTTTATTATTTTTGACATAAATAAATTGTAGCAAAAATGAAACGCATTTTATTTCTACTGCTCACTTTCAACTGCCTTGCCCAGCAACAAGCTGCCAATTGGTATTTTGGTAGCAAGGCAGGCATAAAGTTTGATGCAGCAGGAAATGTAACGGCTGTTACAGATGGAGAACTATCT
>JAYWGW010000057.1:0-22790 GCA_043778045.1 Bacteroidota bacterium | reverse complement strand
TCGATAGACGAACGGACCGTTTTCTTGGTTTGGAATATTTTCAAAATATTTTGTAGTCCGTGGGGGAATCGAACCCCCCTTACCAGGATGAAAACCTGGCGTCCTAACCGATAGACGAACGGACCATTGCTTAATTGCGGTTGCAAAAATAGTACTTTTTTTTATTTTTGCAATAGCCAAATTGCTTTTTTTATAATTTATTTCATCCTGCCTTAATATGCCTTCGCAAACAGCACCCTTTGAATAGATGGATTGCCAGTAAACACGCATGTTCCCGCTTCTTTTTTGCCATCCAAAGGAATGCATCTTATGGTAGCTTTTGTTAAATCTTTGATTTTTGCTTCGGTTTCTGCGGTTCCATCCCAATGCGCTGATATAAAGCCAGTTTTGTTATTTAAAACATTTTTGAATTCGTCAAAAGTTTCGACTTCGGTTGTATGCTCTGCTCTAAAATCAAATGCTTTTTGAAATAAATCATTCTGAATTTGGGCAAGCAATTCGTTAATATAAGTAATAATGCTACTTTCTTGAACCACTTCTTTGGTTAAAGTATCACGTCTTGCGACTTCAAAAGTGCCATTTTCGATATCTTTTGGACCAATTGCAACACGAATAGGAACTCCTTTTAATTCATATTCGTTAAATTTAAATCCTGGTTTTTGCGTATCGCGATTGTCAAATTTTACGGCAATTTTTAAGTCTTTTAATTTTTGTACTAATTCGTTCGCTATGATAGAAACTGCATCAAACTCTGCGGTAGATTTATATATAGGTACAATCACAACTTGAATAGGTGCCAAATTCGGTGGAAGAACCAATCCTTTATCATCTGAATGCGTCATGACCAAAGCACCCATCAATCGTGTGGAAACGCCCCACGAAGTTCCCCAAACATATTCCAATTTACCTTCTGCCGTTGTGAATTTTACATCAAATGCTTTGGCAAAATTTTGCCCCAAATAGTGCGAAGTTCCAGCTTGCAACGCCTTTCCATCTTGCATTAAGGCTTCGATACAATAGGTTTCTTCTGCACCTGCAAAGCGTTCGGTTTCAGTTTTATATCCTTTTATAACAGGAATTGCCATAAAATTTTCGGCAAAATCGGCATAAACATGCATCATTTTTTCTGATTCTTCAATCGCCTCTTCTTTTGTGGCGTGCGCTGTATGTCCTTCTTGCCAAAGGAATTCCGCTGTACGCAAAAACAAACGCGTTCGCATTTCCCAACGAACAACATTTGCCCATTGATTGATCAATAAAGGTAAATCTCTGTAGGATTGAATCCATCCTTTATACGTACTCCAAATTATAGCTTCAGATGTTGGACGAACAATAAGCTCTTCCTCAAGTTTTGCATTTGGATCGACCATCAGTTTTCCTGGTTTGTCAGGATCATTTTTGAGTCGATAATGCGTAACAATAGCACATTCTTTTGCAAAACCTTCGGCATTTTTTTCTTCTGCTTCAAACAAACTCTTTGGCACAAACAATGGAAAATAAGCGTTCTGATGTCCTGTTTCTTTAAACATACGGTCAAGTTCGCCTTGCATTTTTTCCCAAATAGCATATCCGTAAGGCTTGATAACCATACACCCTCGAACTGCAGAATTTTCGGCAAGATCTGCTTTTACAACAAGTTCGTTGTACCATTTTGAATAATCTTCCGCTCTCGATGTTAAATTCTTACTCATATATTAATTGTTTGGCACAAAAATTGTTTTAACTTTGTTATAACGAAATAGTTCGGCAAAACTAACTATTTTTGTATTGTCCAACAACTAAAAACTTATTGATATGAAAACAATTTATTTTACTCAGCAAAATTATTTTACTTTCTTGTTGATGGCAACAGTAGCAACACTTGTTTCTTCTTGTGGCTCTTATCAAAGTACATCATATTATGACCGTGATGGAATTTACGGAAGTAATGACAGACCAGTTTATCAACAACGTACTGCAGAAAACGCACAATCAGATAAATATAAAGACTTTTTTGCGTCTCGAATTGTTGGTAATGATACTATAAAAACATTTACAAATGTTGATGATTATAGTTCGATGAATAACAATAATGCACAACAAAATAACGATGGCTACAATCAAGGTCGCACCTCGTGGGCAGGAAATACTGATAATGTTACAATCAATGTTTTTGACAATGGTTGGGGCATGGGCGGTATGGGCATGGGCTGGAACAACTGGGGTTGGGGCGGTGGCTGGAACAATTGGGGTTGGGGTGGCATGGGAATGGGCTGGAATAATTGGGGCTGGGGCGGTGGCTGGAACAACTTTGGTTGGGGTGGCGGTTGGAATAATGGCTGGGGAAATAACTGGAACAATGGCTACACCAACAACAACGTTTACAGTAATGGAAGAAGAACCGACAATGGAACATATAGCTACAACAATGGCAATAGAATAAACGGTAGCCAAAGCAGGCGAAGTGATGGGCAAAACAATTATGGAAGCCGTAGAAATGAAAATAATGTAACTGGCGGTCGCGAATATTTAAATAGCAACCGTAGAAGTGAAGTGCAGAATGCTAACAGAACTTATGATTCACAGTCACGAAACAGCAACCAACAAGGAAGAAGATATGATGGTTCAAGCAACCAATCTTCACGAGAATATACGCCATCAACTAACAATGGCACGCGAAACAATGGAAATAGTCAACCCTCAAGAAGTTACTCCCCTTCTCCATCAAGATCAAGTGCACCGAGTCCAAGCTACAATGGTGGCGGTCGATCAAGTGGCGGTGGTGGAAATAGTGGCGGCGGCGGAGGTCGTTCTGGCGGTGGCGGTGGCCGACGTGGATAAAATATAGTATTTAATCAAAAACATAGGTTGCAATTTTTTAGTTGCGACGTATGTTTTTTTTTAAGGAAACATTTATCGTTTTTAAAGTACAATGTATATTATAGTATTTATTTTTATTTGCAATGCACAATAATTTTTTGCTGAATAGATTATTATTTTGCTCTTAGCAACTATACATATTAAGTTTAAAAAGTATTAAAGTAAGTTACAGTCCAACCTCAATTTTATAAATATCTATATAAATTTAAAATATGATTATGAAAAAAATATCAATATTTTGCGCGATTATATTGACGCAAATGTCTATTTCTCAAGACGCATTTGACGCGATGCGCTTGGCAAAATCGCAGCAATTTGGAACCGCTCGTTTCTCTGCACTTGGCGGTGCGATGGGCGCACTCGGAGGCGATTTTTCTGCGATGAACGTAAATCCAGCTGGGTCAAGTGTTTTTAACACCAATCAATTTGGTGTTACGGTCAATGTTTTGAGCCAAGAAAATAAAAGCAACTATTTTGGTGGCTTAGACAATGCAAATGATATTAATTTTGATATAAATCAAGCTGGTGCCGTTTGGATTTTTAAGGACACACGTTCAACAGATTGGAATAAAGTTTCATTTGCAATGAACTATGAAAAAAATAATAATTTTGGTTATAATTTGCTTTCTTCTGGTTTTAATCCAAACAATTCTGTTGCCAACTATTTTTTAAGTTATGCCAACGGAATTCCAATTAATGAAATTACAAACAACAACTTTGAGGATCTAAATTATAGAGAGCAACAAGCCTATCTTGGCTATGAAGGATATATTATAGGAAATCAGCTTGGAAGCACCACGCAATATCAATCTAACCTTTCGGGAACAAGGAATTTTTATCAACGAAATGCAATTCAAAGTTTAGGATATAGCTCAAAACTAAATTTTAATTTGGGTGCATCATATAAAGATAAATATTTTTTTGGCGTCAATCTTAATGCTCACTTTACTGACATCACAAGAAGCACAACATTTTCTGAAGATTATCGTTCATCGCCTAACCATCTGACAACAACGGGTGTTCAATCATTACGCTTTTCAAACGATATATATACCTATGGAACAGGATTTTCAGCACAATTTGGTGCGATTGCGAAAGTAACCGATGCGCTGAGAGTAGGTGTTGCATACGAATCTCCAACTTGGTTTAATTTGAATGACGAATTGCAACAAACCTTGAACATTAATTGTCCAGATTGTGGCACAAAGCCAAATAGTTTCTTTGCCGATCCAGAATTAAAGGTAATTTATCCGACTTATAAACTGCGCACACCATCAAAAGCAACGGGAAGTTTAGCTTATATATTTGGCAAAAAAGGCTTACTAAGTGCCGATTTTGCTATCAAAAATTATAGTGGTACGCAGTTTGGTCCAATGCAAGATTATATCAATGTCAACAATCAAATGAAAACAGACTTTGCTACCAGTACTTCTGAAATAAGGATTGGTGGAGAATATCGACTTACGAAATTAAGTTTGCGTGGTGGATATAGATATGAACAAAGTCCATATAAAGACAAAACCACGATTGGCGATTTGTCAGCCATATCGGGTGGTTTAGGTTATGATTTCGGCAGTTTCAAAATTGATTTTTCAATAATGAATTACAATCAAGCTACACAACAACAATTCTTTTCTCAAGGACTTATTGACAGAGCGAATGTGAATTCAAATTTTACAAACAGTACGTTAACCGTGGTTTTTGAATTGTAGTTGATTAATAGTTTTGTGAAATTTAGATATTTTTGAAGCTTCGGTTATTCCGCGTGAGGGAATGCAGTGGAAAACCTTTTTGCCGTTCAAGAGATTGCTTCGTGCCTCGCAATAACTTTAGAGGCAAAAAGTTTGGGAACGAAATGCCCGACCTTTTTTGCTTTTGACGATTGCAAATCGGCGAAAGCAAAAAAGGGCACGCCCAAAAAAATATCTGTAAAAACAATTGATAAAATAAATTAATTTAGTTACTTTTGCAATCCTTTTGGTGAGAAGCGTTTCCCTTAGGAATCAATTATTTATGTAAAACAACTTCTGTTTTTTTATCGCATAGCGAAACGCAAAGAAAATAGAATACAAATTTTATAGACAAATGTCTGAAATTAAAGAACAAGAACAGTTTTTAGCGGATTTTAATTGGCACAATTTTCAAGAAGGAATTGATGCTGTTGACGAAAAAAACTTGTTAGAATTTGAAGAATTAGTTACAAAAACGTTTATCAACACGGATCAAGAGGAAGTTGTTGAAGGAATTGTTGTTAGAATCACGGACAGAGATGCCATTGTTGACATCAATGCAAAATCTGAAGGTGTTATTTCTTTGAATGAATTCCGCTACAATCCAGGTTTGAAAGTGGGTGACAAAGTGGAAGTTTTGATTGACATCCGCGAGGATAAAACAGGTCAATTGGTTCTTTCGCACAGAAAAGCAAGAACGATCAAGGCGTGGGACAGAGTTATTTCTGCCAATGAAACTGGAGAGATTGTTAATGGTTTTGTGAAATGTAGAACAAAAGGTGGAATGATTGTGGATGTTTTTGGCATCGAAGCGTTTTTACCAGGATCTCAAATTGATGTTAAACCAATTAGAGATTACGACCAATATGTGAACAAAATGATGGAATTCAAAGTTGTGAAAATCAACCACGAATTTAAGAATGTTGTTGTTTCACACAAAGCACTTATCGAAGCAGATATTGAAGTGCAGAAAAAAGAAATCATCGGCCAATTGCAAAAAGGACAAGTTTTGGAAGGTGTTGTGAAAAACATCACTTCTTATGGCGTGTTTATTGACCTTGGTGGTGTTGATGGATTGATTCACATAACGGATTTATCTTGGAGCAGAATCAATCACCCAAGTGAAGTTTTGGAATTAGACCAAAAACTAAACGTGGTTATATTGGATTTCGACGACGAAAAAACAAGAATTCAACTTGGTTTGAAGCAGCTTAACGCGCACCCATGGGATGCACTTTCGGCTGAAATGAACGTTGGCGACAAGGTTAAAGGTAAAGTAGTGGTTATTGCTGACTACGGCGCATTTATTGAAGTTGCAGAAGGTGTTGAAGGATTGATTCACGTCTCTGAAATGTCTTGGAGCACGCATTTGCGTTCGGCTCAAGATTTTGTGAAAGTTGGCGATATTGTTGATGCACAAATTTTGACTTTAGACCGCGACGATCGAAAAATGTCTCTTGGAATCAAACAATTGTCTCAAGATCCATGGACAGACATCACGTCTAAATATCCAGTTGGTTCTAAGCATGTTGGAACCGTTAGAAACTTCACAAACTTCGGAATTTTTGTTGAACTTGAAGAAGGAATTGACGGATTGATTTACATTTCTGACCTATCTTGGACTAAGAAAATCAAACATCCATCTGAATTTGTGAATGTTGGCGAAAAGCTTGACGTTGTGGTTCTTGAACTTGACGTTGATGCACGTAAGCTATCACTTGGTCACAAGCAAACAACAGCAAATCCATGGGACAAACATGAAGATGCATTTGCAGTTGGAACCGTTCACAATGGTGAAATTTCTGAAATCGTTGACAAAGGTGCAACTGTAGATTTTGGAGATGACGTAATTGCTTTTATTCCAACACGTCACCTTGAAAAAGAAGACGGTAAGAAATTGAAAAAAGGTGATACGGCTGATTTCAAAGTTATTGAATTCAACAAAGAATTTAAAAGAGTTGTAGCATCTCACACCGCTATTTTCCGTGAGGAAGAAGAAAAAAATGTGAGAGCTGTAAACGAAGCTGTATCTTCAAACAACAATGCTACGGCATCGACTTTGGGAGACAACAACGATATTCTTGCTGAATTGAAAGCTAAAATGGAAAAAGGAGAGAAAAAGAAATAATTCTCGAGTTATATTAAATATCAGAACCCTTTCGGAAACGAAAGGGTTCTTTGTTTTAAGGGCATCACTAAAAACTTAGGTGCCAATAATACCAGTTATGTATATAAAATAGCCCAATAAATTTTTTATTTTATGCCAATCCATCTTCAAAAAAATCTTCCGTAACAAAAGCTATGCAATATTTTTTATCATTGTCTTGACAAAAAATAATTAAATTTCTTCAGACTATTTTATACATATAACTGGTATAATTTTAATACTTATAAATTACATTTTTAGTAAAATACCATTAAGTTGATTAAGAAAATTAAGCAAGCAACGACTTAATGATCTTAATGTTCTTAATGGTTTACTTTATAATTAGAATTTGATGTAGTTTTACAGATTCCCTTAATTGATTTTTGTAATATTATCATGTTCATGCTGAGCGAAGTCGAAGCACGGTCGAGCTTGGATTGTTATCGTCATCTTGAGCGCAGTCGAAATATAATTTGCAAGTGTATATTTTCAAATATGACAACGCTAATCATTTGGGCGTGCCTTTTATTGTTGTAGCCAATTTGCAATTGGCTACAACAATAAAAGTCGGGCTTTCATTCCCGCTTTTTTTAAAACAAATTTGTGGGAAGAAAAAATCCCACAAATTTGCTTTAAAAAAGAGCTCCAATCAACGTGTCCGCCGAAGGCTGAACCCTCACGCAAAAAAAGTAGCACGTAGAAAGTAGCATGTGAAATAGTACACCTAATGTGGTTATTTACGGAGAATCACAATTTTAAATCTTTTAATCCTTCAATCTTTAAATTTTTCAATCTTTCAATCTTCTTAAAACTAAAAATCCCGCGAATACTTTCGTATCTACGGGATTTTCTGAACAAACTTAAACCAAACTTAACTATCTTCTTCCGCTATTGCCTCGGGGTGTGGCTGGATTTTCTTCTGTTTTTTTATCAGAATTTTTGTTGCTTTTCTTAAATAAATAACCATCATCATCATCGTTGTTAGGCGATTGGTATTGCCCATTTCCATTACCATAATAAGTATCATTATCATCACAATTATTGTTGCCAAATCCACCACCGCCAAAATTTGGATTATGGTTCGGTCCGTATTGCGTGTTCCATCTTCCATTTACAGAACCAATTGCATCTACAATTTCTCCAAAACGATTGTAAATTAAACGAAGACCACCAACTTGTGTCAAAGCAAAACGATTATAAAAAATGTTAACCGAGCCAATTCTCTTGATTCTATTTTGAAAATCGTAGTTGATAAAAACATTTCCTATTCTACGAATTCGTCCACCATTATCATAAGCAACTGGAACGCCACCAAAATTTGAAGGTATGTTTCCAAAACTACCATTTACGCTTCTTCGACCTTGTCTGTAAAGAATGTCGCCTCTTGAAGGTTCGGTGTTAAAATCAAATTGACCATCTAAAAAAACATAAAAAGCAACACCACGTTCCACAAATGCAATTGGTTCCGAATTATTAAAATTCATTGTCGAAGATTTGTCAGCAGAAAATTTGAAACTTTCTGAAGCTTGCGCTACACCAACTACAAGAAGGGTAGCAATAAAAAGTGTAATTTTTTTCATGATTCAAAAATTTTGATGTTTTGCCTACTCTATCGCTTTTCGGCTTCCGCTTTTAAACTATTTTCAAAATGCGTGCCAAAAAATTAAATACGCAAGATATTTTATAATTTCATAATGATTTTGTATAAATATTGACTTAAGAATACGATAAAAATAATATAAACATAAATTCATAAACATAAAAAAACCGTTCAAAATTTTGAACGGCTTAAATTATAATATATCGAAAAAACTATTTCTCAAATTGCTTTAAAGTTTCAATAATGATTGAGATACAATCATTTAATTGTTCTTCGTTCATGACCAATGGCGGTGCAAAACGAATGATGTTTCCGTGCGTTGGTTTAGCCAAAAGTCCATTGTCGCGCAACGCCATGCAAATGTTCCATGCCGTTTCACTTTCTTCAGAATCATTGATAACGATTGCATTCAGCAAACCACGACCTCGAACTAAGGTTGCAATATTTGATGTTGTTATAAATTCACCGATTTTTTGACGAAATATTTTTCCCAATTTACGTGCATTTTGCGCTAAACTTTCATCATCGACAACTTCTAACGCCGCCATTGCAACCGCTGCTGCAATTGGATTTCCTCCAAAAGTTGAACCGTGCTGTCCTGGTTTGATCACATTCATAATATGGTCATTAGCCAAAACCGCAGAAACTGGATACACGCCGCCAGAAATAGCTTTTCCAAGAATCAAAATATCAGGCGTGGCATAGGTTGATTGTCTTTCACAATGATTTTCGCAATCGCAGTTGCCACAAACAGCTAATAACGCGCCTGTTCTGGCAATACCCGTTTGAATTTCGTCGGCGATAAAAAGTACATTATGTGCATTGCATAACTCTTTAACCCGCATCATATAATCGTCAGCTGGCGTGTAAACACCCGCCTCGCCTTGAATGGGTTCTACTAAAAAACCTGCAATGTTTGCATTGTTTTCTAATACATTTTTTAACGCTTCGACATCATCGTATGGAATTTTTATGAAACCAGCCGTATATGGTCCGAAATTTTTTCGCGCATTTTCGTCATTTGAGAAAGATATAATCGTGGTGGTTCGTCCATGAAAATTTCCGTCGCACACAATAATTTGAGCTTCGTTTTCAGGAATTCCTTTTTTTTCATACGCCCATTTACGTGCGATTTTGATAGCAGTTTCAACGGCCTCCGCGCCCGTATTCATTGGTAACACTTTATCAAACGCAAAAAAATTAGTTAAAAACTTTTCGTAAGGTCCAAGTTGATCGTTATAAAAAGCACGTGAAGTCAAAGTTAATGTTTGCGCTTGCGAAATCATTGCATTTACGATTTTTGGATGGCAATGTCCTTGATTCACAGCAGAATATGCGGAAAGAAAATCGTAATATTTTTTACCTTCTACATCCCAAACATAAACGCCTTCGCCACGCGATAGCACAACAGGAAGCGGATGGTAATTATGTGCTCCGTGTTTGTTTTCTTGATTGATAATTTCTTGTGAAATTGTTAATTCTAAAATTGTCATTTTGATAGTTTTTGAAGTAAGGGAAAGCGTCCGCCAGTGCGAACAGTATTCCTTCTTCGGGAGAGAAATCATCCAAATGCAAATTTATGAAAATTCAAGTATAAAGTTATGAATTTACCACAAATGATTATAAAAACATAGATATCTACAAAAAATAAAATTTACTAAGTAGATTAAATTCAGAAAGTTGTAATAAAAAGGTATTATTCAACATCAAAACATTTCTAATAATGTATTTACAGTGTTCCAGTTTCGAATGGTTGCCGTAAGATTTAATTTCTTTTCTATATATTTTTGATCCAGACGTGTTTTTCCTGCGCCAACATCATATTTTATAAAAATTTTATTGTCATCTATAGTTGCTTCATCAGGTTTAAATTGACTTATTTTAAGCTCGTTAATTGCGCTTGGCAGTAAAGATTTTGATAAAAAAGCAACGTATAATTTTTTTGTGTCAACTTTGAGCTCTTTTGTAAAAGGATTATTCTTTAAACATTGTTCTAAATCGTATTTGCCAATAACAATGGTTTGCACATCATGTCCAAAAGTTTTAAAAATTTGTTGCTTGATATCAAAACCTAATTTATTTGCAGTTTCTTCATCTGTTTCAAAAAACACATTTCCAGATTGAATGTAGGTTTCCACCGATGAATATCCAATTTGCTCTAAGCAGATTTTCAGCGCGTCCATCTTGATCATATTATGTCCGGACACGTTTATGCCGCGAAGAAGTGCAAGGTGTTTCATTTTTTTAGATTGAAAGATTTAAAAATTAAAGGATTGAAAAATTAAAAAATTAAAAGATTGAAAATTGATGTAATAACTTCAATACCTTTTGCGCTTTACAAATCAGATACAAAACTACTATAATTGTTGTAATACATAACCTTTAGCCAAAAAAAAGAGCCATCAGAATTTGATGGCTCTAAATTATATCTAAACTTTTATTAGAATCTATAGTTCAATGCTAAATTAAACATTGTTCCCAATTGGCTAAAATGTGAACCATCATAACTAGTTTGAGCATAACGACCGTTGAAAGTAATCAGGTTTGATTGGTCTCTAACAGCAGCAGGATTGTTTAATAATGTTTGACCTGCAGCATTTTCGGCAACAAATTCCCATTCTGGTAAAATATTAAATAAATTATTTACGTTTGCTTGAATTGTTAAGTTTTCTGTTGCTGAATAATTGATTCCTAAATCTGTTACCATTTTAGTCAAAAATTCTATTCGCAAATCATTAGACATTCCAGCATTTTTGAATTTTGTTGGGCCAAAAACTGTATTGTTTAAAGACAATCCCCACTTGCCTACTTCGTAATCTCCACCAAAAATTACTTTAAATATTGGACGAGAACTAAATAATAAGGCATCTTGCGTTGCGCTAATTACATTTTGACCTGCAAGAGCTCCAGTTAATGCGCGCACAGTTGCAGGATTGTTAATAGCACCATCACGACCATTCTCGAAAGTATAGTTTCCAGCAAGGTTTACACCTATTTTGCCACTTCCAATAGTAAGATTTCTGTAGTTTGCTACAAAGTCGAGTCCTGCTGTTTTCGAGGTCAATCCATTTACGAAAAATGCACTTGTACCTCGAACAGGCCCAAAATTGATTGGCTCACCGAGGATAATACGGTCATCTACTACGATATTATAATAATCTAAAGTTACCGTCAAATTTTTGAGTGGTTTTAAACCTGCGCCAATAGTAAAGTTCGTTGATTTTTCTGAGTCAAGTTTTGGCACGCCATTCAAACGAGCAGCCGATGAAGTATTACTAATAAGTCCTTGAACTACAATGCCCTGCCCAGGTACAAAAGACGATTGAGATTTTTGCGTGTATATTTGGTGCAATGATGGCGCACGGAAACCAGTAGAAAGTGATGCTCTCAGTGAAACTTTATCGTCTGCAAATTTATATCTTGAACTCAGTTTCCAAACAAATGCATTTCCAAAGTCAGAATAGTTTTCAATACGTGCAGTACCATCAACTAAGAAATCTTTGGTAATATCGTAAGACAAACTCACATAACCACCAATGTTATATCGGTTAAAGCTTCCAGAATTTTCTGGCGTATTTCCTTGGAATGAATCTGCTCCATTCCGATTTCCAACATACGATGCAACATCACCTTCAAGTACTTCAAAATTTTCTGTGCGGAATTCTGATCCGATTGCAAAGCTTAATTTGTCAGATAAAATTTTTGAAATATCAATGTTTCCAACATAATGCGTGAAAGTAGTTCCACCTGGTTTAAATGTTATTGGTGTTGCTGCCCCGTACAAGAAAGCTTCACCTGGATCACGATCACCATTGCCATTTGTGTCAATAAAAGACCTATTTTGTGAATTTGATACCGTATAAATTTGTGAATTTCCACCAGTAGTAAAACTTGCGTCAGCAATCCAACCATTTTTTACGGTTTTATACCCAATAGTAGCATTGTAATCATTCAAATCTCCAATAAAATTTGGTACATATCCTACATAATTTGCAGCGTTTCCACCAGCAAACAAATCAGCCAAATATGGCATAGAAGCAACTGATCTCCAATATGGCGTTCTGTAATTTGCAAATGACTCTACCTTTTTGTAAACATATGCAGCATTGTAGTATAATTGTGTTTCGTCATTATAATTTACACCACCATTTATCAAAAATTTTGCAGCTGCTGTTTCTGGTGATCCATTTATATTTCCTGCATCTGGCTTTTTATTTAAAAATGATTGTACTAAAGCAACATCAGCTGGAGTACCATCTAAAAAATCTTTTGCTTCTCCAAGAGCATCAACTTTCCCTGGTCTGTTTGCCAATGCAATTTTGGAAAAATCCACTGTATAATTAATATATCCTTTTTCACCAACAGTGGAACCGTTGTTGATAGCAACACCAATCATTTCGCCATCTCCTTTTGCCGTAATTCCAGTTCTAAGTGTTGTTGAACCTTGCGTAGTGTTTTTCTTCAAAATAATGTTCATAACACCAGCGATGGCATCAGAGCCATATTGCGCCGAAGCACCATCACGAAGAATTTCTACTCTCTCGATCGCATCCTGTGGAATGGCAGAAATGTCTGCTCCAGTTTCACCTCGTCCAGGACTTGTTTGTGTATAAACAAGTGAACTCATGTTTTTACGCTTTCCGTTTATCAAAATCAAGGTTCTACTTGGTCCCATATTCCTAATTTCATATGGATCTAAAAGAGAAGTCGCATCGTTTACCGGCGTTTGCACAGTATTAAACGACGGAATTCTGTACTGCAATGCCTTATCGAAAGAGGTTTGTCCTGTTGACATTAAATCTTTTGCAGACAATACATCAACTGGTAGTGCCGATGTGGTGTTGCTACGAGATGGTGTTCTTGAACCAACAACAACAATATCATCTAATTGTGTATCATTCCCTTTTGATGACATTGTTACGTCAACCGTAGATAAGCCTGCAACACTTTTTTCAACTTTAGAAAATCCAACATAACTAAATACTAACGTCGCGTCCTCCTTAACTTTAAATTTAAAAACTCCGTCAAAGTCAGTAATAGATCCATTGTTAGTTCCTTTTTCTTTAACGTTAACGCCCGAAAGTCCTGCTCCAGAGTCGTCGGTTACTTTGCCAGTGACTTCTTTCTGTGCAAAAGAAAAACTGGCGGTGAATAAAAATAGCAATAATGCAATCTTTTTCATAATTTTAATTGTTTTGGTTAATTAATCAATTTTTTATATTGCAATAATAGTAAATTTATTAACACAATCTTAACTTAATCATTAATTTTTAATAAATTTTTTTAAAACCTCAATTAATTCTATATTTGCCATCGTTTTAGACATAATAAAATTGTGCTGAAATATTTTTAAATCTCAACAATATCAAATGAAAGCAGGAATTGTAGGCTTACCGAACGTAGGAAAATCAACGTTATTTAACTGTTTGTCAAATGCAAAAGCGCAAAGTGCTAATTTTCCTTTTTGTACAATTGAACCAAACATTGGCGTTGTGAATGTTCCTGATGAACGGATTGCCAAATTAGAAGAATTAGTGAAGCCAGAACGCGTGCAAATGGCTACCGTTGATATTGTGGATATTGCTGGTTTAGTAAAAGGAGCAAGCAAAGGCGAAGGTTTAGGCAATCAGTTTCTTGGGAATATTCGGGAATGCAACGCCATTATTCATGTTTTGAGATGCTTTGACAATGATAATATTATTCATGTTGATGGAAATGTAAATCCAATTCGCGACAAAGAAACCATCGATATCGAACTGCAATTGAAAGACTTAGAAAACGTCGAAAAACGTTTAGAAAAAGTAAAGCGTGCCGCAAAAACTGGCAATAAAGAAGCACAAACGGAAGAAGCTTTGCTCAATAGAATTAGAGAAACTTTGTTGCAAGCTAAATCTGCTCGAACAATAACTCCTGCAAATTTTGATGAAGAAGTTTTGTTTGAAAATTTTCAATTAATTACAGCGAAACCTGTACTTTATGTGTGTAATGTGGATGAAAATTCCGCTGCGACTGGAAATGCATATGTGGATCAAGTTCGAGAATTAGTCAAAGACGAGAATGCTGAAGTTATTGTATTGGCCGTTGGCACCGAAGCAGACATAACCGAATTGGAAACATATGAAGAGCGTCAAGTTTTTTTAGAAGATATGGGATTAACCGAACCCGGAAGCTCTGTTTTGATTCGTGCGGCATACAAACTTTTGAAACAACAAACCTATTTTACGGCTGGTGTGAAAGAAGTGCGTGCATGGACAATCAATATTGGATCAACTGCGCCGCAAGCAGCAGGCGTTATCCACACTGATTTTGAAAAAGGATTTATTCGTGCTGAAGTGATTTCATACGATGATTATGTGCTTTATGGTACTGAAGCCAAAGCCAAAGAAGCCGGTAAATTTAAAGTCGAAGGCAAAGAATATATTGTAAAAGATGGCGATGTGATGCATTTTCGTTTTAATGTTTAAAAGTTAAAATGTTTGAAAGTTAAAATGTTTAAAAGTTGTAAAACTGAGAAAATACCTTAAATTAATAAATTCAAAAAAAAACCAAAAAATACTACAATTTAATGGAAGAAAATTATACGATTCCTCTAAAATATCGAAAAATTGAAAATCTGCATATTGTTTTTTGGCTCATAAAAGATTTATGTTGGTGCTTGTTTTATAAGCCTTTAGCAATTTTGATGGTTATTCCAACAATAATTATTGCGGCAGGAATAACGTGGCAAACGCGCCAGATCAGAACCGAGTTTTATCATAATATTGCGGTTTTCTTTTGGATTTTAGCGAATTGTGTTTGGATGTTCAGCGAGTTCTATGGTTTTTCAGAAAAAATTATGTTTGCAACTGTAACTGGTAAGGAATTGTCTATTTTGCCGTTTAGTATTGGTATCGCTTTTTTAATGTACTATTATATAAGGTACAAAATATTTAAAAAGTAAAAGTATTTATAAAAAAACAAAATAATGCAAACAGCAATGTATTGCCTTTTAAATAGTTTTTATTCAAGAATATTTTAATGCACAATTGAAGTTTTTATATCATAAGTATCAAGCTTAAAATCTTAACTTCGCAAAATGTTTAAAAAATTTATTTTTCGCATTTTAATCTTCTTACGAAAAATCATTCGAGGCATAGAATCTATTTTATTTTTCGCAAAAGAAGTGCTATCGGAACGAAATTTTATATATCTGTCGTGCGTTTTAGTTGCAATCTCATGTTCGCTTGCGGTAATTATTCTAAAAAGTTTTGCGCACAACTCTTTTGTTTATGCCAACTTTTTAAATGTTTATTTAAAATTGCCCTACTACAATAGTCTGTTACCAATTATAGGAATTTTGCTTACGGTTTTTGTGGTCAGCAAGTTTTTAAACAATTCTATTGAAAAAGGAAGTGCCAAAATTTTGCATGCAGTCGCCAAGAAAGGTGGAATTATTCCTGCAAAACAAATGTATGCGCAAATTATTACAAGTTCTTTGACCGTTGGACTTGGCGGTTCTGCTGGATTGGAAAGTCCCATCGTTATTACTGGTGCAGCATTCGGTTCCAATTTTGCTCAAAAATATAAATTATCTCAAAAAAACAGAATTTTACTATTAGCATGTGGCGTTTCAGCAGGAATAGGATCAGCGTTCAACGCGCCAATTGCAGGGGTTTTGTTTGCAGTTGAGGTGATTCTAACTGACGTCACCATTTCTGCATTTATTCCTATTATGATTTCTGCCGTAACTGGAGCTTTAGTATCCAATATTTTATTAAGTGACGATATTTTGCTCCGTTTTAATGAAAAATTAAATTTTGATTTTCACAACACACCATTTTATATTTTACTTGGCATATTGGCAGGATTTGTATCCGTTTTTCATGCACGAAATTTCAGGAAAGTAGAACGCTATTTTTCTAAAAGCAAAAAACCAAAATATCTAAAAGCGCTTGTTGGTGGCGGATTATTAGCGATTTTGATTTTCTTTTTTCCATCGTTGTTTGGCGAAGGCTATGAAAGTATCAAAATATTATCTTCCAAAACGCCTGAATTTTTGCTAAACAATACGCTTTTAGAAAAATTTAAAAACAATGAATTTATATTATTATTTTTTGTTGGAACAATAGCCTTGCTAAAGTCGTTTGCCACTGGATTAACTCTCGGAAGTGGTGGAAATGGTGGCAATTTTGCGCCATCGCTTTTTGTAGGTTCCTATTTGGGTTTTTTTGTAGCAAAAGCTTCACAACTTATAGGCTTTGATTCGTTGCCTGTTGTGAATTTCACGATTGTTGGCATGGCGGGAATATTAAGTGGTCTTTTCCATGCGCCTTTGACTGCCATTTTTTTAATTGGTGAAATTACAGGCGGATATAATCTAATGATTCCGCTTATGATCGTATCATCAATAAGTTATGCGGTTTCAAAAAGATTTGAAAAGCATTCGATGGATGTCAAAATTTTGGCAGAAAGTGGAGACGTTTTTACGAGCAACAAAGACAGAAATGTGTTGCAAAGTATTGACGTACTTCAACTTATTGAAACCGACACGCAAACAATTGGTTTAAGCAGATCACTGCTCGAATTGGTTGACATACATTCAAAATCCAACCAAGAATTATACCCTGTTGTTGACGAAAAGAATGTTTTGATAGGCATCATTTATGCAGAAAATATTAAAATATTACTTCTAAATCCTTTTAATATCAAGCATACCGCAATTATTGAAATTATGGAAAGTCCAAGCATTTCAATTCAATTTGATGATGAAGTTGCGTTTATTTTAGATAAATTTGATGCCTCAAAAAAACATATATTCCCTGTTCTAAAAAACGGAAAATTTTTAGGAACTATTTCAAAATTAGACATACTTGAGTCCTATAGAAAAGTCTTGAAATCGATGACAATTGAGTAAAAAGGCTTTGGTTTTAAAAGTAGGTATAAATTCTTCGTATTGTTGCCACAGATTTAAAATATTTAAAGGATTTAGAATTCTATAAAATCTCCGAAAAACCGCGTAATCCGCGGCAAAATAAAGCTCAAATATGTACTATTTAAACAGAAAAAAATGTTCTATCGTGAAAACAAACACAATATTTTACGTATTTTAAAAGTAAAAATTTATAAAATTAATTTCACGACTTTGTGTTTTTGCTAACATTAAAACTTACTCCAAACTCATTGTAATTTGCCCATCATCGTCTAATTCGGTATTTGGCTCTACATCTGTTTCGCCAATAACTTCTAATTCTTCGGCAACAATTTCCATAGGAATTTCAAAAGGCAATGATTCCAACGTATTTACCTGTTTTAATTTTTCTGCCGTAAGTTGATTTCCTAATGCTTTAAAACCTTTTACAGTAATAAATGATTCAATATCAACCACTTGATTTTCTTTCTGAACGCCTTTTATCTTAGTGAAAATCAATTCAGCAACTGGTCGATAATCGGTTGAAACAATTTCTAACTGTGATTTTTCATGCTCAGTAATGAAGCTTTCTTCTTTATTTTCAACCTCAACCAAAAATCTTTTAATATAATATCTTTCTTTTTCACCATCATAATAAATGGCTGAAATTGGTTTTTTCGGAATCCATTTTTCCAAAACAATCATATCTTCGTCAAAATGTGTACTTAATTCTGGCGTAATAACTTTTAGTTTTCCGGTTTGAGAAATCACCAAAATTTTATCACTCGGACGGAATTCACCCAAAAGTTCGCCACGCGCATCTGTGTTTAGTCGTTGAACCGTATCGTCAAACCATACTTTTCGTGGCAGAAGGGTAGAAATACCTTTTTCTTTTAGTTCAATTTTTTTAATTGAATATTTGGTAACCGTATTTCCTTTACTTGTCCTGCCTTTTATGGCAATTGATGCAAAATCTAAATCCCATTTTAATTTTTTGATGCTTCCAACTTGTCGCAATAAAATAGTCAAAACTTCAGCTTCGCCGTTCGGATTGCATGAAAAATATAAGGTTTGTGATCCGGCAGCTTCATTGGTCAAATCGTAAAATTTATCTCTGGTAACACCCGAAACATTAAACCTTTTAATATATGATGGTCCAGATTTTCCATCGCGATAGACCATATTATAAATTGTCCGCTTGTCAGATTTGTCAAAAATGGCAACGTGAATAATGTCTTTTCCAAAAAATTTCTTCTCGTCAACTTTGGCGATCATCATTTTTCCATCACGAAGAAACACAATCACATCGTCAATATCGGAACAATCGGCAACATATTCGTCTTTTTTAAGTCCTGTTCCCACGAAGCCCTCTTCCCTATTCACAAACAATTTTGTATTTCTGAGAACTACTTTTGTTGCTTCGATGGTATCAAAACTTCGCAGTTCGGTTTGCCGTTCTTTTGCTTTGCCATATTTGTCTTTCAACTTCGTAAAATAGGCAATTGCAAAATCAACTAAATGTTCCAGATCAAATTTCACTTGCGTTATATCGCTTTCTAAAGATTCAATTTTGTCTTGCGCTTTATTGCTGTCAAATTTCGAAATTCGCATGATTCGAATGTCCAACAATCGCAAAATATCATCTTCAGTAACAGCGCGTTTTAAATTTTGGACGAATGGTTTTAAACCATCATCGACCGCCTGAATAACGGTTTCGCGTGTTGTCTTGTCTTCTATATCTCGATAGATTTTGTTTTCAATAAAAATACGTTCCAAAGATAAAAAATGCCATTGCTCCTCAAGTTCATTTAGCTGAATTTCGAGTTCTTTTTTCAATAAATCAACCGTTCTTTCGGTAGAAATTTTCAGCATTTCGGACACGCCAATAAAAAGCGGTCGGTTGTCTTCAATTACGCAACCCAAAGGCGCAATTGATGTTTCGCATGCCGTAAAAGCAAACAATGCATCAATAATTTTATCAGGCGAAACACCTGGAAACAAATGAATTAAGATTTCAACATCGGCAGCTGTATTGTCTTCAATTTTCTTGATTTTGATTTTACCTTTTTCATTGGCTTTCAAAATACTATCAATCAGCGTTGTGGTATTTGTCGAAAATGGAATTTGCGTAATAACAAGCGTATTTTTGTCCAAAGAACTAATTTTTGCGCGCACGCGCACGCGTCCTCCACGCAAACCATCATTATAATTTGAAATATCGGCATATCCACCAGTCTGAAAATCAGGATATAACACAAAAGGTTTGCCTTTCAATATTTTTATCGAAGCCTCAATAAGTTCAAGAAAATTGTGTGGCAAAACTTTCGTTGAAAGTCCAACGGCAATTCCTTCTGCTCCTTGTGCCAAAAGCAACGGAAATTTTACTGGCAAATTGTTTGGCTCTGCCCTGCGCCCATCATAGGACATTCCCCAATCGGTAATTTTGGGTGAATACAACACTTCGAGCGCAAATTTTGATAGTCGCGCTTCAATGTATCTTGAAGCAGCCGCGCCGTCTCCCGTCAGAATATTTCCCCAATTTCCTTGGCAATCAATCAGCAATTCTTTCTGCCCAATTTGCACCATTGCATCGCCAATACTTTGGTCGCCATGCGGATGATATTGCATGGTATGACCCACAACATTAGCCACTTTATTATATCGACCGTCGTCCAACTCCTTCAAAGAGTGCATGATACGACGCTGAACAGGCTTAAATCCATCTTCAATTGCAGGCACGGCACGCTCCAATATAACATACGACGCATAGTCCAAAAACCAATCTTTGTACATACCTGTAACTTTGGTTATGGTGTCTTCGCCACTATCATCCTGATCATAGAAATGTTTGCCTTCAAAATTTTTGGATGCTACAATTTGAATTTCTTCTGATGTAGCAGTATCATTTTGTAAGTCGTCGTCTTCGTTATTTTCTTCGTAAATTTCTTCTTCTTCGTCTTTCATTTATTCTGAAATTTTTTCAGTGTTTCTTTTGTAAAATGTTTTGCCTACCCTATTAATATGCTCTTTTAAAGATTCTGATTTTAAATTTTCGTAAATCGAAATATCAAATTTATAAGGAATGTAACTATCATCTAAATCACCACAAATTTTAGAAAAATCTTTTTCTGAAATAGCGCCCATAAGTGTAAAATCGATATCAGAACCTTCTCGAAAATTTCCTTTCGCACGAGATCCGTAAATAATAACTTCGTTAATAGATTTACAACTTTCTATTATTTTTATAATTTCTCTGTAACTTTTGGGATAAATGCCAAACATTATAAAAGGGTTTTCATTTTTTGCTCAAATTCACCAAAACATTCAAAATATTCTAATAAGATAATTTTTAAAATCTCTAAAATTTCAGATTCATCATAAATATGTGAAGTTAAATTTCTGCTATTAATCATAGAAAGCCAAACTTCACCATTTGCAATTAAACCTACGTTAAATGCTTCTTTTACAACAGTCTTACTACCAAACAAATCTGTTTTACCTTGTTCTTCCAAAAAATCTTTCATTACTTTCCAAGACAATTCTTGCGTAACTTCAAAAGCTTGAATGACGCCTTGAAGCTCTAACTCTGAGAAATTTCTTTGCATTTGTATGTTTTTCGCATTTTTTAATTGCTTAAATGCGTTTGTAAAATTTACAAATCTTTGCTTCCATCGTACGTCTTGATTTTCCATGTATAATTAATTTACCTCCACCACATCCAATTCCACCTTCAAATTCTTTATAATAAACTCTTGTCTATCAGGCGTGTTTTTGCCCATATAAAACGACAAAAGTTGTTCCACAGATGTGTTTTTGTCCATCATAATGGGGTCTAAACGAATGGTTTCGCCAATAAAATTCTTGAATTCGTCGGGCGAAATTTCTCCAAGCCCTTTAAAACGGGTGATTTCTGGTTTTGGTTTTAGCTTTTCAATCGCATCTCTTTTTTCTAAATCAGAGTAGCAATAAATGGTTTCTTTTTTGTTGCGAACCCGAAAAAGTGGCGTTTGCAAAATATATAAATGTCCTTCTTTGATGATTTCAGGAAAAAACTGCAAGAAAAATGTAATCAAAAGCAAACGAATGTGCATGCCGTCAACATCGGCATCTGTGGCGATCACGATATTGTTATATCGCAAATCTTCAATAGATTCTTCAATGTCCAATGCGGCCTGCAACAAATTAAACTCCTCGTTTTCATACACAATTTTTTTGCTCATGCCATAAGAATTCAACGGTTTTCCGCGCAAACTAAAAACCGCCTGCGTGTTCACGTCGCGAGATTTTGTGATCGAACCCGAAGCCGAATCTCCCTCGGTGATAAAAAGCGTGGATTCTAAATATCGTGGATTTTTGATATCGCCAAGATGTACTCTGCAATCGCGTAATTTCTTGTTGTGTAAACTCGATTTTTTTGCGCGATCTTTAGCTAATTTCCGAATACCTGAAAGTTCTTTTCGTTCGCGCTCCGCTTGCAAAATTTTGCGTAAAAGCAAATCTGCTGTTTCAGGATTTTTATGTAGAAAATTGTCTAATTTATTTTTAATAAAATCATTGATAAACGTTCGCACAGAAGGCATTCCTGCTTCTGAACCAATGTCCGTTGAGCCCAATTTAGTTTTGGTTTGTGACTCAAAAACAGGTTCCATTACTTTAATACTTACCGCTGATACAATTGATTTGCGAACGTCCGATGGTTCAAAATTTTTGTTATAGAATTCTCTTATCGTGCGCACAATTGCTTCCCTAAAAGCCACCAAATGCGTGCCTCCTTGCGTAGTATTCTGCCCGTTTACAAACGAGTGATACTCTTCCGAATATTGCGATTTTGAGTGCGTGATGGCAATTTCAATATCTTCGCCTTTTAGGTGAATAATATCATAAACTTTGTCGTCTTCAGCGATGTTTTCGTCCAATAAATCACGAAGTCCGTTGTCCGAAGAATATTTTTCTCCGTTGAAAATAATCGATAAACCGGTGTTGAGATAACAATAGTTTTTCAACATTTTTATCACATATTCACTCCGATATTTATAGTTTTTAAAAATCGCCTCGTCAGGAATAAACGTAACTTTTGTCCCTTTTCGCTTTGTAGATTCTATAATTTCTTCGTCTAAAACCAAATTACCTGCCGAAAATTCTGCGCCTTTTTGTTTATCGTCGCGAACAGATTCTACACGAAAATAATTGGAAAGCGCATTCACGGCTTTGGTTCCAACACCGTTTAAACCAACAGACTTTTTGAACGCCAACGAATCATATTTTCCGCCGGTGTTCATTTTGGAAACCACGTCAATCACTTTACCAAGCGGAATCCCACGACCATAATCGCGCACCGAAACCGTTTTGTCTTTAATGGCAACTTCAATGCTTTTGCCCGCGCCCATCACGAATTCATCGATGCAATTGTCAATCACTTCCTTGAGCAAAATATAGATGCCATCATCCACCGACGAGCCATCGCCAAGTTTGCCAATATACATTCCCGGACGCATTCTAATATGCTCTTTCCAATCTAAAGAACGGATATTATCCTCGTCGTACTTCGTTTCATCAACCATAATTCGT
>JAYWGW010000056.1:0-4773 GCA_043778045.1 Bacteroidota bacterium | reverse complement strand
ATCTCAGTAGTCTATTATTTAATCAGTTTTCTAAATTAAATGAAATTGCGATAAATTATAAAAATGAGTTTGAAATAAAACCTTTGGGTATATCTTATCAAAATATTCATGGTTTTGGTTATATAAAAAAGGAAAAAGAAAGTACATTTTACGCCTTAAGTACAGGTGCAAGTGGTTATCAATCAGCGATACCGATTGTTTTAGGAATTGATTATTATACAAATGTTTCGAACCGTAAAAACAGAATATTTATAGTCGAAGAACCTGAATTAAATTTGTTTCCAAAAGCGCAAAAAAAATTAATGGAATTTTTTGTAGAAAACATCAATAATAATGGACATTCGTTTTTATTGCCAACACATTCGCCTTATTTTTTATCTGCTATAAATGATTTGTTAATGGCTTATAAAAAAGGACAAAAAAACAAATCAGAAGTTGAAAAAATAGTTAATAAAGAATCTTGGTTAAATCCAAATGATTTGAGTGTTTATCAATTGAAAGATGGTTTTGCTTATGATATTTTTGATAAAGAATTAAATTTAATTGGTGAAAATATTATTGACGAAGTTTCTGACGAAATGAATGAAGAATTCGAAGAATTATTGGTTATAAAATGATAAAAGAATTTATCGATACAGAATGTCATTTTCCATTAAATAAAGGAAATCATTATATTTATGATGATTACTTTAATAACAAACCGTTATTTGTGAATGAAAACGAAAAATGGAATTTGAACATTTTAAATAATTCAGAAAAGCAAGTTAATTTTTTTCAAAATGATGGTTGCTTAATGAAACAAAATGAATTAAAAAAATGTGATTGGCTTTTTATTTTTGAAAATAATTTTTATTTCATTGAAGCAAAAGATGTCAAAATGAAAAAGAGAAGTGCAGAAAGAAAAGATGCTTTTGAAAAATTTGAAGCGACAATTCCGCATTTTATAAATTTATATCCAAGCATTAAAACAATGAAAATATTTGTGATAGTTAATTTTAGAAGTCCAAAAATAACAAGTGCTTCAAATAAATTAAAAGAAGCTTATTTTGATGAAAAGTATAATGCAAAATATAAAGAAACAAATAGATTAGAATTTAATTAAAGTCTATAAAACAAATACAAAACAACGCATAACATTTATAAAAGAATGAAACTAAACTTAAAAATATGGCGTCAAGAAAACGCCGCTGCAAAAGGAAAAATGGTCGATTATCAAGTTGACCATATTTCACCTGATATGTCTTTCTTGGAAATGTTAGATATTTTGAACGACGAACAAATCGAAAAAGGTACTGATACAATTGCATTTGACCATGATTGTCGCGAAGGTATTTGTGGTTCATGCGCCTTGTTTATAAACGGAGAAGCACATGGTCCAGACCGATTAGTAGCAACTTGCCAACTTCATATGCGAAAATTTAAAGATGGAGACACGATAGTTATAGAGCCATTTAGAGCTAAAGCTTTTCCAATCATTAAAGATTTGGTGGTAGATAGAGGCGCATTCGATAGAATTCAACAAGCTGGTGGATTTGTTTCGGTAAATACTTCAGGAAATACAATTGATGCCAACACAATTCCGATTGATAAACACGATGCTGACCGTGCATTTGACGCTGCAACTTGCATTGGCTGTGGCGCTTGTGTAGCATCTTGCAAAAACGCATCGGCGATGTTGTTTGTTTCTGCAAAAGTTTCACAATTTGCACTTTTGCCGCAAGGAAAAGTAGAAGCAACCGACAGGGTCCTGAGCATGGTGGCACAAATGGATGCCGAAGGTTTTGGGAATTGTACCAACACAGGTGCATGTGAAGTTGAATGTCCAAAAGGAATATCTTTAGAATATATTGCGCAAATGAATCGAGAATATTTAGGCGCAAGCTTAGTTTAGAAACAAAAATTATCTTAATAAATTTGTCCTAATTCATACCATAAGTATGATTTAGGACTTTTTTTATAATTTAGTTTGTAAGTTTGAATTGTAATTTAAACTTTATATCATGAAAAAATTTATACTTATTGTGTTGTTCCCCTTTTTTGTAAGCGGTCAAGAAATTAAAAATGTACATATAATAGACCCTGCCGGAAAATGGTATTTTGGTGCTGAGGTTGGTTTAAATTCCATCACATCCAATAATGTTGGGCAATCCAACAAATCGTTGCAAGGTGGTTTTTTGGTCGAATATTATACTGCCCGTCATTGGAGTTTAACAAGTAGGATAAAATATTTTAAGACAGGACTATCATTTTTAGATGCTGCGTCGCAATCGACTGGAACATCATCTTCAGGATTTGGTCCAAGTTTCATTGGTATATTTGACCGATCAGCAACATACACTGAATTTAATGGTGCGGTGTTGACTGTTCCGCTGAATATTAAATGGGAATTTAGAATACGAAATAATTTTAATGGTAATATAAATTTGGGTGGTAACTATAATTTTGAAACTCAAAGTAATTATTTTTACACCGATACTCGAAAATATGGTAATTTCGACAGTAGGGAGTATTTTAGTTCGAATTTCGGTCTTGGTTTCGGCTATTTTATTAATGAAAACAGTGCCGTTTTTTTAAATTTTGAAGGTTATACTGGTGGAGTAAAAAATCGTATTTCGCGACTTATTTTTGATAGGGTTTTGACAAACACCAATTCACTTATAAATTTTGGTTACAAATACAGTTTTACAAAATAAATATGTTAAAAGCTTTAAAGTCATAAAATTGTAAATTCATAATGTGGTAAAGTTACGATGTTTAAAAGTTTAAAAGTCTGATCGACAAATAAAATATATATTGTCGATTAGGTATGAAATGCTTGTTATTAGGCACAGCATTAATTTTCAAGGTAACGTACTTTATTTTGTAGCAAATTATATTTTCAATGAAGATTTTAATGTTTTCGCGTAGTACAATTTGGCAAAAGTTCGATAAAACTATAATTTTGGATACGCGTTTAAGTTATCTTATTTATAATTGAAGGGTAAGCGAGTAGTAAAGAATTCGTAAACAGTTTTGATGATAAAGATAATTATATGATTGACCCGACAATCAATGTTGATTATAAAATTCTCCGTTCACGTAACCTCATGATTATGTTGCAAGTCGGTTTTTCATCTGCGCTTTGGTATATTAAAAATTAGCAGACCTTTGGTAACGCGAATTTCAGTTCTTGTACTGAAACGACACAGCTTTTCTTTAATTCGATTGTAAAACTTGTTGCGCAGTATACTTTTAAAATTTCAAATAACCATACGAAAGAATAATAGCTTTTATTTTTTTGTTACATCTCAAATGTAACCATACAATTAATATTATTTTTGGATTGCCGCTACTCTTTACCCCTAAAGAGTAGTTTGGCAATCACTAAAAAACAACAACTAACTATTTTATTGGATTCGAGTTATCGACTATATAATCGTTAAAGACCTATTAATAATCATGCAAATATTATTTCATATAAATGTAATTTCTTTTTTAAAACATTCCCATTATTGCTATTGGTATTTGAGTTGGGGCAGCAACTGCCGAAGGTATTGTAGCACCTTTATTAAACGCTGTAATAATGATCTCTCCATCAATAGCAATTGTATTATGAATTATTAAATTATCATGAATTGCCGGCGTGTATGGCGAACCTCGAAAAGTAATTGATACGGCACTATCCACTCTAAATATTGGCGATGGAACTCTGAATTGTCTTTGCGTGTTGGCTGCCCAAGGTGTTGTTAATATTAGAGAACTAAAATATTTTGAAATTTCGGTAGTGGCTGCTTTATTTCCAAATTTGAATGGCGACCAAACAGCGGGACTACTCACACCAGCCGATAGCAAAACTTGATCTATTGCGCCAGCATTGTTGTTAGGCATAAGTGCGCCACTAATACGTAAATTACCAAATATATCTAATTTTTCACTGGGACTTTGTTTGCCGATTCCAACATTACCACCCTCTCCAATTTGCATACGTTCGGTACCACCCGTCTTGAATCGTAAACTTTCGAGATTTGTAGAACCAATAAAAGAGCTTGTAGAAGCAGCATTCCCATTTACACCCCAAGCCTCTGTGGCAAACCTACTAATATTTGCAACCATTGCGTAAGGCACACTTAGCATTTGGCTTATTCCAGCAATGGTGTAGTTTGTTCCGCCAGTTGGGTCGGTTTCGGTTTTTATAAAATGGGGGCCGTTTGACCAATCTATGGTTGCAAAACTAACAGTTTGAGCTACACCGCCGCCAATTTCTAACGTTGCAAGACCATTGGCATTGGTGGGTGTGGTGTGTCTTTCTATATAAACTGCTGTTCCAGTTGCTGTGAATTGCAAAATGCTTATTTGAATCCCAACGTTTGTATTAGCAACTAAAACGCCAGCAGTGTTTCGCACTATGGCTTGATAACTTATTTTGTTGGGTGCTTGCGCTGAGGCTGTTAGCGTCAAGAAGAAAGAGGCAAGAACAAGGATTTTGCTGATGGTGCTTTTGAATGTTTTCATAATATTAATTTGATTTAATAAGATATTTGACTAAAGTTTTAATATAATTCCCCCTTCGGGGGTTAGGGGGCTTTTTTAATGATTTTGAAAGTTTTTATTACTCGGTTGTTGTCAGAAATTTTTAAGAAATAAATGGCAGCTTGTATGTTTTCTAATGAAATTTGGGTTTCTTTTTGATTAACATTTTGCGATTGCACAACGCTTCCTTTCATATCAAGCAATTGGTAATTTATAGTTTCTGAGCTGTATTCTGGAATAGTTAAATTTAAAAAAGCAGTTGTT
>JAYWGW010000055.1:0-23218 GCA_043778045.1 Bacteroidota bacterium | reverse complement strand
CACGTTGGTATATTTCTGGACATGCGCCATGGAGCGATGCCTATGAAAGTATGATTTATGTGGCTTGGGCTACCATGTTTTTTACCTTAGCATTTGACAGAAAATCGAAACTCACAGTGGCATCTGGAACGTTTGTTGCCTCTATGATTTTGATGATTGCCAGTTGGAATTGGATGGATCCTGCTATTGGAAACTTAGTTCCTGTCTTAAATTCCTATTGGTTGATGATTCACGTTGCCGTGATTGTTGGCAGTTATGGACCGCTGACGTTGGCAATGGTTCTCGGTGTAGTGGCGTTGATTTTAATGTTGTTTACCAACGAAAAAAACAAAGCTAAAATGAATTTGAACATTCAAGAAATTACTTATATCAACGAAATGGCGTTGACCATTGGTTTGGTTATGCTTACGATAGGAAACTTTTTGGGTGGACAATGGGCAAACGAAAGTTGGGGCAGATATTGGGGTTGGGATCCAAAAGAAACTTGGGCATTAATCAGCATTATGCTTTATGCGTTTGTGATTCACGCTCGTTTTGTGCCTGCACTTCGTGGCAAATGGATTTATAATTTGATGAGTGTTTTGGCTTATTATTCCATTATGATGACCTATTTTGGGGTAAATTTTTACCTCACAGGTTTACACTCTTACGCAAGTGGCGACAAAGTCGTTACGCCAGATTTTTTATATATTTCGTTGGCAATAGTTGTACTTTTAGCCATTGCATCATATTTTATGGATAGGAAGTATTTTGGAAAAAAGAAGGTTGTGAAATAACATGCGATAAAGTTTAAAAAACCATTAAATACAAAAGCCCAAAATGAAAATTAGTTTTCATTTTGTGACATTGTATGCGAGGTAATACAGTGAAATTTTACTTTAAATATTTATTCAATTTTTCAGTCTACGGGAACAAATCGTTATATATTTTTATTACAGCTTTGTAATTAAGCATTTAAAGTAAAATAAAAAGTACTTCCCAATCCCAGTTCACTATTGACGCCAATTGTGCCGTTTTGAGCTTCAATAAACTCCTTTGAAATTGCAAGTCCCAAACCAGTTCCATTTTTGTTACTTCCCGGAATTTGAAAATATTTATCAAAAACTTTCGATTGATATCTGCTATCAATTCCTTTGCCTTTATCGGACACTTGAAAAATAATTTGATTATTTTCATTTTTTAATCGAACAACAACGTCACTGTTTTCACCTGAATATTTGATGGCATTTGTAAGAAAGTTGATAATTACCCACGACGTTTTTTCAGCATCAGCTTTAACTTCCAAAATATTATTTTCAGTTTCAAATATTATTTTTATACTTTTATGTTCCGCTTGCATTTTAACGGCATCAATAGCATATTTTACAATATCATTTGCATTGCTTTTTTGTAAATCCAACTTTATATTTCCCGATTCTGATTTTGAAATTTCCAACAATTCACCCGTAATCTTCAAAAGCCTTTCACTATCATCTTTGACGCTGTCAATCAGCAATTTTTGTTCTTCGTTAATTTCGCCAGTTTGTGGATTTTCCAATAATTGTAAACTCATTTTAATCGCTGCAATTGGCGTTTTCAATTCATGAGAAACGGTTGCAATAAAGTTAGTTTTGGCAAAATCTATTTCTTTGAAATGGGTTACATTCCTCAAAATTATTACGTTTCCAATGTCAATAGTTTTCTCTTCGGCTGTTGGCTGAATAGTGATATTTACAATTTCTTTATCAAAATAACTTTCTTTTCCATCAGCATAAATTTTCATTGCGTGTGCTTTTGTACTTTGTAAATCATTTATAATTAAAGATTTCAACAAATCGTTTTTTAATGCTAAAGTTGATGTTAGTTGCCCAATAACTTCCTCTTTTTTAAGTCCTATAATTTTTATTGCCTCGTTATTCACAAATAAAATCACACCTTCAACATCCAAACCAATTATCGGATCGTGCATATTGTTGATCAATGTTTCTAATCGTTTTTTCTCAAATGTCAATTTATGGAGGCTACTATTAGAATATTCCTCAAGTTTTTTCGCCATCGTGTTAAACGATTTTGCCAAATCGCCAAATTCATTTTTATTGGAAAAATGAACGCGCTGAGAATAGTTTTTATTGGCAATTTCTTTGATACTGACCGATAACTCTTTGATTGGATCTGCAATATTGTTGGGTAGATTTACCAATAAATTGAACGCAATCAAAAAACAAAGCGTCCCAACAATTGCCGTCCAAAGATTGGCTGTCGAAGCGGAATTTTCTGCTAATAATGTTTTTTGCTTTATTGCGTTCATGTTCATAATCATGATTTCAAAAATGTCTTTTCGAATTGATTTTTTTAATAAATCGTTCTGATTATCTGTCTTTAAAATTTCAAAGTTCTTTTCGACATTTGCTGTGGCTTCAAATTCTCCTTTTTCTGTAATATTGCTAAGTTGATTTTTTAAATTGATTTCAAAAAAATCTAAGTTTTTTTCAGAAGAATCATCCAATGCAAGCAACATGTTGCGCGAGTATTCAAGCGTGTTGTAATTTGCCGTTAAAATATTTCCAGTATTTTTGTTGATTGTATAGATAAAATAGGTACTTACCGCCGTAAGTATCAATATTAAAGCAAACAACAATCCAACGCCGAGATTTAATTTAGTTTTTATTTTCATTTGGTTATTGCGAGGTGTTGCGAGGCACGTGGCAAAGCAATCTCATCCTCTATTTTAGTTAATTTTTAAATTATACAATTTTACAATGTACATTTTTACGCTATACAATTCTCAAGACAAAATCACCAAATCAACATTCGATTCTGACAATTTATTCAGCAATCGTCTAAAAATGGTGGTGGCCAAAATCACTTTAAATAAACTGAAATGTGGTTTACCAATACAAACCGTCGTAATATTTTTTTCTTCAACAACTTGTAACATAGCGGCCGTAACATCTGCATTTTCAATTTTGATTACTTCGGCGCCCAGTTGCACTGCCAGTTTAAAGTTATTGATCAAAAAACGCTGTTTGTCAAGCGCAATTTTTGTCGAACTTTCCTTTGGCGTTTCAACATACAAAACATACCAGCTTCCGTTGTAATAACTTGCCAGTCGCGCTGCTTTTCTGATTACTATTTTTGCCGTTTTGTCATTGCTACTGACACATGCCAACAATTTTTCGTGCTTTACCGAAAGGTTTTTCGGTACTTCATTTTCAACTTTTCGAACCACCTGACTTGCCACTTCTTTCAATGCCAATTCTCGCAATTGCAAAATTTGGTCTGACTTAAAAAAATTGGTCAAAGCCGTTTGAATTTTGTCTTCGGTATATATTTTTCCTTCTTTTAACCTCGAAATTAAATCTTCCGATGTCAAATCAATATTCACAACTTCATCTGCCAGTCGCAACACATTGTCGGGAATGCGTTCCTGCACATCTATACCTGTAATTTGCTTTACATCAGCATTTAAACTTTCAATATGCTGAATATTTACCGCCGAAATAACGTTAATTCCTGCATCCAAAATTTCCAAAACATCTTGCCAACGCTTCTCATTTTTGCTCCCTTCAATGTTGGTGTGCGCAAGTTCATCAACAATCACAATTTCGGGACGCAAATTTATAATGGCTTGAACATCCATTTCCTCCAAATCTTTGCCTTTATAAAAAATATGGCGACGTGGAATTATGGGCAAACCATGCAACAATTCGTGGGTTTCTTTGCGAAAATGCGTTTCAATATAGCCAATTTTAACGTCAATTCCTTTTTTCAACAACGTATGCGCTTCCTGCAACATTCGGTAAGATTTGCCCACACCCGCACTCATGCCGATGTAAATTTTGAATTTACCTTTGCGTGATTTCTGAATCAAATCCAGAAAATGTTGGGCGTTATTTTGTTTTTCCATAGTCATTGCGAGGTACGAAAGTCATTGCGAGGCACGAAGCAATCTGTTGTAACTGCCGTACGCTAAATGCTGTACGCAGTAAGCTTCAGCTTATTGCCTAAAGCCTTCTGCCTATAGCTTCTTAAAAAGAAATCGCCATACTTGTCGTTAAAAACACATTATTATTTGTCGGATTTCCGTTTCTAACAAAAACATCATCTTTACTGTTAAAATCACGAGCTTCAATTCTAAACATCACATTGTTAGAAACTAAATAATCAAAATTTGCCGAAAAACCATATGTTTGAAAGCCATTTGGCGTTCCCGCTGCAATAATCACACCTTTCTCATCCGAATAATATTCTCCGCGTATTGCCAACTGAATTTTATCGGTAGGTTTGTGTTGCAATATCAAAACAGGCGTGTACCAAACATCATATTTTTCGCTACCTCTCGCGTATTGTTGCGATCCAATATCAAAGCCAGTAGTTAAATTTGTTTTGGCATCCAACTTAAACTGTCCAAACAAATTGTGAAAATATCGCCATTTTCTGTCAATGTCGGGAAACCCATTTCCAGCAAAGGTGCTCCAATTCAAGGTAGTTTTTGCATTTGGTTTGTACGTAAGTTGCGTTCCAAAAGCTGGCGTTTGGTTGCCTTCAATTTTCTGAATACGTTGCCATCCATTCAAATACATAGCCGCCAAATACCATTTTTCCGATGGCGAAGTATACCCAATTTTTACTCCAGCCTCAAAATACGGTGAGTTATCAGCCAAAATACTTCGTGTCAATGTTTGATTATCCTTTCCAATGGCACTTTCAAAACCAATGTGCGCAGGCATAATTCCGGCATCGATCCACAAATTGTGTTTCGAAGAAATTTTCACTCCAACATTCGCCTCAAACACGTGTTGCAGCAAGTCTTGCTCAGCAGCCAAATTATATTGTGCATACGTCCCAGCCATAACAGCCAAATTTCCGCGCACATTATCCGTGGCATAATTCATTTTAGCAAAACCTAAGTTCAGGTTTAACTCGTTGTGCCTGTTATGATTATACACAAAACTTGGGCGCGTGTGGTTTACAGGCTCGTTAAAATCATAGCTGTAATACGTTTCCAAATATCCCGAAAACGTCAACGGACTTTTTTCTTTTTCCACTTCTTGTGCGTTGCTCACTGTAAATCCAAAAGCAATCATTACACTTAATACTAATTTTTTCATATGTCATTGCGAGGTACGAAGCAATCTCCGCCTCTAATTTAATTGTTTTATTTTATTTTTGAAGCTTAATCCAGCTTTCCGTTTCAATCTTTTCTTTTTTTAAAGAAAAAAAAGAAAAGGATTTTCACTACAATCTGGGCTATGGCATTCGTGTATTCAAAAACATATATCAATAAGACTTTATGTTCTATATTCTAAATTCTATTTTCTTTATTTTAAAATCTAAATTCTAAAATCTAAATTTTTACTCCCCTCATTTGGAGGGGCTGGGGGAGGCTTTCAATTCATCCAATGCCACATTCAATTCCAATACATTTACAGTTGCAGTTCCAACCAAACTTGGTTTATAAATTTTGTTTTCTACCAATTTTTGAACTTTAGCTTCTGATAGTTTTCTTTCAAATGCAACCCTTTTTACCTGCATCAATGCACCTTCTGGCGAAATATTCGGATCCAATCCACTGCCAGAAGCAGTAACCATATCGGCTGGAATATCCGCCTTTTGCAAATACGGATGCACCAATAATAAGGTGTCAATTCTTTTTTGAACTATTGCCAAATAATCGGCATTGCTCGCACTTTTATTGCTTCCAGCACTTCCTGCTGCATTGTAATCCACCGCCGATGGGCGACCCCAAAAGTAATTAGATTTATCAAATTTTTGACCAATTTTTTGGTAACCAACCACTTTTCCGTTTACCGAAATGGTTTCGCCTTTACCTCTGTTTGGTGCAAATTGCGCAATTCCCCAAATTGCCAATGGATAAATCACCGCAAAAACCAAAATCATTAATACTGTAAATTTTAATATTGAGAATATATTTTTCATGTTGTCATTGCGAGGAACGAAGCAATCTGCCATTCCTCTAATTTATTTGTTATTTACTATGAACGACTTGTCCGCCGGGGCGGAAGCAATCTCTTCCTCAATTTTTTATTTTTTTTGCATTAAACCTATAAGGTTTTCAAAACCTTATAGGTTTGTGTTTTTTTACTCCCTCTTCGCCACGGCGAAAGGGCTCGGCTGGGGCTTTTACATCATCAAAGAAACCACCATATCAATCAATTTAATTCCAATAAACGGAATAATCAACCCGCCCAAACCATAAATCAAAAGGTTGCGTTGCAAAATTGCACTTGCGCCAATGGGTTTATAATCAACACCTTTCAAAGCCAGCGGAATCAATATCGGAATAATAATCGCATTGAAAATTACTGCCGATAAAATCGCACTTTCAGGACTGTACAAATTCATAATATTCAATCCTTGCAAGGCTGGAATTGCTGTGATAAATAATGCAGGAACAATCGCAAAATACTTGGCAACATCGTTTGCAATCGAGAAAGTAGTTAAGGTTCCGCGTGTCATTAACAGTTGTTTTCCAATTTCTACAATTTCGATTAACTTGGTTGGATCATTGTCTAAATCGACCATATTTCCGGCTTCTTTGGCAGCTTGCGTTCCGCTGTTCATGGCTACACCAACATCGGCTTGGGCTAGGGCAGGAGCATCATTGGTTCCGTCGCCCATCATGGCTACGAGTTTGCCCATTTGTTGCTCGTTTTTGATGTAATTCATTTTGTCTTCAGGCTTGGCTTCGGCAATAAAATCATCAACACCAGCGGCCTCGGCAATAAATTTGGCAGTTAACGGATTGTCGCCAGTAACCATCACGGTTTTTACACCCATTTTTCGCAAACGATCAAAACGTTCTTTCATTCCAGTTTTGATGATGTCTTGCAGTTCAATCACACCAATAACTTGATTGTTTCTCAAAACCACCAAAGGTGTGCCACCATTATTCGAAATTTTAATAACTGCTTGATTGGTATCTTCGGGAAACGGATTTCCAGCTTGGGCTGCAATATTTTTGGCTGCATCTTGAGCACCTTTTCTAATGTTGGTTCCATCTTTTAAAACCACACCAGAAGTTCTGGTTTCTGCTGTAAATTTAATTAATGTTGCACCTTCAATAGACAATTTATTAGCAACATCAACGCCTGCCAATTCCACAATACTTTTACCTTCGGGTGTATCATCTGCCAAAGAACTTAAAACTGCGGCCTGAATAAAATCAGCTTCCGAAACACCATTCGTTGGATAAAAATGAGTTGCTTTTCTGTTTCCAATAGTGATCGTTCCAGTTTTATCTAAAAGTAAAACGTCAATATCTCCTGCTGTTTCGACTGCTTTTCCAGATTTTGTGATTACGTTGGCGCGCAACGCTCTGTCCATTCCTGCAATTCCGATGGCTGATAATAATCCGCCGATTGTGGTAGGAATCAAACATACAAATAGCGAAATAAAAGCTGCTATTGTGATTGGCGCATTTGCATAATCAGCAAATGGTTTTAAGGTTACGCAAACAATCACAAATATTAACGTAAAAGCTGCCAACAAAATAGTCAATGCAATTTCGTTTGGTGTTTTTTGACGGCTTGCACCTTCAACCAAAGCAATCATTTTATCAAGGAAACTTTCGCCAGGTTCATTGGTAACAATGACTTTTATTTTGTCTGACAAAACTTTCGTTCCACCAGTAACTGATGATTTATCTCCACCAGATTCTCTGATAACGGGCGCACTTTCGCCTGTGATAGCGCTTTCATCGATTGTGGCAAGTCCTTCAATGATTTCACCATCAGTGGCAATTAAATCGCCTGCTTCGCAAAAAAAAATATCGCCTTTTTTAAGTTGTGATGAACTAATATTTTTGATTTCTCCGTTTGGCAAAACTTGTCTTGCGGGTGTTTCTTCACGAGTTTTTCGCAAACTGTCGGCTTGTGCTTTTCCGCGTGCTTCGGCGATGGCTTCGGCAAAATTCGCGAACAAAAGTGTTAATAGTAAAATTATAAATATCAGGAAATTGTAACCAAAACTACCTTCACCTTCCGCACCAAAAAGAATGGCGATGCAAACAACGAGCATAATTGCGGTTCCGATTTCGACGGTAAACATGACCGGATTTTTGAACATAATTCGAGGATCCAATTTAACAAAAGATTGCACTAAGGCATCTTTTACTTGTTTTCCTTCGAACAGAGAAGTACTTTTATTATTAGACATTTTTTATTTTTTTTAATTTAAACCATTAAGAAAATTAAGGTTCATTAAGTTATTTTGGTTTAGATAATTGTTGTTGTTAACGTGGGCTTGCGTTAGGGATTGCAGTGGAAATCCTTTTTTTATTTTTTGTCCCTCGACTGCGCTGGGGATGACAAAAATAAAAAAAGATTGGAACGGAAAGCCCGACGGCTTTTTCTGCCGGAACGCCCAAATCATTTTATTTATTAGCAAAATATTCTGCTAATGGCCCGAGTGCCAATGCGGGGAAAAACGACAACGCTGCAATAATCGCGATTACGGCGAACACCATGACGCCGAAAATTGTGGTATCGGTTTTGAGTGTTCCTGCACTTTCGGGAATGTATTTTTTGCTTGCCAATAATCCTGCAATGGCTACCGGACCAATTATGGGTAAAAACCTACTCAATAATAAGACGATACCAGTTGAAATGTTCCAAAACGGATTGTTGTCGCCCAAACCTTCAAAACCAGAACCATTGTTGGCGGCACTTGAGGTGAATTCGTACAACATTTCTGAAAATCCGTGGAAGCCAGGATTGTTGAGCCAACCCGTTGCATTCCCTGCAAACCAGTAACCCATTGCGGTGTCGTTGGCGGCAAAGTAGGATGCCAAAGCTGTTCCTGATAATATCAAAAACGGATGCAAAATGGCAATGAAAGCAGCGATTTTTACTTCGCGGGCTTCAATTTTTTTACCTAAAAATTCGGGTGTTCGACCCACCATTAATCCTGAGAGAAAAACGCCAAGAATTATAAATATGTAAAAGTTTAAAAATCCGACGCCGCAACCACCATAAAAACAGTTAATCATCATTGCCAAGAGTTGCATGGCACCCGACATTGGCATGGCGCTGTCGTGCATAGAATTGACTGAACCTGTGGAAATTACAGTTGTGGCGATGCTCCAAAAACCAGACATTGCGGGTCCAAACCGAACTTCTTTTCCTTCCATTGCGCCTGTTGTTTGGGCAATTCCCATTCGTGCAATAGCAGGATTTCCGCCCATTTCTGAAATTACAGTTGGGATTGCCAACAGTAAAAATCCGATGGTCATTACGCCAAAAACCACATAAGATAATTTGCGTTTATTGAGGAAAAATCCTAAGGCAAAAATCATGGCAAACGGAATGATCAGTTGCGCCCAAAGCTCAACGGCGTTCGATAAATAACTTGGATTTTCTAATGGATGTGCCGAATTGGCTCCGAAAAATCCGCCTCCGTTTGTACCAATGTGTTTGATTGCGATGAATGCTGCTGCGGGTCCTCGAGACACTTCCACTTGGTCGCCTTGCAAAGTTGTGATGGCAACTTTACCTTCAAAAGTCATAGGTGTTCCGCTAAATAAAAGTGAAATTGCAACAATTAATGATAATGGCAACAAAATACGCGTGCAACTTTTGATGAAAAAATTATAGAAATTCCCTAATTTTTCGGTTGTACGTTCTTTCATAGCAACAAAAACCATTGCTGCTGCTGCGATTCCGACGGCTGCTGAAACAAATTGCAAAAACATCAACATCATTTGTGACAAATAAGAAAGACCAGATTCGCCAGAATAATGTTGCAAATTGCAATTTACTAAAAATGAAATGGCGGTATTAAAAGCCAAATCGGGCGTCATGTTTGGGTTGTTGTCAGGATTTAATGGTAATCCACCCTGAAAAAGTAAAATAAAAAAACAAATGAAAAACCAAACCATATTGACACTCAAAAGTGCTTTTAGGTGTTGTTTCCAGTTCATATCTTCGGTGGAATTGATACCACTAATTTTGAAAATAAGATTTTCGATTGGGTTAAAAATTGGGTCGAGGAATGTTTTGTCTCCTGTAAAAACTTTAGCAATATATTTCCCGATTGGAATGGCTAAAACAATTGTAAGGATAAATACGGCGACGATGCCTAATATTTCTGTGTTCATTTGAGAAGAATTAAGTTAAAAGAATTAAGATAAAAGACTTTGGCTGTACTTCGACTGCGCTCAGTAGGACAAAGAATTACAATTTATAATTAAAATTTTTCAGGTTTAAGTAATACGTAAACCAAATAGGCGAAAACTAAAATTGCGACGATGAATAGTGCTATCATGATTTATATTTTTTCGAAAAAGTCAATGGATTTAAAACAAATTGCAAAAAGCAAAATGGCGAGCGCGAGTAAAAGAATTGTTGGTATCATGTTTATTATTTTTGTTGCTTATGCCAAAAAATGTTCCATAAATGTACTTGACCATCTAAAGAGTTGTGTTATCAAACTTTAAGAAAAAATTGTAAAATTTACGCATAAAAAAAGCCTATCAAAATGATAGGCTTTTCTCAAAATAATTAGATTTTTACTTTCTGACAAGGTCACTATTTTTATAAGGAACAACTATCAATGGATACTTTTCAATAACCAAATTGCTTTTATCTAATCCAAAATTGACATCTTCTTTTACACTCAAATATTTCAAATTATAGAAACTTTTCATTACAAAATTTTTCCAAAATGGCATGTTGTTATCAAAAGATAAAAAGCTGTCTCGAATGATGAATTTAAAATCGCCTACATCATTGTTCTGATAATTAAATTCACATCTTTCTGAAACATCAACTTCTTGATTTTTAACCATTTCTGTAACTACCTGACGGAAATGAAAATCAATGCGTGGCTCAATTCTAAAGCCTAAATTGAAGTGAATAAAATACACATCATTTTTTACGACCGTATCAACATCATAAGATAATCCATAAGGTTCATTGGTTACGTTCACGTGTACAAACCAATATATGTCGGCTCTTTTTGGTGAACCTGTGTTAAGAATACTGTCTAAAATTGTTTTTTCGACCTTTCTGTGCGAGGTCGAACTTGTTAAAAACACAATATTTGTAGCATATTTTGGAATGGTTTCGTCGATGCTTAATTTCTTTAAAACCGGTAAAAATTTTTCAATATTTGATAAAGGTGTTATGGCTAATTTGGTCTTTTTGCCTTTCCACCAAATAAACATTATCATAAATAAAATAAAACCTATGACCAGAGTAATCCAACCACCTTCGGCAATTTTTTGAAGATTGGCTATTAAAAATGACATTTCTACACAAAGAAATAATGCCGTAATAAGCACAACCCAAACAATTGGTATACGCTTGGCGCGCATATAAAAATAAATTAAAACCGTACTCATCAGCATGGTCAAAGTAACGCTCAAGCCAAATGCGGCTTCCATTTTGGTACTTTCTTTGAAATGCAAAACCATACCAATGCAACCAACCATCAGAAACCAGTTGATAGCAGGAATGTACAGTTGTCCTTTGATATTTCCAGGAAATAAAACCAAATGTCGTGGCCAAATATCCAAACGAATGGCTTCGTTTATTAGCGTAAAGCAACCGCTAATTAAAGCTTGCGACGCAATTATTGTGGCGCAAGTTGCGATGACCAAAGCCAACCAAAATATTTGTGGTGGCACAATATGATAAAACGGACTCAGGTTGCCGACCGTTTCCCCAACATGATCCATCAGCCAAGCGGTTTGACCTGCATAACAAAGTACCAAAGCTATTTTTATAAACACCCAACTGATCCGAATGTTGTTGCGACCGCAATGTCCCATGTCACTGTAAAGTGCCTCTGCGCCAGTTGTACAAAGAAAAATACTTCCTAAAAACCAAAATCCGCCAGGTTCGAGAACCAACATTCTGTATGCATAATATGGGTTTATGGCTTTCAACACTTCGAGATTTTCGCTTAATGCTATCGTACCAATAATGGCAATAAATCCGAACCAAATGACCATTGCGGGACCAAAAATTTTACCAATTTTGTCGGTTCCAAACTGCTGAAAAACAAATAATCCGATGAGAATAGCGATGATATATGGAACGGTATTAAAACCAGGAATCACGTTTTGAACGCCTTCAATAGCTGATGCTACTGAAATTGGTGGTGTTATGATGCCGTCCGCAATTAGAAAAGCACCGCCCGCCATGGCAGGAAAAATAAGCCATTTGCTCCAATATCTGCGGATTAATGCATATAAAGAAAGTATGCCACCTTCGCCATTGTTGTCTGCTTGCAAAGTAATAATGACATATTTCAAAGTCGTTTGCAAAAATAAAGTCCAAAAAATTGCGCTTAAACTCCCGAGCGCAATGGCTTCGGAAATGACTTTGCCATGAAAAACGGCATTGAGCGTATATAATGGCGAAGTGCCTATATCGCCAAAAACAATTCCTATGGCAATGAGCGAACCTGCGAGTGTTATTTTTTTATGAAAATCTGATGTATTGGTGTGCATATTTCTATGTTTTAAAGTTGGATCGTTAGAAAGTTTTAAAAGTTAAAAAGATTAAAGGTTTGAAAGTCATGATGATTTAGAAATACGAAATAAATTTAAAAATTTAAGCAAATATTTATATTCAAATAATCTTGATTTTTATTAGTTTTTTAAATTCTAAATTTTACAAATTATACTCTTCAATTTTTCTATAAAGTGTTGCGACGCCAATTTCTAACAATCGTGCCGTTTCAGCTTTGTTGTTTTTTGTATAATTGAGTACTTTTTGGATATGTAATTTCTCGACACTTTGCATAGAAAATGCTGATAATGATTTAGAAACATTGTTTTGAACTTGTTGCATTTCAAATGGTAAAATATCGGAAGTTAGCACATTATCGCTTACCAAAATGATGGAACGTTCTATTATATTTTTGAGTTCACGCACATTACCAGGCCAATGATACGCTTCTAATTTATGAAGAAAATCAGATGAGACTTGCAAAGTTGGCTTATTAATTTTTTCAGAAAAATAAGTAACAAAATGAGTTGTCAGTGGCAAAATATCCTTTATACGTTCGCGCAACGGTGGAATTTTTATCTCGAAAATATTCAATCGAAAATATAAATCAGAACGAAAAGTATGATTTTCAGATTCGGTTTTTAAATCGCGGTTTGTGGCTACAATTAATCTAAAATTTGATTTTTTAGCAATGGTGTCGCCAACGGGAATATATTCGTTGGTTTCTAAAACACGAAGTAATTTGGCTTGTAAATCGATGGGCATTTCACCAATTTCATCTAAAAAAAGTGTTCCGCCGTTGGCTTCTTCAATAAAACCTTTTTTGTCTTTTATGGCTCCTGTGAACGCGCCTTGTTTGTGACCGAAAAGTTCGCTTTCAAGAATTTCCTTGCTAAAAGTACTGCAATTTAAGGCAACAAACGATTTGCCAACCTGATTGCTGTTTTCATGAATGGCTTGGGCAAAAACTTCTTTTCCCGTGCCAGTTTCGCCAGTGAGAAGAACGGTCGAATTGGTTTTGGCTACTTTTTTAGCCAATTCAATGACTTGCTCTAATGCTTTGGATTTTCCTATAATAGTATCAAAAGAATATTTATTGGCAATGCGCTTTTCAAGTTGTTTGACCTTTTTTTGAAGAGCCGATTTTTCTAATGCTTTATATAAAAGTGGAATAATTTTATCATTATCATCACCTTTTACAATATAATCAAAAGCGCCATTTTTCATCGCACGAACACCATCAGGAATATTTCCATACGCAGTTAAAAGAATAACTTCGACTAACGGAAAAGCGTTTTTGATTTTTTCAAGAAAATCAACACCATTGCCATCGGGAAGTTTTACATCACATAAAATAACATCAATATCATGATGTTCTAATTTCTTAAAACCGGATTTTAAATCGCCAGCTTCCACAACATCAAAACCTTCGGATTTGACAATTCTTGCAAGAAGTCCGCGCAGTTTTTCTTCGTCGTCAATAATTAAGATGTTTTTCAAAAGGATATTTGCATTAGTTAATGCAAAATTAAACAATTTCTAATTATAAATTCTTCGCTATCAAGATGAAATTATAACTTTAGAGAACTTCTAAAAACTAAATAAAAATTTAACTATAAGGTATACCTTTAAGAAGATTAATATCATTGAGTCGTTGCTTGCTTAATTTTCTTAATGAACTTAATGGTAATTTACTAAAAATGTAATTTAAAAGTTTTGAAATGATTGGCACCAGAGTTTTTAAAGGTGCCCTTTATTAAGAACATTATCAAAATTTTAAACTTTTTTGACCGTCTTTTTATTGGCGAAAGCTTTAGATTCTTTATAAAATTTTGATGGTACGATTAACATTCCAAAAACTTCGCCATGTTCTTTTCCAATGTTTTTATGGTGAATTTTGTGGGCTTTTCTTAACGCAAGTAAATATGCATTATTGGTATTCCGAAACCATTTAAAGCGTTGATGTATAAAAACATCGTGCATCAAAAAATAGAAAAGTCCGTAAACAGCGATTCCAAATCCAATCGACGCAACATAGTAATTAAATGCCATTAGTCCAAGCATAATACACAGCCAACTTGGCACCGCAAATATTAGAAAAAACACATCGTTTTTTTCAAAAAATCCCGCCTCGTGCTGATGATGGTCTTTGTGAAAATACCACATGATGCCATGCATCAAGTATTTGTGTGTAAACCACGCCATAAATTCCATGAAAAAGAATGTAGCAACAACTGTAAATAAATAAAGAACTATTTCCATATCACAAAATTAAAAATTCCAAAAAATATAAACTGTAAAATTAATAAATAAGGTGCCAATTTGTTTTTTGACTCACCTTTAAAGTGGCTAATTATATAGCAAAGAAAGAACGAAATACAGAACCAAGCTACATAATTTCTAATCGGCACAATATTATTTTGCCACGTCCAAAAGTCATAGTTCATTGCAACGGGTTCTATTAAAATGTCTAATAATAATAACATCAATGCGCAAAAAAATGCGGTTATAAATTTATATTTGACAAAATTGCTAAACGTGTAAGTAACTGTATATGTTAGCAATAACCAATTTATTCCAATTATACACGGTGTGTTTAATATTCTCCAACCCAAAGTGGATTCATACACATAGTTGCCAAAAATATATCCTGTGTTAACGCCAACTACTTCAACAAAAAAACCAAAAATTGCGATGGCACCAAATAAAATCCATTGTTTTTTTGTTCCTTTTTCATGATTAAGTAGCAACACGAATAAATTAACAATTAAATTTAACGGCGTTAGCGACAAAAAATCTATGGTTTGATTGTCAGTTAAAATACCAACAATTCCAAAAAAATAAAACGCGATTAGCAAAGCAATCGAGATTTTAAACTTCAAATTTGTGATATTATTTAACATGATCTGTCGCGATTTTTGCACTTAATAAACAAAGCGGAATTCCGCCACCCGGATGAACACTTCCACCAACAAAGTAGAGACCTTTTATACTATTTTTGAAATTTGGATGTCGCAAAAAAGCTGAAAATTTTGAGTTACTTGCAGTGCCATAAAGCGATCCTTGAAAAGAAAAAGTTTTACTTTCGATTGTCCGTGGATCTAATATTTCTTCGTTTTCTATATAATTTTTTAAATTGATGTTTAGCTGTTTATTTAATTTTGCTATAATATTTTTTTTTGTATTAATTATCAAATTATCCCAATTTTGTCCAACGTTTGCAGGCGCATTGACCATCACAAACCAATTTTCGCAACCTTGTGGTGCATCTTCTTTTGCCAATTTTGACGATATATTGATGTAAACAGTTGGATCGTTGCTAATTGTTTTTTGGTCAAAAATGCAATTAAATTCTTCCTTATATTTATCAGAGAAAAATATGTTATGTAAATCCAGCTCTGGAAATTCCTTTTTTATACCCCAATAAAAAATAATTGCTGAACTTGAACGCTCTTGAGACAATGTTTTTTTTGGTGATTTAATTTTAGGTAATAATTTTGAGTAAGTAAAATACACATCCATGTTGCTGAAAACCAAATCTGAAAAATGATTTTTTCCGTTTACTCGTACACCTGCAATTTTATTATTATTATTGTCAAGTATAATTTCTTCTACTTGACTGTTGTACAAAAATGTAACACCAATATTTTCTGCCAATTTCACCAACGATGAAGTGATACTGTTCATACCTTTTATTGGAAAAAAAGTACCAATATTATGTTCATAATGTGGGATTATTCCCATAATTCCAGGCGTTTTGAACGGATTTGAACCATTATAAGTAGCATATCTATCGAACATCTGCACTAATTTTGGATGTTTTAAATCGTCAACATTAGTTTTGTGCAAAGTTTTGTGAATGTCTAAGCTATTGATTTTGAAAATAGCTTTAATTGTTTTCACATTTATAAAGTTTTTAATTTGGTGTAAGCTTTTCTCTAAAAACAAGCTACCAATTGTGTCGTTTATAAAAGAGGCTTTTTCTAACTTTTTTTCAATAATTCCGATTGGTGTTCCAAAAGTTTCGCTCACTTTTCTAGAAAGTGTAGCAATATCACTATCGGCTTCCAATCGGGTTCCGTCGTCCCAAAAATAATGACAAGATTTATTGTGTTTTATATATTGGTAATAATCACGTGGGTTTTTGTTGGCAATTTCAAATATTTCGTCAACAAATGCGGGCATTGTAAACAAAGACGGTCCAGCATCAAACCGATAATTTTCTAAATTGAAAGCGGATAATTTTCCGCCAGGATATGCGTTTTTTTCAAATACTTGCACGTCATATCCCTTCATTTTTAGTCGAATAGCACTTGAAATCCCAGCAATTCCTGAACCTATAATAATGGCTTTTTTCTGATTGCTACTTTGATTCATTTTTTGTTTAACATATTTACAAAGATATTAAACAAAACTGATAACGTACTGAATCTACTACTAAATATTTTTCGATTAATTATTTAGTCTATTTTGCAAATTTCTTCACAATTTGATGACATCAGATTTCATTTTTACAGCTTATTAAACATTTACGCAACTTTTATAAATTTTGCATCTTAACAACACAATATATAATTGATTGAAAGTATTTTGCAGTTCTGCTAAACGTTTTAACATTTTAACATTAGATACTCTCAATTTACTTACAAGAAAATATTTGCATTTTTTCCGTCCCAAATTCCTTCAAATTTATATGGAACAAAACGTACAAACATTTCTTCTTTATACCAATTGAGTTTTCTTGTGAGCATCACAACTTCGCGATGTTTTGGGTTTTTATAAGCATAATCGAGCATTTCTGTTTGTGTTTTCCAAATGCTAATCGTCGCTTGTTGAATCAAAGGCCATTCGCCGACACCAATAGAGAGCACCAAACCGCTGTAACTGTCCAAACTTTGGCTGACGGTTCCAACTTTACTCCAAAATGACAACAGTTTTCTGAATCTGATGCTTGCCCTTGTCAAAACAATCACTGGTTGATCCAGTGTTAATGTTGCATTCTTTTCAAAAGGTTGTACACCATCCCAAAAACCATGCGCTTCGGCAGACATTTTATAGGCAGTAAAAAGTTCTACACTACGTTTTTGGTAAGATTTATAAAAAGAATTTTGTGCAAAAAAATCTTGTGCAAACGCTTCCGATTCCCAAACGCAAAAAAGAACATAAGTTCCAAAATTTGGCGTGGCACTAAAACCGTTTTTGGCACCCGACCCGAGTAACTTATAAAAAGTCAAACCAGGCACGTTTTTTAATTTGCGATGTCCCAATTGCATTTGCGTGAAAGCCCACCATTTATTTGAAAATGTATTAACTTTAAAAAAAGTGCTTGTTGTGATTTGATTCATAAAACTTTATTATTCCCTTGGATTTAGATATTTGTGAAAGCTTTTGTCAAAAAAGTGTAAATAAAAATTCTTATTAATTTTGTCAAAGATTTAAAAGATTTCGAATTTTTAATATAAAAAAATCTGCGCAAATCTGTAAAATCTGTGGCTGAAAAACAGCATTTATTCACACGATAATGCCTTGGTAATTGATTATTTTTTTTCTATAATAATAAGCTGAATTCCAATCGGAACGATTTTTTCAAATAGAAAAAATGGAAATGTAATGATTTTTAAAAATACCAAAGGCCAAAATTCTCGTTCCATTTTTGCCGACCAATCAATTTTTTTCTTTTCCATTTTGCCGAGCCACCAAAGCGTAAACGCGTCTAAAGTTCCATATCTTTTATGCGCAACCATTGACCATTTATCGCTCGTAAAAAGTTTATAAAAGCCTTTTTTAGAAAAAAGTGTCAGGTGTCTTGGGCTATGCCACCCTTGCCAAAATTGTTTTTGGATTTTTGCTGAAAAACTGTCATAATCGGGAACTTCAATTATCAACTTGCCGTTATCATTTAAACATTGATATAATTTTTCCACCGTTTCATGCAAGTTATAATCGTGCTCAAGGTAATGCCATAGCGTAATGATGTCGAATTTGCCATTAGGCATATAGTCTGAAATTGACGTATTTATAAGATTTATGTTCGAAAATTTTTCGTCTTTCCAACCGTGATCAGAAAAATCGATTCCAGTGCATTGCGCATTAAACTTTTTTTGAACAATATTTAAAAAACTTGGGTTGCCACAACCAACGTCAAGAATAGAAAACGAGTGCAATTTTTGTGTGTGTTTTGCAACTAACTGCATTCTTTTAGAATCCAAATTTTGCTGACTTTTTGCAACAAACCATTTATATTTTCCCCATGCATCAGCGCCTCGATAGGGAAGATAATTGCCTGTATAATAATTTTCTAATAATAACTCGCATATTGGATTTGATAAAAATACAGATTCACATATTGAACATTTATTGAAAACATATTGTTCGTGATTGTCTTCATGCATTAAAGCATTTGTGGCGATATAAAAACTACTTTCGTTGCATTTGCATATTGGGCAACTACTGATTTCAGTGTTATTCATTTAAAAATTAATATATTTTTGATGTCGGATTTTCTAATGTTAAACAATTTTTTTTAGCAAAATAAATATTTTTTACAAACTTAAAGATTGAAGGTTTACAGGAAATAATATTTTACAATTAAAGTTCAAAAGCATCTGCAAATTTACAATAAATTGCTCAAAAAATATTTTTTTATCGTAACTGATTTAATTTATACAAATGTAATAACTTCACATAGAATTGATCTTTTATAATTAAATTTACACGTTGGTGCAATTATTATTTTTAAATTTTTAACTACATAGAACTGCAATTTTATAAGCTTTATAAAGGCGTTTCACTTCAACAATAGGAAATCATAAGTATGTTAAACTAAAAATTGGACTATGAAAATCTTTCATTTTACATTATATGTGGTTTATTTTTGAATTTTATCAATTGCACCCAACGGGTTAAATTTTTAAATTACCGTTCTTTCTGACTAATATTTGAAAACAAGAAAAAATATTTTTACTTGTGTTAAACCGAATAAATATAAAATGAGATTAGATTTTTAAATTATTACTTTTACATCCTAAAAATTTATATATGTCAGTCGCCAAAAAAGATTATAAAAGAATTACCGTAAAATCATTGATTGAAATGAAAGCTAACGGCGAAAAAATTTCAATGTTGACCGCGTATGATTTTACGATGGCAAAAATTGTAGATACGGCAGGAATTGATGTCATTTTGGTTGGAGATTCTGCGAGTAATGTCATGGCTGGTCACGAAACGACATTGCCAATTACTTTAGACCAAATGATTTATCACGCAAGTGGCGTTGTTCGTGCTGTAGAACGTGCCTTGGTGGTCGTGGATTTGCCTTTCGGAAGTTATCAATCAGATCCAAAAGAAGCCTTGCGATCTTCAATCAGAATCATGAAGGAAAGCGGTGGACATGCCGTTAAAATGGAGGGCGGAAGCGAAATAAAAGATTCTATTAAAAAAATATTGAACGCTGGAATTCCCGTTATGGGACATTTAGGATTAACGCCACAATCGATTTATAAATTTGGAACCTACACCGTTCGTGCCAAGGAAGATGCAGAGGCCGAAAAATTAATGGAAGATGCAAAATTACTCGAAAAAATAGGTTGTTTCGCAATTGTTGTTGAAAAAATTCCAGCTTATTTAGCAGAAAAAGTGGCACAAAGCATTTCTATTCCAGTGATCGGAATAGGCGCTGGCGGTGGCGTTGACGGACAAGTTTTGGTAATCCACGATATGTTGGGAATGAACAATGAGTTTAGTCCCCGTTTTCTTCGACGGTATTTAAATTTATTCGAAGAAATGACCCAAGCAATTGGAAATTATGTAAGTGATGTAAAGAGTAGAGATTTTCCGAATGCAGGGGAACAATACTGATTTAGACTTGCTTAGACATTTTAGACTTACTTAGATTTCTTAGATGTTCAGATTAATTTAGAACTTGAGATTATTAGACCTTTAAGATTTTTATCAATAATATTAGTTTTATCAATTTAATTGCATGCATCAATTTAAAGAATTATTAATTTGGAAAAAGAGTAGAATATTTTGTTTTGAAATTTATGCGTTGACGTCATCTTTTCCAAGCGATGAGAAATTTGGAATCACTAATCAGCTGCGAAGAGCTTCTGTTTCTATTCCATCAAATATAGCTGAAGGTTCTTCAAGAAATTCTAATAAAGATTTTGCAAGGTTTTTGGAAATTGCAATTGGTTCTGCATACGAAATTGAAACGCAACTTTTGATTGCATCCGATTTAGGATTTTTAAAAATTGAGAACTTGGAACATCTATTAATTCTACTGGAAGAAATTATAAAAATGACATCAAAATTTAGAGCAACCTTAAAATTATAAAATATTCGGTATTTAAAAATTTAAATAGTATCATTTAACTTGTATAGAAACGCTACTGACCTGACTTGTTTAGAAGTCTACTAATCTCGATTATCTAACTTGTCTAACATTCTAACTTGTCTAACAATCTAACTTGTCTAACAATCTAAGTAGTCTAACAATCTTAGTAGTCTAAATGAAAATACTTTCCAACAAAGAAAACCTACAAATTCTTCACGAAGATAATCACCTTGTTATCATCAACAAACGTGTTGGCGATATCGTTCAAGGAGATAAAACTGGCGATAAACCATTGTCTGACATTGTTAAGGAATATATTAAGGACAAATATAAAAAACCAGGAGAAGTTTTTCTTGGCGTCGTACATCGTCTTGATAGACCAACAACTGGAATTGTGGTTTTTGCAAAGACAAGCAAAGCGCTTACGCGTATGAATGAGCTTTTTAGCAATCGTGAAACTCAGAAAACATATTGGGCAGTAGTCAAAAATAAACCATTGAAAACTGAAGATATTTTAGTTCATTTTATGAAGCGAAACGAAAAAAACAATACATCAAAAGCGCATATCAAAGAAGTTCCCGATAGTAAATTAGCAAAATTAGATTACAAAGTCATCAAATATTTAGACAACTATTCGGTTCTCGAAATCAATTTGCATACGGGTCGTCACCATCAGATCAGGGCGCAATTGGCAGCAATCGGCAGTCCAATAAAAGGCGATTTAAAATATGGTTTTGACAGAAGCAATCCCGATGGAGGCATTCACCTTCATGCTCGAAAATTAAGTTTTATACATCCAGTTTCGAAAGAAAATTTAGAAATTTTTGCACCGACACCAAAAGATACTATCTGGAATACTGTTTTATAGCTGAAGTTGTGTAATTTTACGTTTTATAACCATTAAATCAAACCCAAAAATCATGAATAAATTTTTAACTTTGTTATGCTGCGTTGCTATTAATTTTGCTTTTTCACAGGAGCATTTCGGAGGTTTTACAACTTCAACAAGAGTCGGACTGCTAAATTCTGGCATCAATCCATCAGAATTAGTCAATTTAAAAAGTAGGTTTGAAGTGCAACTCCTTGCAACAAGTATAAATGTATCTAACAACAAAATAGGATTTAATGAAATAATTGGAGGCGCCGACATCGAAAAAAAATTATTTGATGGTGGCACGCCCGTAACCTTTAATGTGGATGCTGAAATCTTAGGTCCTGGATTTGCTATGAAAGCACTTGGATGGGGATTTGCAATTCAATCAAAAACTTATTTAAAAGCCAATGCAGTTGACGTTGATGTTTCATTAGGAAATGCATTGACAAGCAATAATTTAGGATCAATATTGTCGTCTACAGCAGTCAATTCTTCAAAAAATCAGCGAATTAACGGTGCCGCTTGGGGAGAAATTGGGCTTTCAGCAGCGCGACAAATTTTCGAAAATGATATCCATAAGTTTAGTGGCGGAGTCACGCTTAAATTGCTTTTTCCAGGCGCTTATGCTAACATTGGTGTTGACCAGTTTAAAGGAACAATCACCAATAATGGAACAAACGTATTTCTTTCCAACGCATCGGCTGGACTAAATGTTGCCTATTCTACAAGCCTTGCCAACAGTTTTTCAAGTGCAGATGACTATACTCAAAATTTATTTGGCGGATTAAATGGTTTTGCAACCGATCTTGGAGTAAATTATATTTTGAAAAGTTCATTGACTGATTATCGTTTAAAAATTGGGGCATCGGTTCGAAATCTTGGAACTATGACGTTCAAAGGTACTAACAACCAAACAACAAATTATACTTTAAATATTCCACAAGCAAATTTGGTAAATGGTCCAGGCTTAAACTTAAATCAATTTAATGGTTCTGAAAGTCCAAAAGATATTGAAAATGTTTTGATTTCAAGCGGATATTTAACAAAGAAAGACCAGTCGGGTGATATTACAGTAAAGCTTCCGACGGTATTAAATTTGTATGCTGATGTTCAAATATTACCAAAACTAAATTTAACCGCTTTTCTCCAACAAAAATTTAATGAAAATAACGAAAATGATCAAGTTACGGCACAAAATTCATTTTCGTTAACACCAAGATTTAATATTAAAATTATTGAAATTTTTACACCAATTGTTATAAATGAAACGGCTGGTACTACAGTGGGTGTCGGCTTTCGATTAGGAGGATTTTTTCTGGGATCAAATTCGATAATCTCTGCTTTAACAAGCGATAGCAAACAAGCAGATGCCTATTTTGGATTTAGATTTGGATTTTTGTAGATTTTATAAACATAAAAGCACAAATCATTTAAATCAATCAATTTGTATATCTATAACTGGTATAGGCGTTTAGGTCGCAATGTATTATATTTGTCTAATGATAGACTCAAAAAATTTCATAGGTGTGAATTCGATAAAGTTTAATCATAGGT
>JAYWGW010000054.1:0-4945 GCA_043778045.1 Bacteroidota bacterium | reverse complement strand
TCTGTAACATATTATTGCATTATTTTTTGCATTTTTGGGCGTTTCCCTACGGGTCGGGTTTTTCGCTACAATCTTTTTGGCGTCAACGTCATTGCGAGGGACGAAACAATCTCTTCAACGCCAAAAAGGATTTCCACTTCAACCCCTAACGCAAAACCTAATAAATAAAAAATCATTATTTTTACAAGTTAAACATATGTTTATCAATAATTTAAAAAATAATTAAATTTTTTATTCTTTTCCATGCAACCTTTTCCCAAACATTCTCGTCTATGTTATTAGAAGCCTTTTAATTTTCGATTATTGAAATCAAATCGCGTCCAAAAAGAGAACCAAATGAAAGTTATTCACCTGTATAAATCCGAAAAAGATCTTATTAGCCAAGCAATTGCAGGCAACAGGTCAGCGCAACACCAACTGTACAATCAGTTTGCGCCAAAAATGCTTGGAGTTTGCAGGCAATATCTCAAAGATGTTCAACTTGCTGAAGACATTATGATCACGGCTTTTATGAAAGTTTTTGTAAATCTAAAAAATTATCAGCACAACGGCAGTTTTGAAGGTTGGATTCGAAGAATTATGGTCAATGAAAGCATATCGTATTTACGAGTTCAAAAACAAACCAAGTTTTTGGAAGACGAAAATTTCGCCGAAGAAAGTTACAATGCGACCGACCAACAATTTGCCGTCGACGACATTCAGTTTTTGATAGATGCTTTGCCTGACGGCTATCGAATGGTTTTTAATTTATACGCCATAGAAGGCTATAAACACCAAGAAATTGGCACAATGCTCGGCATTTCCGAAGGAACTTCAAAATCACAACTGTCTCACGCACGTCGTATTTTGCAACAACAAATAATACAACTTAACAAAACAAAAAATGGAACCAACTAAAATAGAAAATCAGTTTCGAGAAGGTCTAAAAAACCACGAAATTCAACCATCAGCTCAAGCTTGGGACAGATTGGACGCCATGCTTGCCGTTGCCGAAAAGCCAAAAAAATCATTCAATTGGTTGCGATTGGTTGCGTGTTTCATTGGAATTGTAATCATTTCTTCGGTTTTCTATTTTCAATCGGAACAACCTACGGAAAGCAGTATTGAAGTTGTCGAAAACGAAAAAGTAGCGGAACCAATTCAAAAAACAATTACTAACAAAGAAATAATCAAAACCGAAATTGTAATTGTTGAAGAAAAAGTTCCTAATCAAAACCAAAAAATTCAGCAAAACAAAACGATTTCAAATTCAATAAATACACAAAAAACCGGAGTTCAATCATCATCACAACCAATCAATCCAGTCGTTATTCAAGAAATTGTTGCTATTCCAACAAAAGTTGAAAAAACAAATTTAGTTAACATTGAAAAATCGCAAACGCATCCATATTACATCAATCCTTCAACGCTTTTAGCAGATGTTGAGAATAAAAAATTAGATGCAAAACTTAACTTACCAAAATCGACTTACAAAGCAGACCCAAAGACGCTTTTATCGCAAGTAGATGGCGAATTAGACCAAAGTTTCAGAGAAAAAGTGTTTACAAAAATTGCGAAAAACTATCAAACAATTAAAGTAGCCGTGGCTGAGAGAAATGAGAAATAAGTCATAAAGTCATAAAGTCGAAAGTTGGAAAGTCGAAAGGCTTTACAGCAAAAATTAATCTTGCCAAGAACATTATACATTTTACATTTCACACAAATCATTAATCAATTAAATCAATAAATCATGAGAACAATTACCGTTTACTTAGTACTATTATTGTGTCTTTTTGCGAGTAAAATCTGCGCACAAGAAACATTTGAAGGCCGTGCAAAAGCCATTGCCAAAAACATTGAATTGGCAACGAAAGAAGAAAAAGCATTACTAAAAACCAAAGTTGAAGATGTGAATGTCCAACTTGAAAAAGGACAAATCACCAAAGATGTTGCCGACAAACAAAAAATGGATTTAGCAACGGCAACCGCAATCGCCATTGAAAAAAGAGTAGGCGTCGAGCAAGAAAAGTTAAACGCCTTAGTTCAAGACAAAGTTAATGGAGTTGTGCTAATGAAGAAGTATGATCGATTCTCTATAAAAATGAATAATAATAAAAATGATTCCATTGACAAGAAAAATGAAGGCGAACGCAGAACCACCTCACAATTTGTTTTTGCCACGGGTTTAAATAATGCTGTAACTAATGGCAATGCCAATAATTCCGATTTTAAATATTTGGGATCGCACTTTTACGAATGGGGATTTACAAGAAACTATCGTTTAATGAAAGACCGCAATTTATTGCATTTAAAATATGGTTTTTCTGTAATGTACAACAACCTTCGTCCAACAAACAACCGAGTTTTTGCGGTGTCGAACGACCAAACGAATTTAACGTCAAGTGCAATTGAATTGTCCGATTCTCGATTTAAAAATGTCTATTTGGTGGCGCCATTGCACCTTGAATTTGATTTTTCTAAAAATAAAGAACATAACGGAAAACCATATTTCGACTCGCACCAAGGCATCAGAATTGGATTCGGTGGTTATGTAGGCACAACCCTAAAATCAAAACAATATATCGAAAATGAAGTTGATAACTACAAAACAGAATCTATGACAAAAGGCGATTTTAATACTTCAAATTTTATCTACGGAACAAGCGCCTACATTGGTTACAAAGAAACAAGCTTGTACGTAAAATATGATTTGAATCCATTGTTTACTAATAATGTTGTCAAACAAAATAACATTTCTGTTGGTGTTCGATTTGATTTTAATTAATAATTTGAGTTAATCTTAGTTTAGTTTATTTTCAGTTTAGTTCAAAAGTGTCTTAGCAATAAGGCACTTTTTTTATTTTAAAACTTCAAAATTCGTTATTCAACATTCAATATTCAACATTTCATCAACCAACAACTATTAGCCAATAACAACCTTATTTTGCTTTTGAGGTAGATTTTATCCTCGAAAAACAATCTAATAATCCAACAATCTAACAATCTAACAATCTAATTTATTATAAACTTATCAACAAAGTGGTATATTGTGGTATAATGTGGTAAAATATTATTTACTTTTGTATTTATTATCATTAAAAAACCAATAGTTGAACATTATAATTGGAACCCATGAGTGCAAAGCTGATGCAAAAGGAAGACTTCTTTTGCCATCGCCTTTCAAAAAGCAACTGCCTGATTTGCAAGGTGGTTTCGTGCTCAAACGCGCCATTTATACGCAATGTTTAGAACTTTGGCCCATGGCAGAATGGAATATTATGATGAAAGATTTGAGTCAAATGAACCGATTTGATCCCGAAACAAACAAATTTCTCACGCTTTTTATGGCGGGCATCAAAACAATAGACATTGATGATATTGGCAGAATTTTGATTCCAAAAGATTTGATTGCTTTCGCAAAAATAGACAAAGAAGTGGTTTTTCATGCCAAACTTAATATTATTGAGATTTACGATAAAGCCATTTATGAAAAAGAAACCAACATTAGTCAAGACGATTTTGCAAAAATGGCTCAAAACGTAATGAAGAATTTTAAAAGCACCAACAATGGACTATCATAATCCCGTTTTGCTGACCGAAACCGTTGGTGGACTGCGTATTGACCCAAGTGGTGTTTACGTGGATGTGACTTTTGGCGGTGGTGGACATTCCAAAGAAATTCTGAAACACCTTGGTCCGAACGGCAAACTGTTCGCTTTTGACCAAGATGAAGATGCCTTGGCAAACGCAATTGACGATGAACGTTTTACCTTAATAAATGAAAATTTCAGATTCATAAAAAGGTTTCTACGATTTTATAATATCAAACAAGTTGATGGAATTTTGGCAGATTTGGGTGTATCGTCGCATCAATTTGATGTTGCAGAGCGCGGCTTTTCTACACGTTTTGATGCAGAATTAGACATGAGAATGAGTAAAAAAAACGATGTGAGTGCCTTCAAAATCGTCAATGAATATGATGAAGCAAATTTGAAACGCATTTTTCTTGACTATGGCGAATTGAAAAACGCACCTGCCATTGCTCGTGTGATTATCGAAGCCCGCGAAATTGAAACCATTCGAAATACAGAGCAACTGAAAACCGTTTTAGCCAGGTTTTTACCATCGTATAAAAGCCATAAAATTTTGGCTCAAATGTATCAAGCCATTCGCATTGAAGTCAATCAGGAAATGGAAGTTTTGAAAGAGTTTTTGGAACAATCCTTAGAAATTTTAAAACCAAATGGCAGACTATCAGTACTTTCCTATCATTCTCTTGAAGATCGATTGGTTAAAAGATATATGAAAAATGGCATGTTTGAAGGCGAACCAGAGAAAGATTTTTACGGAAATTTTTCAGTGCCTTTCGCAACAATCGGAAAACTAATTGTACCATCAAACGAAGAAATTAAAATCAACAACCGAGCGAGAAGCGCAAAACTGAGAATAGCAGAAAAAAAGTCGTAAAGTTAGAAAGTCGCAAGTCGGAAAGTCGCAAGTCGGAATGTCAAGAGGTAAAAAGTAGCTGAAAAGCGTATAATTTTTAAATCATTTTACAAAAAAACATTTTACATAAAAAAATATTTTACAAGTTTATTATTAATCTTAAAACTAAGCATTACCTCCCTCCCTTTTGGGGAGGGCTGGGGTGGGGCAAAATGAGAACCAACATCTACAACATTCTAAAAGCAAGATTCCTTGTCAATGAAGATGCCAATAAAAATTGGCAATTCATTGTGTACGTGGTTGTTTTGGTGATTTTTATGATTGGGAATACGAATAGTTACGAACAAAAAATTTTTAAAACAAAGGCATTGGAAGATGAGGTGAAAGAACTTCGGTCGGAATTTGCCGACAGGCGAAAAGAGCTGATGGATTTAAAATTGGAATCAACAGTAGAAAATGCAATGGTAGAACGGGGCATTTTTCCGTCAGAAACGCCACCAATTAAAATTAAAGTCGTCGC
>JAYWGW010000053.1:0-24281 GCA_043778045.1 Bacteroidota bacterium | reverse complement strand
GTTTTGCCAAACGACCTGTCTCGATTGTGATGTTTCTGCCATCACCCAAATCGATGTTTTCTACAAATAATTGTGGAATCATAATTTTTCCTTTTTTTAATTTTTTGCTATGGATTACTGCTTGTTGCAGACTTTTTCTATAAATTTTGTGCCATGCCAACAAAATTATTTTTACTAAAAACCCTGTCAGAGTTTTGAACATTGACAGGGTTATATCAAAAAAGGAGGCACAATTGTACCTCCTTTTACGTGGATTATTTTCTAATACCCAATTCTTTGATAATCTCTCTGTATCGATTGATTTCTGTTTTCTTCAAATAGTCGAGCAGTGCGCGACGCTTTCCTACTAAAATCACAAGTGAACGCTCTGTGTTAAAATCATGACGATTTTTTTTCAAATGTTCCGTCAAATGCGAAATTCTGAATGTAAAAAGTGCAATTTGCGATTCTGATTTTCCAGTGTTTGTCTTTTCTCCGTGTTTTGCGAAGATTTCTTCTTTAACTTCTTTAGTTAAGTACATTTTAATATCTTTTAAATGATTAGGATGTATAAATACGTTTTTCGTATTAGGGTGCAAATATAGGCAAAAATCGTCAGCAATTGAAAATTGTTTTAATTTATTAATTGGTTGTTTTTATTGAAATTGGTAAGATATACAAAACTTTGACTTTAACGCCTCTTTGTTCACCAGGAATCCAACTTCCATAAAGTAACAAAACTCTAATAGCCTCTTCATCGAGTCCGTAACCAAGGCTTTTGGCTACTATTGGTTCGACAATGTCACCTTCTTTATCAACAACAAATTTAATTACAATTTTACCATTAACTTTATTCTTAACCGCTTCATCACTACTCTTAAATTTTTTCCCTATAAATTTATAAAAATCCTTTATACCCTTTTTCGGATTTGGCCTTTTATCAACTTCTGAATAAACTATTTTTGAATCATCGTCTGCAATCGTGGTTCCAGAAATAAATTTTCCGTTTTTATAATTTTCAATAAAAATTATTTTATTATTTAAATTTTTACCTTCAAAAATTCCATTTTTATAACCATCTTTATACTCACCAGTCTCAATATATTTTGGATTAATTTTTGACAAAATTGAACCATTGCCATCAATAATCATTTGTTTATTGTCTTCGCTCCAAAATTGATTCATAATAAAATGTCCTCTTGGATCATTATTATCTTCGACGCACACTCCCTCGGATTGCAAATTTCCGCTATCGTACCAAGTAGTTACTTTACCTACACAAAATCCGTTTTTAAAATTTACTATTTTTTGTTTTTTACCATTTTCAAAATACGTTGTTTCTTCACCGTTTGGACGTCCAAACTCTTTCAGATCGTGGGTCGTTTCTTCTTTCAGTACATTATTTTTATAATATGTATAAATTTTGTAGTTGCTTTTTTCAACATAAAAATCTTTTACAACCTTAATAAATTTATGATTCCCCTCAGATGTTTCCGCCATAAGTGAATCTAAATAAGTGGTTTTATCAGTAGAATTTTGTGAATATGACCCACTTATTAATAAAAATAGGAACAATAATGTTAGTTTTAATTTCATAAAGTTGAATTAGTTTTAATTTGGCTATAAATTATTATTTTGGTGGCTCCTCCTGCTTTTTCTTTTTGCCAAAAAGTCCTTCTAACAATTTGCCCGCACTTTGTTTAATGTCTTCTTTCTGCTGATTTTCTTTGGTATTTGCGGTGTCTTTTTTGTTTCCAAGTAGCACATTATTCAGGGCTGAAGTTCCTTTTTGAATCAATTTTTGTTTTTGCTGTTGTACCAATTGAGTTGCAAAAGCCGTAACGGCAGTTTTCATATCAGTTGTAACTTTTGGACTCGTGAAACTTCCAGTCAAAATAGCGTTTATTGGAATATTTTGCAGTTTTGAAGCGTCCGCGGGCGACATTTTTGCCAATAATGCATTGGCTTCCGTGCCTAAATATTTGGCGGGCACATCAAATTTTAAGTTGTAATTCATACTTTGGTCAAAGCCATGCGCACCGCCAACATTAATATTTACATCTTGATATTTGATATTAAACGGTTTTACGTTCACTTTTCCATTATCAAATGTTAGCGCAGCTTTCAGGTTGTTTAAATTAATTTTGCTTACATCCAAAAATTTCAAATTGCTTGTCAATGCATTTACCACAGTTGAATTTTTAGAATTTATGGTAGTCGAAAGCAATTGTCCGAGTAAATCGCCAGTCATTGTTTGCAGGTTTGGCGTCATTGCTTTCGCATCCAAATTACCCGAAAGATTGATAGTAGAATTCAGTTTTCCATTTATAAAACCAGCAATTGGCGCGATTTTTTTAAGCATTTCCAACTGCGTAAAAGTTTGCGCAATATCAACTTGATTGAGTCCAAGACTCATATCAAAAATTGGAATAGCTGATTTTGTAGAAACGCTGCCGTTTAATGAAATCATTCCATCAAAAATGTTGGTTTTCATGTTTTGAAGTGTAACTTTTTGGTCGTTAATGAGCATTCTACCCAACACATTTTTCAATACTAAATTATCATACAAAACCGTTGTGGCTTTTGCGGTTACGGCACAATTCAAAAAAGCTGGAATTTTTATTGCTTCTTTGTTTGCTGATGACGTAGCCTGACCATTTGCGGGCGGTGTTGTAATAAAATCTGAAACTGCAAATTGATTGGATTGCAAATCAAAATTACCTTTCAATTCTTGTTTAGTAAATATAAAAGCATACAAATTATCCAAAGTTCCGGTTGCAGAAATGTCGGTTTTTCCAGTCGTAGCCTTAAATTCTTGCAAGTTCACACGAGTTGGATTAAAAGCAATTGCCGCCGTCGATATATTTAATGCTTTCCCTTTTTCATCCACATATTTAAATCCAGAAAGGCGCATAGTTCCGGCATTTTTTATGTTTTCATACTGATTGTTTTTCACGGAATTCATATCGAATTTTGTAACCACATCAGCATTTAAAATACCTGACAGATTTTTATCTATTTTTATAGGATAAGCTTTTGACAAGTTTTCCAAATTGATTGTTCCTTTCATCGATCCGTCAATTAGTGGGTTTTCAATAATGTTTTTTATGTTTGCCTTTGCGTCAAATACATCATCGTCAATTTTGAAAGACAATTTGTCTACATTCACGTACGTGTCGTTCGTAAGCCCAGTTTCATTGATAATTTTAGTGTCGATAACAATATTTTCAACCGATTTTGGAAGATTTGGATATTGAAAAGACGCATTGTTGGAGGCAATTGCAACATTAAATTTTGGAATTGTAGTTTCAGTTTTTGTGCCTTTTGCAAAACCAGAAACCTTAAATTCTCCTGTGGTTTTTACATTTTTTATACTGGCAGCATAAGTTGCAGGAATCAACGCCAAGAAATTTTGAAACGACGACGTTGGCGTTTTAAACGTCAAATCATATTCTTGTCCGCCCTCGATCAATTGAATAAATCCGTCAAACTCCAACGGCAATTGGTTGACAAGGGCTTTGTTATCTTTGAAAGTGTATTTGTTTTTGTCTAAATCTATTCCTAAAACAGCATCTAAATTAATGGCAATATTGTTCATATAGTTGATACTGTCCATATCTAAAGACACTTTTGCTTCCGATTTGGTTTTCAAATCCAACTTTGAAGATGCGAAATCGCCCATTCCAGAATGATTTAAACTGTCCATCATAAATTTTACTTTCGACCTTTCGTCAAAATATTTAAATTTAAAATTTTCAACTTTATATTCACTTATTTTTAAATTCAAAGGTTTGCTTTTTGTAGCACCGTTCACGTTTTGATTTTTTAGGGCGATGTCAAAATTTCCAATTCCGTCCATATTATATAGAATATTAATTTTTCCATCTCGCGACCAAATTCCGTCAATTTTTATTGGTTCGTTTGCATTATTAAAAAGTTGCATCACGCCCATCTTCAAGTTTACTTTTCCCAAAGAAACAAGCGTGTCGCCTGCAAATGGTGCCTTGTTGATAATCAGCAAATCACTAAGTTTAACAGTTGCGTTTGGAAAATTGCTAAACAAACTCAAATCCACATCTGCGAGACTAATTTTCGCATCTACTTTTTGATTGATAGAAGCCAACACTTTTTCTTTGATTTGATCTTTGAAAAAATATGGAATGGCAAACATGGCAACTACTAACAATAAAAAAAGAATGCCTAAAAATTTGAAAATTTTCTTTATCATGATGGGATATTTATTAAATTGTTGATTTTGAGAATTTATTATTGGCGTAAAAATACTGATTATAAAACTGAAAATATTAACGTTTATATTAATTTTAAGACAACTGAGTCGAACGATAGTAGCAAAAATTAATAAAAAAGAATTACACTAACAAAATTGTTGTAAGTTTGTAACAAAATTGCTGTATATATGAAGCCGACATTGACAAAAATAATGCCCTTTGATACTAAAAAAAGCATTCAAAATGCTAATAATAGAAAATTATTAGTTAAAAAATCTATCTTGTCTTCAGACGGCAAAGTGTATGTTTGGTCAAACAAAATGGAACGTGTAGGAATCATTAGACAAGGTATTCCATACGATTCAATTGAAGTAATAAGTCGAAGATTAAATCGACCAATAAAATCGATATTGGCTATAGTTGGCTTAGCACAAACCACTTACAACAAGAAAAAAAGTGAACATTCATTACTTGATAGTCGAGATAGTGAATTAATTTTGTTAATTACCGAATTAATTGACTACGGCTTAGATGTATTCAACAATGAGGAAGAGAAATTCCAAAGATGGTTAAAAAAACCCAACTTATCACTCGGAGGAAGTTCTCCTGAAAGCATGCTTGATACGATAACGGGCATTGATGAAGTCAAATTTGGTTTACATAGAATTGAATTTGGTAATTTAGCATAATGATAGTTTACAGAATAGAAAGAGAGAAATATTTAAAAACAACTTTACATGGCGTCGGCGCATCTATGTCGAAAGGCTTTAGATGGAATAGTTATAACACAAAATTAGTATACACATCTGAAAGTAGGGCGTTAGCAATATTAGAAGTTTCAGTGCATTTAGATTTGAGCGAAGATTTGCCCACTGACAGAATCTATGTAGAAATTGAAATTCCAGATCATATTACGATACTTGAAGTCAAATTAGAGGACCTGCCCGAAGATTGGAATAACCATCCACCAACAATAACTACGCAAACAATAGGGAATGACTTCGTGAATTATAATGAAGCAGCTATATTAAAAGTTCCAAGTAGTATAATTCCATTAGAATATAACTATTTGATAAATCCAAATTATATTGACGTAAGTAAATTAAAGATCATAAAGACATCTGAAATGAGTTTTGATACCAGATTCAAAAAGAAAAATATATAAAACGTGTGGCAAGAGCAATCGCATAAAAAACTAACGGTTTATTACTTGAAAATAATATGACTTCCCTAAAATTTAATATTGTTTTAGGAAGAAGTGCTTCCAACTGCCATTCCGATTTAAAATGAGTAATTTGCACCAAACATAGCATAACCCGGCATAATTTGATTTACAGATTCAGTAAAAAAATTGTCACTGTTAGAAATTCGAATAATTTGTGAGTTTTTTAAATTTAACAAGTTAAACCCGTTTGCAATCAATTTTAACTTATTTGAAATCTGATAGTCAACATTGGCATTTAGAAAATAAATGGTATTGGTTTGAAATCCTGAATTTTGAAAATCTTTTGTATAACCAACATCAGCCTTAAATTTATCTTTATATTTAGCTTTTAAAATTCCGAATATCTGATAATTGTAAGATATGTTTTTAAAATCATTTCGTTCTTGAGCAACTGTTTGATGATTAAAATTATAACCAACTTCAAATTGAAAAACTGTTTTTTTGAAATTAGAAAACAGTTGTTGTTTAGCGGAAATAGTCTCGTTTTTGAAATTACTTAAAATATTATCAAATGCCGAAAAGCCTTTTGCAGACATAAAAACCGTTGTTGTTTTCAATGAAAATGGAATAGATTTCATCTTTAAATCATAGAGCGAAAGCCAACGAATTTGATTGTTTTTAGGCATTAAAATAAAATTATTTTGTGCAAAATTGACATTGTAAAAAATATTATTTGCCACTGCATTATCTTGATTAGCGAATGATAATTTAGAAAAGAAAATACTTTGACTATAAACATTAATCGATAAATAATCCAAGCCAAATTCTTTTTTTTGAATCAACTGGTCAAAAGCAACACTGCTTTTTGTGCGTATAACTTGGAAGTTTTCAACAATATTATTGTTCTGTAATTGCAAAATTGACGGAAATTCGTGGGAAATATTATAATTGAAACTTAGTTTTTTTGTTGCGGATAAATTATAATTTACTGAAATACTGGGTTCTAATCGTGCAATAATATTGCTTTTCTGGTTGAAAGCAATATCTGTTGTTGTGTTTTTGGCAACCATCGTTGTTGATAGCTTCGTAGTCCAATATCGCATCCATGTGAATTCTGAATACAATATTTTCCGATTTAATTGCAAATTGCTATCAATTTCGTTGGTTTGGGAAAGTATACTTTTTGAACTGTTTGTATTTAAATTAATATTTGCTTTTGCACTAAAAACATTGTTGCCTTTTTTAAATCCAAGTTGGTTTTGAATGGCGATTGTTTGCTCAAAAACATTAAAATCTTGATTAATGTTTGTAAAGCCAAAATCAAAAAAAGGCAAATTACCATCAAGTGCAATTTGTTTTTGATTATTTATAAAGGAATGTGAAAGTTTAAATCTATAATTTATTTTTCCAGAAAGCGTAGTATTAGCTTTTATAGCATGCTGAAAACTTATGTTGTTGTTTGACAAATTACTCTTGATGTTGTTATTGCTCTTAACAATGTTTTCATTATCATTATCAACATTAGGTGTAAATTGAAAATTGTAACTAAAAAATGTTTTTTTCGATTTATTATATTCCCACTTAAACTGCGAGTTATTTAAAAAAATCGCTGATTTATTGCTGTTTGAGAACAATATATTTGGTGCATTATTCCCAATGTTAATCTGTTTTTGAAAACTCTCTTGCAGGATATTTGTGTTATTAAGTAAATTAGAAAAAGTAATTTTTGCTTTTTTGCCAAATGTGTTGGTGTAGTTGATTCCTATAAATCCATTTCTCTTTTCTTTAATAAAATTGATTGGCTCTAAAAATGTTGGTAAATCAAAAGATTCCACAGAACTTTGTTCATCATCATCTTTAATAAGGACTCGCATACTACGATAATCTTCAATAGTGATTGGCGTTTTAGCAATAGAATTATAGTCCGTAATAATAGCTAAATTTCCTGTTTTCGCAAATCGAAAAAGATTGGAATGTGCGCGTATGGCGTCATTTATACCTGACGAAATTTCAATATCGCCAACAAATTTATTTCGATAACCATCCTTTAATTTTAGGTTTAGTGCAACCATTCCATTTCCGCCTGAGGTGGAAAAACCTTTATAATTTGTCAGTAAATCAATTGCGTCCACCATTTTGGCATCAATATTTTGCGTTGCCATTTGGTGTTTGTCATTGAAGAATTCATTGCCATCAATTAGTACTTTGTCTATTGGTTTTCCTTTAAAAGATACCTTTCCATCAACATCAACGTTCAGTCCTGGTAGTTTTTTTATTAAATCTTCAACTTTACGTTCTGTACCGTCAGCAATACTTTTAATATTATATGAAATGGTATCTTGCTTTATATGCATCATTTTTGGACGCATTTTAATAATTACAGTTTCCAGTTTATTGGCTTCAATTTCGAGCGTTACCGCCAAATTTGTTGCACCATTGATCACAACCGATTTGATGCTCGCAACTAAACCCAGCTTACTAATTTTTATATTAAAAGTTCCGTTTGGTAGGTTTTTTTCTAAAACACCATTTTGGTCGGTAGTACCGAAAGCGACTTGGTTATCATCTTGCTCAATAACTACAATTGCACGCGCAATAGGTTGATTGTCTGAGTTTGTTACTGAAATTGTAAAGGTGTTTTGTGAAATAACTATCAATGGGAAAAACAATAAAAAAACTATATTTTTCAAATTGAGTAGATTTTTATAAAAGTAGTTGTAATAAAAAATCTTAAAAAAACTTTTTAGTGTTTGGTTCGTTAAAAAATATTTTAGTTGCAATCCCATGCTTGGAAGTATTGTCATATTCTAAAACAACGCCATTTACCGCATTCATAAAACCAGGGCTTGCCTCACCTTTTAATTTTGTTGTAAAATAAACCCACATTTTTTTACCTTTATAATCTGCCGTTGCTTTTTTACAATGGTATCCTAAAATTAATTTTTCATCGTTAGTTACCTGCCATTTCAAATCCATTGGGGCTGTTTTATTAACAACATTATCTTCTAAAAATTCACATGTATTTGTATTAAAATTTTTATAGATTCTAATTTGTGGAGGAGTATTCATCAAGTTTAATTTAACAGTTTCTTCATTTGAACTCTTGTTTTGAAGAGAAATATCTTTAACAGACTCATACCAAACCTCTTTATTGCTATTAAAAAATAAATGTGTTATTGTAATATATTTATTAGCTTGCTCAACAGCACTTTTTTTGAAGTGATCTGGCACGGCATCTAAGTTTGCGTTTGTAAAATCTGTTGTGTTTTCAAAAACGATTTTTGTTAAATTTTGCGCAAATGAAAATTCTAACATAAACAAGGCACAAAATATAATTATTGTTTTAATACTAATTTTCATTAAATTTATCTTTATTTTGATGGAGGACCATCCATTATTTTTATTTTTTTATCATCGAGTTTGTCTACATTTAGTTCTTGTTCGAATTCAATACTACTAATAAAACGAGTTGATGTAGGAAATTTATTTATGGGTAGAATATCATTAATAAATTCAATCTTAACGGCATAATAATCTACTAATGGAGCGTCTATATGTAAAATTAAACCTGGTAAATTTACCCAGTACAGTAGCGGTCCGTCAACAATTGGAATGTCTGTGGTGTACCAATATTTAATCAAACCACTATTTATCGTGTCGAAACTTTCTGCTAATTTACATTTGTAAATATCTATTTTTTTTACATCGGCTTTGTACGTTATTTGTTGATTTTGAAATGGGTCTTGAACATAAACAAACCTGTCGGACAAGCGATATTTACAATAATTTATATTTTCTGCAAAATCTTTAAGACATATTGACTCGTCTAAACCAACAGTCGTTAAAAAAATGGTGTCAGAGCGATTTTCTTTACCTTGTGTTGTTTCTTCTTTTCTTTTTTTTTCAATACTACGGAATTCTGATAAATTGCCATTATTTGTAAGTTGATATAATCTTGGTTGATAAAGTACCGACAATAGTTCCGTTTTGGTTGCAGACTTTGGCGCCTTAAATCTTGATTCATACAAGACACGAATGCTTTGTTGAGCATTAGCTATATTTGAAAATAAAAATATAATTATAATAAAGTGAAATTTCATTACTTAATCTTTAAAAAACCTACGACTGCAGTTCATAGGCTATAATTAATTGTTACGCTAAAATTCTATCCACACAAATTGTCAATGGATAAAAACGATAAACTGTTCGTGTGTTTAACCCTGAGCCAGTTGTAGATACTTCCATAACATAGTGAGTGGTGCAACCATCTGGTGCAACTTCTTTAACAATAACATCTGTGGCGTTAGAAGTTTGCTGAGAATTTTCAGTAGCTCTCTCATTCGCAAAACCACTCAAAGAAAAGCACATAAGTACAATAACGGAAAAAAATAATTTTTTCATAATTAAAAAATTTAAGATTTAAACAATTTGTTATTTTGAACTTACCTAAATTTGATTTTACACATTTCAAGTGCGCCGTTTGACCGTTGTAAACACAAACATAAATATAATTCTGCGATTTACAAACCAATTCGTCAATTAGCTTAACACACTACAAATTTGCCCCCCCCCCATTTTAAAATCCTAATTTTTTACGTTAATTTTTCGTTAATATATTGATTCATTTAATGATGATTTTTTTCAATTATATTTTCAATACTTCAATCTCTTAATAACATCCAAATAGCCTCGGCTAACTCTAACCAAATCTCCGTTTTGCATAGAAATGTCATAAGTACTTACATTTTTTATTACTTCTACCACATAGTTAATATTGATAATGGCTGATCGGTGTACTCTCAAAAATAGTTCAGGATTCAGCTTGGATTCGAGCAGTGTGATCCCAAAATTGCTTAAAAAACAATTTTCTTTCACGAAAATTTTAGAATAATCGCCAAAAGCTTCAATTCTATGAATATTTTTGACCTCAACGGTAATCAATTTCTTGGATGTTTGAACCAAAATCCGTTCTGGAAAATTGGTTTTATTGATTAATAGATTTTCCGCAAAAGGTTTCAGTTTTTCAAAATTTAAATCAATTCTGTTGATTGCAATTTTGAATCTTTCTTGTGTGTAAGGTTTCAATAAATAATCAATTGCATGAATTTCAAATGCCTTCAACGCATATTTGTCGTATGCCGTAGAAAATATGATTTGCGGAATTTCTTCCAAATAATTAATCACTTCAAAACCAGTCAATCCCGGCATTTGAATGTCCAAAAAAACCAAATCTGGTTTAAATTCATTGATGATTTTTACAGCATCAACACCATTATTGGCTTCTCCAACAACAAAATAGTCCACATAATCAGCAAGATATTCTTTTATTAATTTTCTGCCCGATGATTCGTCATCGACAATAACTACTTTTTTCACTTGACGGGTATTTGAAATTCAATCTTCAGGCCTTTCGGCAAATTATCGCTCAGCTGAAGCGTTGTGCCATATGATTTTTCAAGAATAAGTTTGATGTTTGTCAACCCAATTCCTTTGCCAAAAACCGAGTTTTTATCTGCAATTCCCACGCCTGTATCAGCGACCGTACAATGCAGTTGATTGCTAACTTTATTTATTTTAAGCAAAATTTCGCCACCTTCAAGCAAACTGGAGATTCCGTGTTTCACAGCATTTTCAACCAATGGTTGAATCATCATGGGCGGAATTTGATGATCTAAAATATCATCTGGAATGTCAATTTGAATTTGCAATCGATCTTCAAATCTGGCTTTTTCGAGTTCTAAATATTGTTTTACGAAATTTATTTCATCACGAATTGTCACATAATCGGTTTGCGAAGCTTGCAATTGATACCGAAACATATCCGCTAAAGTCGCAATCATTTCTCTGGTTTTTTCTAATTCTTTTGGTACCGAAGCATTGATGGTGTTAAAAACATTGTACAAAAAATGTGGATTTAACTGAGATTTTAGCGCGGACAATTCACTTTTCAGTGATAATTCGCGCAATTGCGACTGAATTTTTTGTTGTTCTAAATTTTCGGTGTAATATTCAAAAGCATGCAAAACACCAAACTGAATGCAATAAAATAAACCCGGAATATAAATATCCCATGCTTGCAGATACCCAACCAAATGTCTTATGTCGAAAAAATCTAAAACAAAATAATGAGAAGTTTTCCATACAAAAATAAATAAGGGCAAAGTAAAAACATGAATTATCAATCGATATTTTAATGGTTTATTTTTTAAAAGTTTAAAAATAAGAAACCAAATTGGAATCGTGAATAAAAATTTCAACGCGTAATCTACAATTTGAGGTCGAAAATTATGAAAACTAAATACGTCGTCTTTTGCATAGTCAAGCTGGCTGATGGCAAGTGCAAAGTAATATGAAACCATAAAAAATAGATAGAAAAGCACAATGCCTAAAATAAGATTTATTTTTGCGCCATAAAATTGTTTTGCCATAGCTGTTAATTTGATATAAATGTAAATAAACTTTTATAAAACGCACTAAATTTTTCGACGGATTGAAATATATACCGCCAAATTGAAAATTCTGACATTTCATCGTAATATATTTCAAATGGACGAAAAACTGTTGGATGCACTTGAATTTTTTCCAAAATTTGCCTAAAAATAAAATCATTTATTATGAAATTCTTACTTATCACCGTTCTTTTTGCATTCAATTTATGTGGCAATGCCCAATCTTTCTCCATAACTGGCACTGTTTCAAACAAATCCATATCAAAAGAAAATGCACTTAATCTCACGCTTTTGGATTTTAAAACTCAAAAACTTTTCAAACTTGCCACACTAAGTCAAGACGGACTTTTTGAATTCACAAACATTCCATCGGGAAGTTACCAATTGAAAATTTCGGGATTGAATATTGAAGAGTATGTGTCTGCTGAAATTATTATAAATGATAAAAACATATTGCTTGAAAACATTAACATTATAACCAAACAAAACCAACTTGCGGAAGTGCAAGTCGTGGTCAAAAAACCAATTATTGAAGTTTTTGCAGACAAAACAGTTTTCAATGTTCAAAACACCATCAGTGCCGCAGGCCTTACGGCAATGGAATTGCTTAGAAAAGCGCCAGGCGTGATTGTAGATAACAATGACAATTTGATTGTAGAAGGAAAAACAGGTGTTCAAATATACATCGATGGAAAGCCAAGCATTCTTTTTGGTGCGGATTTGACCAATTATCTAAAAACCATTCAATCATCCGATGTTGATTCTATTGAGATTATCACGCAACCATCATCTAAATACGAAGCGGCGGGAAATGCAGGAATCATAAACATAAAACTCAAAAAAGACAAACGATTTGGCACTAACGGAACCGCGACCGTGGGTTATGCCGTCGGGACATTTGCAAAATACAATAGTTCGTTGACGCTCAACACCCGTGACAAAAAGACCAATGTTTTTGGAACCTACAGCAACCGATTTGATAATAATTTGAGTTTTATAAATTTAAATAGAACGCAATCAAATACTGTTTTTGACTCTCGCACAACTACAAAAAATAATATTAACGCCAACAACATCAAGGCGGGATTGGACTTCTATGCTAACAAAAAAAATACTTTTGGTTTTGTTTTCAACGGGAATTTCAACAACTCGTTCGGAAACGGACAAACCCGAACGCCAATATTTCCGAACAACAACAATGCGCCATCGCAAGTTTTGAAAGCGCAATCCAATTCGCAATCCAAATCCTATAATGTGCAATCAAACTTGAATTATCGGTTTACAGACACAATCGGACATAACGTAAGTGCCGACTTGGACTACGGTAAATATCAAAACATTAGAACCAATTCGCAGCCAAATCAGTATTTTAATGGCAACGAAACCGTGTTGCAGTCTGAAGTAAATTTCAAAATGAATACGCCAATAAACATCAACATTTTGAGTTTCAAAGCCGATTATGAACAAAACTTCATGGGCGGAAAACTTGGTTTGGGGCTTAAAACATCTGTTGTTGACACGGATAACACTTTCGATTTCTTTGATGTCGTAAACAATAATCCAGTGCAAAATTTCACTCGAAGCAATAATTTCCAGTTCAGCGAAAATATTAATGCGTTATATTTTAATTTCAATAAAAAAATCAAAAAATTCAACTTTCAAGCAGGACTTCGTGCCGAGCAAACCATTTCAACTGGCGATTTGAACAGCACGCAAGCCAATCTGAACAACACCGTAAAACGCAGCTATACTGACTATTTTCCGAGTGCGGGCATCACATACAATGCCAATCAAAACAATACTTGGCAAGCAAATTACAGCCGACGCATTGAGCGTCCGAGCTACCAAGCTTTGAATCCTTTTGAAATGCAGTTGGATGAGTTGTCATTCCAACGCGGCAATCCATTTTTGCAACCACAGTATACACAAAATTTTAAGTTGGCGCATACCTATAAATACACGCTAACAACATCATTAAGTTATAGTTTCATAAGCGACTTTTTTGCACAAATTACGCAAGCCGAAGGCACAACTCGCAATTTTATTATGCAGAAAAACGTTGCCAACCAAGAAGTTTGGAACCTTGGCGTGTCCTATCCGTTTAGTCCTGCAAAATGGTGGGAAGTTTACATGAACGCGCAGGCGAGCAACAGTTCGTACAAAGGAAACGATGCTAATTTCGTATCGATAACGCAAAATAATTTTAATCTATACGGTCAAAATACTTTTTCGTTACCCAAAAAAATCAAACTCGAAGTATCGGGTTGGTTCAGCTCGCCATCGGTTTGGGGTGGCACGTATCGCACAAAATCCTTAGGATCATTGGATTTAGCAGTTCAAAAGAAAATTTGGAAAGACAAAATTAATGTCCGCATGGCAGTGAGCGACGTCTTTTTCACCTCACCATGGCGTGGCGACTTCACCTTTGGCGAGCTATCTATTCGCGGAAATGGTGGTTTTGAAAGCCGACAATTTCGCCTAAATTTGAGTTATAATTTTGGAAACTCAAATGTAAAAGCTACACAACGCAAAACAGGCGTCGATGATGAAAATGGTAGAATTTAAAATGATTTAAAAGCATTTGGGCGTTCCCTGTGGTTGCTTCCTCCACGGCGGACAGGCCGTACCTCGCAATGACGGGTCGGTTCGTTCGTTCCCAAACTTTTTGCCGTTAATGTCATTGCGAGGGACGAAGCAATCTCTTGAACGGCAAAAAGGGCTTGTCCGCCGAAGGCTGATTCCACTTCCACGCCTAACGCAATTTTTCGCTTCGGTAAAAGTGTTTTTTCTTAAAAAATATAATTTACTTATTTTATATTCTGACAGCTTACATCAATTCGCTGGGGAAGAAACTAAACCACGATAATAAAAACCAATTAATTAAATAATCTGTACATAGTCTAACTTATGTATTTGAAACCACATAGAAATACAAAAAAAAGACGCTTTGCTCGATTTAAGGAAATATTAATTGTCTATGTTAAAATCAAATGCCTACAAAAATCCTAATATATTGCATTTTTGACGCTGAATTTCTATGTGGTTTAAATTAAATATATTTTGTAGACCAAAGTAAAAAATCTTAAAATCATTAAATCTTGAAAATAGTCATTTTTACAAAACCACATTTACAACTTTTCCATGAACGACAATAATTTTTTTAGGTGTTGCGCCTTCCAATTGTTTAATGGTTCGCTCGTCTTGCATTACAATTTTTTCCACTTCAGTAGCATTCAAATCAAGTGACAAATTCATTGTAAAACGCATTTTTCCGTTGAACGAAACAGGATATTCCTTATCGGTTTCCACTAAATATTTTGCATCAAAAATTGGGAACGGCACCTCTGATATTCCTTTATTAAATACGGAATCTTTAAATCCTTCAATCTTTGAATCTTTTAATTTGAACCACAATTCCTCTGCAATATGCGGTGCATAAGGCGAAATCAAAATCGTTAGCGGTTCTAAAATGGCACGTTCGTGGCAGTTCATCGCAGAAAGTTCATTCACACAAATCATAAATTGCGACACCGACGTGTTGAAAGAAAAATTCTCAATGTCTTCCGTTGTTTTTTTGATGGTTTTGTGTAAAGATTTGAGCGCCTCTTTTGAAGGTTCATTTTCTGTGACTACCCATTTTTCATCTTCGTAAAACAGTCGCCACAGTTTTTTCAAAAAGCCAAATACGCCCGAAATTCCTGCTGTGTTCCATGGTTTTGACTGCTCAAGTGGACCCAAAAACATTTCATATAAACGCAAAGTATCGGCACCATATTCATTGCAAATATCATCTGGATTAACCACATTATATTTGGATTTAGACATTTTTTCGACTTCGCGACCGACGATGTATTTGCCGTTCTCTTCGGTTATAAATTCTGCATTTTTATATTCTTCTCGTGAATTTTTGAAAGCTTCGATATCTAATTCATCAGTTGTGTTTACAAGTGAAACATCAACATGAATAGGTAAAATTGCTTCATTTGCAAACCAGCCAATTTCAGTAATTCCAATTTCTCCATAAACTTTTGAAATTATTTCAGTTGCTAAATCAAATTTTCCTTTTTTTATTTCTTCGTATTTTGACCTACTAAAAAAATATTCTTTTTTTTCTTTTTTAAAAACTTTAAGAATATCATTGTTATCTCTGAGTTTTATTGTTTGATTAAGTCTATAAACATAAGCACTCATCCCCAAAATCATTCCTTGATTAATTAGCTTTTTAAACGGTTCTTCCGTTGGTGCAAAGCCAATATCTTTCAAAAATTTATTCCAAAATCGAGAATATAATAAATGACCCGTCGCATGTTCGCTTCCTCCAATATATAAATCCACACTGTCCCAATATTTTATAGCTTCTTTGCTGGCAATTTCGTTTTGGTTGTCGACATCCATGTATCGCATCCAATACCAAGAACTTCCTGCCCAACCTGGCATGGTATTCAATTCTAAAGGATGAATTGTCAAGTTATCAATTAATTCGCAATTCGTAATTCGTAATTCTTTTGCGTTCCATGCCCAAACATTTGCATTCCCAAGAGGTGGTTGTCCGTCTTCGGTTGGTAAATATTTCTCGACTTCGGGTAGTTTTATAGGTAGATGATTGGCATCAATCATTTGTGGCAATCCGTCAACATAATACACCGGAAATGGTTCGCCCCAATATCGCTGACGCGAAAAAACTGCATCGCGAAGGCGATAATTGGTTTTTCCTTTGCCTGCTTCAATATTTTCGAGTTCGTCAATAATTTTTTTTGTGGCTTGCTTGTAGTTCATTCCATTCAAAAAGTCGGAATCTATCAGTTCAAAACCTGTTTTTTCTGTGAACGCTTTTTCGGAAATATCCTGATTGAAAATATTTTTTATTGGCAAACCAAAATGTTGTGCAAACGCAAAATCTCTTTCGTCGCCACACGGTACTGCCATCACGGCTCCTGTTCCATATCCTGCCAAAACATAGTCGCCAATCCAAACAGGGATGGCTTCTTTGGTAAACGGATGTTCAACATAAGCTCCCGTGAAAACGCCCGAAATGGTTTTTACGTCTGCCATGCGCTCGCGCTCAGAACGTTTGGCAGTTTTTAAAATGTAGGCATCAACTTCAGATTTTTGTTCAGCGGTGGTTATTTGTGCTACTAATTCGTGTTCTGGTGCTAATGTAATAAATGTGGCACCAAAGAGCGTGTCTGGGCGAGTTGTAAATACAGAAATAGTTGTTGCGTTGTCGACTTTCGACTTTTGACTTTCGACTTTAAAAACAATCGTTGCCCCAACCGATTTTCCAATCCAATTGCGTTGCGATTCTTTGATGGATTCGCTCCAATCGATGGTTTCTAAACCTTGCAAAAGTCGTTCAGCATACGCGGAAATGCGCATCGACCACTGCGTCATTTTTTTGCGGATAATTTGGTGACCGCCTCGTTCGGAAACGCCGTTGACAATTTCGTCGTTTGCCAAAACGGTGCCGAGCGCGGGACACCAATTTACTTCGGTTTCCGCAAGGTAGGTCAAGCGATAATGCAACAAGATTTTTTGCTTTTCTATGGATGAAAAATCATGCCAATCCGTGGCTGAAAATGGTGCAATATCATCGTCACAAGCAGCGTTAACATTTTTGTTTCCATCTTTTTCAAGTGTGGAAATTAGGGTTGAAATGTTCTCGGCTTTGTCTGAATCTTTGTTATACCAAGATTCAAAAAGTTGGATGAAAATCCACTGGGTGTGTTTGTAATAATCAGGATCTGAGGTGCGAATTTCTCTTTCCCAATCAAATGAAAAGCCGATGCGATCAAGCTGTTCGCGGTAACGTGCAATGTTTGCGCGGGTGGTTTTTTCGGGATGTTGGCCGGTTTGAATGGCATATTGTTCGGCTGGAAGTCCAAAACTGTCATAGCCTTGTGGGTGCAAAACGTTGAAACCTTTGTGGCGTTTGTATCGCGCAACAATGTCCGAGGCAATGTAGCCAAGCGGATGTCCTACATGCAAGCCTGCGCCAGAAGGATAGGGAAACATGTCGAGGACGTAGTATTTTGGCTTAGCCTCCCCCGACCCCTCCGAAGCAGGGGAGCCCGGGTTTTGGGCACGAAAAGGTTTGTGGTCTGACCAATATTTTTGCCAACGCGCTTCGATTTGTTCTGGATTATATTTCATGTGTAACCAATATGTAATTATAGATTTATTTTTCGCGCAAAATGGGACGTAAAATCGAAAAAAAGCACCCAAATCCGTCCATAGCCCCGGTGGGAACGGCATTAGCCTTCGGCTAACAAGTCTTTTTTGGGTTTTGCCCCGCTGTCATTGCGAGGTACGAAGCAAACTATTCAAAGGGGCGAAACCCAAAAAAATATAGTGGACGACGGGTAGTATTTTCCAAAAAAAGTGGTTCGTTTACAGCTCCAAATTATTCTGCGCGAGCAAATTTAGGTTTATTATTTTAATTCGCACAGTTGGTTTGTAGATAAAAAGGAGATTTTCAGGCGAAATATTTATACCAAAAGCAGAACTTTGACCGTTATTAACTTTATTTAAAGAAATAGTTTGTTATTTTTACACCATAATATAGGTAAATATGAGTTCTTCTTACGATAAGTTTCAAAAAAGACGGTTGATTACGTCTTATTTTTCGGTTGTTTTGAGTGTATTTTTAGTGTTGTTTTTGTTGGGGATTTTGGGTCTTTTTGTACTGAATTCCAAACGGTTAGCCAACGATTTCAAAGAGCAGATCGTGATGACCGTCTTCTTCAAAAACGAAACTCCGGACACTGCAGTGAAGGCTTTTGAGACAGAATTGAAAGGTTTGAAATTTGTGAAATCAAGTATTTATTTGTCAAAAGAAGCGGCCGCAAAAAAGCATTCTGATATTATTAGCGAAGATTTTTTGACATTTTTGGGCGAAAATCCTTTGGAAAATTCATTTGATATTCAGTTAAAAGGCGCCTATATTGATGCAAAAAATATTGTGGCTATCGAAAATAAGTTTAGAAATAATTTGAATGTTTCTGACGTGGTTTACGACAAGCAGTTGGTGAATTTAGTGAATGATAATATTAAAAGGGTGAGTTTTTGGATTTTGGTTGCAAGTGCAATTTTAGCAATTGTGGCGGTTTTATTGATCAATAGTTCGATGCGATTGTCAATACATTCTCACCGATTTACGATCAAAACCATGCAAATGGTAGGCGCAACAAAAGCATTTATACGTAAACCTTTTATTTTGACAAGCATCAAACTTGGACTTTTAGGCGCGCTTTTGGCCGTGGTTGCTTTGGTTATCGTGTTGGTTTATTTAGACAATAATTTTCCTAATTTAGGTTTGGCAGGTGACAAATTAGAGATTGGAATTGTGCTGCTTTTGGTGCTCGGTTTTGGTGGATTGATTCCATGGTTGAGTACATATTTTGCTACGCAACGATTTTTGAATTTGCGGACGGATGATTTATATTAAATAGTTAAAAAGTTGAATGTTTAAATGTTGTAACGTTTGTGTTGGTGGTCATTTATTGTAGGTGTTTAAATTATAGAATAGAAATATTATGGAAGACAATAAACACATCTTTCTTTTTGAGAAGGGAAATTATAAGTTTTTGATTATAGGAATTGTGGTAATCGCGGTCGGATTTATTCTAATGTCGGGCGGTGGTGCCGAAAATCCATCTGTTTTTAGCGAAGATATTTTTAGCTTCAGACGCATTCGATTGGCACCAACTGTGGTTTTGATAGGCTTTGGAATTACGATTTATTCGATTCTTAAAAAATCTAAATAATGACGTATCTACAGGCCATTTTACTGGCAATTATTGAAGGTGTTACAGAGTTTTTGCCCATTTCGTCAACGGGTCACATGGTTATTGCGTCGTCTTTTATGGGAATTGCAAAGGATGATTTTACAAAACTTTTTGAAATCGTCATTCAGCTTGCGGCAATACTTTCTGTGGTTGTGATTTATTGGCGGAAGTTTTTTGATTTTTCGAGAATTGATTTTTATATAAAATTGATCATAGCCGTTATTCCTGCTCTGATTATCGGTGGATTGCTTAAAAAGCATATTGAAAAAGTTTTAGAAACACCTGTTTTTATTGCTGTTATACTTTTGGTGGGTGGCATTATTTTGTTGTTTGTGGACAAGTGGTTTGTGAATCCAACAATAATTGACGATGCTGAAATTACGAATAAACAAGCTTTGATCATTGGTACGTTTCAAACTTTGGCAGTTATTTTTCCAGGTTTGAGCCGAAGCGCGTCAACGATAATTGGTGGCATGCAACAAGGATTGAATCGAAAATTGGCTGCTGAATTTTCTTTTTTCTTGGCTGTGCCGACCATGATGGCCGCAACTTTGAAAAGTGTGTATGATGTTTATAAGGAATCACCCGAAGTTTTAAGTAGTAATAATCTTGGCATTCTTGCTGTTGGAAATGTTGTAGCTTTTATTGTTGCTTATGCGTCAATCAAATTTTTTATAGCTTTTTTGACAAAAAATGGTTTTAAAATGTTTGGTTATTATAGAATAGTTTTAGGTTCAGCGTTGCTTATTATTCATTTCTTTATCAAGCCGTTAAGCGTTTTTTAAAATGACTGCAGAAAGCATTTTAGCGGGTGAAATTATTTTGGTTGACAAACCGCTGACATGGTCTTCTTTTCAGGCGGTCAACAAATTGAAATATTTATTAAAAAATAAATTTGACTTGCCAAAAAAATATAAAATTGGACATGCAGGTACGCTCGATCCGCTTGCAACCGGACTTCTTATAGTTTGCACTGGCAAAAAAACAAAAACCATTTCTGAAATACAAGCACAACGAAAAGAATATACGGGGACAATTGTTGTTGGCGCGACTACGCCATCTTATGATTTAGAAACTGAGATTGACCAACATTTTGACATTGATCATATTACAAACGAATTGATTTTTGAGACAACAAAACAATTCTTGGGAGAAATTGACCAAAAACCACCTGTTTTTTCAGCTATAAAAAAAGATGGCGTTCGCCTATATGAACGCGCGCGCGCAGGCGAAATGGTCGAAATTGAAAGCAGGAAAACAACAATGTATGAATTTGAAATAACGCGAATTGCATTGCCTGAAATTGATTTTAGAATATCATGTAGCAAGGGAACTTACATTCGATCAATTGCTTATGATTTTGGAAAAGCATTACAATCTGGAGCACATTTGTCTTCACTACGACGCACAAAAATTGGTGATTTTAATGTTGAGAAGGCAAAAGATATTGATGGATTTATGAAAATGTTTGAGGTTTACACCTAAGCATACAAAGTTTTTTTGAAATCTGTAAACATCGTATAACACTTAGAATAACTAAAATTCATGCTATTTACGCGATAGTGTAATTAAAAAGTCACGATGCAATCATTCATTCGGGCATTCCCAATTTTAACATGGTTGCCCACGTCGATGCCTTTGAGAGGTCAACACGCAAAAATCGGTCGTGTATTTCGTTCCCAAACTTTTTGCTTTTCACGAACGTTTCCGATGAGCGGCAAAAAGGGCTTGTCCGCCGAAGGCTGATTCCACTTCAACCATTAACGCAAAACCCACAAAGTAAAAAAAAATCATTTCCAAAAAACAAGCATTTCAATCCATTTTATTTCGTACTTTTGACTTGCTAAAACAAACAAAAAATGAGCGGTACACTCAACAAAGTAATGCTTATTGGATACCTTGGCGATGACGTAAAAATGCATTATTTTTCTGCGGATTCGTGCATTGGTAGGTTTTCTATTGCCACAAATGAAGTTTATACCAATAAAGAAACAAACGAAAAAATTACCAACACCGAGTGGCACAATGTTGTGGTGCGAAACAAAGCGGCCGAACTTTGCGAAAAATATCTTTCAAAAGGTGACAAGGTTTATATTGAGGGCCGCATTCGAAGCCGCCAGTTCACCGCGGATGATGGCTCGATAAAACACACCACCGAAATTCAATGTACAGATTTTACATTCTTGACCACAAAAAAATCTAACGAAAATAGCGACGCAAAAATTATTGAGACGCAAAAAACAACCGTACGCCCCAAAAATGATCTGCCGTTTTAATTAAAAATAGTAACGTTAAATGTTAAAATATATTTTATTTTTTACAGCAATATTGTTTCTATCATCTTGCAAACCAGACGTTTTGCCAAAACCGTCAAGTCAGTTGCGTTTGGATTACATAAATCCATCGTATAAACCATTTGACCAAATAGCACCTTTTAATTTTGACGTAAATCAGCAAGCAAAACTAAAAAGTAAAGGCAATAGCAACTATGAAATTCATTATCCAAAAATGAAAGCAACCATGTATTTGAGCTATAAACCTGTTGCAAAAAACATAGACCAATTGCTACGCGACGCTCAAAAACTAACCTACGAACACGTTGTAAAAGCAGACGATATTACCGAGCAACCGTTTGTGAATAAGGAAAATCGCGTTTTTGGAATGTTCTATGATGTCAATGGCAATGCCGCCACAAACGCACAATTTTATTTAACAGATAGCACAAAACATTTTGTGAATTGTTCTGTATATTTCTATGCCAAACCAAATTTTGATTCTATTTTGCCAGCCGTAGACTATCTCAAAAAGGACATGCGACACGCAATGGAAACTTTTAAATGGACAAAGTAGAAAGTTTTTTAGTGAGAATTAAATTGTATTGTCGTAGATAATAAATTGTGGATTATAAATAAAATTAATGTACTTCGATTATATCACCTTATTACTTATTTTTACTTCACGAATTTAAAGGAAAAAAGGAATTTTACTATCAATTCACGAAATAATAAACAGTCTACATTTTCCCATTTAAAGCATATTCGCGCGCCACTTTTTCCAATTCCATATACCAATTTTCGCCAAATCTGCGAATCAAAGCTTCTTTAACGAACTTATAAACAGGCACTTCCAGTTCTTTTCCCAAACTGCAAGCGTCATCGCAAATGTCCCACTTGTCGTAATTAACGGCTGCAAATTCTGTGAAATCTTTAACGCGAATGGGATATAAGTGGCATGAAACAGGTTTTTTCCAACTCACTTCTCCTTGATTATAGGCCTGTTCGATACCACAAAGGGCAGTTTTTCCATCAAAAATCACGTAGGCGCAATCTTTATCGTCTATTAATGTCGTTTCCAAAGTGCCGTCAGTTCCAATCACGGAAGTTCCCATTGCTTCAATAGCCGAAATGCCTTCTTTGCGTAAAAATGGTTTTACTTTCGGATAAATTTCCGCTAAAATTCTAACTTCATCTTCCGTCAAGGGCGCGCCCGCATCACCATCAACACAACATGCGCCTTTGCACGCCGATAAGTTACAAACAAATTCTTTAGAAAGAATGTCTTCAGAAACAATGGTTTTGCCGAGTTGAAACATTTACAATTTTTTTACAAAGATAAAATTATATAATTCACCTATACAAAACATTAAATACTAATTTTGCATAATCAAATTTAGTAGTTATGTATTTAGATTTTAGAGAGATAATCACAGTAAGCATGGTGCTTTTTGCAGTCATAGATATTGTAGGAACCATTCCGATTATTGTGGATCTGCGTCAAAAACATGGTCACATCGAATCTGAAAAAGCCTCAATTGTCGCAGGTGTTATCATGATTATGTTTCTTTTTGTTGGCGAAGAATTTTTGAATTTGATTGGCATTGACGTGCATTCGTTTGCTGTTGCAGGATCTTTTGTGTTGTTTTTTCTCGCATTGGAAATGATTCTTGGCATCCGGATTTATAGAGATGAAGAGGCAAGCTCAGCATCAATTGTTCCATTGGCTTTTCCTTTGATTGCAGGAGCAGGAACGATGACAACATTGTTGTCACTAAAAGCTCAATTTTATACAATCAATATTATTATTGCAATTATATTAAACATTTTTTTGGTTTACGGTGTACTAAAATCATCATCAAAAATAGAAAGACTCTTAGGGAAAAACGGCTTAGGCGTCGTACGCAAAACATTTGGCGTGATACTTTTAGCAATAGCTGTTAAATTATTTGCAGGTAATGTTAAAGATTTGTTTGTATAAACAGTTTTTTGTTAGATTTACATCATAATAATAACCCCAAAATTATAATGAAAATTTTCATAATTATTCTTATTTTTCTTGCGTTTGGACTTGCAGTTTTTAATTTAACTCAATTAGATTTTTCAAACTTTACATCCGAAAACAATAAAATTGCAGCTATTGGAATTGCAGCTTCATTTTGCGCGGTTCTTATTTTAGTTATTTTTAGAATGTCAAAAATGATTCAGGAAAAGACCAAAGAACAATAGCAATTTTCTGATGTTGTAAATGGGCTGTAACTTTGCTCGTAAAGCATAATACTTATTTTGAAAATAAAATTAAGTAACTGGTATAGGCGTTTAGGTCGCAATGTATTATATTTGTCTAATGATAGACTCAAAAAATTTCATAGGTGTGAATTCGATAAAGTTTAATCATAGGT
>JAYWGW010000052.1:0-70339 GCA_043778045.1 Bacteroidota bacterium | reverse complement strand
ATCGGATTCTAAACAACATAGCAAAAAACAAGCTAAAACAAAAAAAACACCGCTAAAACACCATTATATATAGTAAACTCTGTAATTTAAAATGTTTTATCGGACAACAATGAATACAAATGTAATTTATAGTAACAAAAATTCAAAACAATTTTATTTTAAGATTTTAGTATTTTTTACTTTTTGTCGAAGTTAAATACATTGAAAAAGTTGTCTTCTAAAAACACCAATGTTACCAAAACGTTTGCATAAAATCATGCTATGTTTATATTTCTGTAAACAACAAAACCGTAACATGCAATACGATTTGCTTGGCGTTTTAATATATAGTTTTGAGCACATTTTTGAAACTACATTTTATGAAAAATTTAATACTATTATTGATATTGATGATGAGTTTGGTTGGGTTTGGGCAGGCTTCAGAAAACTTTGAAAATATTCCTGCTAGCAATACGAATTATCTTTCAAGGACTTGGATTGGCACAAATACTGTAACGTGGACTGCCGTTAGAGCGAGAACAGATCAATCATTAAACACAAAAGCTATTTGTACTGATGGAACAGGTTCAGTGACATCTCCTTCATATGCAAATGGAATGGGCACATTGACATTCAAATATGTTCGAGCATTTACAGGAACTGCCGCTAGAAGTATTGAGGTTTTTGTTAATAATATTAAAATTGGTTCAACAATTACAGTTACTGCAAATAGTGATATCATACAGAATTACTCTCAAACAATTAATCTTACAGGAAATGTAATATTAGAACTTAGAACTACAGGAGCACAAATTAAAATTGATGATATTGCGTGGACAGCATTTGCACCAACAACCCCATTTCTGACTTTAATAGGCACCGTCGCTCACCCCTCAACATGTCCTGCAATTGCAACACCGGCAATTACTTATACAATCACAAACACTGGAACAGCTGCCGCAAATGTAACTATAACAAATAACAATGCAATTGATTTTACGGTTAGCCCGCTGTCAAGCACGTCAATTGGCGCACCAAACGGCACAGCAACTTTTACAGTGACTTTTAATCCAGCAACAAGTGGTCCAAAATCTGCATCGCTAACAGCCAATTTTAATACAAGTACAGCATCAGGCTCCATCGGTATTTCTGGGATAGGAACAGCAGTTGTTGCACAATCTGCGACAACCACCACCGCAACTGCAATAGCCGCAACGGGCGCTACCTTAAATGGAAATAATACCTTAGGCACCTGTCCATCCTCAACAGTTAGAGGTTTTGTATATGCGCCTACAGCTACAAATAATAGCCCACAGGTTGGGGGTGCTGGAGTGATTGTTGTCAACGAAAGTAGTGCTTTGGCAAGCGCAACATTCAGCGAAAGTGTTTCTGGTTTAACGCCATCTACTAATTATTCTTTTGTTGCGTATGAGTTTAATGGCACGAGTTATGTTTATGGTGCCGTATTTACTTTTTCTACAGCGGTGCTCATAAGCAACCTTTCTGACATTTTTTCAAGCGGTGGTGAAGCCACACTAATATCATCGTTACGCAACACGCCGCTAATTTCAAGTAATACAGATGGCATACAAGTTTGGCAGTTTTTAATCCGTGATGGTGGAAGCACACTAACCGATGCTGACACATTACCGACAATTGTCAATAATATAACCATAACAAGATCTCCTGGTAATGCAATAGACGACTGGGCAGATGCTATTCAATCAGTCGCCTTGTTTAGCGGGAATATAAAAATTGCAGATGGCGTTGTGTCTGCAAATCAGATTGTTTTTAGTGGTTTACCGTTAATTTCTGTCCCCGACAACACTAATGTTGCTTTGACTATAAGACTTAGTTTACAGATAAATGTAGACAATATAACCCCTAATACAAACATCGATGGTGATGATTTTGGTTTTCAAATTTCGCAAGGCAATGTAACATTTGATGCTACTGGTTCGGGCAAAGCGACTTTTTCAACAACATCTACAAATGGTTCAAATATTTTGGATATAGTAGCAACCGCGCTTACATTTGGGAATCAACCCACCGACACTAATATCAATGAAGTGATGAGTCCGAATGTTACCATTAAAGCGATTGATGTCAATGGCAATGTTGATAGAGATTTTGTTGCGGCAGTTTCTGTAACTTCAACGGGCAATATGTCTCCTGCAAATACTGCAGTAAATGCAATTTTAGGAGTAGCAACATTTAACACAATTGTTCATACCGCGTTGGGAACTGGCCTGATTTTAACAGCATCAAGTGATGGCTTTGCTAATATAAATAGTGGTCTTTTTAAAATTAGTATTGCCACAATTTTTAAATCTGGCGATCTAATTTTTGTTGGTTATGATGGCCAGGTTACGGGCACAGGCACAGGAGATGATGAATTTCTGATAGCAACAATGATTGACATTATACCCAATAGTAGCTTTTCCATTGTGAACTCACGCTATGAAGCTGGCGCCATCGCAAACAATAGAACAAACAAGTGGGGTGGCAGTGGCGACATTGCATCTGATCCGCCAGGAGTTGAGACCGTAAGATATGTCGGCAATAATACAATTCAAGCAGGAAGCATTTTAAAAATTAGAGCTGACAACGGCATCTACGATATTAGAAAAATAATAGGAACAACAACTTCGGCTAATGTTTTTGCTACTGAATTTTTAGTTTCAAATAATGGCTCTACACCAAATTTATCAACAAGTGCTCCTGATCAAATATATTTAATTCAAGGTTCTTTGATATCAGACGGTACAATTGATGCAAACCAAGCAAATTATATTTTAAATGGAACTGTACTTCATGGCATTACAAATCAAACAGCTTGGGTGCCTCTAACAAGTTTATGTAGTGGTGGAAACACAAACACAGCGCGCGTTTCAAGACTGCACCCTGCCCTTGCATGTTTTAACGTAGAAAACACAGGTTTAAATGCCGAAAGTGCCTACTATGAAAATGATAAAGCTCATGGATTAACTTCAAAGCGAAATATTATCAATGCAGTTGGTGACAATGTGAACAATTGGACATTTAGTACAGGGCGTTATAATTTTTCGCCAGCAACAACTTCGGCAACTTCGGCGGGCAAAACATTTCTAATTTCTGCAGGAAGTCCAGATGGTACGTGGATTGGCGATAAGTTAGGCGATAATACAAATTGGTTTAATTGCGGTAATTGGTCAGGACTGAGCGTACCAGATGAAAACACTGACGTGACAATTGATACAAATTCACTTTCTATTGCTGGCGTTCGCGAAAATGCAACTTTTTCCAATGACTTTGCAGACATTGCAAAATGCAAAAATTTGACTATTTCAAATCAAAAGGTTCAAATTACTGCAAATATTTTAAACAAGTTAGAGGTTCACGGTAATCTAATAATTGATGCAGGTGGAGCTCTTGACATGTCAGATGCAAATGTGTCGATAGCAGACGGACAACTGTATCTTTATGGAAATTGGACAAATAACGCCGACGAAACCTTTTTTAAACAAGGAGAAAGTACGGTGCATTTTGTGGGATCAACGCCCCAAATAATTAATAATGTTACAGGCACTGGCACAGAAATATTTTATAATGTGGTTTTAAACAATAACTTTGAAACTAACATCTCAAACGATTTATATGCTTTAGGAAACGTAATTGTTAGTTCAGGAACAACACTAAAAATCGCATCAAATGATTACGTTCGTGCCGAAAGACAACTAATAAATAATGGAACGATTGATATTGCCAATAATGGCTCTTTAGTGCAAGTTGTTGATGGATTATCGAATGGTAACACAGGAATATTTAAAATGCAACGCATTGCCAAACTTCGCCTGCAAGACTACTGCTATTGGTCATCTCCAATTATTGACAATGTCTTTCCCGTAAAAAACATTTCGCCATTAACGGCAAACAATCATATTTGGAAATGGATTCCAACTGGCTATAATCTGAATGGCACCATAAGTTCAACAGGCAATTGGGTAAACACCATTGAAAATATGAAAGCTGGTCAAGGATACATTGTCCGCGGGCCAGCTGGAAGTAGTGCATCAATCATAGCCGATATGCCAGCAACTTTTACAGGAACGCCAAACAACGGAATTGTTAACACACCTATTATACGTGGAGATTATGACGGTCTGCCATATTTGGGAAACAACGGTACTCAAATTACCAAAGACGGCGACAACTATAATTTAATTGGAAATCCATATCCATCTGCGATTGACGCAAAAAAGTTTTTAACCGCAAACAATAATATTGAAGGTAAAATTTTAGTTTGGCGCCATGGTATGTTGCCAAATTCAAATGTAGCACAACCCTTCTATAATACCTACGGCGCAAATTATGATGTTAACGACTACGTAACATACAATCTTACGGGAGCTTCTGAACAAGGCGGCTATAATGGAAACATTCCAGCTGGGCAAGGTTTTATGGTTTTGATGCTTCACAGTGCTCCAACACCATCAAACATTGTTTTCAGTAATGCGCTGAGATTAAAAACGGACAACAGCGTGGTGAATAATAGTCAATTTTTTCGCAGTTCAAACGTAGCGAATACAATTCCCACAGAAGGCAGATATTGGCTTTACATGAAAGGGAACAACCTTGTAAACAATACTATGATTGGCTACGTTGAAGGCGCAACAAACAATAATGATCGTTTATATGATGCTACAAACAACAGTAAAGAAAATCAGAATTTTTATTCTACCATAGATCATAATTCGTTTGCAATTCAAGGGCGTAACATTCCGTTTTCTGTTGCGGATATTGTGCCATTAGGTTTTAAATCGCCAACAACTTCAACATACAAAATAGGTATTGCAGGAGCCGATGGTTTGTTTATAAATGATAATCAAAATATATTCTTAGAAGATAAACAATTGAATATTATTCATAATATTAGCAGCAGCGAATATGAATTTACATCCGCTCAGGGTACGTTCAACAATCGTTTTGTGCTGAGATACGATAATGTGGCACTTGCTAATCCAGTTTTTGAGAAATCAAGTAATGTGTTTGTGTATCAAAAAAATGAAACAATTTTTATATCATCAGAAAATGAATCAATAGCGTCAATTATTATTTATGATTTGCTTGGCAGAAATATATTTGAAAAGCAAAGCATAAACAATAAGCAAATAGAAATTAGTACAATTGCAAAAAATAACAGCCCGCTATTTGTAAAAACCACGTTCGAAAATGGCAAAACGGTAACTACAAAAATAATATTTTAGCGTAAAAGTATACCACAAAAAAATTCCGTTTCAGTATATTTGAAACGGGATTTTATTTGATATCTCAAAAACTATTTCTTACTTGCCTCTAAATTTCGTTCAATTTTATGTTCTGGTCGAGTCCATTTTGGCTTTTCACCTAAAGATTCAAATTGTGAATCTGTCGCTTCAATAGTCTCAGGTTGCGCCATTTTTACAAACGGTTTTTGTGGAATCAGCCCAAGCATTTCAAACATTTTCATGTCTTCGTTTACATCTGGGTTTGGCGTTGTAAGCAATTTGTCGCCAGCGAAAATGGAGTTTGCACCTGCAAAAAAACACATTGCTTGTCCTTCACGGCTCATGTTCATTCTTCCTGCCGATAATCGAACTTGTGTTTGTGGCATCACTATTCTGGTGGTTGCCACCATGCGGATCATTTCCCAAATTTCAACAGGTTTTTCGTCCTCAAGAGGCGTTCCATCTACGGAAACCAATGCGTTTATTGGCACCGATTCTGGCTGTGGGTTCAATGTAGAAAGAGCCACCAACATTCCCGCGCGATCTTCAATGCTTTCGCCCATTCCAATAATTCCACCGCTGCAAACGGTTACATTGGTCTTGCGGACGTTTTGAATGGTTTGCAATCTGTCTTCAAATCCTCGGGTCGAGATCACTTCTTTGTAGTATTCTTCAGACGTATCTAAATTATGATTGTAGGCATACAAACCCGCTTCTGCCAATCGATGTGCTTGATTTTCGGTAATCATTCCCAAGGTGCAACACACTTCCATATCAAGTTTGTTGATAGTTCGCACCATTTCCAAAACTTGGTCAAACTCGGGACCGTCTTTTACGTTTCGCCACGCTGCGCCCATACACACACGCGAAGAACCACTTGATTTTGCGCGCAACGCTTGTGCTTTAACTTGGCTTACGGACATCAAATCATTGCCTTCAATATCGGTATGATATCTTGCAGCTTGTGGACAGTAGCCACAATCTTCGGGGCAACCCCCTGTTTTTATGGACAGTAATGTGGAAACTTGCACCACATTTGGGTCGTGACTCTGACGATGAACGGTCGCTGCATCGAAAAGCAAATCCATCATTGGTTTGTTATATATGGCAAGAATTTCTTCTTTTGTCCAATTGTTTTTTGGTTGATTCATCATAAGGTGTTTGTTGTCAAAAATAGACAATATTTAGGTGTTGTAAATTTTTTTTTATTTTAACATTAATTTTGCATAGTTATACTTTTTACGCGCCACATCTAACTTTTTACGTTATTCTATTTACTTAATATTTAATACTTCCTACTTAATACTTAATACTTCCTACACCTTCCGCCCCATCAAATTTTCGCCAAAAGACTGTAGAATGTCTTTCTTTTCATTGTCTATCCCTATTTTTTGTAGGGTAGCGAACGCGTTCAGTGTAAAATCTTGAATGGCTTGTTGCGTGGCCTTTGTTGCGCCACTGTTGTTAAAGATTTGTTTTACTTCTTCAATTTTGGCTGAGGCATCTTCAGGCTGTGTTAGGAAAAGTGCGTTGAGTTTGTCTTTTGTATCGGTGTCTGAAAACGCTATTGCTTTTAGATATAAGTACGTTTTTTTGTTTTCAATGATGTCGCCACCCACTTGTTTTCCAAAAGTTTTCGGATCGCCAAATGCGTCCAAATAGTCATCTTGCAGTTGAAAGGCCAATCCGAGATTCAGGCCAAAATCATAAATTAAATCAGCATTTTCTATTGATGTTTCCGCAACGATGGCACCCATTTTCATGGCAGCAGCTACTAAAACAGCAGTTTTGCATTCAATCATTTTCAGATATTCTGGAATTGAAACATCGGCTCTGGTTTCAAAATCCACATCCAATTGCTGACCTTCGCAAACTTCAAGGGCGGTTTTACTGAATAGTTTCGCCAAATCTCGAAAAACTTCGGTTTTATATTGTTCAAAATATTGGTAAGCCAAAATCAACATCGCATCGCCCGAAAGAATCGCCGTGTTTGTATTCCATTTTTCATGAACTGTTTCGTTTCCGCGCCGCAGTGGCGCATCGTCCATAATATCATCATGAACAAGAGAAAAATTATGAAAAACCTCAACTGCCAAGGCTGCGGGCAGAGATTTTTCATAGTCACAATCAAAAATCTCGGTAGTCATCAATGTTAATACTGGTCGCATGCGTTTGCCGCCTAATTTTAGAATATAATGAATAGGCTCATATAAATTTCTTGGCTCTTTTGTTTCGTATTGCGATTCAAGATAATCTGAAATAAACTGTTGATATTGGTAAATGGAATGCATGTTTTTTAGTATGTTATATTCTATTGTCGATTAAATAAAGCCATAATTAATTGGCATTTATGAGATTTTGTTAATGATTATTTTCTTAGTGTTTTTAGTAATTATATTAATTGTAAATAGGAACGTTACAACTTTATGACTTTATAACTTTCGACTAATTCGTTCAACAAAGAAAATAAAAAATCTTCAAAATTTGATGTTAATTTTAAGTAAATGTTAAATTTACATAAAAACAAAGGAAACTATATTGGTATTTAAAGTTTCCGTTGTACTTTTGCATCGAAATTTTATTTACAGTTTCATATTTGTAATGATGAAGGAGAAAATCATCCAAAAAGCGTCGGAAATGTTTTTGAAGTTAGGCTTCAAGAGTGTTACTATGGATGATATTGCTGGGCAAATGTGCATTTCTAAAAAAACTATTTATAAATATTTTGGAAACAAAGAATTGCTTATAGATGAGGCTACAACAAGCGTTCATAATCATTTACATAGTTTAATGAACGAAATTATTGCACGCAATCTAAATGCTATTGCTGAAAATTTTGCCATTCGATTGATGTTTACAAACATGTTTAAATCGACAGAAACATCGCCACTTTACCAACTAAAAAAACACTATCCCGAAATTTATACAACAGTTGTGCAACGCGAAATTTTAGAATGTAAACGTTGTTTTTCGCAAAATATAGAAAAAGGCATTACGCAAGGATTGTATAGACTGGAAATCGATATTGAGGCAAGTGTTTTGTTTTACTACAGTTTGATTTTTAGCATAAATGAAAACACGCCTTCGGAAAGACAAAATGAAATTTTAGAATTGAAAGCTTTAGAATACCATACGCGCGCCATTGCGACAACCAAAGGGGTTTTGGAGCTTGAAGAACATTTACAAAAAACAAAAATATAATTAATGAAAAAGAACTGCATTTTACTTCTACTGATTCCAATGGTTTTTATGGGACAGGTTGACAAGCCAACAAACAACAATTTTGATTTGCAACAAGCAATCGTTTTTGCCCTTGAAAATAACAAAACCATTTCAAATGCAAATCGAGATATAGAAATTTCCAAACAAAAAAAGTGGGAAACCACCGCGTCGGGATTGCCACAAATTAATGCGGGAGTTGATTATCAAAACAACATCGTTATTCAAAAATCTGTGATACCTGCCGAAATTTTTGGGGGTCCGCCTGGAACATTTACCGAAGTTGCGTTTGGAACCAATCAAAATATGGGGGCAAGAGTAACTTTAAGTCAACTTATTTTTGATGGTTCGTATATTGTTGCGCTGCAAGCATCAAAAGTTTATTTGCAATTTTATCAAAACGCAAAGAAAAAAACTGACATTGAAGTTCGAGAAATGGTAGTTAATAGTTACGGAAATATACTTTTGGCAGATGAAAGCATTAAAATTTTAGAGAAAAATAGAACTATTTTAGAAAAAAATTTAAATGATGCGGAGCAGATTTTTAAAAATGGCCTTGGCGAACAAGAGACAGCTGAACAAATTTCATTGACTTTAAACACCGTTAAAACAAGTTTAGAACGTGTTAAACGCACAAAAGAAATTGGCTTAAACATGCTTAAAATTCAGTTGGGATTGAAAGTTACAGACAACTTGCAACTTACGGATTCTTTAGAAAAATTGGCTGTAAACAACTTAGCGTCTACATTGGAAATACAAAAATTTGCTGTCGCAAATAACATTGATTATCAGATTGCTAACAGCATGGTGACTCAGAAAAAATTGTTTCTAAAACTTGAAAAAGCAAAAGCACTACCGTCGCTGGCTGCAGTTGGAAATTTTGGGTATAACTCTTTTAGTCAAACGTTTACATTTTTTAATGCCGATCAACGTTGGTTTAATTATGCAAATGTTGGTGTTAGTTTAAACGTTCCAATATTTAGTAGTTTTGCCCGACGATCACGAACCGCACAAGCAAAATTTGAATTAGAAAAAGCGCAAACACAACTTTCAGATGCTGAACAGATGTTGGAATTAGGCTATCAAAAATCTAAAAGTGACTTTGAATTTAGCGCAGCAGAATTCCAAAACACAAAAAATAATTTGGCATTAGCAGAAAGAATTGAACGCAAACAGCAGATAAAATTCAAAGAAGGACTTTCAACAAGTTTTGAATTTTCAGAAGCGCAACGACAGTTGTACGCTGAGCAACAAAATCACCTGCAATCAATGCTGAACATCATTAAGGCAAAAGCCTCTTTAGAAAAAATATTACAGTAACAAATATTAGCATCGATAAATCAAAAAAACCAAAAATGAAAAAAATTATAATCTTATTAGCATTATCAATCTTTATGGTGGCTTGTGGAGGAAAAGAAACCACAGATTCAATCATAAAATCTAAGGATCTGAAAAAAATAAAAGCTCAAAAAACAGCTCTACAATCTGAATTAACAAAAATTGATGAAGCCATTGGAACGTTAGAAATAAAAAAAGAAGAGATTACATTAGTTTCAATAAAGACCATAAAAGACACGATTTTTAATCATTTTTTAGAAGTTCAAGGTGAGATTAATACAAGAGAAAATATTTTAATCCAACCTGAAATGCCTGGCGCACTGGTTTCATTGAACGTGAAAGCTGGTCAGCGTGTAAGCAAAGGGCAAATTCTTGGAAAAACTGATGATGCTGGGATGGGTCAACAGCTTGCAAGTTTAGAAAACATGGCAGCTTTGGCAAAAACTTCTTTCGAACGCCAAAAAAATCTTTGGGATCAGAAAATTGGTTCTGAAATTCAGTTTCTACAAGCAAAAACACAAATGGTAAGTGCTCAAAAAAGCGTTTTGCAAATGAAAGCTCAATTATCAAAAGTTTTAATTCGTGCGCCATTTAGTGGCGTAATCGACGAAGTTTTTGTGGAACGTGGTCAAATTGTTGCGCCAAGTCCACAAGGTTTGATGCGTATCGTGAATCTTTCAAATATGTATGTTACCACGGATGTGCCTGAAACCTATATCGGAAAACTGAAAGTTGGAACAGTTGTTAATGTAAGTTTAGAGTCGTTAGGTAAAGAATACGCAGGACGCGTTCGCCAAATAGGCAATAATATTAACGCAGCAAACCGTACTTTTGGAATTGAAGTATCGGTGCCAAATCCTGAAAATTTACTACGTCCAAACCAGGTCGCAAAATTGAAAATTACGGACTATACCAACAAAAATGCTATTGTTGTCCCAACTAATATTATTCAACAAAATGGAGACGGAACAAAGTTTGTTTACATTGCCGATCAAATAAACGGCAAAACTGCAGTTGCTAAAAAAGTGGTTGTTACTGTTGGTCAATCTTCAGAAAGCGTTACGGAAATATTGTCAGGTTTGGATAATGATGATGTTGTAATTACAGAAGGAATCAACACGCTCGCGGAAGGGATGAAATTGAGTATTTAGAAAAGTTTCAGGTTTAAAGTTAAAAAGGTTTCAAGTTTAAAAAGTTTCAAGTTGAAAAGTTTCAAGTTTCAGGTTTCAAGTTTAAACCTGAAACAAAAAAAACTTGAAACTTGAAACAAAAAAAACCTGAAACAAAAAAACTTGAAACCTGAAACAAAAAACTCGAAAAACTTGAAACAAAAAAACTATGGAACACAAAAAACACGAATTTGGAATTTCGAGCTGGGCGGTTGATAATCGCATCACGGTTTATATTTTCACATTTTTAATCATTGTAATGGGAACGATGGCATACATCAATATGCCGAGAGAAGATTTTCCTGAAATTTTAGAAAACAAAATTTATATCTCTTCTATTTTTCCTGGAAATTCAGCGGAAGATGTGGAAAAATTGGTTGTAAAGCCGTTAGAAGATCAGTTTAAAAATATTTCAGGCGTTGAAAAAGTAACTTCAAGTTCGTTTCAAGATTACGGAATGATTGTGGTGGAATTTGATCAAAAAACTACAATTGAAGAAGCCAAAATTAAGATCAAAGACAAAGCCGATGCTACAAAAGCCGATACCGATTGGCCAAGTTTAGATAATGGGAGCAAGGTTGAACCAAACATTTTCAACATTAATATATCTGAAGAGGTTCCGATTTTAAACATTAATTTAAAAGGGAATTACACCACGCAACAGCTCAAAAAATTTGGGGAATACTTGCAAGATGAAATAGAAAATATTTCCGAGGTTAAGAAAGTAGATATTCTTGGCGTAGATGATAAAGAAGTTGAAATTGCGATTGATGTTTTTAAAATGTCTGCCGCTAAAGTAAGTTTTGATGACATTCAAAATGCTGTGAGATATGAAAATATGACACTTTCAGGTGGAAATTTAGTGTCGCAAGGATCAAGAAATAACATCAGAATTGTTGGTGAAATTACCAATCCTGCTGATCTAAATGAAGTTATCGTAAAATCTTTTGGTGGAACGGTATATCTTAAAGACATAGCAACCGTAAGCTTTAAAGAAAAAGAAAAAACAACTTTTGCGCGCGAAAGTGGCAACGAAGTGGTGATGCTAAACGTGAAAAAACGTTCGGGTCAAAACATGATTTCAGCGATTGATCAAGTGAAAGAAATTGTGAAAACCGCACAAGAAAAAGTGTTACCAAAAGATTTGAAGTTGGACTTGACTAACGACCAATCTGCGCAGGTGGAACATCAAGTTAACGAACTTTCAAATCATATTATTTTCGGTATTATTTTGGTAATGATTGTATTGATGTTCACGATGGGACTACGAAACTCACTATTTGTAGGTGCAGCAATTCCGCTTTCGATGTTGATGGCGTTTGCTATTTTATCAGCTTTTGGACTCACGCTCAACACAATGGTTTTGTTTGGTTTGGTCATGGGACTTGGACTTTTGGTCGATGATGGAATTGTGGTCGTTGACAATGTTTTTGCCAATATGCGAAAAGGAATGACCCGAATTGATGCTTCAAAAATTGGCATAGGCGAAATTGCTTGGCCTGTTATTTCATCAACAGCAACAACGCTCGCGGCCTTTATTCCGTTGGCATTGTGGCCTGGAACTGTGGGGAAATTTATGGTGTATTTTCCGATAACACTATCTTGTGTTTTGGGTGCATCATTGTTTGTAGCAATGGTTATAAACGCTGCAATGACTGGAGGTTTTATGGATATTGAAGATAAAAATATATCGAAATTTGCTTTGAAAAAATATAGTATAATTTTCATCGCATCAGGATTGTTGTTTGCCGTGCCTGGCTATATTTCAGATACGACTTGGATGCGCGCTATTGGACATCTACTGCTAATTTCATTGGCATTGATGTGGTGCTACTATTTATTTTTATACAAAGCAACACAAGATTTTCAGCATAGTTTTTTTCCAAGTTTAGAAGCGAAATATCAAGTGTTTTTGGGCAAGATATTGACGGGAAAACGTGCCGTTATTTCTTTAGTTTTAATTATTGGATTGTTATTTTTCTCTTTTGTATTATTAAGTATTTTTCCGCGCGATGTGTTGTTTTTCCCAAATAACGTTCCCAAACAAAACATTGTTTATATCGAATATCCGCAAGGCACCGATATTGCAAAAACCAATAAAGCCACGTTGTTTGTAGAATCTCAGGTTATAGGAATTTTGAAAAAATATGTTGACGAAAAAACTGGCGAAAACTATTTGACCGAAAGTATTGTATCTCAAGTCGGAACGGGCGCAGGTAACCCAAATGTCGATGCAGGAAATCAGTCTGAAACACCGTACAAAGGAAAAGTTACCGTGAATTTTGTGGAATTTAATTTGCGACGTGGCATTGATACCAATGAAATTTTAGAAGAAATTCGTTCGAAAGTAAAAAACATTGCTGGCGCAAAAATCATTGTAGAAAAAGATGCAGCAGGACCGCCGTCAGGATATCCAATCAGTTTGCAACTCTCGGGCACGGACTATGATCAAATGCTCGAAGAAGCCAAACGCGTGATTGCTTTTTTGAATGCAAAAAACATTCCTGGCGTCGAAAAACTAAATGTTGATGTCAATAAAGAAAGCCCTGAACTGCAGATGAAAATCGATCGTGTTGGCGCAGGAAGTTTGGGCGCAACAACGGGACAAGTAGGTTTTACGATGCGTCGCGCAATTTATGGTCAAGAAATTTCTACCTATAAAGAAGGCAAAGACGACTATAATATTGTGATGCGACTGCAAGAAGACCAGCGAAAAAGTGAAAGCGTATTGTTCAATCAGCCTGTTACGTTTAGAAACATGAACAATGGTCAAATCATTCAAGTTCCAATTTCTGCATTAGCAACGACCGAAAAAACATATACTTTTAATCAAATTAAGCGAAAAGATTCTAAACGTGTTCTTACCATTTATTCCAATGTATTGACGGGATATACTGGTGATGGAATTACAAAAGAGATTGAAGGTATTTTAAAGAATAACAATTATAAATTTGCTGGCGACATCACATCATCATTCTCTGGTGAGCAAGAACAACAGCAAAAAGATTCAAGTTTCTTGTTTGGCGCATTGTTGCTGGCTTTGGCAAGTATTACAATTATTATTGTACTACAGTTTAATTCTGTTTCTAAAACCTTGGTGATAATGTTTACGGTTTTGCTAAGTTTTTCAGGTGTTTTCTACGGCTATGTGATTGCAGGAATGGACTTTGTAATTCTAATGACCATGATGGGAATTATTGCACTCTCGGGAATTGTGGTAAAAAACGGCATCGTATTGATGGATTTCTTCGTATTGTTATTAGACGAAAAAGTAATTCAAAACAAAATGGAATCGCACGATGATTTGACAATTGAAGAAATTAAAGATGTGATTATTGTATCGGGAAAATCTCGTTTACGGCCTGTTTTGCTAACGGCTTTGACCGCAATATTAGGTTTAATTCCTCTGGCAATTGGACTAAATTTCGACTTTTTTGGATTAATTTCTGATTTAAATCCGCACGTATATATTGGTGGAGACAACGTTATATTTTGGGCACCACTCGCTTGGACGATCATTTTTGGACTGACATACGCTACGGTTTTAACTTTAGTAATGGTTCCCGTGATGTTCTATTTGGTAAAAAGAGTAAAATATTGGTTGAGAGATCAAGGTAATAAAAAACAATTAGCAAATAATTAAGTTTATTTTCAAGCGAAATTTATTCCATTTAGCATGTTTTCAATGATTTGTTCATTGAAAATGTGCTTTTCGTTGGATTTTATGATAGAAGCGAAATAATAACCAGTTTAAGGCACATAACTAATATCTTCAATTGACAAAGAGTTTTGCAGGATCCACACATTCCCCCAATTTTAATCTTAAATCAGTGTTCAAAATTGTCAGTCCATATTGATAAGATGCGTTCATCCAACCAAAACCTTCTTCGGTAATGTAGTCAAAATCGGTTCCTACGTTTCCATATTCGGCAAAAACTTTATGCGAACTTGTTTCTAAATCGAACTTTTCAGGAATTGTGCCATTATAGTCCACAGCATTTTTTGTGATGAGCCAAAGCCAACGATAGACCATTTCTTGGGCTTTTTCTTTATAATTATAATTCAATAAACCTTCCCAAAGCAACATTTGATGAGGCGCCCACCCAAACGGGTAGTCCCACTGTCGCACAGGCGCATCGGCAGGCAAATTTTCAACCGATTGTTTCGAACTACCAGCAATTCCGCCTTTCATCAAGAATTTTGGTAAAATATCTTCTACTAAATTTTGTGCTTGTTCAACGCTACATAATTTTGCCCACAGCGGATAAAAAGTTGTTGATGCCTCAAAAATGTGTGGTTCTTGCTTTATAAAATTATAATCAAAATACATTTTATGTTCAAGATTCCAACACAAATCATCAATTAAAATTTTGCGTTCGTTGGCTTTTTTGTTCCAATATTCCGAGGTGTAAGCAACGTTTTCGGAATTGTGAAAAGTATTGTCAAAAACCGTTTCAATCAATTGTGCAATGTCTTTTTCATATTTATACAACAAACTATTGAGTGAAATCGGATTCAAATCCGCACAAACATTCACCAGTCGGTTTGTGGTGTCGTGTCCGCTTTCGCGCATGGAACGGTCGTGGACAAAATAGTTATCCAATTCGGCATCCACAATATTTCGTTCCAAATATTGTTTTTCAAATTCAGCAGTCGATAAATTATATTTTGGTGCAAATTTCTCTAATTCATCATCAAAATGTCCAGGTTCAACTTCAAATGGCAATCCAACACCTTCGGCTTTATATCGATTTAAACCATTGTCTGTAAGGCGTTTGCCGTCTTGCATCCATACGTTTTGATATTCTTTAATGATGGCTTGCAAGTGTCTTTTTATCCAAGATTTGTTGGGATTTGCATACCTTATTATATCCATAACCAACGACGAATAAAACGGCGGTTGCGTTCTTGACAAATAGTAACTTCGGTTTGCATTTAGAATTTTACCATAATGATCAATTTGAAATTTGAAATTTTCTGCAATTGCCATCGCCAAATCATATTTTCCGTCAACCAGCAGTCCAACGGCAATAAAATAGCTATCCCAACCATACATTTCGTTAAATCTTCCGCCGGGAACTACAAAAGGAACAGCAGAAATTTGTTCATTTTCAAATTTTAATGCCAGTGATAAAAGTCCAGGTTTTTTGTTTAGTGTTTCTAAAAATTCTTCGGAAATATCTTGTGGTAATTGCACCACTTTTAATTGCATAATGGATTTTTCTAAATTCTGATAATAATCAAATGCTTCATTTTCGCCAAAAGGCACATATAAAAATGAAAATTCGCTATCAGTTTTTTCATCTGAAAGAATTTGGGCTAAGCCGTCTTCGTCAATGGTTCGGGTGAGTCCATGCCAATATAAATCTTTGATTTTTCGAGAAATTCTGTCAACTGCATTTTCTTGAATATGAGCCATATCGATGGTTGCAATTGCAAGATTTTGCTTTTTAGCCAACGCCAATTCTTGCAAAAGATTTGACAAGTGGAACGTACCTACAATAGCAATTTCGTCACCGATTGTATTGGTTATTAGAAAAAATTTTGGACCACAATCGTCAACGGTTATTTTTTTGTCGCCATCGGTATCTTCTTGATTCAGAAGTTTTTGAATAGTAGATTCAGTCGGTAGTTTAAAAATCATTGTGATATTATTTGGCTGTATTTTGATTCTGACGTTTTAGAATGAAATCCAACATCCAAATCAGTATAAAAATTATTGTAATCGGAACCAAAGAAAAATAGAAAGCCGTCGTTCCATCGAAATTTTCAAAAATTTGTCCCGTGATCATGGATCCAATTGTACCACCAAGCGCAGAAAATACGACAATCAATCCCGACATTCCAGCATGTTGATGTTTCGGCAGCGATGATAAAATGGTTGAATTTAATGTTGGGTAAATCGGCGCTAAAAACAATCCCATCAACGGTAATAGATAGACCACAAGCGGACTATTCGTCCACGTTACATCATGAATAACGGAATTTTTTGCCATTGGCAGAACCACCAAAACAATTACGGCAATAGCGACAAGGCATACGGACAAAAAGTGAATCCACTTGACACGAAGCAGCACAAACCCAGACAATAATCTACCTATAAGTGTTGCTCCAGCCAAAACGCTTCCCGCTTGAATAGCCATGCTTGATGGCGTGTTGAGTATTTCTTTATAAAATGTCGGAAACCAAGTAGAGAAACTTTGCTCTATCAACACATAAAAAAATATCGAAAATAAGAAGATGATTATCAAGTGTTTGGTTACTAATTGCAACATCGATGAAAAATTTTCAGAAGCAGAAACATTGGTGAGTTTCGCTTCAGATTCGTCTAATTTAGAAAAGAAAAGCAAAATAAATGCCACAACACTTAATCCAGAAAGTAACCAATAAACCGTTGTCCACGTGGTAGATTTTGGATTGGCATCATCCACAAAATAGCTAAAGACAAACCCACCAAGCAAAACGCCACCCATGAAAACGGCTTCCAAAATATTCATAAAACTGCCGTGCTCTTTTGCACTGTTTGTGATAATTCCGATTGTTGCAAAAACAGATATTTTAATTAATGCAAAGGAAATTCCAACCGATAGAAAAAGCAGTTTGAAATACCAAAATTCATTGGCAAATGGAACAATACTACAAATGACCGCGACAATAGTCAAGGCAATCAGCATCGCATTTCTGAGTCCAATTTTTGGTAAAAAAGACGCTAAAATAAACGAAGTAATGGCAATTGGAATGTCTTTAAACCCTTCAAGAATGGATGCAACATCTTTTGCAATTCCGAAATTTTGTTGCACTTGCAAGATAACCAAACCAACGCTATTGAGCAGAATAGCAAAGACAAAATAGTTAAGATACAAGGACATTTTTATGCCAATATTTTTCATTTTTTTACGTTTTACAATCGTAAATCTAATTTAATTTTTGAAATAAATTAATCTATGAGAAGAAAATTGCTATTTTGAATATAGTAAATTTATTTTTGATGCAAGGTTGTTAGGTTTAAATTTCATATTTTTTAGGTGCAACAAAATGTCTTTATTAATAATGTTTGTTCATCAAAAAGGTAGGTATTTTTAGGTATTTATTTGTGTTTTTGTCGCTGTAAATTGAACAAAAGTTAATGAACGATAATAGTAATGTTTATCAGGCTTCAACTAAAATAGGTTTTGTATTATATTGATAATAAGATTATTATGAAATTGTGTAAATTATATATATTTTTCACAGTTAAAAAAAATTGTTGAAAAGTTGTGAAAAGTTATTGTAATTATAGAAGCTTTTAATCAGAAAAAAAGTGAATATTTGTATTCCCCGAAAGTTATTGACAAACCAAAATCACACCACATAAAATCAGACTGTTATGACACAAGTAGAGCCCATTTTACAAGAAAACAAAAATCGTTTTGTTATTTTTCCAATCAAACACCACGACATTTGGGAATGGTATAAAAAAATGGAAGCCAGCTTTTGGACAGCAGAAGAAATTGATTTGAGCCAAGACCTTAATGATTGGAATAACAAATTGTCGGGGGACGAGCAGTATTTTATCAAACATATTCTTGCATTTTTTGCCGCTTCAGACGGAATTGTAAACGAAAATTTAGCCGAAAACTTCGTGAACGAAGTGCAATATGCGGAAGCGAAATTCTTTTATGGTTTTCAAATCATGATGGAAAATATTCATTCAGAAACATATTCTCTTTTGATTGACACGTACGTCAAAGACGAGGCAGAAAAAGACCAACTTTTTAATGCTTTAGAAGTTTTTCCAGCCATCAAAAAGAAAGCCGATTGGGCATTGCAATGGATAGATTCTGATTCTTTTGCAGAACGATTGATTGCTTTTGCCGCCGTTGAAGGTATTTTCTTTTCAGGTGCTTTTTGTTCCATATATTGGTTGAAAAAACGCGGATTGATGCCAGGACTTACATTTTCTAACGAATTAATTTCCAGAGACGAAGGCGTTCATTGCGATTTTGCGGTACATTTGCACAACCACCACTTGGTAAATAAAGTTCCGAAAGAAAGAATTAGAACCATCATTGTTGATGCCTTAAATATTGAAAGAGAGTTTATTACAGAATCCCTGCCGGTATCACTTATTGGTATGAATGCAAAATTGATGACGCAATATCTTGAATTTGTTGCCGACAGACTTCTGGTAGAATTGGGTTGCGATAGAGAATATAATACTGCAAATCCATTTGATTTTATGGATATGATTTCATTGCAAGGCAAAACCAATTTCTTTGAGAAAAAAGTTGCTGAATATCAAAAAGCAGGCGTTATGAACACCGATGTTGAAGCTCAAAAAATTACTTTTGATGCAGATTTTTAGGGATTTGCACAAAGTAGTGAAAGAGCAAAGTTAGATATAAATGTAATAGTAGTAGCTATGTTAATTAAAGCAAAAGTTTTAGATACGGTTCAGAGATTTCCTGATCATTTTTCTATTGATGACTTGGTAGAAAAATTATTAATATTGGAAAGAGTTGAAAAAGGCGATAAACAATCTATAGAAAATAAGGTGATTTCTGAAACAGAATTAGAAAAAGAAATTAACGAATGGTTCAAATAAAATGGACTGAGCAAGCTGTTTTTGATTTGAAAGATATTAAATTTTACATATCAAAAGATAGCAAATTCTATGCGCAAAAGACAATTGCTAATATTAGGTTTAGAACTCAAATTTTAAAAACATTTCCAGAATGTGGAAGAATAATTCCTGAAATTTTTGATGCTAACTATAGAGAATTGATTGAAGGAAATTATCGAATTATGTATAAAATCGTTAGCGAATATAGAATCGACATATTGACAATCTTCCATTCGGCAAGAAATTTAAATATTGATGACTGATTTTGAAAATTAATTCAAATTTTTCTATTTGGAGCATACCCATAGCCCCGATTGAAGGGAAAAACAATTTTGGCGATGTCATTCCGAGGCACGAAGGAATCTCACATCGCCAAAATTTTTTGGAAGGAAAGCGGGAATAGCTCCAAAAAAGATTGCTTGAACCACTACAGAAAAGTCGTTCATCGCAGTTACAACAGATTGCTTCCACCACGGCGCACTGGTCGTGCCTCGCAATGACATACAATTAACCCGAACCAGCAAAGGGATTTGCCGATTCAAAAAACACAAAAATCATGTACGTAGTAAAAAGAGATGGCCACAAAGAGCCAGTTATGTTCGACAAAATCACAGACAGAATCAAAAAACTGTGTTACGGATTGAACGATTTAGTTGATGCCGTGAAAGTGGCAATGCGCGTTATCGAAGGATTGTACGATGGCGTAACAACTTCAGAATTAGATAATTTAGCAGCAGAAACCGCAGCATCGATGACTATTGCTCATCCTGACTACGCACAATTGGCAGCAAGAATTGCTATTTCTAACTTACATAAAAACACAAACAAATCGTTTTCGGAAACGATGAACGAAATGTATCACTATATCAATCCGCGCAACGGACAAGAGGCGCCGCTTTTATCGGACGAAGTGCACGCTGTTATTATGGAAAATGCGGAGTTTTTGAACTCACACATTATTTATAACCGGGATTTTAACTATGATTATTTTGGTTTTAAAACCTTGGAACGTTCTTATTTGTTGAAAATCAACGGGAAAATTGTGGAGCGTCCGCAACACATGTTGATGCGTGTTTCGGTTGGGATTCACCTCAGTGATTTGACTTCTGTGATTGAAACGTATGACTTGATGTCGAAAAAGTTTTTCACACACGCCACGCCAACGCTCTTTAATGCGGGCACTCCAAAGCCGCAAATGTCGTCTTGTTTTCTGTTGGCGATGCAAGATGATAGCATTGATGGCATTTATGACACGCTAAAACAAACAGCCAAAATATCGCAATCTGCGGGCGGTGTAGGACTTTCTATACACAATGTACGCGCCACGGGAAGTTACATACGTGGTACGAACGGCACGTCAAACGGCATTGTTCCAATGCTTCGTGTTTTCAACGATACGGCAAGATATGTAGATCAAGGTGGAGGAAAACGAAAAGGAAGTTTTGCCATTTACATTGAAACTTGGCATGCCGATATTTTTGATTTCTTAGACCTGAAAAAGAATACGGGCAAGGAAGAAATGCGTGCGCGCGATCTGTTTTTCGCGATGTGGACTTCAGATTTGTTTATGAAACGTGTGCAAGAAAACGGCACGTGGACCTTAATGTGTCCGAATGAATGCCCAGGATTGTATGATGTTTATGGCGAGGAATTTGAGAAAATGTACACGGATTATGAACTTGCAGGCAAAGGACGCAAGACCATAAAAGCGCACGAATTATGGGAAAAAATCTTAGAAGCACAAATCGAAACAGGCACACCATATATGTTGTATAAAGATGCTGCGAACCGCAAATCCAACCAAAAGAATTTGGGAACCATTCGCTCGTCAAACTTGTGCACCGAGATTATGGAATTTACATCGAAAGACGAAATTGCGGTTTGTAATTTAGCGTCGCTTTCGTTGCCTATGTTTGTTGAAAACGGTCAATTTAATCACGATTTATTTTTCACGGTTACAAAACGCGTAACCAGAAACCTCAACAAAGTTATTGATCGAAATTATTATCCTGTCAAGGAAGCCGAAAATTCAAACTTGCGTCACCGTCCGATTGGATTGGGCGTTCAAGGACTGGCTGATGCTTTTATTTTGTTGCGATTGCCGTTTACAAGCGACGAAGCAAAGAAATTGAACCAAGAAATTTTCGAAACTTTATATTTTGCAGCCGTAACCGCATCCATGGAAATGGCAAAAGAAGAAGGACCATATTCCACGTTTGCAGGCTCGCCAATTTCGCAAGGAGAGTTTCAACACAACCTTTGGAACATCAAAGACGAAGAACTTTCGGGCCGTTGGGATTGGACAGCTTTGCGAAAAGATGTGATGCAACATGGCGTTCGAAATTCGCTTTTGGTTGCGCCAATGCCAACCGCTTCTACGTCGCAAATATTAGGAAACAATGAAGCTTTTGAGCCTTACACATCTAACATTTACACACGCCGCGTATTGTCGGGCGAATTTATTGTCGTGAACAAACATTTGCTCGAAGATCTTGTAAATCTTGGACTTTGGAACGAAACGTTGAAGCAAGAATTGATGCGTGAAAACGGATCAGTACAAAATCTGAATATTCCACAAGACTTGAAAGAACTTTACAAAACCGTGTGGGAAATGTCAATGAAAGACATCATCGACATGAGTCGCCACAGAGGATATTTTGTAGATCAGTCGCAGTCGCTTAATTTGTTTATGCAAGATGCAAATTATTCAAAATTGACATCGATGCACTTTTATGCTTGGAAATCAGGATTGAAAACAGGTATGTATTATTTAAGAACAAAAGCTGCCGTTGATGCAATAAAATTCACATTAAATAACGACAAAAAAGCAGAACCGATTGAAGTTGAAGAGCCAACACCAAGTCCAATTCCAAAACCTGTGGCTGAAAAAATGCAAGCCGTGGGAATGGTCAGCGAGCCAGTAGAAATGAGTGCCGACGAATATCGCGCCATGATAGAAATATCCAAAAATGCTACTGAAGATGACTGTGAAATGTGTGGAAGTTAGATTATTAAACTTTACAATTCATAAAAAATAAAAAGCCGTCGAACGATGGCTTTTTTGTTTAAATCAAGAGAATTTAGCGTAAAGAAGCAAATAATAGTATTTTTACGATGATTATTTTTATGAAAATAATTGAATTTATAACTCAACTTAAAATATTATTTGCATGTCCTTCACTGTGCGGATAAACTAAACTTTAATCGCTATTTAAAAAACCCTTTTCATATTAATACTTTCAGGCGGATGCAAAACCATTGGAAATTTTTCAATTTTCACAGAACTGCTGTCTAATCCAAACGCACCTTCTTCGGAAAGACTAAGTTTCTTGAAAAAGAAATAGGAGTTCATAACCAGTTTTTCATGCCAAAGCATGTCGCTGTCGTTGGACAAGAATTTTTCTGACAAAACGAATTTAAAATCACCAATAATATTGTTTCTGTTTAAAGATTCATATCGACTTGTAATGTCCACTTCGCCGTTTTTCACCATGTTTTTCACCACTTCTTTAAACATGATATTGATTTTGGTTGGTTCTCTAAATCCGAGATTAAAATCAACGCGGATAATATCATCTTTAACAAGTTCAGTAACTTTATATTCGGTTTTATACGGTTCGTTAAGTATGTTGACGTGGATAAACCAATAAATATCAGCGCGCTTTGGACGCTTTTGTAAGATAGAATACAAAACTTTTTCTTCGATCTCGTCTGTGCGATTAGCATTTGTCATATAAACAAGGTGTGTCGCATACTTTGGAATGGTAAGGTCGTTGCTAAGTTCTTGAAGCACTTTCTTATAATCGTCAAGTTTCACAATTTTGGTATACGCTTTACTGATTTGCTTTGCTTTATACCAAATGGTCATAATCGAAATAAGGACGCCAGCGATAATAAGCGTAACATAGCCACCTTCGGCAAATTTCGTGACGTTTGCGGCCAAAAAACTGAGTTCAATTGCAGCGTAAATAAGCATCAAAGGCGTTATAAAATACCATTTTACGCGTTTCATTATTAGGAAATAATTCAGCAAAATGGTGGTCATAATCATACAAAGAATAATGGCTAAACCATAGGCGTGTTCCATATTACTTGATTCACGGAAGTGCAATACAATGCCGATACAACCCGCAAGCAACAGCCAGTTGATGGACGGAATATACATCTGACCTTTCAATTCTGTAGGATATTTGATTTTCACTTTCGGCCAAAAATTCAATCTCATGGCTTCGTTTATAAGTGTAAACGATCCGCTAATCAATGCTTGAGACGCAATCACGGCAGCCATTGTTGCAATCACAATTCCAAAAGGTTTAAAAACTTCGGGCATCATTAAATAGAACGGATTTGGATTTGAACCTCCAATTTGACTCAAAGTGCTTCCCTCGTGTTTTATCAAGAATGCAGCTTGTCCAAAATAGTTTAAAAGCAAAGCGATTTTAACAAAAATCCAACTGATTCGAATGTTCATTCGTCCGCAATGTCCCATGTCGGAATACAATGCTTCTGCCCCCGTTGTGCATAAAAACACAAAACCAAGAACAAAAAATCCTTCTGGATTGATGCCTTCAGGCGATACCAAAAGATGGTAAGCATAATATGGATTTACGGCTTTCAGCACCTCAACATTATCTACAATTTGTAAAATTCCAAGAACGCCAAGCATCGTAAACCACACAAGCATTACGGGCGCAAAAAATCGTCCAACGAGCTTAGTACCAAATTGTTGAATCACAAATAGTAAACACAGAATTCCGATAACAATCGGAACAGTATCTAATTTGGGATAATAAGTTCGAATGCCTTCAACGGCTGAAGAAACAGAAATTGGAGGCGTGATGATTCCGTCTGCCAAAAGCGCGCTTCCACCAATGATTGCGGGAACTATCAGCCATTTTATTTTGGTTTTTTTGACTAATGCATAAAGTGCAAAAATTCCGCCTTCGCCGTGATTGTCAGCACTTAGCGTTATAAGCACATATTTTAGCGTTGTTTGTAAAGTAAGTGTCCAAAAAACTAACGACACACCACCGAGCACCAAATCTTTATTGATGGCAAAGTTTAGACCGATAATTGCTTTCATTACATAAAGCGGAGACGTGCCAATGTCACCGTAAATAATACCTAAACTTATTAATAAACCTGCAACTGTCCACTTTGAGTGAAGGTTTTGATGCGATACATTCATCGAATTTTATTTAAAAAAAACACAAAATTACTGAAATTTTACAAATTGAATGTCAAACTATTATGTTTTTTTTAAGACGTTAAGTTTTGTACGTTTACAATAATTAAAAATAAATAAAATAATGAACGTAAAAATCTTGCTAATCGTGTTCCTTTTATATGTGGGAATGGCTTATGGTCAAAACGAAAAATCTACATTTAAGCAAATTGAAATTGAATCTTTGTTGTCGGACAAAATTTCAATTCGTGCCATCGCCATTGATAGAAATAAGGTTTTTTATGCAGCAAATAACAACCGATTTGGCGTTATTGATTTAGAGTCTAAAAAGAAAATCGAGCACAAAATTGTGTTTGATACGCTAAAATTGGAGTTTAGAAGCATTGCGCAAACCAAGAAACATATTTTTACATTATGCGTTGGAAATCCAGCATTGCTCTATAAAATTGACAAAAAAACAATGACGCCAAAGTTGGTTTATCAAGAAAAGAACGAGAAAGTTTTTTATGACAGCATGCAATTCAAAGATGAAAAAAACGGCATGGCAATGGGCGATCCAACAGAAAATTGTTTATCTGTGTTGATTACGAAAGACGGAGGCGAAACGTGGCAAAAACAAACTTGCGACAACATTCCGAAAACCATTGATGGCGAAGCGGCTTTTGCGGCAAGCAACACAAATTTGGTTTTGCAAGGTAATAAAACGTGGATGGTTTCTGGGGGCAAACAAGCCCGCATTTTTAGTTCAGATAATTTCGGAAAGTCATGGCAAAGTTTCAACACACCGATTGTCCAAGGCGAGACAATGACAGGAATTTTTTCAGCGGCATTCTATGATGACAAAAATGGGATTATCGTTGGTGGTAACTATGAAAAACCAACACAAAACTTTGGCAACAAAGCCACAACTACTGACGGCGGAAAAACTTGGAAACTCGTTGCCGAAAACAGCGGTTTTGGATATGCATCTTGTGTGCAATATGTGCCAAATTCCAATGCAAAAGGCATTGTAACTGTTGGCGCAACAGGCGTTTTTTATAGTAATGACTCAGGCGAAACTTGGACACAAATTTCAACAGAAAAAGATTTGTATGTTTTGAAGTTTATTGATAAAAATAACTTCATTGCTGGTGGAAAAGACAAAATTTTAAGATTTACAATATTGTATAAACAAATTTAAGGTTAAAATTAACGTTAACTTAACGTTAAAAATTTTTGCATCAAGATACGATTTATTTAGATTTACAATTATTTCTATTATGTTTCAATAAATATTCCCCATTTATGGCATACAGTACTTTAATAGTTGATGATCAGCAAGCATTTACGGAACTATTTTGTTCTTCCCTTCAAAATATAGATACAAATTGTGTTGTAACAGAATGTTTCAATCTGCAATGTGCCTTTGACATTCTTTTTGAAACAAAAAATGAAACTTTATATGATGTGGTTATACTTGACCACAATATGCCAGCATGTTTATGTAAAAACATTAAAAACGGCACAGACCTTGCCAAAATGATACGCGCGAAATTTTCAAAACACCAAAATTATAATGATGGCAGACACTTGGGAGCCAATAGTTTTGAAAAACGTTTTGCAACATATCAACCCCAAGGGCATATTACACAAATGTGATATCACCAGAAATTGTATACCTCTAATTTTTGAAAAAGTTGTGCATGGTGAAATCTATCGTTCTGCTTGCGTTCTCGAAAATATAAAAACGTTGCAACAGAATGATAAAAATTTTGACGACTATGACAGACTGATTTTAAAATATTTAAGCATGGGATACCAAACAAATGATTTGGAAACTAAAGTACCTTTAAGCACAAGCGCCATCAAAAAACGAAAGCAACGTATGAAAGAATTTTTTGAAATTGAAGGTTGTAGTGACATTGTAATGATTCAAATGGCAAAGGAGCGAGAGGTTATTTAAAATTTTTTTAGATTCAATAACACTTTACAACTTTTTAACTTGATAAACTTTCAACATTTTTTAAAAATGGTACTTTAAGTACCACACACCTATATTTTTAGTTTATAAATTTGACTTGTAAACCAAAATGGTTTAGTTGTTTAAAACGTAGAAACATTGTTTGAGAAATTAGTTGCAAATAGTTTCTTGGGCGGCCTTGCAAGGATGTTTTTATTGTGGATGGTGGCAGGGCGAACAAAGTAATACGCATTGCGACGTTTAGCATTCGTCTATTTATATAATAACAATTTTTTTGTGTAAAATGGAATTTAATAAACAAAAAGCCTATGATAAAAAAAATAATTAAACGTTGCAAAGTGCAACGAGTTTTAATTTTAAACTTATAAATATGAAAAATAAAAATATTTTAATTTTTATAACTGCAATGTTTGTGAATATTATTAATGCACAAATAGAAAAAGGCAACTGGATGGTCGGAGGAAGTGGCAGTTATAAAACATCGACGACATTTTCTAAAATTACAAATACCGATGCTACACTCACTTTTCTGAGGCTCGAGCCCACAATTGGTTATTTTTTTGTAGATAATTTCGCATCTGGACTCAACACGTCATTTTATTACAATCCAATAAAAGATGATTATAATTTAGGGTATGGTTTTGGCCCGTTTATAAAATATTATTTTAGAAAAAGCGATAAAGTTATAAATATATTTGCTCAATCTAGTTATTTATACTTCGTAGATAATAATCAAAATACATTGGGAGGACGGCGCGATTTTAAAAATAACAGCCTCAGCTTCAAAGCTGGACCAGTGATATTTTTTAATGATAGCGTGGCACTCGAATTGGCAATTGAATATCTACGTACAACTTTAAATAAAACTTTAACAGTGACCGATATTGGTCTTAACATTGGCTTCCAAATTCATTTAAAAAAATAATTTAAAACAATTATTATGAACAATATTTTTAAAAAATTAACAATTGCATTGTATTTTTTTGCACTAAATGTCACTGCACAAGTAACAGTTAGAAGTACACAAATAAGTATAAATAATGGCAATCCAGTTTATGGTTGCACTCTACTTGATTTTGGTAGTATACAAAGTAATACTTTGAGAATTTCTTATAAGTTAACAAAGCCTACAAATCAAGTAGTAGGTACAGGATCACTTAAAGTAATATTTAAATATACGCCGGCTGACGTTGGTTATATGATTGGCACTGCTAAAACAATTTCAACAGGCGACTGGATTAGCAATACTCAAGCAATCGGAGAGATAAGCGTCACTATTCAAGCCAATTTGATTCAAACCACAGGAAGCAGTATTGTTTTAGAATACACATCATCTTCAAATGTGGCGAATCGTGAAGATTGCGAATATTCTCTCAAAAAAGATTTAGTCCCAACATTTGCATTATCACCAACATCTATATCTATTGGGTGCGGTGACACAAACCCGCGTACTTTTTCTGTTACAGCAAGCAACATTCCTGCAAATGCAAATGTGTACTATAATTGGTTTGCACCTGGTTGGTCAGGTTTAAATGGCGCAACTGGCAATACAGTAATTTTATCCCCAGCATCTGCTACAATATTGCCTTCAACCGTTAACGTTGTTCCATATTTGAACGGTGTTGCACAAAATACAATTTCTTGTGCTGTGAACAGAGCTGCTTTTACAAGTTCAGCTCGGATTATTGGACCGCCAGCATTGTGCTCAACCGCAACTTATACCTTAGGTCCTTTGCCTTCAAATGTAATTGTCACAAACTGGGATATACAAAACGCCAACAATGTTACAATGAGTGCCACATCAGGACCAACAACAACGCTTACAATGAACGGTAGCGGAACAATCCAATTAATTGCAACAATTGCTAACCAATGCGGACAAACACTTGTTTTACCGACTGTTACAATATTTGTTGGTCGCTTGCCATCACCACTATCGTTAATTGGACCCACAACAGTGAGAACAGGTGCTTTAGCACGCTATCAAGCCAGCGTTGTACCAGGAGCAACTTCATATGAATGGTTTTTGCCCTACCCATATGATACCGTACCAGTTTTTGACTACTTTGGGCAAAATTGGGCAAAGACAGAACTTGGAAGTAGTGAGAGATCAATTTCAGTATTTACTGGTTATGCTGGCACACCTGGACTCATACAAGTAGTTGCAGTAAATGCTTGCGGATCAGGTGGTGCTCGAATGCTAAGCGTGACTCATGGCGTTGGTGGAGGCGGTGCAATACCACGTTTGTCGCAACCACAAAAAATATTCGACACACAAATTTTTCCTAATCCAACAAGTGATGTTTTACAAATCAACTTAAAAAGTGACTTTTCAAATAAGAAAATTGTTGCAACTTTATATGATATGCTCGGACGACAACTTCTTGAAATTGACGTTTTAAATTCAAAGGCATTGTTAAATGTTGAAGATTTACCATCTGGCAATTATATATTGAAATTAAAATCTAATATAGATGTAGAATCGCATCAAATTACCATAAAATAAAAAAAAGCCTCAAAAAAATTATTTGATATAAAAGCAGTTTTTGGTAAATCAGAAACTGCTTTTTTATTTGCCGGCTCCGAAATGTTTTTCAAAAAATGAATATTTGTAAAATTTATGTTTGCTGTGCAAAGTCTCCCGACTTCATACCTATTGCAACAGATAACTTTATTGTTGATATTTGAATTGCAAAAATATCAAGAGACATTATATATTGTATGTAGCATATGATGTTGGGTACGAAGTCGGGAGACTTTGCACAGCGGTGATATTGCAAACATTATAAAAATCTATATTATTGAAAAAAAGACTACTGAAAAAGTAACAAATATTGTACATTACGCACTTATAATATTTAATATCCATAAAAAACAGGTTATATCCGCTATATATTTCTGCACTAATTTGCAAAAGTCATTATTAGTAGTAGTTTGTAAAATTTTTCGTTGCTTTACATCGTTCACACGGCAAGCAATTCAGCGCTATTTTATAAACAATTGTAACTAAATTACCGTCAATCAATTTTAATATATTTTTACTTTTCATATTGTTTTTTTTATATATTTGCGCAAACTAAATCCTATACACATGAAAAAAATTGTTCTTTTAGCAGTCGCTATTGCTACGTTTGGCGTTGCAAATGCTCAAAAAAAATTTGAAGCAAAAATTAATCCATTAGGCGCATTGTTTGGTAGACCAGACGTTTCTGCAGAGTATATTTTCTCTGACCATTTTGGAGCTGAATTAAGTCTTGGATTTGCATTTGGAAAAACGGGAACGGCGGCAACCTTTAACAACACTACAAGTGAAAAACCAACTCAGTCGGGTTTTGGTGTAAAAGTTACAGGAAAATACTATTTTAGTCCTGACGAAGGCGGCGACGGTTGGTACGGTGGAATTTATCTGAGACAAGAATCACTGGATCTTAAATATCCAAGCAATTTTTCTACATTTAACTACGAATCAAGTATTTTTGCTGGTGGTGTAGAATTTGGAAAAAAATGGGTGTTCGATTCTGGCTTACTTATTGAACTTGGTGCAGGCGTGGGCCGTCCATTTTCTGAGAAAAGAACGTTTTCAGACCCAAATAACCAAAACAGTAATGTTGCAATAGAAATTGGAGTTGACTTCACAGGCAAATTTGCTGTTGGTTACAGATTCTAAATTTTTGTATATCATAAAATAATCTTAAGGCTGAACATTTTTCAGCCTTTTTTTTTGATATTTGTTAACTTAAAAAAATAATTAAACATGAAAAAGCTGCAAGTTACAGTGTTACTTTTGTTGATTTGGTCTTCATTTTTTGCACAAGCAACAAAGCACAAGGCAACAATTATTTTTAAAGACGGTACGGAACTACCTTGTTTTGCTCGTGTTTCGGGCGACAACATTAGATATGTAAAAGAAAACAAACGAGATGCTGAAATAGTTGTTAATGAAGAGGAAGTAAAAGGCGTCAAAATTTGGCTGAATGACAATCTAATCCAATTGTTCTATAAAAAAGAGCAGGGCAAAGGCAGAATGAGATTAATGGAACTTGCCAACGATGGAAAAATGAAAATTTATCGGATTTCAGATGTATATGGTCATAACATCGGATTCGACACAAACAAAGCTTATTTTAAAAGAAAATCTGCGTCTACGGTATACTTTTTAGAGTCGAAATCAAATCCCGAAGAAGTATTTAGATTTAGAGATGACTTTATAAAAAACGCAAAAGATCATTTTTCTGACTGCACAATCCTTACAAACAAAATTGGAAAAGATGGTTTTAGAAAAAAGGATTTGATGGACATGGTGATTTTTTATAATGATAACTGCGCCAAGTAGCATATTTGCTGCTCTCCGACGCAATTGTATCAACGTTGCACTTAAGTGAAAATATTTTGAATGCCAGCAAAGCAAAAAACGGTAGGCATCATGAGCAACAATCCAACAACCTTTATTTTGTTGCATCTACTGTGAAACTACAGACATAAAATTGCATGTTGCTGCTGTCGATTGCGTTTTAGCGCTATTATAGCTAATAATAATTTACTTGCGATTCATCATTCTAAACCGCATTCAATTGAGATTTTAACAATCAAATCAAAAACAGTTGTAATTTGCTTTTGAAAAAGCTTATTCACATCGTTTGGAATATTGATCTTGCTAAACTGAACGTTCAAAATAAATTGTGTGTTCTCGTTAGCAATTCGTTCATATGTACAGCCGTACATAAACCGTTGTCTGTTAACTTCGGCAACAACATAGTGGAGGTTTGTATTGGGAATGCTTACAAAAAAATATACAATAATACCGTTATTAGATTAATACTTAAATATACATAAATTTTTATGTCATTTAAAGCATTCCACCTGATCATTATCTCTTTTTTATCAATTACTCTTCTATATTTATTTAATTACAGCAATTTTTTCAAATAAAACGTTGTTTATATTTAATTAAAATCGAATAATAAATTGTAATTAACATAAAAATTTCATAATATTTAAAAAAATATTTGCTGCAAACGTAAGAATTTTTGTATATTAGACAGCAATATTATTTAAATCAATTTAAGTTAAGATATATAACAAGTGAAACATTGGCTTCAATAACATCAAATCCGTATTTTTTGTAATTATTGGAAATTATTTATCGGCATATTTTTTGCAAAAACGTTTTTAATAAACAATTCGAATTATATTTATAATCTTTTAAAAATACCTGAGACTAAGAAAATTATGATAAAAAAAATACTTCTCTACTTCATATTATTATGCTTTATATCCATGAATGCCTATTCAAATAAAACGATACTTGACCCTAAAAGGGAAAATAAAATTTTAGAAATTGTATATAATGTTCTGAAAAACAAGCATTTTGTTTCTAAAAAAATTGATGATAATTTTTCTAAAAAAATATTTCAAACATATTTAGATTCAATTGATAGGTATAAAATGTTTTTTCGAGAATCTGATATAAATGAATTTAAAAAATATGAATCTAAGTTAGACGATGAATTAAAAAACAACGACTTAACCTTTTTTTTTATGACCCACGACAGGCTAATAAAGAGAATGAGAGAAGGTAAAGATATGTATAACAGTTTATTAAAAGGCAATATAGATTTTTCAGTTGACGAGAACACTAATTTTATGGATCTTTATAATTCTGGTGGCACGACAAATTTTAAATATAAAAAAAATAAAGCAGAACAATTAAAACAGTGGGACAATTTGATCAAAACATTTTTCTTACTACGATACACTAATGAATTTATTGATGCGGGCAACACAAATTGCAACGAGTTCGAAACTTTTTTTGAAGCTAAGAAAAGCAATTTGAATGCTATGTTTGAATCTACTTTTTACAATTTTGAAAATATTACGCGAGATCGCATATTTGAATTTTATGTAAATAGTATTGTGGTGCAATTTGATCCACATTCCAAATATTATGGTCCAATAAACAGAGATTTGTATTTAAAAAACCAAACAGGTAAGATTGAAGGAGCAGGTATTACAGTAAAATTAGCTAACAATTTTATAGAAATTAAAAAACTCGCTTTTGGCGGGCCTGCCTATAGGTCGAAAAAAATAGAAGTTGGAGATATTATCTTAAAAATTGCACAAGAAAACGAAGAGCCTCTGAGCGTGGTTGGATACAATATATTTGATGTAACCAAATTACTAAAAGGAAAAAGTGGTTCGAATGTTAAGGTAACAATCAAAAAGCCTGACGGTAAAATAGTTGAAGTGTCGCTCAAAAGAGCCGTTATCAACTCTAATGATACTTACATAAAATCGAGTGTGGTATTGAAAAACAACATTAAATATGGATTAATTTGTTTTCCGAGATTTTACACAGATTTTGATGATGAAATGGTGCGCAATGTAACAGACGACTTTGAGGAAGAATTAGAGGTTTTGAAAAAATCTGATGTTCAAGGTGTTGTGGTCGATATTCGAGACAATGGCGGTGGATCGGTGGAAGCAGCTATTAAAATTTTAAGTAATTTTACGGGCAAAAATCCGATTGTTCAGGTTAAAAATAAAGAGCAGTTGATTACAACTTTTGAAAGTGAACAAATAAATAAAATTTGGGACAAAAGCGTTGTTTTACTAATAAATAGCGAAACAGCATCGGCTGCAGAAATTTTGGCTTCAAGTTTTCAAGAATATAATTTAGGGGTGGTTATTGGAGAACCTTCTTTCGGAAAAGGAACAATACAAGAATATTTAGATTTAAATAGCTTCAATAATAAAAAATATGACAATGTCGATTTTGGCGCATTAAAAATTACCACTCAGAAATTTTATAAATTAAATGGCAAATCTATACAAAAAAATGGCATAATTCCGGATATTAAAATTGCTGATATCCGTCTTAACACAAGAGAAATCGACATTTTGAACGTTTTAAATAATGATAATGTAAAGGCCATTAATCATAAATCTTTTAATGAATTAAACATCTTTGATAAAATTATTAGTAGCAATCAAAACAGGATAAATCAGTATTTTAATGTAGGAAAATTAAACGGATACAAATATGCCAACTTCCCCTTTCAAAGTTTAAATTTAAAAAAAATAAAGATAGAATTAGAAAGTTTTTTACTAAAAAAGAGCGATTTAATGAAACAAAAATATCGAAATAATTTAGAATTTACGCTTACCGTAGCCGATGTAAAATTATTGAAGAAAAAAGAATATTTACTACAAAAGCGAAAAGATTGGCTTGAAGAGTTACCAAATGATTATCAAATAGAGGAATGTATCAATGTTTTGGAAGATATGATTAAGTATAAATGATGCAAATTTTTAGCAAAATAATAATTTAAAAAAAACAATATTTTTTGGCTTTGGTCTATAAATTGTATTTAGTTTAAACCACATAAAAATTAAGCGTAAAACCTAAAATACATTAGAATTTTGTAGGCATTTTATTTAAACATAGACAATTAATGTTTTTTTAAATCGAGCAAAGCGTCTTTTTTTTCTGTATTTGTGCGTGGTTTCAAATACATTAATTAGAATATATCCTATTTTTTTTAAATTGTGTAGAAAATTCTTCAAAATTTAGCATGGTTAAAACTGACTATATTAAGATAATGTTGCTTTTTATCTTTGTTAAATTAAATTTTAAAAACTTCATAAAACACACCTAAAAAGCCATATTTCCTCATATAAAAATTAACGCTTCGATTGCAAACGTTGTATCTATATCTTATTCCATAGATTGGCAATTCTTTTTTAGGCCAATTGCTGCGCCAATCGTCTGCATATTTCACATGTTCGATTGTCAGAAATTTCCATTATGTCGCCACTTTATATTTTTAAACATAGTTGCAAAATTTTTGATGGTAAAATATTTTATTATGCTTTGCCTTACTTTATGGCACGGAATGCAATAAAGCGATATTAATTTAAACTGTTTGTAGGAGCGCACTTAACTATTAATTGAAAAAAATCTTTCAATAACGAATATTACAAAGGACTTTTAGAATAATATTTTTTACATAAATTAAAGAAAATGATTTTTGATTGTAAATTATAATTATTTTTTATACAATTTTTTTTAATGTTTATGAAATTACCACATTAATATTGTGACAACAACTTGCTGCTCTACATTTGTTTTAGTTTTATAAAAACGTATAAATTATGAAAAACACAAAATGGTTATTAGGATTAGCTGTGCTTGCTTTGGGGGTTGTATCTTGTAAATCTGAAAAAGAGCAGATGGCAGAAAAAACAGTCGAAAATTATGCAGTTTACGTAGATTCGTTAGATAAGTTAGAAAACGATGCTGCCAAGCAAAATTGGGAAGCAATTGGTGCGAACTATGAAACTCGAACCGCTGAGGCCGAATTAGCATTGGAAAATTTAAAGGATAAAGTTGCTGCACAAGAACGAATTAATAGTAGTAAACTAAAATACGAAACACGAAATGCAAAATTTCAAGCCGAAATAAATGCGGAGCAAAAAGCAGTTGAGAAAACAGCTACAAAAAGTAACCCAAGCCAAATGCTACGTGACCGTCTTTTTGGTGCAGGAAGAGTTGGGACAGATATGAGTTTTGCATGGGTTAACAAAGACAATATCTTAAAAGTGTATCAAAACTTTTTTGAATCTTATAAAGCCAACAAAAGTGGTTTTTCTCGCGAAGATTATGATGAAACGAAGTTAATGTACGAAGCACTGGATTCTCGTAAAAACACTGTTGAAAAAGAGGGTTTAACCAGCGATGACAATGGTAAAATCGCTTCCATAAAGTTCAAATTTGCGCCAATGTTTAAAGTAAACAGAATAGGGGCAAAAGCAAGAGAAAACGAAGCTGCAAAAGAATAAATTACCATCGTTACCCATATAAAAGTAAACGGCAATCAGCAATGGTTGTCGTTTTTTTATGTCATGATCATAAAAAATAAAAAGCTCCTTATCTTATTTTGTTCTTAAGAAAATGTGATTTTTATGACGCTGTTCTATATATTTTTAAATTCGATAGCGCACGATTATATCAGATGATGCCTTAGCTGCATTTTGTACACGCTGTAAAACTTAGTCTTTAATCATTTTCTAAAAAACTTTAAAATATTTGTAACGTTTCTACTTTTTGTTTACTTACGAGTCGTATAAAAAATAAAACTATATTAAAACGCCTTTTAAATCAGTTTAACAAAAAATTTAATGTAGAATTTGTATCGTTATTTGTATCGTTGGATATTGAACAATGCGCTACAAAACTAAATTTTTTCAATAAATAATCTGAAAAATTAATAATAACTAAAATAAATTATATGTAAACCTGCACAATTCTGAAATAAAACAAATTAGTAAACGGAAGTTTCAATCATCAAAAAATTAATCAATAAAATTAAAACAATCAAAAAATGAACAAGTTAATCAAATCAGCACTCGTAATTATTACATCAACATTAAGTTTCACGGCAAACGCTCAAACATCCAAGGACGAAAATTCATTATTATGGGAAATTTCAGGAAATGGAATTAAAAATCCGTCATATTTGTATGGTACAATTCACATGATATGCAATGATGACTACTTTTTGAAAGAAAAAGTTAATAAAGCTTTCGAAAAAACATCAAAATTGGCATTAGAAATAAATAGTACGGATCCTAATGAATTAAATGATATGCAAAAATCACTATTAGGAACCGAACCTTTAACAGAAATACTTACTTCTTCGCAAGCTAAAGAGCTTAATGACCTTTTAGTAAAGACTGCGGGAATGACATTAGATCAGGTAAAAAATTACACACTGGCTACTGTAATGGGTTTGATTACAATGAAGTCATTTGGCTGCACAAATATAAAGTCGTACGAAGTGGAATTTATTGCTAAGGCGAAAGAAACTAATATGAAAGTAATTGGTTTAGAGAAAGCAAAAGAACAACTTGATTTTATAAACAATGCCTACACCAATCAAGAAATGATTGATCTGTTGAAGGAAATGACAAAAGAATATACTAAAATAAATGTTGACAATTACAAGCAAGAGAACTTATCAAATTTATACGTAATTGGTACCAATAAAAAAATTATGAATAAAAAAATAAAGTCATTTATTTTAGATCAAAGAAATAAAAATTGGGTGGCAACTATGCCTGAACTAATGCAAAAAGAGGCCGTTTTCTTTGCTATTGGAGCAACACATTTATCCGGTAAACAAGGGGCGATAAATTTATTAAGAAAAGCAGGATATCAGGTAAAACCAATATTGAATTAAAATTTTGAAGGCAAAAGAACAAGAATTTTTAACCCGTATCGATAAGCATAAAGGAATACTTTATAAGGTTTCTAAAATGTATATGGACAACAATGATGATCAACAAGATTTATTTCAAGAAATTGTCTATCAACTTTGGAAAGCTTACGATAGTTTTAGAAAAGAAAGTCAATTTTCTACGTGGATGTACAGAGTTGCCATAAACACAGCTATTGTGTTTTTGAAAAAAGAAAAGCGTAAGATTGATAAATATGAATTAACATCAATAAATATTATAGAAGAAGCATCAGATTCAGATGTTAAAGAGGCTCAATTAGACCATTTTTATAGGGCAACACAACAATTAAATAAAATTGACACCGCTATAATATTTTATCATTTGGAAGGACTTTCGCATAAAGAATCTGCAGAAAATTTAGGTATTTCTGAAGTTAACGCAAGGGTTAAATTAAACAGAGCAAAAGAAAAATTAAAAGAAATTATAAAAAAACAAGGATATGAACTTTAACGATATACAATCAACTTGGAATAATGAAAAATCAAATACTAACATTGTACTTCCAACACATTTAGAAAAATTGCAGTCTACAAAAACACCGGTTGATGCCATTAGAAAGAATTTAAAAACAGAGTTTTATGTACAATTATTCTCAGTTATTTTACTTGGCTTTCTACCTGAGTTATATAAATTTGATACGTTACTATTATTAAGTTTTTATAGTTTTTATACCATATTTGTATCAATTTCAATATACTATTTTGTTAAATTATACCTGTTTTACAAACGATTAAGTTCCGCCAGTGCAAGTACCAAAGACAATCTTTATGAAACTTATTTTGATATAAAACTAAACATGGAATTATACAAATCATTTACTTATTCTCTTATTCCATTTTTATTAGTTTTCCCAATAATGTTGATTGTTTCCACATTTCCATTCGTAACAGAAAAAATAATCACAGATGGACAAATTAATTATTCATTTTTATCTGTAATTATTTGTGCATTTATTATTTCAGTATTGTTCATCGGTTTAATTACAGAGTTTTGGGTAAATCAACATTATGGTAAATATGCAAAGCAAATAAGAGGTGTAATTGATGAATTAAAAGAATTATAAGACATACCCATTTCGTTACTGCCTGAATTCTTTCGTATGGTTTCGAAAACAACTATATATTTAGATTTGAAACAAAATCAAAATTTTGAGTTGTGGTTATGATGATAATTTATATTTTAAAATATTGATTTTGTGTGAGCGTTTGCAGTAGAATCAACCTTCGATGGACAAGCCTCTTTTATATTAGATTTCGTTGTTCTAAACACCGCAATCTAATCCAAAAAGTTTGCGAACGAAAGGCGCGACCGCGATTTTGCGAGGCACAGCCTGTCCGAAGTGGCGGAAGCAATCGCAGGGGCACGCCCAAAACATTTATAGTAATGATTGATGCAACACATTCTTAAAACAAAAAAATCCTTCATTTCTGAAGGATTTTTTGTTGGTCTACTAGGACTCGAACCTAGAAAGACTGCACCAAAAACAGTTGTGTTACCATTACACCATAGACCAATTTTGCCGTAGCGAGTGCAAATTTAGTTTAAATTTGTAACCTCGCAAATTTTTAGTCCGAAAAATTTTAAAATAATTGCGCAATTCAGTTCATACAAAGTTGAAAATGCATTTTAAATTTTTTCTTTTTCTTATAATTTTATCCAAAAATTTGTTAATCATCGCTGCATATCACAAAAAAAGTTTTTCTTTGTAGGTTGTATTTCTCAACTATATTTTATTTAATTTTTATCAATGAAAGATTTTAATTTCAACAAATGGAACACGATTGCAGGATGGACAGCTTTTGCCGTTTCTCTTATAGTTTTTACACTTACAGTTGAGCCTACGATGAGTTTTTGGGATTGTGGCGAATATATTGCAACTTCGGCTAAATTAGAAGTTGGTCATCCGCCTGGAGCGCCTCTTTATCAAATGATTGGTGCCTTTTTTGCAATGTTTGCCTTAGACAAATCTCAGATTGCGCTGATGGTGAATATGATGTCCGTTGTGTCGAGCGCGTTCACTATTTTGTTTTTGTTTTGGTCTTCGTCAATTCTTTTAAAAAATATTGTTTCAAAAGTTTCTAACTTCGATAAAACGGCTGCAATTGGTGTGATTGGCGCATCGTTTGTGGGTGCCATGGCATTCACGTTTTCGGAAAGTTTTTGGTTTAATGCCGTGGAAGCTGAGGTATATTCCATGGGATCGCTGTTTATTGCCATTCTTTTTTGGCTTGGTCTTCGTTGGGAAGCTGACATGTTCACGCCACGTGGCAACCGCTGGGTTTTGATCATTTCATTGGTGATCGGATTGTCTTTTGGCGTTCACTTTTTGGCACTATTGACAATTCCTTCTATCGGATTGTTATATTTTTTCAAACATTACAAAGTTGTAACCATCAAAAATTTCATCGTTGCAAACCTTGTTGTTGTGGCTGTCTTACTGTTTATTTTTAAACTATTGCTTCCCCTCACAATGGCACTTTTCGGAAAAGCCGAAATTTTTATGGTCAACAGTCTTGGGCTTCCATTTGAATCTGGAACCATTTTTGTTGCTTTTCTTTTTATTGCGTTTTTCTATTTTGGTCTGAAATTCACGCGAGCCAAAGGATATGTGCAAATCAATACCTTAATATTGTGTATACTTTTCATATTGATCGGTTTTTCAACTTGGATGATGCTTCCCATTCGTGCAAACGCAAACACGGTCATCAACGAAAACCGACCTGGTGATGCTGCCGAAGTTTTGGCATATTACAATAGAGAACAATATGGTGTAAACCCGCTTTTTTATGGTCCACAATTTTCAGATAAATTTGCTGGTTTAGATCCAGATGAGCCATATTTAGACAAGGCGCCAAACTACGAGCGAAACCATACAACAGGAAAATATGAAATCACGAACAACTACATAAACGCTGATCAAAACAGCAACAACGCCCACAAAACCGTTTTTCCAAGAATGTGGAGTCCCGAGCATGTTGAAAACTATATGACTTTCAGTCGACCGTTGGAATTTTCGATTAATCCAGAATATTCTGAAGAAAAAGAATTGGTGCAAATCGTTACTGAATTTAGAAAAGCCTACGCAAACAATCAAATTGATTTAGAAGGATATGCAAAATTTCTAAAAACCTATCGCGAATATCTTGTTGTTGAAAAACCATCTGCGATTGACAATATCAAATTTATGTTTGAATATCAATTTGGATATATGTATTGGCGATATTTTATGTGGAATTTCACAGGTCGTCAAAACGACATTCAAGGCAAATATGATTTGCAAAACGGCAATTGGCTTTCAGGAATCAATTTCATAGATAATCTTCGATTGAACGACCAAAATAATTTGCCTTCAGATGATGCTAATAATAAAGGTAGAAACACCTATTTTTTCTTACCGTTTATTCTCGGATTAATTGGGTTTTTTTATCATGCCAAAAAAGATCAAAAAAGTTTCTACGTGCTTTTGGTTCTGTTTTTATTTACGAGCATCGCCTTAAAAGTCTTCTTAAACGAAAGACCTTTTGAAGTTCGCGAAAGAGACTATGCGCTCGTTGGATCGTTTTATGTTTTTGCCATTTGGATCGGTTTTGGCGTTTATGCTATTATAGATTTTCTTAAAAAATGGGTTGCCCCAAAACTTACAACTCCGATTGTAATTGTGGTAACGTTTCTGGCTGTTCCGTTTCTAATGGCTTTTCAAAATTGGGATGATCATGACAGAAGCAACAAATATACCGCCACCGCCATGGCAAAAAACTATCTAAATTCCTGTGCGCCAAACGCAATTTTGTTCACCATTGGTGACAACGATACTTTTCCGCTTTGGTATGCCCAAGAAATTGAAGGCGTGCGCACCGATGTTCGGATTGTAAACACCAGCCTTTTCATGACCGATTGGTACATAGATCAAATGAAAGCCAAAGCGTACGCGTCTGAACCAATGCCAATTTCGTTTGTTCACGATCAATATGTGGGAGACAAATTGGACTATTCGGTTCACACTGGAAAAACCGAAGCCCGTTGGGATATCAAAGATTTTATTAAATTCTTGAAAAGCAACGATGAACGCGCCTTATATGAAATGGACAATGGACAAAAAATTCAGAGCTATTTGACCAATAAAATCAGAATTCCTGTAGACAAAAATACTGTGATTTCCAATAAAGTGGTCAGTGCAAGATTTTTTGATTCTATCGTTCCAGCAATTGATGTTGATATAAAAGGTCAGGCCTTATATAAAAACCGATTGATGATGCTCGACATAATTGCCAACAACAATTGGAAACGACCCATATATTTCAGTCCAGGAAGTTTTGATGATGAAGACTACATTTGGATGAAAGACTATTTGCAACTCGAAGGATTAATTTACAGATTAGTACCCATAAAAACGCCAATGAAACAAGCGTCAAGCCAGTTTGATATGGGTCAAATTGATTCTGAAATTATGTATAAAAACGTCATGGCGTGGGATTGGGGCAACGGCGAAAGCACCACAATTTATCATGATCCAGAAACGCGCAGAAACGCCATATCGTATCGCACAAGCATGGCGCGATTGGTAGAAACACTGCTAAAAGAAGTTAAAAAAGATAAGGCGAAAAATGTTTTAGACCTTGGAATGGCGAAAATGCCAATTGAATATTATGGATATTACACCATGTTAGAACCCTTCGTTTCAGGATATTACGACATAAATCAACCCGAAAAAGCGCGAGCCATTTCGAGCATAATTTTCAAGAAATATCAAGAAAACTTGCAATATGCTTATGGATTGAAAGTTGTAGCACAAAACGATTTAATTTCGAATATCATGAGCGATTTGTATCGATATGAATCTTTGTTAGACCTTTCAAAAGAAAAAGGCGATACTGATTTTTATCAAAAAAACCGCGACAAATTTGAAAAATACAACCGAATGTTTGCTCGTTTTCAGCAGACCGAAGAAGAATAATAGCGCAAATGTTTAAATTTTTTTGTAATAAAAATCATAAAAAATAAAACCTAAATAATATTTTGGGCGTTCCCCGCCGCGGCGGGGCGGGCTTTCTGTTCCCGCTTTGTCATTGCGAGGGACGAAGCAATCCTGACAACAGATTGCGTCGTCCCTCGCAATGACAAGAGCTCCACGTCAATCCCTAACGCTTGTGTTAGCTACAAAAAACTAACATCTATCTATTCAAATATATGTTCTATTGGATAAAAACGCATTGGATTGTCAAAAAAATATTCTCAAAATATGTTTGGGATATTACAGATGACTCTAAAAAAGTCTATCTCACTTTCGATGACGGACCGACGCCAGATGTGACCGAGTGGGTTTTATTAAATTTAGAAAAGTATAATGCGAAAGCCACTTTCTTTTGCATTGGTCATAATATTGAAAAGCATCCCGACATTTTTATACAATTAGTGGGGCAGGGGCACAGCATCGGAAATCATACCTATAATCATGTAAATGGTTGGAAAACAAGCACAAATGCATATCTTGATAACGTACTGCGTTGCGAACTGGCAATTAATGAAGCCTTCAAAATTCAAAATGGTGAAATAGAAAATGAAAATCAGCAATCAGCAATCAGCAATCAGCTGTCAGCAATTAGCAGTCGAAAATCAAAAATCAAAAATCAACAATCAGCAATCACAAATCTCTTCCGTCCACCTTACGGCAAAATAAAAAAATCTCAAGCTGAAGCTTTACGGAAAAAAGGCTATAAAATTATAATGTGGGATGTATTGAGCGCAGATTTTGACACATCAATTTCAAAAGAAAAATGTTTGGAAAACGTCTTAAAAAATGTGCAATCGGGAAGTATCATTATTTTTCATGACAGCCAAAAAGCATTTCCAAATTTAGAATATGCATTGCCAAAAACATTGCAATATCTGCAAGAGAAAGGTTTTGTTTGCGAAACAATCCGCTAAAATGAATTGTTAAAGGATTTTAAAATTGTTCCTGAACCAGTCCAATAATTGTATTTGCATCTAACTCACCAGATTGCCGCCAAACCATTTGCCCATCTTTATAAATCACCAGCGTTGGAACGCCTTTAATGCGAAGTGCTTCAGCCAATTCTTGGTTTTTGTCAACATCAATTTTGATCACTTTTGCGCGGTCGCCCAACGCAGCAGCCACATCGCGCATCACAGGATGCATTGAAACAGAGGGTTCGTTCCAATCCGTATAAAAATCTATAAGAACAGGCACTTGTGCACTAATAAGCTCTCCGAATTTCGACATAAAATTGTAGTTGTAGTGAATTTTAGCTTCACAAATATAGCACATTTAACAAAAACTACACCATTTTAACCTTTTTTTAAAGTAATAACGGTAATTTCTGGCCATATTCCGACGCGTCCAGGATAGGCATGAAAACCAAATCCTCTGTTTACATAAAGCTGTCTCCCTAAATTTTCATACAATCCAGCCCATTGTTTATAGGCAAATTGCACAGGACTCCATTTTATCCAACCTGGAATTTCAATGCCAAATTGCATGCCATGTGTGTGACCAGAAAGTGTGAGCTGAAAATGTTTATCATCTTTTTGCACTTCATATTCCCAGTGGCTTGGATCGTGCGACATCAGAATTTTAAAATCTTCTTTGGACAAACCACTGCTTGCTACTGGCAAATCACCAGCTTTTTTGAAATGTTTGCCCCAATTTTCAACACCAACTATTGCTATTTTTTGGTTTTCTTTCGTAATAAATTTATGATTGTTCAACAATAAATCGAAACCAATATCGCCGTATGTTTTTTTAATAGCGTCAAAATTGTTTGCTTTTTCTTCAGGTGAATCCCAATCAAGATATTCTCCGTAATCATGGTTGCCAAGTACAGAAAATTTTCCATATTCAAATTTTTTGATGCGGTTGAATGTCCCAATCCATGGCGTCATTTCTGTGGCAAACGTGTTGACAATGTCGCCCGTAAACAACATCAAATCTGCTTCTTGTGCATTTATTAAATCTATGGCGTATTCAATTTTTTCGGCATTGTCAAAACTTCCACTGTGAAGATCAGAAATTTGAATGATTTTAAAGCCATCAAATGCATCGGGTAGGTCTGAAAATGTAAGTGTTGGTTTCAGCACTTTGAAATTATATTTCCCTTCTACAATGCCATATATTAAAGATGCAAATGGAATTGCAGCCAATCCAAGCGCAATGGTACTCACGAATTTTCGTCGGCTTGGAAGAAAAGTATCTCGTGTAGAATTATCAACAAAATATTGAATAAAACCATTGATAACACGAAAAATATCCTCGGTAAACATAAAAAAAGCCACCAACATTTTCGGAACAAAAACAATCAAAAAAAATCCCATCGTAAGCATCGATTGATGCGTTTGACCTATTTTTCTATCAAATTTCGATAAAGAATATATTATAAAAACAAAAAGCAACAAACTAATTACTTGATATGCAATCAAAAACCACGTGGGTTTGACCAAGGTTTTTATGGCTTGAAAACAATATATTTCAACAATCAGCAAAAAAACAACAATTATGGCAAGTCGAAAAAGCATTTTTCTTGCAAAGTAACAAAGAAAAAGTTAAGATTGGGATGGTGCAATTCAAAATTAAACGTTAAAAGATTTTAGTCGAAAGTTTGAAAGTCGAAGGTTTAAAAGTTTTGCAAATGGAAAATTAGCTATGGATTATAAAGATATTATTTTAAAGTTAGGTTTTTGCGAAAGGGATCAGCCTTCGGCGGACACGTTGCAACGAAAAGCCCACAGCCTGACGCAGGAAGTGCGAGGACTTGCAGTGGAAAGCCCGCCCCAATTGGTTTGGGATTGCGGTAGCAGTAGCCCCAAACCAATTGGGGTTTGCCCAAATAATAATAATAATAATTTTAAACTTGAATGACGCCCATATTGAACTTCTTTTCGATCGGCGATTGGTTGGCGGCTTCAATGCCCATGGAAATCCAAGTGCGGGTTTCCAGCGGATCGATTATGGCGTCTGTCCACAATCGCGCCGCAGCATAATATGGTGAAACTTGCTCGTAATATCGTGTTTTTATTTTATCGAAAAGTTGTTTTTCTTTTGCTTCGTCAACAATTTCGCCCTTCGCTTTCAGCGATGATGCCTCAATTTGTGTCAACACTTTTGCAGCTTGCGTGCCACCCATAACGGCGAGTTCTGCACTTGGCCATGCAACAATCAGGCGCGGATCAAAGGCCTTGCCACACATGGCATAGTTGCCCGCGCCATAGGAATTTCCAACGATGATTGTGAATTTTGGAACCACAGAATTTGCCATGGCATTAACCATTTTTGCGCCATCTTTTATGATGCCGCCATGTTCGGATTTAGACCCGACCATAAAACCTGTTACGTCCTGAACAAAAACCAACGGAATTTTCTTTTGGTTGCAATTGGCAATAAACCGAGTGGCTTTGTCGGCAGAATCTGAGTAAATGGCGCCACCAAATTGCATTTCGCCTTTGGCATTTTTGACTACTTTTCGTTGATTGGCAACAATTCCGACCGCCCACCCGTCAATGCGCGCGTAAGCTGTAATTAAAGTTTTGCCGTAATCGCCTTTATATTCATCAAATTCAGATTTATCGACAATGCGTTTGATAAGGTCGTACATATCATATTGTTCATTGCGCAGTTTTGGCAAAATGCCATAAAGTTCTTTTTCGTCTAATGTAGGTTTTTCGGATGCAATTCTGTTTAAACCAGCTTTTGTGAAATCGCCAATCTTTCCAACAATGCTTTTGATTCGGTCAAGGGCGTCTTTGTCGTCTTTGGCTTTGTAGTCCGTTACGCCAGAAATTTCGCAATGCGTTGTTGCGCCGCCAAGTGTTTCATTGTCAATGGTTTCGCCAATTGCTGCTTTTACAAGATAGCTTCCTGCCAAAAATATACTTCCTGTTTTGTCAACAATCATGGCTTCGTCGCTCATAATTGGAAGATACGCGCCGCCGGCAACGCAACTTCCCATAATGGCAGAAATTTGCGTAATTCCCATGCTTGACATAAGCGCATTGTTGCGAAAAATGCGACCGAAATGTTCTTTATCGGGGAAAATTTCATCTTGCATTGGAAGGTAAACGCCTGCAGAATCGACAAGGTATATAATAGGTAGGCGATTTTCAATAGATATTTCTTGCGCGCGCAAGTTTTTTTTGCCTGTAATCGGAAACCATGCGCCAGCTTTCACGGTGGCATCATTGGCAACCACAATGCATTGTTTTCCTGATATATAACCAATTTTCACAACGACTCCCGCAGATGGACAACCGCCATGTTCCGCATACATTCCCTCGCCTGCAAAGGCACCAATTTCGATAGATTTTTTATCGCTGTCAAGTAAGTAGTCAGTGCGTTCTCGGGCTGTCATTTTGCCTTCGGCATGCAACTTCGCGATTCTTTTTTCGCCTCCACCGAGTTTCACTTTCAAGAATTTATGCTTTAGTTCAGGAAGTAAAAGTTTGTTATGATCTTCGTTTTTGTTGAAATTGATGTCCATTTTTTTAGGTCGAAAGTTAATTAAGTCGTAAAGTTTGAAAGTTGAAAAGTTTGAAAGTCTGTAGGTGTTAAATATTATTATTTTATAAAACACATGTCAATATTATTATTAATAGACAATAAATTTAATAGATGAAATTCTTTAATAAATTGACTAAACATTTTGTGAAATGCTAAAGTACAAAATCACTTTAGTTATCATTGTTATTTAAATGAAATTTATGATTTTAACATTTTTAAAAGTTTAGGTTTAATTCAAACCTTGTTTGTAAGATACAATGATTATTAGATTTCGTATCTTATTTTACTATAACAAACTTTTATATAATTGATTGTTAGCATTTTATATCAATTTCAGACTTTTCAGTTTAACGACTTTTTAACTTTTGAATTGCTTAGGTCAGCATTATAATCAATTTAAAGATACTTAACAGTTAGTTAACATTTGATAGTTACATTTGCCAAATAAATTTAGAAAAAGATGTCATTAAATAGTGTTTTTCAGTTCTTGGTTCCCAAAGATAAAAAGTTTTTTCCGCTTTTTGAACAAGCTACAAATAATCTAATATTGATGGCAACAGCACTTCATGAAGTAGTGAATTTGCCATTTCCAGATCGCAATGATTTGCTACAAAAAATTGAAGAAATGGAACAAATTGGCGACGAAATTTCACGGCAGACCAATATTGAGTTGAGTAGTAATTTCATAACGCCATTTGATCGCGAAGACATTCACGCACTGATAACAGCAATCGATAACATTGCAGGAAATATTCACGGTGCAGCAAGCAGAATGAAATTATATCAAGTTGATAAAATCACCAAGTCAATTCGAAAATTAACAGAAATAAATTTAGAAGCTTGTCAGCATATTGATGTTGCAGTGAAAGAGCTAAAAAATTTCAAAAAAATAAAAAATATTACTGAGGCTTGTGCAAAAATAAACAAATTAGAAAACAAATCGGATATTGTTTATGACAAAGCTGTCGCCGATTTGTTTGAGAATGAAACTGATCCAAAAAATATTATTAAATATAAAGAAGTACTTTCTGTTTTGGAAGCTGCCGTTGATAAATGCAAAAGCGTAGCAAGTGTATTGGAATCTATAGCAGTAAAACATTCGTAAGGTTTGTTTATCTAATTAATAAAATATATTTCTTACATGGATTTCACTATTCTTATAATTATTATAGTTCTTGCTCTTGTTTTTGATTACATAAACGGATTTCACGATGCTGCGAATGCCATCGCAACAATTGTTGCTACCAAAGTTTTATCTCCATTTCAGGCAGTGGTTTGGGCAGCTTTCTTCAATTTTTTAGCGTATTGGGTTTTTGGTTTTGGCGTAGCTGATACAGTTGCAAAAACTGCTAACACAATGGAAATCAATTTAGTGGTGATTTTAGCAGGCGTTATTGCGGCCATAATTTGGAATTTGTTTACATGGTGGCAAGGAATTCCTTCAAGTTCTTCACACACTTTAATAGGTGGATTTGCGGGCGCAGCAATTGCTCATGCGGGTTTTGATGTGGTGAATTGGTATAGCGCAGGAAAAGATGGCAGTTTTCCATCAGGTGTTTTTATAATTATTGCGTTTATTGTCATTGCGCCATTTTTGGGGGCACTCTTTTCATATTTAATTTCAATTTGGCTTTTACATACTTCAAGAAAAACAACTGGTCCAAAAGTTTTCACTGTTGCGCTGATGGTTTTGACAATTTGGGGCGTAAACTCGCAACTTATTGGGTTTTCTGACATAAAAGAGCCGAGATTTGAGTCTCATTTTTGGGCTGTTGCTTTAGAAGCACACAACATAAAATGGCTTTTGGTTGGCTTTATAATTTTAAGCGTTAGTGCATTTGCTTTGTTTTTCAGTAGTTTAAGTTTGAGCAAATCAACGTTTTGGTTGCGTAAAATGCAATTATTATCCTCTGCTGCATTTAGTTTAGGACACGGTGGAAACGACTCGCAAAAAGTTATGGGAATTATAGCTGCAGCGGTCGCAGTGTATATTAATACAAGCGGATTGTTGCAAAGTGATATGCCGGAATGGTTGGATGTTGTTTTGCCAAAAGGCGATGCAGCCTATAAAATGCCCGATTGGATTCCGTTGGCTTGTTATACCGCGATTGCCGCTGGAACTTTGAGTGGTGGTTGGAAAATTGTAAAAACAATGGGTTCAAAAATTACAAAAGTTACCGCTTTTGAAGGCGTGGCCGCAGAAACCGCAGGGGCGCTTACTCTATATTTTACAGAGCATTTTAAAATTCCTGTTTCAACCACACATACCATCACAGGTTCTATTATTGGCGTTGGACTCACTAAACGAGTTTCCGCCGTTCGATGGGGAGTTACTGTAAGTTTGGTTTGGGCGTGGGTTTTGACAATTCCAATTTCTGCGATTTTGGCCGCGATGTTTTACTGGTTTTTGAGTATTTTTATTTAATATTGTTTTTAAAAATGGAATTTGACGTTTAGAAATGCTTTTCGCCGTTTCGTTGCTCGGCTCCAGTTCTGAATTTGATTAGTCAAAAGTATCGAATCAAAAACCATTTTCCTCGGCGAAACTAAACCATTCGCCGCGGCGAATTGCCTCAAACCCCAAGTGCGCCACCCGAGCCCGGAGGAGCGAACAGACGAAGTAAACCGCTGTTTTGCGCTGGGGTTTTTTTTAAGTTCACTTTTTAGTTTAATATTTTAAATTTTTATGCTAATTTTATTTTCAGTTTAAAGTCTATAAAACTTAACAATAGTAAAAACAAAAAGCAAAATAGAAAACTTATTACATTAAATTTCATTGCTATTTTCATCTCTTTAGATGCTCTGTAAGCCAAAACAAAAAGAAAACTACAAACTATGATTGAAAGTGTAAATAATCCTATTCCAAGCGAAAGTCCAAGTCTTCCTTCGTCGTTTGGTCCTAAAAAGTTTGCTAATCCCGCACAAAATCGCATTACAAACGGAAATAGTATAAAAGGATATAATTCGATTCTTTTATATTTTGATATTAAAAAGTAAAATAGGATTGCTTGCAAAACTGTAAATAAAGGTCCAGCTAAAGTTACGTAGTTTCTATTCCATTCATTTATATAAACTCCCGCAACTGGATTTGTTCCGTTTAGTGTCGCATTCATTTCGTTACCTAATATTTCTCCAATACTCCAATGTGCGTATTCGTGAAGAATTGTACTTGCAAAGACTGCAATAAAGAGCAGTAAAATATATTTTACGTTAATTTTACTTTCAATTATTTCATTCATATTTAGTTTTGTAAAAATGCGTTTACGTTGTTTTAAAAGTTGCGGTATTCTTAATTGATGTATTATTTTTTATTTTTTTCAGAATTTTGATCCAAATTAGCACACAATGTCTCGTGGCTTGGCTTCATTTCGTGATTTGGTTAACCAAATGTATCGAATTAAAAACCATTCGCGGAGGCGAAACAAAACCGACTTTGGTAAAGCCTAAAACCACAATTTTGCCAAACTGCTTTTATAAGCCGTTTTTTAATTAAATTATGTTCTTCTAAACACATTTTTTTGTTTGCAAGCTTTGAAATTTATATTTTTGTAATATGTAATCAAATTTTAATAATTTACATTTGTACTAAGATTAAAAATATGGCAAATACGGTATATGATTCTTTGTATTTAAAAGAAGTAAATCTTTCTGGTTATAAATCAATAATTAGTGTTAATTTAGAATTACAAAAAGGTTTAAATATTATTATTGGAAAAAATGCAGCAGGAAAAACAAATTTTTTAAGTTTTCTGAATAAGTGCATATCTTTAGAATTTCAAGATTTAAATAATTTTGATTCTTTTTTATCATTTCAAAATGGTAAAAATATAACTATCGAAACCAATAAAAATATTAAAATTGAGGATTTATTTAAAAATTCAAATTTAAATTTAAAAGTTGATTCAATTTTAAAAATTTCAGGAAAAGAAATAAAAGATAAAAAAGGTAAAAGTACAACTATCAGTGAAAAGCTTATTGAAAGAAATATTTATTTTGATAGTAGTTTTTTATTTCATGGAATCCCTACTGACTACATACTTATTAATAATCCAGCAAATTGGAAGTTTGAAAAGAAAAAAGTTTCTATTGATTTAAGTAAAATTTTTAGAGATTCAAATAATCCATATTTTTTAAGGTGTTTTGCTTTGGATTTGGTTCTTGCTGTATATCATATTGACGAATTAACAGAGAAAAATATTGAAAATGTTTTGAATAATTTTTTTGATAGATTTTCTAAATTAAGTGAAATTCTTTCAAAATATTCTCCAATTCAAGATTTTAGAGTTAGTGACAATTTTAATATATTTATTGATGAAAATAAAGATTCATTTAGTATAAATAATTTATTTATTGAATTTAAAGTGGACGGTCAATGGTTGCCGTTTTCAAATTTATCTGATGGAACAAAACGCTTGTTTTATATAATTTCAGAAATTTATGATGGTTACTTTAATTCTGATGTAAGACCTACGTCAAGCGGTTTTTTTATTAGTGAAGAAGAAGTAAGTAGAATAATCTTATTAGAAGAACCAGAATTAGGAATACATCCTCATCAATTTCAGAAATTGATGGAATTTTTGCAAGAAGAGTCAGAAAAAAAACAAATAATTATTACTACACACTCACCTCAAGCGTTAGATGCTATTAATCACAAAGAACTACATAGAATAATAATAGCATATTCAACTCATGATGATGGAACTAAATTAAGACATTTAGATAAAAATGAACTAATTAAAGCAGCTGATTATCTTAAAGAAGATTTTTTGAGTGATTATTGGCTTTATTCTGATTTAGAAAAGTAGTATTTATGAAAATAGGTTTAGTTGGTGAAGCACCAAATGATATTCAATCAATAAAAAATTTGCTCTTAAAAAAATACACCGACAAAAAGTATGATTTCATATTTATTCTTCAAAGAATTAATGGTTCTAACTTAGATAGTCAAAAGACTAAGAGATTTTTAAGAATTGAATTCGAAAGACAAAAACCTGATGTTATTATTTTCATCAGAGATTTAGATTCTATCTTACCTAATAAAACAAAACTTTATGAACGAAAAAATTATTTCACAAGTTCCAATAGTGTTGTAAATAAAAAAGGAATTCATTTATTACATATCTATGAAATAGAAGCTTTAATTTTGGCAGATATTGAAACTTTTAATAAAATTTACAAAACAAAAATTCCTAAAATTAATAACGTTATGAATGTTAATGAACCAAAAGAATTTTTAAAAATGGCATCAAATAAATATAGTGAATCTCACAATTCGGATATATTTCACAAACTCGATTTTAATAAAGTTTTAGAATGTATGTATTTTGAAAAATTCATTAAAAACTTAGATAAAATTATGCTTTAATTTTATATTTTATCTTCCGATTTTTGAGTTAAAATAGCTTATAACCTATCAATAGATGAAATAAAACAAACTACCTTACTCCATCTTTTACCAACCGTTTCAGCATTGCCCACTGTTTAAGAGCTTCGCGAGCTTCGACCGCAGGATATCCAAGCATTGTTTTGTTAGGTTCAACATCGCCCATCACGCCAGAGCCTGCACCAATGATTGCGCCATCGCCCATAGTGGTATGGTCTTTTATTGAGGCACTCCCGCCAATGATCACGCCATTTCCGAGTGTTACGGATCCAGCCAAACCAGAATTTCCCGCCATAATGCAAAATTTTCCGAGTTTAGAATTATGTCCAATCTGAACTAAATTGTCAATTTTGCAACCGTCGCCAAGAATTGTTGAACTAAATTTGCCTCTATCAACGCAAGTGTTTGCGCCAATCTCTACATTATTGCCGATGATGACGTTTCCAATTTGTGGAATTTTGACCAAGCCTTTTTCTGGACAGGATCGAAACCCAAAACCATCGGCTCCAATTGTTGCGTTTGGGTGGATGATGCAATGATGCCCGATGTGACAGCGTTCGCGAACAACAGCTCCCGACCAAATGGTGGTGTTGTCGCCAATGGAACTTTCATCTAAAATGGTTACGTTTGGATATATTTTGGTGTTGTTTCCGATTTTCACATTTGGACCAACGTAGCAATTTGCACCAATAAAAGTATTGGTTCCAATGGTTGCAGTTTCGTCTATGGTTGCACTTTTGTGAATGTTGGAATGAAAAACAGGAGGTTCAGGCGCAAACATCTCTAAGACTTGCGACATGGCCAAATCAGCATTTTTAACTTTTATGAAAGCGCGGTTTTCGCCAGGATTAAGGTTGTTGTCTAAATTTACGACTGCCAAACAAGCGTTTGAAGTCGCCCAAAATTTTTCGTACTTTTTGCTTCCTATGAAAGAAATTTGTGTATTTGTGGCATCAGACAATTGCTCGGGTGCGGTGATATTTGTTGCGCAATGTCCAACAATTTCTCCTTGAAGTACTTCATTTATTTGGTTGACGGTGTAGGTTTGCATGGTTTTGAATCTGGTTATAATTTAGATATCAAATGAACGCAAAAAATTCTAAAGAAGGACGTTTTTGAACATAAAATCATTGATGGCGCCAATGAATTATTTACATTTAAAAGAATTTATTTACGAGTTGTACTGCGAAAGGGATCAGCCTACGGCGGACACGTTGAAGTGTAAAACCTTTTTGCCGCTCAACAGATTGCTTCGTGCCTCGCAATGACAGTTTGGGAGCGTAAAGCCCGACCCGAAATTGCAATTCCGATTTTCAGGAATTGCAAGTGAAGGGATTCGCCCAAATTATTATACAAAGAACACAATTTTAAATATAATTTTTAATCTACGCGTAAAAATTTTTCCAATCCTGCTGGGATTTTATCTAAATACATTTGATTTGAAAACGGGTTTTCGATAATGTCCGAATCTGTAACATCAGTAAAAGTTCTGAAATTTGGACTTGACAAACGGGCGCCATTTGCAATTTTTTGTAATGCAGTTGCCAAAAGAGGTTCGTCTATATTTCCAAGTTGGCTCAGATTTCCAAGGTTTTCGATGAGTGAGGTATTTGGCAAAATTCCACTTTGATAGCTACTAAAACCAGTTTTATTAGAGGTTTTTATTACCAAGGGTTGCATCGCATATTTATGGTTTGGATTGCGATTTGTGGCAGTGAAATTTGGTGAATCATAAACGGTTATAGAACCAACATTTTTGCCAGTTGTTTTATCCCCTATTTTATCAACAGTAATATAAGGTGTTAATCCATTGATAACTAATTCGCTTGCCGATGCTGTTCTGCGCGAAGTTAAAATGAAAACTTTACTTAAATTTAAGCTGTTTATTGATGAGCCGTCCGCCAAAGTGGTTGTAAAATTTTCTACCAGCGATGATGGATTGTTTGCTAATAAATAGTTTTGCACTTTACGGTTCCATTGTTCCAACGCAAAAATTTGATTTGGAAATTGACCTGTGATCATGCTTGCCAAGCGAGTTGCTGTGCGCACGGAACCACCACCATTATATCTTAAATCGAGAACCAAATGCGTTACGTTTGCTGACTTTAGTTGACCAAAGGCGGCGTTTAATTGCGATTCATAATTGCTCGTAAAGGCATTGTAAACAATATATCCAACTTTTTTTGTTCCGACAACATAGGTTTGTGTCAGAAAAACTGGATTTTCATTAAGTGGTGTTTTTGTAAGCGTTATTGACACGCCGTTTGGCGTGATGGCACCACCAGCAAAATTAGCTAAATTTAGCGTATAGCTATTGGCACTTAGAAGTTGTCGAAAATTTGAATTTGTTAATGGTGTTCCGTTTATGCCTGAAAATATCATGCCACGTTGCATATTGTTTGTGGCTGCACTGGAATTTGGCAATACGTATCGCACCCAACCAAATACTTCGGTTTCGCTTCCTTCTTTTAATAGTAGTTCAAAATTTAAACCTGTGGATGTAGAAATTCCTTGAAAAAGATTTTCTAAAATAGTGTAGTCAGATACTAAAGCACTAAATCTGTCAACAGCGACTCCAGGAGTCGGAAATTTACTAACAGGTTTATACAAAAGATCTTGAAAAAGGTTTTGCGGCGTGCCCTTTGTTGCTAAAAAGCTGTTAAGTTCAAATTGATTTGCAAAATTATCGTCGTTTAAATCCGGAACATCATCCAGCCAAAGATAATATAGGTTGAGTCCTTTCCAAATGAAACTTTGTACTTGCAATTCAGCAGGAATGTTTAAATTGTCATCTTGGTCGGTACAAGCAACAATGCCAATAACCGAACATATGGCTATAAAAAGCAGGCTAAAATTTTTCTTCATGTTGGTAACTATTTATTAATGTTGTAAATTTAAGAACTTTAATTTATTTTCAATACTTTGTAACAAAAAATATTATGAATCGTCTTTCTTATATACGTCAGATAATCGAAAAAGTTTTGCAATGAACCAGAAAGAATTTATGAATCTTGTTATTCCATTTCAAAACAAACTTTTTAGATTGGCAAAGCGTTTGTTGGTTAGTGAGGCGGAAGCTGAAGACGCAACGCAGGAAGTTTTAGTAAAACTGTGGGTCAAAAATACAGATTTACATCAGTTTAAAAGTGTTGAAGCTCTGGCAATGACCATGACTAAAAATTTTTGTTTGGATCAGCTAAAATCAAAACGGGCACAGAATTTGCAAATAGTTCACAGCAATTATACTGAAAACCACAGCGGTTTACAACAAAACATCGAAGATAAAGATAGCCTTTCATGGATATCAAAAATTATTGGTAAACTGCCTGATCAACAAAAAATTATTGTTCAACTCCGTGACATTGAACAATTAGAATTTGACGAAATTGAAAAAATAACGGAAATGAATCCAACCGCAGTAAGGGTTGCATTGTCAAGAGCGAGAAAAACGATAAGAGAAACAATGATAAAAACACATGAATATGGCAACAGATAATATAGAAAAAATTTTAGAAAAATATTTTGAAGGCGAGAGTACGATTGCCGAAGAAAATGATTTGCAAACTTATTTTTTATCGTCAAATGTTGCGCAACATTTGACACAATATGCACCACTTTTTAAATTTTACGATGATGAAAAATTTATTGAAAGAAAGCACAAATTGCGACCAGCGTTACAACAACGAAATATAGCATTGTTGTCAATTGCAGCATCAGCAGTGATTTTGATAAGCGTAGGAACCTTTCTCTTTTACAACAATGAAACTCCTAAGAGCACTGCTTACGGAACTTTTGAAACGCCAGAAAAAGCATTTGAAGAAACACAAAAAGCATTAAATCTGTTGTCTGAAAATGTGAATGTTGGTGTGCAGTCGGTGCAATATATTAATGAATTTGAAAACTCAAAAAACAAAATTTTTAAAACAAATTAACTTTTAATCTTAGAAAAAATGAAAAAAATAGTAATAATTCTTGCTTTAATCTTAATGCCAACCATCTTTTTGGCACAATCTTCTTTTGATAAATTTGATGGTCAAGACGATGTAACGACCGTGATTGTGACCAAAAAAATGTTTCAATTGATTGGAAATATGAAAATGGATTTAAAAGACAAAGAAAACCAACAATATTTGAATCTTGTTAGAAAATTAGACAATTTGAAAGTATTTACAACAGGTAGCGTTCGGATGGCAAATGAACTGAAAGCCAGTTCTGCGCAACACATTAAGTCCGCAGGTTTGGAAGAATTGATGCGCATCACCGACAACGGGAAAAACATTAAAATTATGGTCAAATCAGGAGCCAAGGAATCGCAAATTAGAGAATTGTTGATGTTTATTGAAGGTTCGGGTAAAGAAAATCAAACGATTTTGATGTCATTGACAGGTGATTTTGATTTAGACGAAATTTCTGTTCTGACCGAAAAGATGAACTTGCCAGGAGGCGATGCTTTAAAGAAAGCTTCTAAAAAATAGTCCCATGAAAACGAATTTAATTATACGCTTTGCAATTTGTTTTTTAGTGATAAGTTGCAGTAAGCAACCATCTTTAGACAAATATTTTGTTGATAATGCCACTGACAAAAATTTTGTAGCAATTGATGTTTCGCCTGCAATGTTCAACACTACAAAAGCAAAATTTACGCCCGAACAGGTTGATGCACTAAAAAGTTTTGATAAAATGAATGTGCTGTATTTTAAGAAAACAGCACAGAACACCGTTGCATTTGAAGCTGAAAGAGCTAAAATTAAAGCCGTCCTAAATGACGAAAAATATCAAGATTTGATGAAATTTGGAGTTGGCAAAGATGGTGCTAATATCAGCTACGTTGGCTCAGACGACCATATATCTGAATTTATTATTAGTGGAAGTAAAGATGATATTGGTCTTGGTGTTGTTCGGATTCAAGGCAAAGACATGAAGCCAGAAAACGTAATGAAAGTTATGGAAGCCATGCAAAAGGGTAACTTTGATATGGAAGCGTTGAAGCCAATTTTTGACATGATAAAAAAATAGTTTTTTTTAAATAGTTTGATTAGTTAAAACACCTTGATAAATTTCGAGGTGTTTTTTTTTACATTTTTATGTAAAATTCTTTAGTAAGTTCAATATATTCATCGGTGTATTCATGTCGGTTTATTTCGATGGTGATTTCCGTTATTGTTTCTGTTTGCAATTCAAACCTTCTGAAAGCCAACAAACTACGAACAATTGGCGTTGTGTGACTTCCGCGAACACGAGTGATTTCGGTCGGGAAAAGTTCAAAATCTGCGCAAATTTCTATAAATTTTTCTTCTTCTTTAAATGGAATAATAACTGCAAAAACGCCGTTTTCAGACAGAAGCAAATCCACAGCTTCTACCAAATCTTCAAACGGCATCGACGATTGAAAACGAGCTAAATTCCGCTGTTCATCTGTGCTTTGGAAATCTTCGGCATAAAAAGGCGGGTTGCAAACAATCAGCTCATATTCATCTTCTGGTTCGTCCATAAATTCATCCAAGCCCGCATGATAACAATACAATCGGTCACTCCAAATGGAATTTTCAAAATTGTTTGTGGCTTCTTCAAAGGCATCTTCATCAATATCCAAAGCATCAATCTGCGAAGCATCAGTTCGTTGCGAAAGCATGAGTGCCAAAATTCCAGTACCCGTTCCAATGTCCAAAATTGATTTTGGACGATGGTCGATTGGCGCCCACGAACCAAGCAAAACGGCATCAGTGCCAACTTTCATTGCCGAATTGCTGTGACTAACCTCGAATTGTTTGAATTTAAAAACGCCCATTTTTTTTCGCCAAAATTATAAAAATAAATATCATTTCGCATCTGACGGGCGCGTAATTTCTATATGATTGCATACTGAAAACAATAATTTAGTGTTAAATTTGCGCTTTATAAAATTAATTTATTGCCTTGAAAATTTTTCGTTCTATTGCCTCTTTTAAGTCAACATCAAAAACCATCGTGACCATCGGAACTTTTGATGGCGTTCATTTGGGACATCAAAAAATAATTCAAAAACTTGTTATGCAAGCCAAAGAGAAAAACTGTGAAAGCGTGATTTTGACTTTTTTTCCGCATCCACGCATGGTTTTGCAAAAAAATTCTGATATCAAATTGCTCAATACTATTGACGAGAAAAGTGATTTGCTCGAAAATTTTGGACTTGATTCTCTTATAATTCATCCGTTTGATAAAATATTTTCTGACCTATCAGCAGAAGATTTTGTGGTGGAAGTTTTAGTAAAACAGCTGAACATTTCAAAAATCATCATTGGACACGACCACCGATTTGGACATAAACGCTCCGCAGACATAGACGATTTGATAGCTTTTGGAAAAAAATATCACTTTGAAGTGGAGCAAATTCTTGCCGAACAAATCGAAGAAGTTGCCATCAGTTCTACAAAAATCCGGACGGCACTCACAACAGGAAACATCGCATTAGCCAATCAATATCTTGGTTATGACTATATGGTTTCTGGGCAAGTAGTTAAGGGTAAGCAACTTGGACGCACCATAGGTTATCCAACTGCAAACATTGATGTTGACAGCGACTATAAACTTATACCACAAACTGGCGTTTACGTCGTGAAAAGCAACATTGATGACAAAGATGTTTTTGGTATGATGAACATCGGAATCAACCCAACAGTTGGTGGAAAATTACAAAAAGTTGAGGTACATTTTTTTGATTTGGATCAAAATTTATATGGAAAAGTTTTGAAAATTGACATTCTTCAAAGACTTCGGAACGAACAAAAATTTGAGTCTATCGCACAGCTTACCAATCAATTGCATCGTGATAAAACAGCAAGCCGAAATTTCATTGATAAGTTGTGGAAATCATAATACTTTCAACTTTATAACTTTTAAACGTTCTATCAAATAATGTTTCAAACCAAAAAAGAAACTGTTTACCTTGTTTTAGCAGGCATTTTCATCACAAATGCCATTGTTGCGGAACTTATTGGAGGCAAACTATTGTCTGTTGGTCCATTTGTGATGAGCATCGGGATTTTGCCTTGGCCAATTGTTTTTCTAACAACCGATTTAATCAACGAATATTTTGGCGAAAGTGGCGTTCGTCGGCTTTCAATAATCACAGCGGGCCTTATTGCGTATGCTTTTCTTGTGCTATTAATTGCCATGAATATTCCAGCAGCATCGGGTATCAGTCCAGTTTCAGACGCACAGTTTACAGCTGTTTTCGGACAAAGCCTGTGGATTATTGTCGGAAGCATTATGGCTTTTTTAGTTTCTCAATTTATTGACATCGCACTGTTTTGGTTTTTTAAACGCAAAACTGGAGATAGCAAAATTTGGCTTCGCACAACTGGTTCGACCGTCGTATCGCAATTGTTTGATAGTTTTATTGTTCTTGGAATTGCGTTTTATTTGCCTGGCAAAATAGATTTTAAAACGTATGTTTCATCGGCATTAACAGGCTATTGTTTTAAACTTATCATTGCAATTTTGTTAACGCCGTTGATTTATTTGGGACATTTTCAAATTAAAAAGTATCTAAAAAACTAAGAAACATTTCGTGGAAACTGAAAAAATTCGTTGTGGCTGGTGCAAATCCGATGCTTTGTATCAAAAATATCATGATTTGGAATGGGGAGTTCCCATTCACGACGATGCTGTTTTTTTTGAATTCCTTTTGTTAGAAACCTTTCAAGCGGGACTTAGTTGGATTACGATTTTGCGTAAACGTGAAAATTTTAGACGCGCGTTTGACGATTTTAATTTCCGAAAAATCGCTCAATATGACGACGACAAAATTCAAGATTTATTGCAAGACACGGGCATAATCAGAAATCGGCTTAAAGTTCGCTCCGCAGTCAGCAATGCGCAAGAATTCATGAAAATTCAGTTAGAATTTGGAAGTTTCAGTCACTATATTTGGAGTTTTACTAATGACAAAACAATAGTAAATCGTCCAGAAAATTTGGCTAATATTCCATCAAAAACTTTGCTTTCTGACACCATTAGCAAAGATTTAAAAAAACGAGGATTCAAATTTGTCGGTTCCACTGTCGTGTATGCCTTTATGCAAGCAACAGGAATTGTAGATGATCATGTGGCGAATTGTTGGCTTTCACGGAAAAAATAATTTTCAAAATCTTGTAAATTACGTAGCAAATGTTCTTCAAAAATTTTTTAATTGTAAAAAATCTAAATATATTGTACAACAAATTCTGTACAATTTAACTAATCTAATGATCCAACTGGTCTAACTTTCTATGTAAGTCTTTCTTTCAAAATTTTCATAAAAACTTGTCTATCAATCTCTATACAACCTAAACTTGCCAAATGATTGTTATGCACTTGGCAATCTAAAAGTTTATAATTATTTGTTTTTAAATGATGCACCAACCAAGCAAAACCTACTTTGGAAGCATCGGTTACTGAGGCAAACATGCTTTCGCCACAAAAAATGTGACCCAGATCAATGCCATACAATCCGCCAACAATTTGGTTGTTTTGATATACTTCTACGGATTTTGCAAATCCAAGTTTGTGAAGTTCAATGTATGCCAAAATCATTTCTTCGCTGAGCCAGGTGCCATATTGTCCAGCGCGTTTCGTCGTGCTACAATTCCTGATTATAAACTCAAAATTTTGATTGAATGTTACGTTGAAAATGTTTTTATCAATTGTTTTCTGCAAACTTCTTGACGGTCGATAATCATTTGGTAACAGCACCATTCTGGGGTTTGGTGCCCACCATAATATAGGTTCGCCCGGATTATACCATGGAAAAATGCCGTTTTGATATGCAATCAATAATCTTTCAGCCGACAAATCGCCACCATAAGCCAAAATGCCTTCGTGATTTGCATTTTCCACTGGCGGAAAACCTGAACTATCTATTGGTTTTAGAAACATTTTTTAATTATAGGTATGATTTTCGGTTTCGGGCTTGGCGAAGGTGTCGATTTTCATCACAAATGCTAATGCGGAGAACCAAACTTTGATTAACCACAATTGTGTCCGCGAAGCACTGAAACACCACTTTTACAAACCCGCATTAGCACTGCGCTCTTCTTTTCTGTCGTGTTGGTTCGTTGTCATTTCGTATCTGTCTTGGTGCGTTGGCTTGGTGGCTCTTTTGCTGTTTTTTGCTCGGCTCTGTGAGGTTGGAAAAACTATAAATGTGCCACCAAATGCATTGGTTAGTTATTGCTTTTTTTTACTTTCCCAAAAGTCTCTAGTTCCATAAATTTAGAATTAAATAAACTTGTTGGCATTTTCTTTTTCAATAGATTATGAAAATTTTCATCATGTGTTGAAAGTATAATTTGCTTTTTGTGATTAACAACGATACTTCTTAATAAATCAATAGTCGAAAGAATGTTTATACTGTCCATTGATTGAATTGGGTCATCGATGAATATGCATTCAAGTGGATTGCCTTTATTGTCTTTTGCGTTTAGCGCCTTTGCCAAAAAGATACTTAAACTCAATATATTTAGCTGTGCCGTACTAAAATACAGATTTGGAATTATTAATTCGTCTTTATTTTCTTGGTATACACAAACATTAAGTTTTGGCTTTAATTCTGAGAAATCACATTTAAAGATTACAGTTTTGTAATCAGGATGTGGGTCTATTTTCCTGTATAATTCATTTATCAATTCTTCATAAAAGAAAGATTCAATTTGTTGAGCTAAATAATCGGCTACACTTTTTAATTCATTATCTAATTCCTTAGAAATTTTATTTTTTAAAAAATCAATTCTCGCTTTAGCGTTTTTCTCTTCAATTTTTGCCTTCTCGTACTTCAAATAAGGTGTAACATTTTCTTTGAGTTTTGCTAAAAGATTAAAGTCTTTTATACTAAGTTCAAGTTTATTAATTTCTTCATTACTTTTCTTTTTACTATCCTCCAGAAACTTCGTAAACAGTTCAAGGTTATATTCTTTTAATTCAATACCAAGTTTTGATTTAACTTCTTGCTCAAAACCAGTTATTATCTTGATGTATAATTCTTTCGATTTTTCGATTAGTTCATTCTGCTTTTGAACATCTTCACTTTTAAAAGAATTTAGAGTAGTGTTAAGGTCTTCAATTTCTTTTTTTAAATTAATCTCTCTATCGACGTTAGATTTTATGTTGCTTAAGGTCTTTGTTAATTCATCGGTCAATACGTTTTCGTTGATTTCTATTTCAGGATAATTTACTTTAAAGAACTCTATAACCCTACTAAATACCTCTTCTTTATTATGTCTGTCGAGTTCAGCTAATATCTTGGCAGACTTTTTTTTTAAATTGTCTAATTTCGATGATTCTGATACAACAGCACTTTTAATTTCTTCACTCTTTTTGATGAATGACTCAATCTCTAATCTTAATTTACTTAAAAAACTTTGTGTTTCTTTTTCAAATTCTTCAATCGTTTTTCCGTTTAGTTTTAAAATAGTTTCATTAAGAATTTTAGTATTCAATTCTATCTCTTTTGTGAGTACCGCTTTTGAATCGAAATATTTTTTCAAATCATCTAAAATCTTTGCACGTTTTTTTTCTATTTCTTCTAATTTCTTGGTGGTTTCAGCTATTAATCTTTCTCTTTTTAATTTTAATGATTCATTTAGTTGTGTAATGTTTTTGTTTTTAACATCTCTTTCATTCAGTAAACTTGAAAGGACATTTGATAAAAGTCTATTATTAGATATTTTTGATGCCAAAGCACTAAACGATTCGTATTGCTGTTCGCATAAAGGACAAGCACTTGTTTGACTTTTATTGACTATTTCTGAACCTTTTGAAATAAACTGTTCGACTTCTTTTTGAAAGTTTTCATTTGCCTCTATCTTAGAATTAATTTCTTTCAGGTCTTTCTTTTCAGTCGTTAATGATTTCTCAATTTGTGTAAGTTCGTCAATGATTTTTTCATTATTAGAATACGCTTCATCGGAAATAGAAGGATATACACCAGTGTTGATTTCTTGAATCGAAATTTTGAGGTTATTTATTGGTATTTCAACTAAACTTTTTTCCTTTTCTAAGCTCGTAATCTTCGCTTGTATATCAACAAGTTTTGTATTTGATTCTTGTAATTTTTCATTAGTGTTATCAATGCTTACTTTAAGTTTTGGTGTTTCAGAAATTGTTTTTTCTAAATCAGATATTTGTTTCTGTACAGAACTTTGTTTTGTGGTGTTTTCACTTTCATTTTGTTTTAGAGCATTCAGAATTATTGTTATTGCTGACAACTCGTTTTTCAGTTCTTCGTGTTCTTTACTTTTTTCTGAAATTTCTTTGATTATTTTTACATATTCTTTGAAATCAATTTTTAAAGATTCCAAGTTTTGCTTTTTTGTACTCAGTTCTTCATTTAGCTTTTTAATCGAATCAATTTCATTTGTACACTTTTGTTTCTTATCAAATTTTTCAAGAATACTGTTGTTTTCTTTGATTTGTTTTTCAAGTCTATCTATTTGACTTTTTGATTCAAAATATTTAGTCATTCCTTCAATTTCATCATTACCTGAAAAGAAAATATCTAAATACTTAATGTGCTCAGTAGCTTTTTTAATTTCAAAATCTAAATCACTCGTCCTTTCAGATACAGTATTTGAAAGATTTAGAGCATCTGTTTCCGAATAAGACTCATCAATCTCTTTTAAATTTTCTCCTGCCTTATTTAATGAAATAATTTTTTCATTTATTTTTTTAAGTATATTCTTATCGCCTTCAAATTTTAGTTCTAACTGAATGCCATCTAAAATTTCCAAAAGAGCTTCAATTTTCTTATTATTAAAAGCATTTAAGGAAGTTATTTTTTTATAATATTCATCAATTTTTTTATCTCCAAAATACTCTATAAACCTTTCATACCTTTCTTCAGGCTTGTCTTCTTTTAGAAATGCGTCAATCCATTCCTGAGATAAAATAACTGTTTTGAATTCTTTATTAATGGTTGCTTTGGGATCAAATTTATAATCATATCCTGCCTTTGTTTTAGGTTTTTCGATATTGGTTATGACTGGACTATCTTCTCCAACTTTGTATAATTTTATAAAAGAAGGAAGATTATCATCTGAGTAATTATTCCTTAGAAAATATTGTTTTTTATTAGATCTGATGCTTCTTTCTGATTTAACTGAATTAAAAGTATCCTTTCCTTTTCTTAGAAAACGATCAATATTATTGGTGATGCCATATTCAATAGCATCATAAAATGAGGTTTTACCAAATCCATTAGGTGCATACAAAGAAATAAAGTCAGCATTTTTACCATCTTCTTTACGGATAAAATCGAATGTTCCATCTTCAGCTTTGTCGTAAGCACGAAATGCTTGTATTTCAACTTTTTTAAATTTCATTTTTGTAGATTTTTTCTATTGAATTCAATGCATCTTGTAAATCACCATCACTCTTCTTGTTTAAGCTAAGCTTGTCTATTATGTTGGATATTGAAGCATTCTTATTAAACTTTAATGATTGTTTATTCTCAAGCCCAATTTTTATATTGTCATTTGTAATATGTTCAGATATCAAGAAATTAATTTCTTTTTCTGTAATAGAGTTAACGCTCTCAATTACAATTTTTCTGCTACTAAACTTGTTATTTTCGATTTCGTATTTCAATTGCTTTTCAACAGTTTCCTTTGATAAATAGAAAATATAAAAATTCCATCTGGAATATTCTTCCTTTAAATCAAGTACAAAATCTGTGGTAATTTGACCATTAAAATCTTTCCAATTGTTATTTAAATCATTTAGTGTTTCAAAATTTACAAATACTATTGGAATAACTCCACCAAATAACAATTCACCAAACACTAATTCTTTGATAGGGAAGTCTTTTTTCAATTTATTAAAAAGCTCATTAAATTTTAATTCTTTATAGGATTCCATCGGTATTTGCTTTTATTGTTTCTCTTGAATTTAAGACATTCATTTCTTGATATTGAAGAATATTTTTTATAATCGAATCTTGAAATTTAAATATATTAACCAACTTTAGTTCTTCGAAAGGATTATTCACAGTATTACTTATGTTTTTAGTATCAATTGGACTACTAATATCAGGTATTAATAATTTTAATTCCTCTTTTGAATATTCAACACGTGGAGGATTATTCTCGTCAGTTGCACAAACAACGATAGAACCTCCAATTTCAATATGTGATAAGTTAGAACTGTAGATTTCATTTAATTTCTTAGTCCAACTATTTGTGTCAACAATAAATAACTTTCTTTTTTTGTGAAGATCTTTTAAATCTTCAAGTTTCAATTTCTTTTCAGAATGTAGTTGATTGTATGTCAATAACTCCAAAAACGATGACCAAAGTTTTTTATGAATGCTTATAGTTTTATCAGTACCATTAGCAAGAAATTCATCCTTAAATATTTTCAAAATAGAGCTTGGAGCAAAGTCGTTACAAAGATCTTTTGAGATTTTCTTTAACTCTTTTTGGATTAGGTCTTTTTTATATTCAAGATTTGGTAAAGGAAAAATATCATTAAGTAGTCTTTCAAAAGAGCCAATGTATGGAGGAAATAACTTACATAGTTCGTACTCATTTTCAGCTATAATCTCATCATAAAATGATAACGGCATAAATACTAATCTACCTAAGGTTTCTTTTCCATCTTCAGCTGCCATTCTAGATTGAATACCAGCAAGCAAAATGCATGAATCTTCTACTTTCAGGATACCTCCGCCTGATTGACCAATTACTTCATTGTAAATAATAGGCTGTTTACTTTTTGATTCTCTATAATTGTGTTCCTTAGGTTGTAGTATGGTAATTTCATCAAGTCTAAAGCTGTCATTTTGATTTCTCCTAGAATTAGGATGCCCACATAAAAAATACCCATCTTTATTTTCAGGTAATAAGTCATCTCGAAGCAATGCTTCACTTGTCTCTACTTTTTTGACTTTTATTATTGCAGCATCTTTGTTATTATCAGAATGTCTAAATGGATCTCCAATAATTTCTAATGATTCGTTTATTACATTTCCATTTTCATCCAAGTTTTGTCGAATTATTGATGGTGTATTATTACCTGATATAACATGCTTTGCTGTCAAGACATAGCTATACTCATCGTTTATTGGTTGAAATATGCAACCACTTCCACCTTCCACTTTTACTGTATAATTTGGCAATAAATTTATTCTTGACATGCTTAGAAAGAAAATTCATTATTAGGTATTTGCATTGGTCTGAAATTTGGAAAATCTGAGTAATCAGTATCAGAAAATATCTTTTCAATTTGCTCTGTATAATTAAAGAATACTTCACAATTATTATTTACTGAAGCAAGCCTTGCAAGAAACTTTTTATTTGGGTGACCATGTTTGTCTCCGTTAGTGCTTATTACATATTTCTTTGTCTCTATTAATTCAAGCATTTCTATGTTGTTATTAGCCTTACTGCCGTGATGTGATATTTTTACCAGTTCGGCTTTTAGGGGCTTTTCCTTTGAATAACCAAACTCTTTCAAGGAATTTACTACTACTGTCGGATGTGCATCTGCCAAAAAAACAAAGTTTTTCTTCTCAAATGTTAATATGAATGCAATTGAACTTCCATTGTGAACAGCAGGGTCTTCTTTGAATTTGTCACTTGCAATATGTTCTGAAAGTGTAAAGTCATAGTCGTTTTTTTCGGCTGATGTATCTAAAGATTCAGGTGCTTCTTTTTCCCATTTGCCAAGCAATAACTTTAATTTATCTGGGCTTGGGGATAAAATTTTGAACTTAATTCCTAAATACTCAAAATACTCTAATGCGATTATAATTCTTCTGTCCCAAATTCCTTTCGACTCAATGTAATCCTCAAACGTCACACCTTGTCCAATGCTTGTAAGTGTTGTGTCATCAGGCTTGAAAGTTAACAGATTGTCTTTGTTTTCTTCTTCGTCAAAGTATTCAGATATAAGTCTTCCTGAATTAAACCAAACTTTACCAATCAATTTATTAGCATCTTTGTCTTTTTCAAACCATTTCAACACACCGCCAATATGGTCATCGTCCACATGGGTCAGTACTAGTAGGGCAATTTTTTCGTTATTCTCTTTGATTTTGTCTACGGTTTCTCTTAATTCTCCATATTCAAGTTTACCGTTCTTGTCCTTCTGTACATATGTTGCAGGCATTCCTCCGTCAATTAAAATATTTTTCATTTCTCCGTTCTCTTTGAACGAAATCAGGATTGCGTCTCCATTGAATGCTTTTAAAAATTTAATTTTCATAGTAGTTAATTTTGAGGCTCGGCAAAATTAAATATGCTGCAAGAGCGTTGGCTCGTGTGTCGGCTCGTAGCTCTATTAATTTTGCGAACGGTTGGCATTTTGTTTGTCATTTTTCTGTTGGTTTATTGTCGGTCGTGTTGATCTTTTAAGGTGAGTTCTAACAATAGCTTGACACAATAACAGCGTAGGGTATACATTATTTTAAACTCTTTAAAAGTCGAATTGCATTGTTTTGATAATAAATATTGCCTCGATTGTCCTCTATTTTTTTAGTGTAAACTTCAAATACAGCATCTTCTCTATCAATTATAGCTGTCTCGTTATTTTCAACTAAAGTCAAAAAATCAACCGTATTGCATGTTTCATCTTTAGGACAATTTCTATCGAATTTAATATATTTGACTACAGTTTTATTTTTTAAAAAGAAAAGAATTTGCTGTCCGTCACTGCTACCATGTGTATATGTAAAAGGAATATCTACGTTGTAATGCTTTTTTATAGATTCTTTTGTTGCGTAAGCCGACTCAATCAGCAGTTGATCCCAGTGAAAACATTGTAAACGTGCATTTAAATTTAATGTTGCGCCTTTGGCAAATTGTGCCTTTGCGTTTGAAGATAGTTGACTTTCCAACTCGTTTACGCACTTATCTTCTGCTGAATTGCAACTTACAAAAACAAATAAAATTAAAATTTTTATTACGGTCTTCATATACATATGACTTAAAATATATTTGATTTGCAGTTTACACATAACTTACTCTGCTAAGTAAATACAAAATGATTTTTGTTACTTATTTTTCATTTATATAGCATTAAAATTTTTTTCATCACGAATTGAAAAATTAAAACGGTGAATTTTTACGATACAATCCTCACAACAAAAGCAATTTTTCTCTAAACAAATCGGCATATTCTGCGATAACATTTTTGTCAAAATAGGGTTCTTCGTTGATGCGACCGATAATATTGCAATGGGTTTTTGATATAATTATTGATTCCGTTGCTGCATTTTCATCGCCCGAAAAAACAATTCCTGATATAGAAATATTTCGACTTTTCAAAGCTTCAATTGTCAAAAGCGTGTGATTGATGCTACCCAAATAGTGTCGCGAAACCACAATAACTTTATAGTCGTTTTGAATTAAATCTACAACGCAATCTTGATTGTTCAACGGAACCAAAATTCCACCTGCGCCTTCGATCACCAAATGATTTGCAGTTTTTGGCTCGATAATTTCAGACAGACGGATTTGCACATTATCAATTTCAGCAGCCAAATGCGGACTTGCAGGCGTTTGAAGCGCATAGCTGTTTGGGTGGATGACAGTTTTTTGATTCGACAAATATTTGGCAACACAATCAGCATCGCCATTATGTAAATCGCCAGCTTGAATCGGTTTCCAATAGTCGGCGGAAAGGCTTTCAGTTATTATTGCTGCGCAAATTGTTTTGCCAACATTGGTTGAAATTCCTGTTATAAAAATCTTCATAATGTTAAGTCTGAAAAATTAAATCTTTATGCCAGGAGGTAATAAATCTTTGTATGTCGGATTTTTTTTAACAAAAAGTGCAATTTTCGGAAATATCGGAACAACTTTCCATTTGTTTTGGTAGGCAATTTCCATAATTTGCTTTAAGAAATCGCTGATAAAAACTTCGTTGTTGTAGCCATCTGGTTGGTTTATTTTAGATAAAAAAATCTTTTTTTCTTGAAAAGAATATTCTACTGAAATCAAACCTTTTTCAACAACGGTTTCAAACTGTCGCGAGAATTTATTGTCTTTTATTTCCATTACAATTGCAGGTTCCATTTGGTTTTTGTTACAGTTCAACGTAATTTTACAATTATGTAATCTTTTATATAAAGGATTACATAAAAAAACATCTAATTTTATACAAATTTCGTCATTTTTTGTGTCAACTCAAACATTATAATCGTTAAAACTACGGTATGTCTAAAATCCCTATCTACTTGATGCCAGGTCTTGCTGCGAGTTCAACTATTTTTGAACGAATAGTGTTGCCCGAAGCTGATTTTGAAATATTTTTGTTGGAATGGGAAATTCCTATTGGCAATGAAAAATTGGTAGATTATGCCAAACGCATGGCAAAGAAAGTCCACCACAATCAGGCAGTTTTGTTTGGCGTTTCTTTTGGTGGCATACTGGTTCAAGAGATGGCCAAATTTTTAGACGTAAAAAAAGTTATCATCATTTCAAGCGTCAAAAACTGCAATGAATTTCCTCTTAAAATGAAAATAGCTAAATCTACAAAAGCATACAAACTGATTCCAACTGCGCTGTTAGTAAACGTAGATGGATTGGCAAAATTTTCTTTTGGCGACACCATCACGCAACGCATCAAATTATACGAAAAATATCTTTCCATGCGAGACAAACACTATTTAGACTGGGCAATTGAGCAAGTTGTTTGTTGGGATTGCAATGAAACCGACAAAAACGTAGTACAAATTCATGGCGACTCCGACGATGTTTTTCCGATAAAAAACATCACAAACGCAATCGTTGTTAAAGGAGGCACACACATCATGATTTTGAACAAATATAAATGGTTTAATGAAAATTTGCCGAAGATCATAAAATCGTAGTCGCAATATTTAATCTGTATTAGCATTTTTTTTTAAACTGACAACGAATAGAAAATTAACTAAATTAATTTTCTGGTATAGGCGTTTAGGTCGCAATGTATTATATTTGTCTAATGATAGACTCAAAAAATTTCATAGGTGTGAATTCGATAAAGTTTAATCATAGGTTTAAAAATAATGATGATTGTTTAGAATACTTATCTGAATTAAAATGGGTAGATGGTTTTATTTGCAAAAGATGTCAGAACAATAAATTTTGCAACGGTAAAATCCTTTATAATCGAAGGTGTACCAAATGTCGATATGATGAAAGTCCAACGGCTGGAACTATGTTTGAGAAACTAAAGTTTTCACTTCTAATAGCATTCCATATTGCTTTTAAAATAAGTACAAAGAAAAAAGGAATGTCATCAACGGAATTAAGTTCAGAGTTTGAACTTCGTCAAAAGACTTGTTGGTCTTTTAAATTAAAGGTTCAGCAATCCATGCAAAGCAGTTTAAATCATCAATTATCAGGCACAGTTCACGTTGATGAGTTTATGATTGGCGGCCCAGAAAAAGATAAACGAGGCAGAAGTAAAGGTTTGAAGAAATTGATTGTATTGGCCGTGGAGATTTTAGAAAATGGAG
>JAYWGW010000051.1:0-25009 GCA_043778045.1 Bacteroidota bacterium | reverse complement strand
GGTTCTTTTTTTACAATGGCATTAAAAACCAATGGAAAACGTTATGCATGGGGCAATAATGTATCAGGGCAACTTGGCGATTTTACCAACGAAAGTCGAAATGTTCCAACACTTATTGGTCAGGCAAACGACTGGGCAGATATTGCTGCAAATGGCTATCATGCAATGGGAATAAAAACAAGTGGAAGACTCATTTCGTGGGGAAATAATGAATATGGACAATTGGGTATTGCCAATTTAACCAATCAAAATGGCCCGATTCAAGTGGGTACAGATTCGAATTGGTCAAAAATAGCACTTGGATTTAATCATAGTATTGCCATAAAAACCGATGGAACGCTCTGGGCGTGGGGAAGAAATAATAATGGACAATTAGGCGTGGGTAACAATACCGATGCAGCTATTCCTTTAAAAATTGGAACCGAAACTTCTTGGGCTTCAATCGCATGCGGCGCAAACCACACATTAGCCATAAAAACAACTGGAACGCTTTGGGCTTGGGGCTTGAATGATTTTAGCCAATTGGGGACAGAAGATACTACTAACAAAATAGCGCCCATACAAGTAGGTTCAGCATCTGATTGGAGCAAAGTCTCCGCAGGTGTTTTTCATACTTTGGCGATCAAATCTGATAAAACACTCTTTGCTTGGGGCAAAAACGACCGCGGGCAACTTGGCGATGGAACATTAACCAACAGAAGTATTCGAACATTAGTTGGAAATAATTATTCGCAAATTGCTGCTGGTGGCTATCACACGTTATCAATAATTAGTAATGATTTTCTGTGGACTTGGGGTGCAAATAATTTCAACCAACTGGGCGACGGCGCTGCAGCCGACAAATTATTGCCAACATTTATAAACTAACATGGCTACGGTCTACTTTATATATGATTTTTTTGAGCCACAGATTACACAGATTATCACAGATTTTTTATTTATCGAATAGTAAAATCCTTTTAAATCTTTTAAATTAGTGGCAAAAAGTATTTATTCGAATATACTTTTTTGACCAAATCCATTAACTCTAAAAAAATATAAAAATGAAAATAGCAACAAAATTACTCGCAATAGTGGTAATGTCTATAAATTTTTCTTGCTCAAAAGACGAAACTGCAGTCATTGACACTAAATTGGTTTTACCTGCAATTTTAGAAAATAATATGCAAACAGCTATTCCTGATTGCACTAATAGTGGAACTATAAAAATCCCAGGTCAAAATATAAGCACAGTAAACATAACAGGCGATGGAATAATTAGTGACCCATCAAAAATAACTTTAGAACTTGACATATCGCACAGCTTTGCAGGTGATATTGTTGTGGAACTCGTGGCACCATCTGGCGAAAATTGTGGCATCATTAAACGAATAGGAACAACATCGGACACCAACAACGGATCGAACTTAGATTTTATTTTAGGAAATAAGTTAAAATTTAACAGCTTGCATACCACATTTTTGTTGCCACAAGTTAGTACATCAATTGTAACTGGTAAATATGCACGATCACGTGGTCTTTCAAGCATTCCATTTTCTGTGCCAATGACAGATTTGAAAACTTTTTTAATGGGTAAAAATATTAAAGGAATTTGGACTATCAAAATATATGATTTTAACGAGCTTGATACCGGAAAACTAAATTCATGGAAACTTTACTTCGATGCAGGTGCGCTTCAATAATAATTTAAAACAGAAAGAACAATGAAAACCATATTTCAACTGCTGTTTATAATAGTAACATTATCATCTTATGCCCAATTCGGAAACCTTCTTAACAAAGCCAAAGAAAAGCTAACCGAAAAAAAATCAGAAAACAAAACTGATACATCTATTAATTCCGAAAAAAGTGTTTCAATCGAAAATTTAAACACTGAAACTATTTTTGAATTTCCATATCAAGGATCAGATTATTCTTCTGTTACAACAGGTTCACTTTCGCAACTCATTGCTAATAAAAATTCATACAGTCCATATAAATATATGCGAAAAAAAGGCGAAACCGGAATTGTGCATTTTGCGAAAGATTATCCTGAACTAAAACCAGTAATTCAGCCTTATAAAAACAATCTAAAAATAGAATTTTTTGAAGCATTACCAAACTCTGGTAAAGAAACTTTTGCCAATTCATTCAAAAGCAGCAGTCATATTTATGCGCGAATTACAGCACTTTCTGGAACCATAAAAAGCACTTTTAATCTTGATGAAAAAAATCCATATATCGAAATGAAAATGGTTTTATATAATGATGAAAATCAAAGCATGCATTTTGGAAATGGCAACAATGCAACTCCAATAGCATTGTCGCTTGAACAAGCCAATTTAAAATCATTGGATATTGACATTATGCCGCACACCATGAAATATTCCGTCTACAGCGGACTTTCAAAAGACGCGATTTTCTATTCGCCGTTTCCGAATATGCACAATCAAAAAAATTTTCCTAAAAATGGAGCATATACAGTTGCTGTTTTTTTAAACAGCAAAACCAGAGACGATTGGGGAAAACAGCAAGATGGCGACGGAATAATTTATGGCAACACATTCAACTATGATTTTTCTGCCAAAGATGTTGCCACAATAATGAGCGAGCAGCAAGCCATTTTTGATTCAAATAAAAACGGAATTAAATATGCAATCAAAGATTTGGCACCAGAATGGAAAATGAAAACCAATGCTTTTATGATGGGATTGACAGATCAGCAAATTACTAATTTATACATCAGCAGATATTCTGGTGGCGAACAAGTGCTAAAAATACTAAAAGTTTATGCGCACGAGTCAAATGGTGGCTGGACAATCCATAAAAACGAATACGGAATTCCGCTCTATCGATATTCAAATCAATTTTACACCTTTTTTGTAAAAAATATTGAAAGCAATAGTTGCTATTTTCAAAGGTTCAGTCTGCGTCAAGAATATAATGGTGGTGGTGCTTATGGGCAAACAAAAGGCGATATTACTTATGACGTGAACTTCACAGCATGCGATAAAATGAAATAAAAATAAATCTTTAAAAATTGTCTTAGAATTTTGTTAGTTACTATTCGAAAAGTGATTTATTTAGATTTTTAATGCGAAAAAGGTTTGACAATATGTTAAACCTTTTTTTTGTGCAATGTCTGTTACCGCATAATCACCACAACCAAAAATAATTTATTTTGAATCAATTGAAAACAAGGCATTTATTTTCTTTGCTAAATCAAAATCCTTGGTCGTCACACCATTCCAATCATGTGTGTTTAAACGCAAATTTACTTTGTTGTATACATTAATTATTTCAGGATGATGTTCTGCTTTTTCTGCCAAAAGTCCAATTTGTATTATAAAAGCTAAACTTTCAGAGAAGTTTTTAAAAACAAAATGGCGTTCAATTGCATTATCAGCAAACTCCCAAAATTGCAGATTAAGCAAAAATTCTTTAGATTCAGTCGATGTAAAAGTTTTCATTTGTATAAAATTTAAGTATGAATAAAAATAGCTATTTTTGACCAAAAAAAATTCTTGAGCACAATTTTTTCTACTCAAATATACAAAAATGTTGCAAGCCTTCCCGACCAATGGGATGTCATTTGCTGCAAAAAATATTTTTTATCTACAACATATTTAAAAGTATTGGAAGAATCCGCACCAAAAAACATGCAATGCCAATTTGTTGGGTTTTTTGAAAATCAAGATTTAGTTGGTGTTGCGCTTTCACAAATGATTTGTATCACTGATTTAAAATCTTTTGGCGTCAATAAAAATTGTGTACAAGCAAAGATGCGTGACTTTGTATTTAAAAATAGCGTCAATCATGTCTTATTTGTTGGAAATAATATGCTAACGGGTCAACATGCATTTCAATTTTTAGAAAATGTTTCTCATGAAATAAAATCTCAATTATTAATAAATGGAATTGAGGAATTAGAAAAATACTTTAAAAACTTAAATCAAAAAATTCATTTAACAATTATCAAAGATTTTGATTCTGAACATGCGCAATTGTTAAAACCTGTCTTTACAAATTATTATAATTTTGAAATTCAACCTAATATGGTTTTTTCGATACTTCCCGAATGGGAAAATGCTGATGACTATGTTTTGGCACTATCCAAAAAATATCGCGATCAATTTAAACGCGCTCGAAAGAAAATGCTTGGCATAGAAAAACGAAAAATGTCTTTGGTGGACATTAAATTAAACGCAACTCGAATTTATGAATTGTATTTAAATGTCACAAAAAACGCGCCTTTTAATACTTTCTATTTATCTGAAAATCATTTTTATACCCTTAAAAAAAATTTAGGACACAATTTTCATTTCTATGGATATTTTGACAATGATATTATGGTTGGTTTCGACACCTTGATCAAAAACGGAAATTCAATGGAAACATATTTCCTTGGCTATGACGACGCCGTTCAACGCGAGCGAATGTTATACCTCAATATGTTATACGATATGATTGGTTTCTCAATCAATAAAAAATTTACAGAAATTGTCTTCGCGCGAACAGCGTTAGAAATAAAAAGTTCTGTTGGTGCAAAACCAATTCCTATGTATGGTTTTATAAAACACAGTAACGGACTTATAAACCAATTGCTACCAATGATTTTTAAATATTTTGAACCAAAAATAATTTGGAAAGAACGAAATCCTTTTAAGTAATTTCAAAGTTTTAAAGTTAAAATGTTGTAAAGTTAACATGTTGCAAAAGATAAAATTCTTATAATTAATGTCTCATTGAAAAGTTTATACTGAGCGCAGTCGAAATGCACTAATCGCTCCAATCAACTAATATTGCTGTTCATTCCAAAAAAATATTAAAAAGACCAATATTAAAAAAAACTTCCTACTTTTGCACTCAAAGAAAAAAATCTATGCCAAAAAATTTAGTAATAGTCGAATCTCCTGCAAAGGCAAAAACAATTGAAAAATTTTTAGGTTCAGATTACACAGTTGCCTCCAGCTATGGTCATATTGCCGATTTGCCATCCAAGGAAATTGGTGTGGATGTGCTCAATGGTTTTAAACCAACCTACGAAGTTTCAGCCGACAAAAAAGCGCTTGTTGCAAAACTAAAAACGCTTGCCAAAAACGCCGATATGGTTTGGTTGGCTTCGGATGAAGATCGAGAAGGAGAAGCCATTTCGTGGCATTTGGCAGAAGAACTAAAGTTAGACAAAGCCAAAACTAAACGCATCGTTTTTCATGAAATTACAAAAACTGCAATTTTAAAGGCCATTGAAAACCCGCGCGAAATTGACTATAATTTGGTCAACGCCCAACAGGCGCGTCGCGTTTTAGACCGTTTAGTCGGATATGAACTGTCGCCAGTTTTGTGGCGAAAAATAAAAGGTGGACTTTCCGCAGGTCGCGTGCAATCTGTTGCTGTGCGACTTATTGTGGAACGCGAACGAGAAATTATAAATTTTAAAGCAGTTGCTTCTTATTCTGTTGTTGCGGAATTCGTCAATCAAAACGGAAAAAGTTTCAAAGCCAAACTTCCCAAAAATTTTAGTTCAAAGCAACAAGCAGAAGAATTTTTAAATCAAAACATAAGTTCCACATATAAAGTTTTAGATTTAGAAACAAAACCAACCAAAAAAACGCCAGCTGGACCATTTACAACATCAACCTTGCAACAGGAAGCGGCACGAAAATTATATTTGCCAGTTGGGATTACGATGCAATTGGCACAACGTCTATACGAAGCTGGATTGATAACATATATGCGTACCGATAGCGTCAACCTATCAAAAGATGCGATGGAAGCTGCGCAATCCGAAATTACTAAATTGTATGGAAAGCAATACGCAAAACCCAGAACATTCATTAACAAAAGCAAAGGCGCGCAAGAAGCTCACGAAGCCATTCGTCCAACCGACATGTCGCGAAACACCGTCAATATTGACCGTGACCAAGCCAGGCTATATGATATGATTTGGAAACGAACCATTGCATCGCAAATGGCAGATGCGGAATTGGAACGTACGAATGTCAAAATTGAAGCCAGCAAACATTCAGAATTGTTCACTGCAGCAGGAGAAGTCATTAAATTTGAAGGTTTCTTGAAAGTATATCTTGAAGGAAATGACGACGATGATGAAGAGCAAGAAGGCATGTTGCCTGCTATGAAAGTGAACGAAAACTTGATCAACAACTACATTACGGCAACCGAAAGATATTCTCGTCCATCAGCTCGTTACACAGAAGCAGCTTTGGTAAAAAAACTTGAAGAACTGGGCATTGGAAGACCATCGACGTATGCGCCAACCATTTCAACGATTATCAACAGGAATTATGTTGAAAAGGGAAATATGGAAGGGCAACTCAGAAACTACACGCAACTTGCGCTGAAAGACGGAAAAATTTCCGACATAATTCTCAAAGAAAACACGGGTTCCGATAAAGGAAAATTAGTGCCGACAGACATTGGAACAATTGTTACTGACTTTTTAGTGAAAAATTTTGACAATATTCTTGACTATAATTTCACAGCCAAAGTTGAACAAGATTTTGACGAAATTGCCGAAGGAAACGTAGATTGGAGCAAAATGATGCAAGATTTCTACGATAAATTTCATCCGACCGTAAAAAACGTAGAAGCAAACGCTGATCGCGAAAGTGGCGAAAGAATTCTGGGCAAACATCCCGAAACTGGACGACAAGTTTCCGTGCGACTGGGCAAGTTTGGACCCATGGCACAAATTGGCGCTGCCGACGAAGAAGATAAGCAATTTGCCAGCCTTCAAAAAGAACAAAACATGGGCAACATCACTTTAGAAGAAGTGTTGAAACTTTTTCTATTGCCAAAAAATTTAGGTGTTTATAAAGATGAAGAAGTAGAAGTTTCCAACGGTCGCTACGGTCCATATATTAGATTTGGTGCCATGTTCGTTTCATTGCCACGAGGTGAAGAACCATTGGACATTACGATGGAGCGCGCACAAGAACTTATCGACGAAAAAACATTGGCTGATGCGCCAATTGCAGTTTATAAAGGCGAAGGTGTTCAGAAAGGAACTGGTCGCTTTGGCCCTTTTATAAAATGGAATGGATTATTTATAAACGTTAATAAAAAATACGACTATGACAATCTTTCGCAACAAGACATTGAAACTTTGATTGACGAAAAACTTGTCAAAGAATTCGAAAAGGTTTTGCATCACTGGAAAGACGAAGGCATTTTAGTCGAAAAAGCACGCTGGGGACGCTCGGTCATTACCAAAGGGAAACTCAAAATTGAACTCAGCAAAGACGTTGACGCAACCAAACTAACTTTGGCTCAAGTGCAAGAAATGATTGCTAAAAAATCTCCAGCAAAAAAAGTGGTCGCAAAAAAAGCACCTGCAAAAAAGACGGCGGTTAAAAAAGCAGTGGCAAAGAAAAAACAATAATTTATTGACAACGGACTTGCGATTATTTTACAACCGGCAAAAAATAAGTTATTATTAATTTCAAAGAATCCTATGCTAATTGCATTTTTATCATATCAAAATAAACATTTCTAATCTGTGGAATTTGAATTTTTATCGCCTGTAAACCCTGAAATTATTGAATTTTCATCACAATTGTCTCAAAAACAATTGGGTTTTTCTATGGTTAAAAACAGCATGAATAATTTTCCAGATCTCCAAAACATCAAACTAACAATCATTGGTGTTTTAGAAAATAGAAATGATAGCAATGCAACCAAGATAGTAGATATATCGTATGTAAGAAAAGCAATATATCAATTATATCCTGGAAATTGGACAAATGATATTGCAGATTTGGGTGATATCGATGAAGGTTCGTCAACAGAAGATACCTTTTATGCATTAAAATTAATTACTGAAAAGTTACTCAAACTGAATATTATTCCGATAATAATTGGTGGAACGCAAGACCTTACCTACCCCATCTATCGGGCTTTTGACAATCTTGACCAGATGGTCAATTTGGTTACAATTGATAGCAAATTTGATTTTGGAAAAGAAGATGAACCAGTTAAAATCGATTCGTATTTATCAAGAATCATTGCGGACGAACCAAATAATTTGTTTAATTATAGTAATATTGGATATCAGACCTATTATAACGCCCAAGAAGAAATAGATTTAATTGAAAAACTATATTTCGATGCCTATCGGTTGGGCGAAGTTTCAAATAACATATCGATTGCCGAAGCCATTTTGCGCGATGCAGACTTTGTTAGTTTAGACTTAACAGCGGTCAAGTCAGCAGATTCTGGTAATTATTATACCTTTGTACCAAATGGTTTTGATGGAAAAGAAATTTGTAGTTTATCTCGATATGCTGGAATTAGTAGTAAAATGAAGATTTTGGGAATTTTCAATCACAACAATTCAGAAAACGAATCGAACCTTATTGCTCAAATTGTTTGGTATTTTATAGAGGGATTTTATTTCAGAACTGATGAAAATCCAGATAAGGACAAGTCCCACTTTACTAAATATAATGTACTTGTTGAAGACCATCAAATTATATTTTATAAAAGTGAAAAAACGCAACGCTGGTGGGTCGAAACTCCACATTTTAAAAGCCTTGGCAATATAAACGAATTTGGTGCGTTATTGCCCTGTACCAATGACGAATATATCAAATGTTGTGCACAAGAAATACCAGATCGTTGGTGGAATGCACAGCGTAAGAATATTTTGTAAGCAAAAAAATAAAAAAAGTGCTAAAAAAAATTTTAAGGTTTTTTTAATAAAATTGTTGTTTTTTTGGAAAATAATAAATAGGTTTACGCTCTTGAATAAGAATATATTTTAACCCCCGTATATTATGAAGAAGTTCATCACATTCGCAGTATTTTCAACACTTTTGTTTAGTTGCGGCTCAAGCGACAAAGGCGAATTAATAGGTGTGAGAGGAAAAAAATGGCATCCCGAAAAGCCTTATGGGATGACTTTAGTCCCTGGTGGAGCTTTTATTATGGGTAAATCTGAAGACGATTTAGCCAATGTAGGCGATGCACCGACCAAAACAGTTACCGTCAGATCCTTCTATATGGATGAAACTGAGATTACAAACAGCGAATATCGACAGTTTGTAGAATGGGTTAAAGATTCTATAACCAGAACGCGCTTAGCTATTTTGGCAGATGAGCAAGGTCTTGGTGGAGCAAAAGCTGGAAAAGGTGCTCCTGCGACCGCAACTGGTGGCGCAAAATCTACTGGAAGCATTGGTGAATATGCATTTAAAGATGTTGATCCAACAAAAATGACACCTTATGACAAGTATATGTATGAAAATTATTACAGTCAAGGTACAGCAGATGATCCCTATGCAGGGCGTAAACTAAACCACAAAGTAAAACTTAAATCTTCAACTGCAAAATATCCTGATGAATTCTACACTGAAGTTATGGATAGTATGTATTTGCCAGCATCAGAATCATATAATGGACTTCGAACAATTGATGTTAAAAAATTGAAATTCAGATATTCGGAAATGGATGTGCAGGCAGCAGCTTACGCAAAAAGTAAAGGAAGCAAACGAAGTAAGTTTATTAAAACCGAGCAAGTAGAAATTTATCCAGATACAACTACATGGATACGCGATTTTTCTTATTCTTATAATGAGCCAATGCACAACGACTATTTTTGGCATCAAGCGTATAGCGGATACCCAGTTGTCGGAGTTTCTTGGAAGCAAGCAAAAGCATTTTGTGCGTGGAGAACGTTAAACAAGAATGCATATATTAAATCAAAAAAGAAGCGTCAAGACAATGTAAACTCTTTTAGATTACCTTCGGAAGCAGAATGGGAATATGCCGCAAGAGGAGGTTTGTCATCAGCTGCTTATCCGTGGGGTGGGCCATATGCCAAAAACGATAGAGGCTGCTATTTAGCAAACTTTAAACCAAACCGTGGAGATTATGCAGCAGACGGTGCATTGTATACTGTTGAGGCAAAATCTTTTGATCCAAATGCTTATAATTTGTATAACATGGCAGGAAACGTTTCTGAATGGACCGCCTCGTCTTATGACCCAAGTTCTTACGATTTTGTATCGACAATGAATCCAAATGTACTTGACAATAAAAATCAAAGAAAAGTAGTTCGTGGTGGATCATGGAAAGATGTAGCCTATCAAATTCAGGTATCTACAAGAGATTTTGAATATGCAGACACTGCAAGAAGCTATATAGGTTTCAGAACAGTTCAAGATTATATGGGGACGCAAACAACAGGCACAGGAAAACGAGCTATAGGCGCAGGCTCAAACTAAAACAACTAAAAACAAACCTAACTTTAAATTATTACTATTATGGCATTATTGAGCAAAAAAGCAATGAACTTCGCATACGGAATGGGAGCAGCGGTTGTAATCGTTGGAGCATTATTCAAAATTACTCACTTTGAAATTGGGCCATTAACAGGAAACGTAATGTTAACTATTGGACTTGTTACTGAAGCGCTAATTTTTGCTTTGTCGGCATTTGAACCCGTAGACAATGAATTGGATTGGTCACTTGTCTATCCAGAATTGGCAGGCGGATCAGCAAAAGATAAAAAAGAAAAACCATCAGACCCACAAGGTTTGTTATCTTCAAAATTAGACCAACTGTTGAAAGATGCAAAAATAGATAGCGAATTGTTTTCAAGTTTAGGAAATTCTATAAAAAACTTTGAAGGAGCAGCACAGGCAATCAAACCAGCGGTAGAATCTATGACTGCAACCAAAAAATATAGCGAAGAATTGTCTATGGCAGCTGCGCAAATGGAGTCACTTAATTCACTGTACAAAGTTCAATTGGAATCTGCTTCAAGAAATGCTGAAGCTAATAAAGAAATTGCTGAAAACGCCGGAAAACTTAAGGAGCAAATGCAGTCTATGACAGCAAACATTGCCTCTTTAAACAATGTTTATGGTGGAATGCTTTCTGCTATGAGTAACAAATAATAATTAGTTTCTGAACTAACTTAAATTCAATTTAACAAAAACTAATTAGAAAAAATGGCAGGAGGAAATTTAACCCCCAGACAGAAGATGATAAACCTAATGTATTTGGTTTTCATTGCAATGTTAGCATTAAATATGTCGAAAGAAGTACTTTCAGCATTTGGATTAATGAATGAAAAATTCGAAGGCGCAAACACGGCAGCAGTTGCTTCAAACGCACAATTATTAACAAGTTTAGACCAAAAAGCCGCGGAAGCAAAAGGAGAGTTTGCTGTTGCAGCGGTTACAGCGCGAAAAGTTGAAGGTATCACTAAGAATTTCAATGCCTACATTAATACTTTAAAAACAAAAGTTTTAACTGGAACTGAAATAGATCCGAAAACAGGTAAATTACCATACGAATCAATGGATAAAGGCGAAAACCTTGATGAAGCATGGTTTAGTCCTGATGGCATTAGTGCCGAAGGAAAAGCAGTAATGGCAACAGTTACAAAATATAAGGCAGATATGGGCACTGCCCTTGCTGGAAATACAAAGTTAAAAACAGTTTTAGCCGAAATAAATACTAAATTTGATTTATCTGACGTTGTTAATAAAGACGGAAACAAATTAGAATACTTAGATTATCATTTTAAAGGATTTCCAGCAGTGGCATCTTTATCAAAATTGTCAGCATGGCAATCTGATGTTCAGAAAGCGGAAACTGATACATACAATTCATTATTAGGTAAAGCGGCAGTTGCAGCAGCATCTTTTAGCAATTATCAAGCAATTGTTGTCTTAGAAAAAAGTGCTTATTTCCAAGGTGAAAACGTAAAAGGTAAAGTTGTACTTGGTCGTTATGACGAGAACACAAAACCAACATCTTTTCAAGGACCAGGTAAAATTGAAAACGGTCAAGCAGTTATTTCAATGACAGCTGGAGGCGTTGGCGAACAAAGAATTGCTGGACAATTTACATTTTTGGAAGACGGAAAAACTATTCCATTAAAATTTGAAGGTAATTATGTTGTTGTTCCAAAACCAAATTCAGCTACTATCTCAGCCGACAAAATGAACGTTGTTTACAGAGGAGTTGCAAACCCAATATCTGTTTCTTTTGCTGGAATTGGCGAAGACAAAGTAAGTGCTTCTGCACCAGGACTATCCCCAGCAGGAGGAAAAGGAAAGTATACTATGAATCCAGGTCAAGGAAATGAAGTTACGGTTGTTGTGTCTGGCAAATTGCCAAACGGACAAACTGTGTCAGACAAAAAAGTATTTAAAATCAAAAGTATTCCAGCACCGCAAGGCGCAATTGGCGGAACTTCTGGAACAGTGAAAGGTCAAAAATCAAGATTAGAAGTTTCTACGATCTCAGCAATTTTACCAGATTTTGATTTTGATGTGAGTTTTAGAGTGGTTCAATTTAGTTTGAAAGCCCCAGGGCAACCGACCGTTATTGTAAGTGGTGATCGCGTTAATGCAGCTTGTAAGGCAGCTTTAGCACGTTCGACAAGAGGCGATGTTATTACAATATCAGAAATTAAAACAAAATTAGTTGGTGCTAACATTGATTTGAGAGCAACAGCACCAGTACTTTACGAAATACAATAAATTGTAAAGGTTGTCGTTATCGAAAGATAAATACTAAAAAGTTAGTAGATTATTAAAAAAATTACAATTATGAAACTTATAAAATTGTTTGTTTTTAGTTTTATGCTTTTAGCACATTGTTTTGCTATTGGTCAGTCAAACTTATTGAACGCAAAATCACCAGATGACATAGGTAAAAAAACCTCAGCACAGTTGAACTCGGACAACGATAAACCCTTATCTTATGGTTATGTTCATGATAGAGATGTGTTGATGGGCAAAATGGTTTGGGAATCAATTGACTTAGATGAACGAATTAATTTTCCTTTGTTATATCCTGTTGACACCACTAACATTGGCAAAGACCGACGTTCTTTGTTTCATGTAATTCTTAACGGAATAAAATCAGGCAAAATCACAGAAGTTTACGGAGATAGCTATTTCAACACCAAAAGATCTTTGAAAGACATGGAAGGTTCTTTTAAATTCAGAGATACTACAGATGCTGGTAAAGATGAAATCAACGCAAACAGAGATTTATATTATGGAAAACAAGTAGGAGCCAGAACAATTAAAGGAAAAAAATTAAAAGGTGGCAAGCGTGAGCCAGACACGGTTATTCCTGCTGGATTTGAACCTGCATCTCGTCAATTAGATCCTCAATATGTTGATGAGCGGTTTCTTACAGCACAAGATATTTCTGGATATAAAATTAAAGGTCATTGGTATTTTGACAAACGTCAAGGTGAAATGAAATATCGATTGCTTGGTATTTGTCCAATCGCACCTGAGGCGAAAGAAAGCGGTAAAGAAGGTGCTGATGTAATTGAATTGTTTTGGATTTACTATCCGGCGGCAAGGGAAGTTCTTCACGAATCGTATGCTTTCAATGATAAAAATTCAGCCATGCCAATTTCATTTGATAATTTACTAAATTCACGACGATTTAATGCCGTCATTTATCAAGAAGAAAATGTGATGGGCGACAGAAGAATTGAAGATTATCTTAAAGACAATGCACAATTGGAATTGTTGGAATCCGAACGAATCAAAGAGAAAATCAGAAACTTTGAACAAGATATGTGGAATTATTAATTTTCACATAAAATATTAAAAGACGCTTACTTTCGAGTAAGCGTTTTTTGTTTTAATATAAACGCATGATGAATTAGTGAATTTTCAAAAAACATACGTTGATTATATTATCGTTGGTTGTGGACTGGCTGGCATAGCGTTTTCTGAAACGTGCCTTTTGCATGGCAAATCTATTTTTGTTTTTGACAATATGTCGCAAAATTCAAGTACTATAGCTGCGGGCATTTATAATCCAGTTATTCTAAAACGTTTTTCGGGATTAGAGCATGCACAAGAACAGTTGAACGTAATGACCAAGTTTTATGCGGCTTTACGTGAGAAAATTGAAAAACAAATAGATTATAAATTGGCCGTTTTGCGTAAGTTTAGCTCAATCGAAGAACAAAATAACTGGTTTACGGCATCCGACAAAGAAAGTCTTGCGACATTTTTATCATTGCACATCAACAAAGAAAAAATTAACGGTATTGAATCTCCTTTTGATTATGGTGAAGTGCTACAAACAGGATTTATTGACACGGCATCGCTATTATATTATTATAGAAAATATTTAAAAGGCACTAATTGTTATTCAAATTCAAAATTTCAATATGATATAATACAAATTGAAAATGATGTAATTCATTATGAAAATCTTGTCGCAAAGCAAATTGTTTTTGCAGAAGGTTTTGGATTACACGCAAATACTTATTTCAATAATTTACCTTTAGATGGGACGAAAGGTGAAATTATTATTATCAAAGCAATGGACTTGGACTTAAATGCAATTGTGAACAGTAGTTTATATGTTGTTCCGCTTGGCGAAAATTTATATAAAATTGGCGCAACGTATAATTGGAGCGACAAAACTAACCAAATTTCTTCAGCTGGTTTGCAGGAACTGGTAGCCAAACTAAATGAATTAGTGACTTGTCCATATGAAATTGTTAATCATTTCGCTGGAATACGCCCAACAGTGAAAGACCGAAAACCATTGTTGGGAACCCATCATTCATATAAAAACGTCCATATTCTAAATGGACTTGGAACACGTGGCGTGATGCTTGGACCGTGGTGCGCCGCAAAATTATATGATTCAATTGAAAATAATATTGAAATAGAAAAATCAATGAATATTAGCAGATTCCAATATTAAAAAAATGATTATAGATTTTAAAAATAAAAAAACCTTGTCCACTACTCGTATCGTTTGTCATAAGACACAAACAAATTGATGTAAATATTTCTTGAAAGACGCATCACAAACGGATAGAAAACAATTAAAGCACCAAATATGGCAAACAAACTTTGAGTTATTGTAGCATTTAAAAACATAAAAGACACAATAAATGCCGCAACGCCAATGGCAACATTTAAAGCATAACTCACATACATGGCACCATAAAAAAAAGATGGCTCCATTTGGTATTTCAGACCGCAATTAGAACATTTTTCGTGCATTTTTAACAACTTAGTGAAATGAAGCAAATTATTGTCCACATACATCGATTCTTTTTGACATCGTGGACAACTTCCTGTTAAAATACTATTTAATTTCAATCCTTTTTTTAACATTTGCAAAAAATTACGCGTCAATAATTTAACTCCACAAATTTACGATTTACAAGATGGGCACATTGCCAAAAAATCTTTAAATCTTTCAATCTTATAATAATATTTTTAAATGTTAAACATACACAATCTTTCAGTTTCATTTGGTGGAACGTATCTATTTGAAGAAGTCACATTCAGAATGGGTGCTGGCGACCGAGTGGGCCTTGTGGGAAAAAATGGTGCGGGAAAATCAACCATGCTGAAAATTTTAGCTGGAGATTTAAAGCCCGATTCAGGTCAAATTGCAACGGAAAAGGAAGTTAAAATGGGTTTCCTCAGACAGGATATCGATTTTGAACAAGGCAGAACCGTTCTCGAAGAAGCATATCAGGCTTTTACGGAAATTCAAATTGTAGAAAGAAAACTTGAAGACATAAACCACCAATTAGTAACTCGCACAGATTATGAAAGCGACGAATATAGCCAAATAATAGAAGATTTATCAGATTACACACACAGGTTTGAACTTTTGGGTGGCTATAATTATGTTGGCGATACCGAAAAAATATTGTTAGGTTTAGGTTTCAAACGTGAGATTTTTAACAATCAAACAGAAACATTTTCTGGCGGTTGGCGCATGCGAATTGAATTGGCAAAACTGTTGTTGCAGTCAAACGATATTTTGCTTTTAGATGAACCAACAAACCACCTTGACATTGAAAGTATCATTTGGCTGGAAAGTTTTTTGCGCAACTATTCTGGTGTTGTGGTGATTGTCTCGCACGATAAAATGTTTTTGGATAATGTCACCAATCGAACCATCGAAATTTCATTAGGCAAAGCTTATGATTTCAACAAACCATATTCTCAATATTTAGAATTGCGACACGAAATCAGAGAAAAACAATTAGCAACGCAAAAAAATCAAGCCAAAAAAATTGAAGAAACAGAAAAGCTGATTGAGAAATTTCGTGCCAAAGCAAGCAAGGCATCAATGGCGCAATCGCTTATTAAAAAATTGGATAAAGTAGAACGCATAGAAGTTGATGAAGATGATAATTCCGTGATGAACATCTCCTTTCCAATCTCAAAAGTACCTGGAAAAGTGGTTATAGAGGCAGAAGATGTGACAAAGTCCTATGGTGACAATACCATTTTAAAAGACATCAATCTGCTGGTTGAGCGCGGTTCAAAAATTGCGTTCGTAGGGCAAAACGGACAAGGAAAATCGACTTTTATCAAAGCCATCGTCAACGAATTTGAATATTCTGGTACCATAAAAATGGGTCATAACGTGCAAGTTGGTTATTTTGCTCAAAACCAAGCCGAATATCTTGATGGTGAAATCACGCTTTTGCGCACGATGGAAGATGCTGCAACGGACACCAACCGCATGAAAGTTCGCGACATGTTAGGTTCGTTCCTTTTTCGTGGTGACGATGTAGAAAAAAAGGTAAAAGTGTTGTCAGGTGGTGAGCGCAACCGATTGGCATTGTGTAAGTTGCTGTTGCAACCAATCAATGTTTTGTTGATGGACGAACCAACAAATCACTTAGACATAAAGTCCAAAAATGTACTGAAAGCTGCGCTTCAAAAGTTTGAAGGCACACTCCTACTCGTTTCTCACGATAGGGATTTTTTGCAAGGCATGTCCAATTTAGTCTATGAATTTAAAGATCAAAAAATTAGAGAATATTTAGGCGATATCAACTATTTCTTAGAACAACGCAATTTGGAGAATATGCGCGAGGTGGAAAAAAAAGACAAAAATGAAGATACAAGAGACAAGAAGCAAGACAAACAAAATGTTTCTTACGAAGACCAAAAAAAATCAAAATCATTGCAAAATCGATTGTCAAAAGTTGAATCGCAAATAAAAGAACTCGAAAGAGACATTCAACAAGACGACAAAGCATTGGCTTCAAACTACGACAAACACATTGAAGACGCGCGTTTTTTTATGGCATATAACAAAAAGAAATCTGATTTAGATCAATTGCTTTTGGACTGGGAAATTGTTCAAGAAGAAATAGATAGTTTATAAAAATGCTTTCCTATGTATAAAAATATTGAAAAAAAACTCCCAATTTCAAAATGAATTGAATTTGGGAGTTTGTATTGAAAAATATATTTTCAAAAACATTTTATTTTACCATTTAAAACTTAATCCAGCTTGCAAATTTACACTGAAAGGTTGAAAATTTTCATCACGAATTACCTCAATAAATTGGTATTTGAAGGATGGTGAAATATCAAAATTTAGTTTTTTTGTGAGTTTGTAACCAAAGACTAAACCCGCATTTACTGTATAACCAAATTCTAAAGTTTTTTTGTTTGTACCAATTACTCTTTCTTGAACTGCATCCGATTTTAGAGTTAAATTGTTATCTCTTAAAAACAAAAAACTTAAACCAGTTGTTGCAGCAATTTCAAATTTTCTGTAATCTTTAATAACAAAATATGCCTCAAGCGGCACCTCAACATACGATGTCTTTTGCGTGAAATTCACAGTTGAAGCGGAGGCAAAGTCATTGTAAATTTGAGCTTCAGTGTAGTTTACTAAATCAACAGTATTAAAATCAATATAATCATTATTGTTTGCAGTAGAGATAGAATAGTTATAATCAGTTTTGCCAAAACCCAATCGCAAACCAAATCTTTTTGTTGCCATCCACCTGAAATAAACTCCATAATTATAGGTAAATAAACCTTTTTTAATTGAATTTGCTGCGAGATCAGTTATCAGATTTCCTTTGCCGAAACTATTATAATAAGTAGGTCCAAAATATGGATTCAGTACGATTTCAAATTTTATGTTTTCAGATTTTATGTTTTGTATGCTGTCTGATAAAACATTCTTTTTTGGTTTAATTTTAATATCTTTTTTAACTAACGTTGTTGTTGTTGTGGACGTTGGCACTTCGATATCAGATTTATTATTTGAAATATTTACCGTATCGGTTTCATTTGTAGCATTATTTTTCACGGCAGGACTTTGTGTCGCTGATATCGCAACATTTTTTACGTTTGCAAAAATTCTTGGTTTTTTATAGTTTTTAAGCGCACTGTTTTTCTTCGTTTTCTTTTTTGATGTACGTGCTAAGCTATAATTTATTTTGTTTTTATACTTTTTGAAAAAATACTTACGTTTGAGCGTAACTTCATATTCGTCATATTTGCTATTTGATCGCACCAATCTTGTGGTTTTTTTATAAAACTTTTTTGAATTTCTATTTGTATTTATATTTGGTTTTAGAATACTATCAACTTGATTTTCATTGTTTTTAAGTGACAAATTTTTAATAATAATTTTTTTATTAAAAGTCTTTTTATCACTATTTACACCTTTTTCATTATTTATCGAAACCTCTGATTTTTTATTGTTAACTGTATTTTGATTAAATTTATCATCTGAACTGTCAATTTTTACATCAGACACTCGCCCCTTTTGAACTTCATTAATTATGTTGTTTATTGACTGATCTGTTAATAAATTATAGGCAATAAATGTTGTAAAACCTAAAAACACAACCAACGGAAAAAGCCAAAATAAATATTTGTTTTTCGATTTTGCGTTTAGATCTTTTTCTATTTTTCCCCATAGTTGATCGCTGGGGTTTTGATCTAAACCTTCGATTTTTTTCTTAATTGCCTTCCCTATTTCCATTTTATTTTCCATTATTTCTGTATTTATGGAATTCTACTCTTGACATTATTTTTTCTTTTAAAATCTGTTTCGCCCGATGCAGATTTGATTTTGATGTTCCCTCGGATATTGACAACATTTGCGCAATTTCGTGATGCGAATAATCGTCCAACTCATATAAATTAAAAACCAAGCGATACTGTGCTGGCAATTCCTGAATTAGCATTAGCATTTCGTCTAAAGAACAATTTAAATCATTTTCTTGGATAAAAACCTCATCTTCAAAATCATCTTTTATTGGAACTAATTGATAAGTTTTCTTGTAAGAATCTATGGCTTTGTTGATTGTAATGCGTTTTATCCAACCTTCAAAAGAGCCTTTGTTGTCGAATTTTTTTATGTTTGTAAAAATTTCAATAAACGCATTATGCAAATTATCTTCGGCTTCTGTTGCGTTTGCGCAATATTTTAAACACAACACAAAAAGAGTTTTTTTGTATAAGTTATACAACTCTTCTTGTGCTTGCCTGTTTTGCTTGATGCAGGATTTTATGAGGTCTGGTAGATTCAACTATTTACTGAAGATTTGCCACTTGGATTGAATATACGTTGGCGTTATTTTTGACTAAAGCATAAATTTTATTATTCATGACCTCAATTTCGCAAATATATGGAAAAGCAAAATTATTTTCTTGAACCGTAATTGGAATTTCAGTCATGATGTTTGTGTCAGTATTGAAATATCCAAAAAAAGAACCAACAACAGGTGAACTATAATATTCAGTGGTTTTATTTCCTGCTACGAAAATATAATTGTTGTATTTTGCTGTAAATGAAACTTTCACATTATTAGTCAGAGCAACATTCTCAAATAAATTTGTGCTTAAATTGTATATCTGTAAATCATTTAAAAATTTAAAGTACACACCAATATTGTTAATCGGATTATCAATTCTTTCATAACCAAAAAAAGTGTAAATTTTATTATTTACTATTTCAGAACTCCCTCCGCTTCTACTGACTGACATCGTTGCTTGTTCTGTAAATGAATTGGTAATCATGTTAAATTTCCATATTTTTTTGTCGTCACTATAACTACCACCAATAAATCCACCAACTATGTAAGCATTTTCGTTCAGTGTTGTAAATCCAAAACGGCTAAGTACTAAATTGGTTTTATATGGCAATGGAGAAAAATTCAAACTTAAATCAATATTGTATGCATTACATCTTTGCGCACCAAAAACATACAATTGATTATTATATATGCAGTTTCTTTTTGTAATAAAATCTTGCGTCGGTGTGTTTTTTCTAATAAACGACTGGTCGATAGTATTAAATTTAAGTATCGTTTCAGATTGCAGAACATCCATGTCCCTGCAGCTAATATATAGGCTGCTATTTGCTTGATTTGCGAAAAACCCCACAGACTGATCATCATAATAATTGTTTGGCAAATCTTTAATTTTTTGAAATGTTAGACCGTTTGTAAATGTTGCGCCAACCGCATCTGCAGGTTCTTTGTCTTTACTGCAAGATATTAAGACGGAAACAAAAGCAGTTGCGAGTAGGAGTTTTATTGTTTTCATAATTATTTTTTTAGTTATTAATTAGTAGTCTGAAAATTTTAAAAGCGTTGTATACATTTAAATTTATGTAACTTCAAAGTAAATTAATGTCGAATTTTTACATTAAAAATTTCTAATGGCTCGGGCTTTGACGTTATTCGGATTTGGAATTTTATTTGTTGGAACCATAATTCCAGAACTAAAATCAATTGCTTTAACAAAATTTGCATCAATCTCCGAAGAACTCCAATATAAGCTATTTGTAAATGCACCTAAATTTTGCAATTTTAAATTCAAATACATTTTTTCTAATTCCATTTCCGAAGGCAAATACCAATCTTTATAATTATTTGTTGAATATAATAATGCAGTTTTTGACACTACTGTTCCATTGTTTAACGCGTTGCAAATTGTCGGATTTAAATAGTAATTTATTAAATTGTCATGGTAATTTGCAATTTTTGCAGAATTATTAAATCCCTTACCGATATCAACAAATGTATTTTGTATAAAAGTACCTGAACAACCCCATTCAAAAAACCCCAAATCTACTGATGATGCCTCGAGATATCGCCAACCTAAACTATAGAAACCTTTGTCATAAAACACAATACCGCCAGCTGGTCCCGTTGAACCTACTTGATAATTTATGCTTTTTTCGCAGACCTTTTCTAACAAAAAGTCTTTTACTCCATTTTCTAAAATTATGGTTGCATTTATTTGATTAAAACCATAAACAAGCTTTCGACTGATGTTCCAATCCTGCGCAACACTTGATGTTCCTGCTAAATTAATATTTATTTGAAATTCATCATTAACAAATAGAAATGCCCACACACCCGCATAATTTATATTCTCAAAATTAAATTTTATAGTTCCATCGTTGTTGGCTTCAAAAACTCCACCAGCATATTTGTTATTATAAATTACGTCGTAAGGAACGCGCCATACACATTTTGTTTGACCATTTCCACCAAATAAACCAGAATAATACTGAATAATATCAGCGTTTGTGCAACTTTCTAATGCAATTTTTAATTCAGAATTATTGTTAACTGTAAAAATTGTACCATTTAGCAAAGTTGTTTTTATAGGATAACTGATACTAATTTGTTGATTAGGATTTAATCCACTCAAAAAAGTACTAAAATCACTGTCGCCAACTAAAACTCTTTCTCCGATTATTGCAAAATTCATATCATATAGAAAAACCTTAAATGGATAAACAAAATCTAAACAAACTTTATCAGTTGAAGGACTACTGGAGGTGGCAATTGCTTTCTCAATTACTTTTGTTATGTCTGAATTTTTATTGAATGTTTCTTTTTGCGCAATATTTTGTGTTTCATTAAATAGATTATCGTCAACATCGGTACAACTATTAATGCTATGTAAAAATATGACTACGAAAGCAAATTTTAAAATTTTTATGTATTTTTTCATTTTGTACTTATTTATTACGTTATAATCAATAGTCGGTAAATGATAAAAAGGTTGCGTCAAATAATAAAAAAATCCCAAATTCAAAATAAATTGAATTTGGGACTTAATAAATTTGTATATATATTAATTACTTCTCTAAAATTACTAACTCCAATTCTTTTATAATTTTAAAATCGGCATCAGATGTTATAAATGGTATTTTTAAATGAATCGCTGTTGCTGCAATAATTGCATCTGCAAGTTTGAGTTTGTATTTTTGTTTTAAGTTGATTGTAATTTGATGGATATCATCATTCATTGAAATAATTTCAAACTCACTGATTAATTCAGTTGCGTTCTGTTTTTGAATCTTATTTATACTGAAAACCCCAAGAAGTTCGATTTCTGTTACAAATGAAATATAACCTTTAATATTTAGAAATGGTAGGACACTATAGCTATTTTGTCCAATTTTAATTAAAAAATTGGTATCGCACATATAAAAGTCATTTTTACTCACTTCTTAACATTTTTTGATATTCAACCGCGTCAATATCTTGATCAATAATTGGTTTTCCTAAATACTTCCGTAGCCCAGTTTTTTTTTGATTTTGCTTTAATTTCGCCAATTGCTTTTCAACTTCTTCCTTTGTCGCGCCTTTTTTTATTGTAATTACCATTTTAATTTGTACTTAATCATTTATACAAATATACAAAATATTCTTTTCGATAATTTAAAAACAAAAAAATCCCAATTCAAAACTAATTGAATTTGGGATTTAAATTTTACAACTTTAAAAAAGTCGTCAATTATATTTAACTATGATTCTCTCGGTGGTCTTGGCATCAAGGCTTTTCTTGATACTTTTTCCTTACGAGTTTTTGGGTCCAAGCCAAGGTATTTGATCATAAATACATCGCCCATATTCACAACATCGGCAACATTTTCTGTTCTTTCCCAAGCCAATTCCGAAACGTGCAACAAAACTTCGTTTCCGGGAACAGCTGTATATTCTACAACAGCTCCAAAATCTAACATTTTGATTACTTTCACTTCATAGGCTTCGCCTATTTGTGGTTTGAAAGTAATTGACTCAATTTTTGCTAATACAGCTGCAATTCCAGCAGGATCAGTTCCAAGAATTTCGACAATTCCCATGTCGTTTTCTTCGTTGATCACGATCGTACAACCTGTTGCCTTTTGTAATTCTTGAATCACTTTTCCTCCTGGTCCGATTAATGCTCCGATAAAGTTTCCAGGAATGGTACGCATCAAGATTTTTGGTGCATAAGCTTTCACATCAACTTTTGGTTGAGCCAACACTTCTGTCAATTTATCTAAAATATGCAAACGACCATCACGAGCTTGCGCCAATGCCGCTTCCATAATTTCATATTTTAATCCGTCAATTTTGATGTCCATTTGACAAGCCGTAATTCCTTCTGAAGTTCCAGTTACCTTGAAATCCATATCTCCTAAATGATCTTCATCACCCAGGATGTCAGATAAAACTGCGTAACGATCGCCATCAGTAATTAATCCCATTGCTATTCCAGAAACTGGTCTAATCATTTGAATTCCAGCATCCATTAGTGATAAAGTTCCAGCGCAAACTGTCGCCATAGAAGAAGAACCATTAGATTCTAAAACTTCTGAAACCACACGAATGGTGTAAGGACAATCAGCAGGAATCATGTTTTTCAAAGCTCTTTGCGCCAAGTTTCCGTGACCAACTTCACGACGAGAAGTTCCTCTTAACGGACGCGCTTCTCCTGTAGAAAATGGTGGAAAATTATAATGCAAATAGAATTTTTCTTCTCCTTGTTGACTTGGTGAATCTATTTGGTTTGCTTCGCGTGATGTCCCTAAAGTGGCTGTTGCCAATGCTTGCGTTTCTCCACGTGTAAATAATGCCGATCCGTGAACTGATGGTAAATAGTCTACTTCACACCAAATGTCTCTGATTTCGGTAGTTTTTCTTCCGTCCAAACGAGTCCCTAAATCTAAAGTTACGTTACGAACGGCTTCTTTATTGGTTTTGTAAAAATATTTCCCTATTAAACCTGCTAAATCTGCATTAGCAACATATTCGTCCTCTGTAAACAACGATTGTGTTTCTGCTTTTATTTCTGCAAATGCAGCCGAACGTTCTTGTTTAGCTGAACCCTTGCTTGCAATGGAATAAATTTTATCATACGCAAATGCTTTTACTTTAGCGTAAACATCTTCGTCAGTTTTTTCGGTGTCATAAGAACGCACTTCCTTTTTTCCAAAAGCAGCTTGCAAACGTTCTTGAGCAGCAATTTGATTTTTGATATGTTCGTGCGCAAATTTTATTGCTTCTAACATTTCTGCTTCTGAAATTTCCTTCATTTCGCCCTCTACCATTGCGATAGAATCACTTGATGCACCAATCATCATATCTATATCAGATAATTCCAATTGTGCACGACTTGGATTAATGATAAATTTGCCATCAATTCTTCCAACTCTTGCTTCAGAAATTAATGTTTCAAATGGAATATCAGACAATGCTAATGCTGCCGAAGCCGCCAATCCTGCAAGTGCATCTGGCATTACATCTTCGTCGTGAGACATTAACTGAATCATTACCTGAACTTCTGCATGATAATCACTTGGGAAAAGCGGACGCAAAACACGGTCGACCAATCTCATTGTCAAAACTTCATTGTCGCTTGGGCGTGCTTCTCTTTTAAAAAATCCACCAGGAAAACGTCCTGCTGCCGCAAATTTTTCACGATAATCTACCGTTAACGGCAAGAAATCGATTCCTGGCGTTGCTTTTCTTGATGATACTACTGTTCCTAAAATAACAGTTTTACCAATTCTAACTACTACAGATCCGTCGGCTTGTTTCGCCAAACGACCTGTCTCGATTGTGATGTTTCTTCCATCACCTAAATCGATGTTTTCTACAAATAATTGTGGAATCATAATTTTTCCTTTTTTAATTTTTTACATTGGTTTTTTGCCTGTCAGCAAATAGTTGTGTTGTTGTAATTGTTGTGTTCCAATGAAAAACCAAACTTTTTTTAATACAAAACCTATAAGGTTTTTAAAACCTCATAGGTTTATTTTATAACAAAAAAGGAGACACTTGCGCATCTCCTTTCTATAAATATTATTTTCTAATACCCAATTCTTTGATAATCTCACGGTAACGGTTGATTTCAGTTTTCTTTAAGTAATCAAGAAGTGATCTTCTTTTACCTACCAAAAGTACCAATGAACGCTCAGTGTTGTAATCGTG
>JAYWGW010000050.1:0-5202 GCA_043778045.1 Bacteroidota bacterium | reverse complement strand
TTATTTTTGGCCATCGTTATTTGTTTTTTGCAATACAAAATTACGATATTTCTAAAGAAGCCATTTATTTGGCTTCTTTTTTATCGGACAACAATGATAAAAATTATATATACTATGATACTTTTTGAATTTATGACTTTAAAACTTTCAACTTACTTATGAGTGTAAAAATAATAGCAGTATCAAAACAACTACCAAAATTTTCAAGAACGACAGCTGAAATTATGCCGTTTTTGGATGTGTGGTTAGCAGGGCAAGAGGAGCGATTTATAAAAAAAGTTAAAAAAATATTTGAAGGTGCTGCCGTTGATAAGCGATATTCGATTATGGATCCAATTGAAGTTTTTACAAAATCTTCTTTTGCAGAAAGAAACGATATTTATGTTCTGGAAGTAATTAAACTGGGAGAACAGGTTCTTAAAAAAGCTTTGGAAAAGGCTGACTGGAAATCTGAAACCATCGATTTTATAATTACCGTAAGTTGTACCGGAATCATGATTCCATCGTTGGATGCCTATTTGATAAACACACTAAAACTTCGCCAAGACGTTGTAAGATTGCCTGTTACGGAAATGGGTTGTGCGGGAGGAATTTCAGGAATTATTTATGCAAAAAATTTCCTTAAAGCAAATCCAAACAAGCGAGCAGTTGTTATTGCAGTTGAAAGCCCAACCGCTACTTTTCAATTAGACGATTTTTCGATGGCAAATATTGTCAGTTCTGCGATTTTTGGTGACGGCGCGGCGTGCGTATGTTTATCATCATACAAAAATGATTTGGGTCCTGAAATTGTAGCCGAAGAAATGTATCATTTTTATGATAATATTGATATGATGGGTTTTAAGCTGATCAATTCAGGACTTCAAATGGTTTTAGATGTAGAAGTTCCTGAAACAATTTCCAATCATTTTCCGCAAATTATTCATCCTTTTCTAATGAAAAACAATCTTGCGATTCAAGATATTGATCATTTAATTTTTCATCCCGGAGGAAAAAAAATTATTACTACAGTTGAAAATTTATTTTCCGATCTGGGTAAAAATATATCAGTTACGAAAGAAATTCTTAAAAATTACGGAAATATGTCAAGCGCAACTGTTTTGTACGTTTTAGAACAAATCATGGAAAACCAACCCAAAAAAAGCGAAAAAGGTTTGATGCTAAGTTTTGGACCTGGTTTTTCCGCACAACGGATTTTGTTAGAATTCTAATGCTTTATAATCCTCAAAGGGGGAATCTCGATATGAATAAAATTAAAATTATATCACAATTGCCTTATTCCAAACCGTTTCTGTTTGTTGATGAAATTATTTCAATAAGTGACGTTTCTGTTGAAGGAAATTATACATTTGATGCAAATTTAGATTTTTATAAAGGACATTTTAAAAATAATCCTATCACGCCCGGCGTTATTCTGATAGAAACCATGGCGCAAATTGGCTTAGTTTGTTTGGGAATTTATTTGAATAGAAATGAAAATAGTAAACCATCGTTCGCCTTATCATCAATTGAAATTGAATTTTTGAAACCCGTATTTCCGAATGAAAAAGTGACGGTTATTTCAGAAAAAATATATTTTAGGTTCGGAAAATTAAAATGCAGAGTAAAAATGTTGAATGTACAAAATGAAACTGTTTGCGAAGGTTTTATATCAGGAATTCAAATTAATTAATAACAGATTGCTTCCGCCACGGCGGACAGGTCTTGCCTCGCAATTATATGAAAAGAGTAGTAATCACAGGACTTGGCGTTGTTGCTCCAAATGGAGTAGGGCTTGATGTGTTTTCAAATGCCATAAAAAACGGACAATCTGGTGTTACTCACGATGCAGAATTGGAACGTTTAAAATTTTCTTGCCAAATTTCTGCGAAGCCAAATATTTCAACTGAATTATCTTTGAAATACTTTTCAGAATTAGAGCTAAGAAATTTTAATTCGACAGGGATTTTATACGGCGTAATTGCAGGAATTGACGCTTGGAAAGATGCAGGACTTTCAATGGAAATTCAACAAAATCCTGATTGGGATTCTGGAACAATTTTCGGTACTGGAACATCAGGAATTGAAAAATTTCGCGAAAGCATTTACAAAATAGATGATTTTCAAACCCGACGATTGGGAAGTACAGCCGTTGCACAAACCATGAATTCTGGCGTTAGTGCCTATTTGGGCGGAAAATTAGGACTTGGAAATCAAGTATCAACAAATTCGTCAGCTTGCACAACAGGAACAGAAAGCATCTTACTGGCATATGAACGCATTAAATCTGGTCAAGCAAAACGCATTTTGGCTGGAAGCACATCCGATTCTGGGCCGTATATTTGGGGTGGTTTTGATGCGATGAAAGTCTGTACTTTCAAACATAATGCTGAACCCGACAAAGGTTCGAGACCCATGTCGGCAACAGCATCTGGTTTTGTTCCTGGAAGTGGTTCCGGGGCATACTTGGTTGAAGATTTGGAAACTGCACTGGCTCGTGGCGCAAAAATTTATTGTGAAATATTAGGTGGAAACCTCAATTCTGGCGGTCAGCGCGGACTGGGAACCATGACGGCACCAAACCCAATTGCTGTTCAAAAATGTATTACTGATGCAATTTTCAATGCAAATATTTCAGCCAATGATATCGATGCAATCAACGGGCATTTGACCGCAACAAGCAAAGATGCATTAGAAATTGAAAATTGGACAAAGGCTTTAAATAGGCGAGGGGCTGACTTTCCATATATTAATTCATTGAAATCCATGGTTGGACATTGCCTCTCAGCTGCTGGAAGCATTGAAATTGTTGCATCTATCTTGCAAATTCATCAAAATTTTATATTTCCAAATATTAATTGTGAAGATCTAAATCCTGAAATCACAAAGTTGATTGCTTCTTCAAAAATTCCTCAAAAATTAATAGAAACCAATGTGAACGTTCTTGCAAAAGCAAGTTTCGGTTTTGGAGATGTAAACGGTTGCGTTATATTCAAAAAATTTGTACTTTAGTATCATGCCAAGACGAAATTCTCCAAACGACATTAAAGAAATAGATGATCTTAATCGTCTTAACGAAATTGTTTTTGACAAACGAAATGCAAAGCGTGCAGATGAGAAGAAAACACGGCGAGACCGGCATTATGAAAAGCAATTTATTAAAAATAGTATAAAATTAAATATTTCTGATAGCACAGATTTATAATTCTATTTGAAATTTACTTATTCGATTCGTCTACAAAAGATTTTTCCGCTTCATCCCAATTGACAACATTCCACCAAGAAGCAATATAGTCGGCGCGTCGGTTTTGATTTTTTAAATAATAGGCGTGTTCCCAAACATCAAGCATCAATATTGGTGCTCCTTTCAATCCTTTACCTTTAAGTTTCATTAAAGGATTGTCTTGGTTGGCGGTAGTGCCAATTTCGAGTTCTCCTTTTTTATTTATGACCAACCATGCCCATCCAGAACCAAACCTTTTTGTTGACGCTTCAGCAAAAAGCTTTTTAAAATTTTCAAAATTTCCGAATGCTAAATTAATTGCTGCTCCTAATTTCTCACGAGGAACAAAATTACCGTCGGGTTTCATTGACGCCCAAAAAATCTGATGATTATAGCTTCCGCCCGCGTTATTTCGTATTGTATCTGGAAACGCATTTATATTATTAAAAATATCACCATAAGTTTGCGCTTTTGCTTTCAGCGATTCATCTAATGAATTGTAAGCAATATTTAAGTTTGTAACATAACCTTTATAATGCTTTCCGTAATGAATTTCCATGGTTTGCTTGTCGATATGCGGTTCCAAAGCATCATAACTATAACCTAATGCTGAAAGCGAAAATTTATCCTGTACATTATTTTCTGACAAAATATCGACGGCCGTTGGAATATCACTTGCTAATTTTGTAGCATTGGAAGCATGGATTATATTTGTTCCAACTAATGCACCAACAGATAGCAACCCTGTTTTTTTAATAAAATTCCGACGTGAATTTGTATTTTCCATGTTTTCTTAATTTAAAGTAAATTTACTTAAAATTTTATAAACATCATTTATATTATTCCCACTTTTGCCAAATTGTTTGCTAATTGGTGTGTCCTCGTTGCCTATCCAAATTTTCAAAGTCGCCTCTAAATCTAAAATTCCTGCACTTTCTTTTGAGAATTTTTTTATGTTTTTATACGGAATAGATAGATATTCAACTTTAGTGCCAACCAATTGCTTCTCAACTAAAATCAGCCTTTTATTTGTAAAAATAAAACTGTCTTTAATCAATTTAAATGCCATTTCAATCACTTCATTATCAACCAAAATTGACTCAAATTCTTTTGAAATATTTTCAATATTTACTTCTGATGCGTTGCCAAGAATGGCATTGAAAATTCCCATAATACTTACTTAAAATTCCTAAATAAAAAATATAGATCTATTGGTAAATTTACAAAATCAATTTTGATTGTACTTCTTTTTATAAATTTTGTTCAAATTACTCTGATGATTTTCCAAATTAATTTTCCTACCTTGAATGTAAGCATCTGTAATTTTGTTGGTTCTGATGTCCAAAGCATCGCCGTCGGAAATAAAAAGCGTAGCATCTTTGCCCACTGCGAGTGAACCACAAAAAGAATCAATACCCAAAATTTTAGCTGTATTTAAAGTGATTAGCGATAATGCTTTTTCTCGTTCAACACCATGCGCAACACAAGTTCCTGCCAAAAAAGCTAAATTTCTTGATTTCATTCGTTCCATGTCGCCACTGTTTTCAAGTCCGACCAAAATGTTTTTATCTAATAAAAGTTTGGCAAGTTTAAAAGGAAGATCATAATCATCATCTGATTTTTCAGGCATTTCATGCACATTTCTGAGCAAAACCCCAATGTTATTTTCGTTTAGTAAAGTTGAAGTTTTATTGGCTTCATAACCACCAACAATCACAATTTTGTTAATTCCAAAAGACTTCGCTTGTTTCACGGCATCAACAATTTGTTTTTCTTCATTGGCATGAATAAACAATGTTTGCGATCCGTTAAATAGGCCATTTGTAGATTCCAATACCAAATTTCGATCCTTAGTTTTTTCGATACTGTATGCTTTTGCATTTCCAAGAAACAAACCTATTTCGTCTAATTGCTTTTGATAATCTTTATTAGGTTCGATTATTCCTGGCTCAAACCATGATCCTGAACGCTTAAAAGAAGTAGGAAAGTTCAAATGTATG
>JAYWGW010000049.1:0-5216 GCA_043778045.1 Bacteroidota bacterium | reverse complement strand
TAGATTGTTAGACTACTTAGATTGATAGATTATTAGATTGTTAGACTATTAGACTATTTAGATTGTTAGACTACTTAGATTGATAGATTATTAGATTGATAGATTGACAGATTGTTAGATTTTTGTGAATATAAGATCTTTAAATTTTTCAATCATTAAATCATTAAATTTTTTAAAGTACCTGTTTATATGCCGCCAAGGTTTTATATTTTTCGGTTCGATATACTTTTTCAATAAGCGTAAAAACCTTGTTTCTAAACGCAAATCCCAAAACTCCTGCAAGAGCGACAAAAATTAATCCGAGGTTTTTGTCATAAATTAAAAGTCCAAGTCCGTAGAGCATCATTGGCAACAAAAGTTGCGGTAAACTAATGATCAAAGTTTTCAAATTAAAAGCTTTTTTGTCGCCAAATGCTCCTTTTGTTGATGCTAAATCGATTGGTGTTTTTGTATACGCACCGCCCCAAAGCACCAAATGGGAATTTACACCAATGTTGAAAATGGCTCCGACAACAATAATAAGGTAAATGTGCGTTCCAAAATATAAATAGAAACTTGCCAAAATTGTCGCGATAACGGTTCCGATAACCATCAACCACCATTTTGAGCTTAAGTAGTTTTTGTATGGAATGTTTTGCGTCATCATTAGCGGATAATATGCTGAATCCCAACTTGGCACAAACTGCCCAAACGTCAATAAAAATCCGCCAGAAACGAAAACACCTGCAAAAACGTGCATTACGGGATTATTGTAAGCCGGAATACCATTTGAGAAAAACAGCAATCCATAAAACAAAAACAATCCGCTCATCACAATGGTGGTGCGCGAGCGCTTGTTTCGCTTGATCATTTTGATGTCATTTTTTAAGAAAGTTCCGAGCGTGCCGAACTGATTTAAAAATGTGAAATTTTCCGTTGCCGCGATGTCGCTTTTGGTTTGCAACCCTTCATCGAGATATAAACTATATTTAAAAAAATCGAAAGTGAGTTTATATAAACCAATCGTTATAATAATAGGTATAATAAAAACCCAAGTAGTTTCGTACATTCCTTGAAAAAAATGAACCGTGTAGTTTGTGACATCAAAAATTTTATAATATTGACACCCTGCAAGCACAAGGACAACGCCAAGAAAAATATTGAAAACATTGTCTTTATTGCTCAAATATACATTTAAGAAATTACTAAAATAAATTAACGATAAAATCCCAAGATGCCATAAAACCACACCAATTGGGTTATAGCCTTCTATCAATAAAACCACAGAAAACGGAATAAAAAATAAGGCATGAACCCAATTAAAAAAAGACAAAGCCGTTTTTCCGAGTGAAAAATTCACGATCGTGTTAGATTTGATATTCATCGTCAGCAATGGTTTGATGTTCATCACTGGAATTTTTTGCCACAGCGATCGCATCATAAAATCAAATGCAAAATAATAAATCAAAAATTTATTGACTGTTTGCAATGGCTCTAAATTCAATTCTTTTTTAATAAAGTAAAAGGCTATTACGCCCATTGTCAAAAATATTACGGCAAAATATATCGCACCAAAAATCATCAAAATCTTAAGTCCTAAATTTGTGGCAAACGATGCTGAACGTGTGAAGGATTTCCATTCGAGATATAGGAATTTTTTGATCATAATATTTATTTTAGATTACTAAATTAGTAGTGCAATGCTTTCAATTGTTACAGTTCTTAATAAATTTAAAATTATAAAAAAAATCGGTTGCTCTTTCATACTTTTGCATAAAAAAAATTTACAAAATGTCCAATTTCTATAAACTAAATATTGCCGAAATTCGTAGAGAAACAGCCTCGGCAATTTCCATACTTTTCACTGTTCCTGAGGAATTGAAAGAAAATTATACTTTCATTGCAGGACAATATATTAATCTGAAACTTACGCTTGACGGCCAAGAAATTCGCCGTGCCTATTCGCTTTGCTCTTCTCCCGAAAGTGGGGAGTTACGCATATCGGTAAAAGCAGTTAAAAATGGTGTTTTTTCGCAATTTGCAAATGGTTCGCTAAAAGTAAATGACACATTGGAAATCGGCACACCTGAAGGAAATTTTACGTTCGAGCCCGATTTTAAGCGTCAAAAAAACTATATGGCCTTCGCAGCAGGCAGTGGCATAACGCCCGTGATGTCAATTTTGAAATCCGTTTTAGCAAGCGAACCAAAAAGCACTTTCGTGTTGGTTTATGGCAATAAATCTGTAGAAGACACTATTTTTGAGACCGAAATTCATCAATTGCAACAGCAGTTTACTGGTCGGTTTTTTGTGCATTACACCTATTCACAAACAAAAATCGATGGTGAAATTTTTGGCAGAATAGAAAAAAGTACTGTCAATTTTGTGCTTAATACGAAACATGCCGAAAAAGAATTTGACAAATTTTATCTATGCGGACCCGAAGAAATGATTATCACCGTTTCAGACGTTTTAAAATCGCATAATGTATTAGAAAAAAATATCAAATTCGAACTTTTTACTGCTTCAAAAACTGAAAAAACTGTTTACACGGATGCGCATTTGCAAACACAAGTAACCATGATGGTCGATGGCGACGAAAGCTTTTTCGAAATGTCACCCAAGCAAACCATCCTTGAAGCAGCACTCAAAAATGGCATCGACGCACCGTATTCTTGCCAAGGTGGCATTTGTAGCAGTTGCCTTTGCCGCATCACAAAAGGCTCAGCCGAAATGAAGAAAAATTCGATTTTAACCGACAGCGAAATCGCCGAAGGATTGGTTTTATCGTGCCAAGCCATTCCAACTTCAAGCGAAATTTATGTGGATTATGATGATATTTAGAATGTAATTGTTAGCATTTAAGCCTGTTCGTCGCGGCGAATCGTCCGTTCCCATTTTGCTCCACTTCCAGCACTCGCAATAAGCTGTACGCGCGAAAAGAATAAAATTACAGTAAAATATTGTTGACGGATTCGAGTTATCGTTCCCATTATATATTGCTATCTACTTCAAATTAGCATTGAAAAGAATTTCTATTTAGTAGCCTCGTGTTGCATTACTTGGTGGACCTGAAATGAAATTCTGCATTATCGACTTGTTTAAATATCCGCGTCATCAGAATTTAATGTATACAAAAAAACGAGCAAATTTGCTCGTTTTTTTGTATACATTATATTTTGTAGGTGTCTAAAACATCGTCATTACATTAATATTTTATTTGCCTGAATTATAAAGTTCTATAACTTCAAACAAATTTTTATAGGTGTATTCTCTATTTTCAATTTTTGTAGATATTTGAGCATTATCAGCAAAATATTTTTTGCCAAGCTGTCTAAAAAACATGTTTTTATTTGCAAAATTACTATCCACATGAATAAGGGAAGCCGCTTCTTCACCATCTCTAATGCAGTAAAAATTTGTAAATTGGACACCATGATTAGTGTAATAATCCGTACTGGCAGTATATCCAAATACATTATTTGAATAACTGCTCACCCACACAGAAATTTTCCCTTTCAAAATTTTTATAAGTAATTTTGGTTTATCCATAATTTTTGAGTTTGTTTCATTATAAACTTTCATACTCACATATTCAACGATGCCTTTGTTGGTAATAAAAACAACTTTGCTAATTTGATTTAGCTCTACTTTATCTTTTCCGTTAGCATTTTTGTATTTTAATGGTTTTCCATCACCAACAATTGGAAAATCAATAGTTGCTTGAATTTCACTGTTATCCAGCAAAAATATGGTTGATTTTTCTACAGATAATTTTACGTTATCTTCTTTCTTTTGACCATAAAAGTTTAGTGAACAGATAATGCATACAAGGGTAAAAAGGTTTTTTTTCATCATGATTAATTTTTATTTGAAAGTTATTGTTGCTTTGAGTTACTTTATGATTTTAATGATATATTTATTGGAAACTTATAATTGTAAGTGTATAAAAAAATCCCAATGCAATATCAACTTTTAAACATTATAATCAAAGGCAAATATTTGCTTTTTTTAAAATTGATTTGATAACTATTGACGGAGTAGCATGTTCATTAAAATATTTTTTAGCACTTGTAGCAAGCATTAATGAGTAGGTTTGATTTTCGTGCAAGTAGGCAATGTCGCTATTCATCTGACTAATATCGTCAATAATATGAATTTCTTTTCCATGTCGCAGAGGCGCAGGCAAGTCGTTAGAAAGTGGCGTTGACAAAATTGTTTTGCCTAAGGCTAAAAATTCTGCTAATTTCCAACCATGGCATTCGTGAACAGCTGGCGTGTTAAAAACAAAACACGATTGTTTTGTATTTGATATATACTGAGACAAAGTATACTTTTTTGAAAAAACATCAGCTATGTTAGCATTGTGTTTTTGTAAGGTATCATTAGCAACAAGTCCTCCCTCGAAAACAATGTTTTTATTTGCTAAACAGCTTTTAATAAATGTTGTACGGAAAATATTGGTGTTTATTACTCCATCGTTTTTTTGCCAGAACGTGCCAAGCATAAAAACATAGTCATTGTCGATGCTGGTTTTATTGACATATTTATTTATTGGCAATCTTTTAAAGTGGCTCCAGTAATCTTTAAAAAATTCCCGTTTTGATGTAGGAATGCTTTTATGACTGCTAATAAAATTAAAGATAGCATTTTTTAGCGTAGCTGTCGCACCCCAAATTTTTATTCCAAAACTTGGTGGAATTATAACTATTTTTTCGTCAGGCACTCCTTCTTGTTTTTTGTAATTAATTTTAGCATATACATCACACCAATCATAAGCTTCTTGGCTGATATCATTTGGATCGCAGAAGTCAATTACAAAACGGGTCAAAATTTCATTCTCACTATGTACAAATGCAAAAAAGTGATTGAATGAAAACAGTTCCCTATTACGTTTTAAATCAATAAAATAAGATTTGTTGAATGCTACATTTTTTTTATTGAAAATATTGTACAAACCACTAATATAATACGACGCATATAGAATTCTTGATGTAGGATCAATAAATATTTTGGCAGTACTCATTTTTATATTCAGATTTATATTTTAATTCGGGTCAAATAGCGCACAATTACTTCGTTTATTAGCATTTTGTGGCCCGGGTGTATGTCGTAAGCGCCTTCTATTCATAATAAATCTACTGGTATAGGCGTTTAGGTCGCAATGTATTATATTTGTCTAATGATAGACTCAAAAAATTTCATAGGTGTGAATTCGATAAAGTTTAATCATAGGT
>JAYWGW010000048.1:0-25822 GCA_043778045.1 Bacteroidota bacterium | reverse complement strand
ATGGGAACAATATTCAATGTGTTGCTAAAAAGAATGTTAAAAAACAATCAAATATCAATAAAATCAAGTGCGACTTAAGTGCCTATACCTATTAATTTATTTTTGTTTCGGTTTTCTGTCGCTCGAAAATGACGCACAGCAGTTTATATGCGCAACATCATGCAGAAATCATTAACGATGTTTATGTATTGACAGATTCAAATGAAATTGCTGAAATTGTCTGCAAATTTGTTGCAAAAGTTTTATGCGTCCATCCGAAATTTCTGGAGACAACGAGCCAACCGTTTCTGCCTTGGCGCACGTTGTGGAAAACATTGCGCCTGCTGACAACGTTATTTTAATGCAACTCAAAAACCCACCTCGACCCGAAAATTTGCCTAAAGAAGCTTATGAAACCTACATTATCGGCAACCATGACAGTCTATTTATCGTCAGTAGAAACCATCAAAAATTTAGGAACTGTTTCCGACAATAAGTTTATACCTTTTAATTATAAAATCGGACAGCGAAGCCAAGATCTTGAACCGCTTTTTTTTGAAAATGGCTTGCTTTACAGTTCCAAAGCAACATTAATTCAAAATCACATCGTAATTTGCGAAAATTTTCTTCCCTTTGAAGTCGAGCATATATTTGCAAACATCGATATTGACACCCAAAATGACCTCGATTTTGCTCAAATTATTCTAAATAATCATTATTAAATTTATAAAATCGTGCAAATTGAAAATGATATTTTCAATTTGCACGATTTTATAAATATTTAGTCATAATAAACTGATTTACAATATTTTATATTAAAATTTAAAACACTATATTTTCCTTAAAATGCTTTATTTCAGTATATTTATGCATATAATGCTACTTTTTTAATATAATAAGTACTATATTTGTTGCAAATTGAAAATTATATTTACAAAATGCAATTTTTTATAGAAAGACATCTAAATATTGACCTTAGAAAATATCTAAAAATATTTCCTGCTGTTGCCATTCTTGGTCCAAGACAGTGCGGAAAATCTTCATTGATTAAAAATTTACACCTATATTTTCCTAATTTAATTTATCTTGATCTGCAAAACCAGTCTGATTTAATCAAACTTTCTGATCCAAATTTTTTCTTTGAAGCCAATGCACACAATATCATTTGTTTAGACGAAATTCAGCTGGTGCCGCAACTGTTTTCGATACTTAGAAGTGTCATCGATAGCAATCGAACAAATGGCCGTTTTATTTTGCTCGGTTCAGCATCCAAAGAACTTATGCAACAAACATCAGAGAGTTTGGCTGGTCGTATTGGTATGTTGAACATGACACCGTTTGCCTTATTTGAAATAGATTTTTTGGTAAACTATGATTTGAATACGTTTTGGTTCAGAGGTGGTTTTCCAGAAAGTTACCTTGCCGATGACGACCAAAACAGTAGCATTTGGCGGCAGAATTATATTCGCACTTATATCGAAAGAGACATACCACAGCTTGGTTTTCAGATTCCAGCCTTGCAACTAAAACGTCTCTTGATGATGTGCGCGCACAACCAAGGTCAAACGCTAAATCTTTCCAAACTTGCTGAGTCTATGTCGCTCACGCATCCAACTATCAAGCGATATATCGATTTGTTGGAGCAAACCTTTATTCTTAGAACCATTCAACCTTTTGATGTAAACGTCAAAAAACGCTTGGTAAAATCGCCAAAAGTTTATGTGCGCGACAGTGGCATTTTGCACAATTTGCTATTAATTCCTGATTTCAATGCCCTTTTGGGACATCCTGTTTTTGGGTCGTCGTGGGAAGGATTGGCAATAGAAAACATAATAACTAAGATGGAAGGCTGGGATTATTTTTTCTACCGAACCGCCACGGGCGACGAACTCGATTTGGTTTTGCAACGTGGCAACTACACCATCGCCATTGAATGCAAAGCGTCAACTGCTCCAAAACCAACCAAAGGTTTTTGGAAAAGCCTTGATGTGGTTAAACCCCAAAAAGCCTTTATTGTTGCGCCAATCGCCGATCAATATGATATCAAAGAAAACGTCACAGTTTTGGGATTAGCCAATTTTTTGAAGATGGATTTTAAGAATTATTATTAGTTTGGGATTGTCATATTCAGTAGTCTATACCACGCGCAGTTGAAGTACATTAAAGGTCATACCTTAAAATCTATTTTTGGGTGCCATTTCCAGTCGCCTTTCCAAAAAAGTAGTCTAAAAGCAAATTTTTTTTGGCGCCACAACGAATGTATGCCTGCGCGCTATGGCGGGTTGGTCGTTGTTGCAGCACTAAAAAACTAATGCTTTTGACCAACTTGTTTTTCCCTTGCGCCTGGGGCATAGCAGTAAACTCCGAAAAAAATCATTGTTAGTCAACCGAATCCGCATACCAAACATCTATCAACTATCCTCTATTCTCTAAATTCGTAATTCATATTTTGCAATTCATATTTCGCAATTCGCAATTCGTAATTCGCAATTCGTAATTCGCAATTCAAAATTCGCAATTTAAAATTCGTAATTCGTAATTTAAAATTCGTAATTCATTTAACTTGCAGGTCTATAAAATTTATGTATTTTTGAATAATGTTTACTAAAAAATCACCTTATTTAATTGCCGAAATCGGACAAGCACACGAGGGCAGTCTTGGAATTTTGTTTTCATATATTGATGCACTGGCAAAAACTGGTGTTGATGCGATTAAGTTTCAAATGCATATCGCCGAAGCAGAAAGCAGCAGTTATGAACCATTTCGCATAGATTTTGCAGTAGAAGATAATACGCGTTTTGACTATTGGAAGCGTATGAGTTTCACATTATCTCAGTGGAAAACCATCAAAAAACGATGTGACGATTTGACTATCGATTTTCTATGCTCTCCGTTTAGTAATTTGGCTGTTGATTGGCTGGAAGAAATTGGCGTTACGCAATATAAAATTGGTTCAGGCGAAGTGAATAATTTGCTCTTAATTAACAAAATTGCACAAACGGGCAAACCAATTATCTTATCGTCAGGCATGAGTTCGTTTCAAGAACTTGACCAAACAGTAGCTTTTTTGCGCGCTAAAAATATCACATTTTCTATTTTACAATGTGCGACATCTTATCCAACTTTACCGCATCAATATGGATTAAATGTTATGCGAGAAATAAAAAACCGTTACAACGTGAAAATTGGATTTTCGGATCATTCTGCAAAACCAGAAACTTGCATTGCCGCAATAGCACTTGGTGCGGAAATTTTGGAATTTCATGCTGTTTTTGACCGACAACTTTTTGGACCGGACAGCAGTGCATCGCTCACGATTAATGAAATTTCAAATATGGTTGTTGCCATAGAAAATATTGATTTGGCGCTGCGAAATCCAGTCGATAAATCAACAAACGAAAATTATCAGGTTGTAAAAAATATATTTGAAAAATCATTAGCAGTAAATAAAACTTTGCTAAAAGGTCATGTTTTAACCTTTGATGATCTTGAAGCCAAAAAACCACGAGCCATGGGAATAGCAGCTAATATGTTTGAACAAATTATTGGTAAGAAGTTAAAAATAAAAAAAACGCAATGGGATTTTATTAATTTTGATGATTTGACATGAACCAAACACGAAAAATTTGTGTGGTTGTTACTGCACGACCATCCTACAGTCGCATCAAAACGGCACTGATTGCCATAAAAAATCATCCAAATTTAGAATTGCAATTAGTGGTTGCCGGAGCTGCATTGTTGGATCGATATGGCAGTGCAGTAAACATCATTGAGCGTGACGGCTTCCAAATTAACGAAAAAATTTTTATGGTTCTTGAAGGTGAAAATCCTACTGCAATGGCAAAAACTACAGGTCTTGCCGTTATGGAACTTTCGACGGTTTTTTATAATCTTAAACCAGATGCGGTGGTAACTATTGCCGATAGGTTTGAGACCATTGCAACCTCAATTGCAACATCTTACCAAAACATACCATTAGTGCACATTCAAGGCGGAGAAGTTACGGGCAACATTGATGAAAAAGTACGGCATGCCAATACCAAACTTGCTGATTTGCATTTGGTTGCCTCTGACGATGCAAAAATTAGGGTAGAACGTATGGGAGAGAATCCAGCAATGGTTTATAACACAGGTTGTCCATCAATAGATTTAGCAAAACAAGTGATGGAACAACAGTTTAGCAATTTTCAACCTATTGAAAAGTATGGTGGCGTGGGGCAAGCTATAGGATGGGAAAATGGTTACCTTGTGGTGATGCAGCATCCAGTCACCAATGAATATGAATCTGCAAAACACCATGTTTTAGAAACTTTGAAAGCAGTTGATGCGTTGCAAATTCCCACTTTTTGGTTTTGGCCAAATGTAGATGCGGGTGCAGACGGAACGTCGAATGGAATTCGGTCCTATCGTGAAAAGTATAATCCAAAAAATATTATGTTTTTTAAAAATATGGAACCCTTAGATTTTTTACATTTAATAAAAAATTCAAAATGTCTGATAGGAAATTCCAGTGTCGGCATTCGCGAAAGCAGTTTTTTGGGCGTTCCAGTCGTAAATATTGGCACGAGACAAAACCGCAGGTTACGAGGTAAAAATGTTTTGGATACTATATATGACCAAAATGAAATTATCAAGAGTATAGAATCACAAATAGCGCACGGACATTTTCAAAGTGAAACACTTTTTGGAGATGGAAATTCGGGGGAGAGAATTGCGGAAATTTTGGCAAATGTTGCGTTGTCGTTTCATAAAACAATAATGTATTAATGAAAATTTTAGCCATCATTCCCGCGCGTGGAGGCAGTAAAGGCCTTCCGGGGAAAAATATCAAGCTACTCGGTACAAAACCGCTACTATATTACACAACTGCAGCTGCTAAAGATTCAAAATTGCTATTTAAAACAATAGTTTCAACCGATGATTATGAAATTGCAGAGGTTGCCAAAAATCTTGAAATAGAAGTTCCTTTTTTGCGACCAAGTCATTTGGCGCAGGACAAAGTGCCTACAATTGATGTTGTTGTTGATGTTTTGAAATGGTATAAAAATCAAGATATAACATTCGATGCCGTATGTATTTTGCAACCCACAACTCCTTTTAGAGAATCGGGTTTTATTGATAAAGCCATTCAAAAATTCATTGATTCTGATACCGATTCGTTAATTTCCGTGTTGCCAGTGCCACATGAATATAATCCACATTGGTGTTTTGAAGTCAATGATAAACAAGAACTTTACATTGCAACAGGCGATGATAAAATTATATCCAGAAGACAAGATTTACCAAAAACTTTTCATCGCGATGGAAGTGTTTATTTGACTAAAAGTAGTGTAATTCTTGAGCAAAAATCTTTATATGGCGGAAGTATTGCATATATTGAATCTAATTTACAAAATTATGTAAATATTGACACCCAAACCGATTGGGATAAAGCTGAATTTATTGTAAACAACTTCCTGTAATGATATGAAATCTGCATTATTTAGAACGAGCAAAAAACAAATGATATTATGTGCGGAATAGCTGGAATTATTGGGAATTATCAGCAGTTTGATTTTGAGGCCATGTTGCAGTCGCAGCATCATCGGGGACCAGATGCTACTAAAATGCGCCATGATGGTCAAGAAGCTATTTTTGGACATAATCGTTTGTCAATCATAGATTTGTCAGCAGATGCCAATCAACCATTTTTTGATAATTCTGAACGATATTGCATAGTTTTTAATGGTGAAATTTATAATTATATAGAACTTAGACAAGAATTAGAAGATAAATATGACTTTAAAACGAAGTCGGACACAGAGGTTTTGTTGGCGGCATACCTTGTTTACGGACAGGATTGTTTGCATAAATTAAACGGCATGTTTGCTTTTGCGATTTGGGATTTTAAAAATAAAACGCTTTTTGCAGCACGCGATCGATTTGGAGTAAAACCGTTTTATTATGCGGTTGTTAAAAATTGCTTTTTGTTTTCGTCGGAAATAAAAGCATTAGAATCGGCAGGCATAATTTTAGGGAGAAACCAAAAAGTTTGGGCTAATTATTTTGCATTTGATTATTACGGTAATCCAGATGAAACTTTTTTCGAAAATGTATTTCAGTTGCCAGGAAGTCATTCTTTGTCATATAATAGCGAAAATTTAAATGTTCAAAAGTGGTATTTTTTAGAAAAAGAAGTTGTTAAATACAACAAAAATATTTCATTTGAAGATGCAAAATCCCAATATTTAGCTTTATTAAAAGATAGTATTGCGCTCAGATTTCGCTCTGATGTGCCTGTTGGCGTTAATGTTTCTGGTGGTTTAGACAGTTCAATTTTATTATATTTGGTCAATCAGCATCAGGAGAATCATCGCATTAATGCTTATACATTTTATACAAATTCCAAAGTTTATGATGAAATTGAATGGGTGGATTCAATTGTTGCGCAAACCAAAAATCCGTCATCTAAAATATTGTTGACCGTTGAAGAAATTCCAGCTTTAATAGATAAAATAGGATATCATCAAGATGAACCTTTCGGAGGCATTCCGACATTAGCGTATGCAAAAATATTTGAAAAAGCCAAGATTGATGGCGTTGTTGTGCTGCTTGACGGACAAGGTCTTGACGAACAATTTGCGGGCTATGACTACTATTTGCAAAAGAATAATAATTTAATACAAGGTGCACAAGTTGTTGATAAGTTTAAAATGCTATCACCCGAAATGCAGAAATTGTGTCAATTGCCAATTTTCCCAAAATCGTTTGACGACGAGATTACAAATAAACAGTATCGCGATTTAATTTATACTAAAATTCCACGCGCTTTGCGTTTTAATGATAGAATTTCTATGGCTTTTTCCGCAGAATTACGCGATCCATTTTTGGATTATCGGCTGGTTGAATTAGCATTTTCGTTGCCTTTGTCCTTTAAAGTTAGAGAAGGTGTGAGTAAATTTTTGCTTCGCGAACTGGCAGCAGACTTTCTGCCTGACAATATTGTTTTTTCGCCAAAAAGGCCTTTGCAAACGCCGCAGCGAGAATGGCTTTCTGGCCATTTGCAACCTATTAGCGTAAAATCTATAGAAAAAATATTGAAGTCAAAATATGCCTTATGGTTTGATCAAAAAGAATTTTTGGCGTTGACAAACGAGTTTTTTGAGGGAAATATTTCGAATAGCTTTTTGATATGGCAATGCATTTCATTTGCACGCACATTGTAATTGTGCATGATTTGTTAAGCAAAATAAAGTATGAATGTTTACTCGAATTAGCAAAATTTAAACAAAATGTTTGCCTGAGTAAGTAATTTGTTGGAACTAATAATGTTTAATTATTGAAATGGAAAGGCTATGTAAAAAATCAAATCAAAAAATTATTTAACAAGACAATGTTTGTGCAAAGTATTTTCGTATTGAAATTTTTTTATTTCTGATTTTTGTGGTTTATTTGAACCATGTTAAAAAAGTCTAAAATTTTGGGGGTTGTCATTACCGATGGCGTTGGTTTTCGCAATTTTGTGTTGACAGACTTTTTGCTCTATGCTTCTCAAAATTTCAAAAAAGTGATCGTCTATTCGGGACTACCAATTTCAGTATTTCATGACATTCAATTTGAGAATATAACAATTGTTGAATTAGAAGTTTTTACAGAAAAAAAAGTCACGTGGTTTTTCAGAAAGTGGAAAGAACTTGCGCATTTGCAACTTTTCAAAGATTTTTACGGAATGAAAAATAATTTGGAAAATAGTCGTCCAAAAACCAATTCTCCATCAAACTTGCTTGTAAAATTTATTCTTTTTGCTACGAATTTTGTGCATTCTAACGGCAGTATTTTGTTTGTAGAAAAGTTGCAATTTCTATCTTTTTCTACTAACAAAATTTTTAAATCTTACAAAAAATTACTTAATAAAAATCAACCTGATTTGGTATTTTTTACGCACCAACGTCCACCATATTTAGCACCATTTCTCTCGGCTTGCATCAATCTCAAAATAGAAACTTGCTCGTTTATTTTTAGTTGGGATAACTTGTCTTCAAAGGGAAGAATGCTTGGCGCTTTTGATAGTTTTTTAGTTTGGAGCGATTTGATGAAGTCAGAATTATTACATTTCTATCCAAACGTAAATCCAGAAAATGTGCAAATTGTTGGTACGCCACAGTTTGAGCCCTATGTTTTGAAACGATTTGAAACTTCAAAAGAAATTTTTTTATCAAAATATGATTTAGATAGCGATAAAAAAATTATTTGTTACAGCTGTGCAGAAATATCAATTGGACAAAATGATGCGTTGGTAATTGCGACAATTGCTCGAGCAATAATAGATAAGCGAATTTCAGAAAATACTGAACTATTGGTTAGATCGTCACCAGCCGAGGAAGACCGCTTTTATGACCTCAGAAAGCAATTTCCAAATATTAAATGGAATGTTCCAAATTGGATCTTGACCAGAAATGATCATTTTGCAACTTGGTCACAGCGCATTCCAACGATTCAAGATATCAAAGATTTACGAGCAATTTTAGCGTATTCGGATTTAAACATCAACATGTGTTCAACAATGTCCTTAGATTTCATGATTTTTGATAAACCAGTAATTTATACTGTATTTGGAAACGCAGAAAACGGATTGTTTGACGATCAAAAATTTCTAAATTACGACCATCTTAAAACAGTTGTAGACAGCAATAGCGTGCAAATTGCAAAAAACGAAAGGCAATTGATTGAGCAAATTAACAGCATATTTCTAAATTCACAACAGCGAACTTTAGAACGCAAAGACATGATAGATTTACAAATTAGCGAACCATTGCACGGCACAAGTGAACGAATTGTAAAAGTACTATTGGATTTTGCATTATAGTATGTCAAATATCCTTAATTTAAGTTCAAATATCGGCAACATTTTAGATGTTGTTTTAGATTGTATAAATTGCGATGTTGTTGCTAATAAAACCATTGTGAATTTTATGAAAAACCATGTAAGCTTCGTTCTGAAAAACATACGAATTACAGAGGCAACATCGAACTTAGTAAAGCATGATTTTAATTTAAAAATGATGATGTATGATCATCACGAACTTTCAAGAAAATTTTGTTTCTGATGTATTTTAACTCCATTAACTTCTTTTTATTCCTATCAATTGTATTTATTGCGCATTGGTTTGTAGGACATAAAACCAAAAATTCGCAAAATTTAATTTTGATTGTTGCAAGCTACTATTTTTATTCTTGTTGGGATTGGCGATTTCTTTTCCTGCTGGTCTTTTCAACACTTTTAGATTACCTTTCGGGTTTAAAAATTGAAAAAGCTGCTAATGAAAAAATTGCAAAATTGTGGTTTTTGACAAGCATAGGCATTAATTTAGGTCTTTTAGCAACGTTCAAGTATTATGATTTTTTTGTTAGTAATTTTGTAGAATTATTGTCGCGAAATGGCATTCAAATTAATTTATTTTATATTAATTTAATCTTGCCAGTTGGAATATCGTTCTATACTTTCCACGGTTTATCTTATGTGATTGACATTTATAAAAAACGTATAAAAGCCGAAACAAATTTTATCGACTATTCACTTTTTGTTAGTTATTTTCCGCTTTTAGTTGCAGGTCCAATTGAACGCGCAACACACCTGCTGCCACAAGTGAAGCAACAACGTATTTTTGATTATGAATTGGCAAAACAAGGTGTTTGTCAAATCATTTGGGGATTAGTAAAAAAAATAGTAATTGCAGATACTTGCGCGACGTACGCAAATTCAATTTTTGATAATTATTCAGTAATGAATTCAGCATCGTTGATATTAGGCACTATTTATTTTGCATTTCAAATTTACGGTGATTTTTCTGGTTATTCTGATATTGCATTAGGTGTATCAAAACTATTTGGTATTCGACTATTGCGAAATTTTGACTATCCATATTTCTCGCGTGACATTGCCGAATTTTGGCGAAAGTGGCATATATCGTTGTCAAGCTGGTTTAGAGATTATGTTTATATTCCGCTTGGAGGTAGTCAGGGATCAAAATTCATGCAAGTTCGAAACGTTTTTGTAATTTTTCTTCTAAGTGGTTTTTGGCATGGCGCAAATTGGACTTTCTTAGCTTGGGGATTTTTGAATGCTTTATATTTTTTACCACTTTTGTTGCGCGAATCTAACAGAAAACACACAGACGAAATTGATATAAAATTAAATATTGCCTCATTAAAAACTTTTACTAATATTTCTATAACATTTGCAATGACTTGCATTGCGTGGGTGTTTTTTAGATCAAAAACAGTTTCTGATGCTTTTTCCTATATATATCGTATGTTTACAAATCAAAAATTTCATTTGCAATTTTTAGAAAACGAGCGATACAACGCGGAAATTCTTTTTTTGCTGTGTTTTTTTGTAATAGTCGAATGGTTTGCAAAACAAAAAACAGAACCGTTGTCTGGACCGTTTTCGATTGTAAAAATATCTTTAGCGATTGTTGCAATTTTGACGTTAGGAACATTTGCAGACTATAAATCGTTTATTTATTTTCAATTTTAATGAAGCATTTTCTATTTTTACTGTTAAGAATATTTGTTTGTATCATAATTAGTGCGCTAATTCTTGATGCAGCATATTCTGCAATATATGCCAATTCACAAAGCCGCGGTAAAATTGATTTTGTTTGTAATAATAAATCACAAGTTTATGATGTTGTTTTTTTAGGTTCTTCAAGAGCGAACAATCATTTTGTACCAGAAATTTTTGCCGAAAAGGGAATAAAATCTTATAATTTCGGCATGTGTGGAAGCCATCTTTTTGAAACATCATTGCTATTGAAAATCATGATAGAAAACAAATTTAAAATAAAATCAATTGTTCTTGAAACTGATTTAAATTTATCTTACGAACGACGCGCAAACGGAATTGCATCAAAATTTCTCCCATTTATACACAATTCTAAAGCAATTCGACAACATTTTAAAAAGGAAGACGATTTTGTAAGTTTATACTATATTCCGTTTTATCGATACCTTAAATTTGAAAATAGAATTGGTTTCCGCGAGCTGTTTTTTTCGGCAATTGGAAAGAGATCAACGCACTTAGACAACAATGGTTTTAGTGCTTTGTATGGTAGTCAAATTGGAAACATGAAAAATAATTTAAAAAATTTCATACCGTTGTCATCCAATAAACATTATCAAGATATCAAACAAATTTGTGCAAAAAACAACATAAGATTGATTGCTGTTATGACGCCAATGTGCGAAAACGTTGTTGGTATGGCCTATTTTGATAAAGTTAAAAAGTTGTATCCAGAGATTTACAATTATGAGAATGCAGTCATTGAAGACGAAAATTTTTCGTCATGCGGTCATTTAAATAATGAAGGCGCAAAAAAATTTACAAAAGTGATATTTAGAGATTTTTTTAATAAATAAAAGTGATAAAAATAGCATTCCTTACTCCCGAGTATCCTCATGTTCGAACTGGCACTTCTGGTGGAATTGGCACCAGTATAAAAAACTTGGCTATTGGATTAACGGATTTAGGCTGTGAGGTTCGCGTGTTGGTTTATAGTCAAATGGCGGACAATGTTTTTATGGACAACGGAATCACAATACAGCAAATAAAGAACCAAAAATTCAAGGGATTGTCGTGGTTTTTGACGCGCAAAAAAATTGAAAATATTATTAATAATTTATACGTTTCGAATATAATTGATGTTGTTGAGGTTTGTGATTGGACGGGAATTACCTCTTTCATAAAACCAAAAAAATGTCCGGTCGTTATCAAACTTAATGGTTCGGACACTTATTTTTGTGATTTGGAAAATAGAAAATCAAAATGGATAAATCGTTTTCATGAAAAAAGGGCCATTGCAAACGCAGATTTTCATGTGTCGGTGAGCGCTTTTACTGCAAAAGAAACAAATAGAATTTTCAGTCAAAAATTTGTGTATAAGATTATTCCTAACGGTTTAAATGTTGATGATTTTCAATCAAAAAATAATTTGATATTAAAAAGTAAAAATGCAAATATTTTATATTTTGGTAGCATTATAAGAAAAAAAGGATTGCTCGAATTGCCATTTATTTTTAATGAATTAATAAATTTAAATCCAAACGTAGCATTGGTTTTAATAGGAAAAGATGTTCCAGACATTGCAACAGGAAATAGCTCGACGTGGGAAATGATGCAGTTGCTTTTTACGGACATAGCGCGCGCACAAGTGGATTATTCTGGTGCATTAACATACAATGACATGAAAAATGCCATTCAAAATGCTGATGTTTGTGTTTTTCCTTCGTTTATTGAGGCTTTTCCTGTTTCGTGGTTGGAAGCAATGGCAATTGGCATAACAATTGTGGCGAGCAACATCGGTTGGGCATCTGAAATGATTGAAAATGGGAAAGAAGGATTTTTAGTGCATCCAAAAAACCACGTTGAATTTGCTTCCAAAATAAATGAAGTTTTGAATGATAAAAGCAAGAGCGAATCTTTGGTTTTGAATGCTAAAACTAAAATTAGAAATTCGTTTGACACAAAAATTATCGCTCAGAAAAATTTGGATTTTTATAACGCTATTGTTAATTTACAAGTATGATTATAATTTATTATCAGGAAAATATAGTAAAGAAAATTACTGGTTTTGCTGATGCAGATTTATTGTGCAATAGTTCAAAATCAATAGTATGCACGATCCTTACCCTTGCGAAAAATCACCCACACGAGAACATGGTTTGGTGCAACGATAAGTTTAGAAATCATTTAAATTTAAGCGCAATTGAATCTTTATTGCCCAATAAAAAAAGTATATTGTCTTTTGGGAATCCGTCTTTTTTGTTGAATAAAATTGGTTATATTGAGGAATCTCCTTTTATCAAAATCAATAAAACCGTCCGCTTTCCTACATGGCTGATGTCTGCAGATGCCGGAATTATATCTTGCGAAGCATTGAATTTTTTTCAAAACAGTGTCTTTCAAAATGATAATTTTGAATATTTTTTAAATTCCGTTGCAAAAATTGGCATGTCGCAAGGTATGCAATGCTATTCGGAGCCAAAAATCTTTCTTACCGTTTTTGATTTTACGAATTTGAAACAAAATGCAAATTATGGTTTGTTTAAATTTATAAAGCAACATTATAAGAGTCGATGGTTGCTTTTAATGTTTTTAAATTTGATGATTAATGAATTACAATGTCCACTTATACCGATATTATGTTCAATTTTTTATAGAAAACGAAACAATGTGACAATTGATTTTTCGAATAATTTAGTAGAAAATGATGATAATACAGTAACGGACTACGACGTTTTAATTCCAACTATTGGGCGCAAAAAATATTTATACGATTTTCTATCAGATTTAAATATGCAAACTATTTTGCCCAAAAATGTAATAATTATTGAGCAAAATCCATTGCAGAACGCCTCTTCAGAACTAAATTATATTAATGACGAAAAGTGGAATTTCAATATTAAACATATATTTACAAATCAAACGGGCGCATGCAATGCGAGAAATATTGGTATTGAAAAGGCAGAGAGTTTTTGGACGTTCCTTGCGGATGATGATATTTCAATAAATGCAGAATTTTCTGAAAATGTATTTAAAAAATTAGCACTTACAAATACAAATGTCGCAACCACCAACTGCCATCTTTTGAATGAAAAACAAAATTTTTTCAAAATTATTCAGTGGCAAACTTTTGGATCTGGTTGCAGTTTTGTCAAAACTACTGAACTAAAAAAATGTCAGTTTTTGAAAAGTTTTGAATTTGGTTTTGGCGAAGATGCTGATTTTGGAATGCAATTAAGAAATCTTGGCAACGACGTTCTATATTTCCCATCGCCGAAAATATTGCATCATAAAGCACCATTTGGCGGATTCAGAACCAAACCTGACTTAGATTGGGCAAGTGCTACTGTGCAACCAAAACCGTCTCCAACCGTTATGTTGTACCAAATATTGCACAATACAAAAGAGCAAATTTTGGGATATAAAACTATTCTTTTTTTGAAATTTTATAGAAATCAAAAAATCAAAAATCCTGTTAAATATTATTTCAATTTTCAGAAACAGTGGAACGCAAGTGTACATTGGGCAAATATTTTAAAAGATAGAAAATGGTAATTTCTTTAATAATTTGCACCTTCCAACGCTCAAAACCGCTTTTGGATTTGCTTCATTCTGTGAAATTACAAAACGTTTATCCCAATCAAATATTGATTATTGATGGATCTTTAAACGACGACACAAACTACATTTTAAAAGATAATTTTTTTCTAAATATCGAATATTATAAAGTAACGCAAGAAAATAGAGGACTCACGAAACAACGAAATTTTGGATTGTCAAAAATCAGTAGCAATTCAGAAATCATATTTTTTTTGGATGACGATGTTGTTTTAGAGCCTTATTATTTCAAAAACATACTGCAAGTTTATGTAGAATATTCTGACGCAAAAGGTGTGGGCGGTTTTATTGTAAATGATAGTAAATGGGAATTTGTGGGTTTAAATTATAAAAAAAACATTCAAAATTTTGTTTTTGATGGTTGGAAAATCAAAGATGGAACTCGGTTCATTGCAAGAAAAATATTACACTTGGATAGTAACGAACCACCTGGCTTTCAATCTGATTTTTCGCATGGAAGAAGTTTAGGATTTTTGCCACCTTCTAATAAAATCTATAAAGTAGAACAATTGATGGGCGGCGTTTCATCATTTAAAAAAGAAATTTTTGATACGCATCAATTTTCAGAATATTTTGAAGGATATGGACTGTATGAAGATGCTGATTTCACAATTCGCGTTTCTAAAAAGCACCAATTATATTGCTGTACGTCGGCAAAACTAAATCATTACCACGCACCAGACGGCCGTCCAAATCAATATCAATATGGAAAAATGGTGGTGCGGAATGGCTATTATGTTTGGAAAGTTCGCAATCCAAATCCAAAGTTCATACATATTTATAAGTGGAATGCTATTACAATTCTTTTGATTTTGATTCGATTAAGTAATATATTTACGCCATCGCTGTTCAAATCTAAAACGGCTTTTACGGAGTCTGTGGGTAGGGTAGTAGGTTATTTATCTTTAGCTTTTAAAAGTCCTAAATAATATATGTCTTTTAATTTGCAAAACTTATATGAACTTTTTAATAATTTCAAGTGTCACTCACATAAAAGGTAATAATCAATTTTTTGGTTATGCGCCATATATTCGTGAGATGAACATGTGGGCAAAGCACGTATCAAAAATTTCTGTTGTTGCGCCTATTTCAAACAGGCAAATTTCAGTAATAGATATTCCGTACGAACATCAAAATATTGAATTTATTGCCGTGCAACCTTTGTCATTACTTGGTATAAGTGAAATTTTTAAAACTATTTTTCATTTGCCCAGAATAGTTTATTTGATGATTAAAACAATGAAAAATGCTGATCACATTCATTTACGATGTCCCGGAAATATGGGTTTACTGGCATGTTTTGTCCAAATATTTTACCCAAATAAACCAAAATCTGCCAAATATGCTGGAAATTGGGATTTTTCTGCAAAAAAACCGTTTACCTATAAATTGCAACAATGGATTTTAAACAACAAATTTTTGACACGAAATATGCAAGTTTTGGTTTATGGAGATTGGCAAAATGCGTCTAAAAATATTATACCTTTTTTCACAGCAACTTATTCAGAAAAAGATGCAGAAATTATTGTAAAAGAGGATGTGAATTTAGGCATTAAATTTGTGTGTGCTGGGATGTTAGTAAAAGGAAAAAATCCGCTTTACGCCATTCAAATTATTGAAAAATTATATAATGATGGAAATAATGTATCGCTTGAATTGTATGGTGATGGAATTGAACGACAAAGATTGCAAGATTACATTAACGATAATAATTTGTCGGATTATATTTTTTTGCAAGGAAATCAAAATGCAGAAATTCTAAAAAATGCTTACAAAAATAGTCATTTTGTTCTGTTGCCATCAGTTTCCGAAGGTTGGCCAAAAGCACTTGCTGAGGGCATGTTTTGGGGTTGTGTCCCAATTGCTTTGCCTGTTTCATGCGTGCCTGCGATGATGGATTTTGGTAGTCGTGGGTTGTTGTTAGATTTTAACTTGGAACACGATGTGACGCTTATTTCAAAACTATTTAATGACAAAAATCGTCTGAGTCAAATGTCCAAAGATGCTAAAATTTGGTCACAACAATATACCATAGAAAAATTCGAAAATGCCATTAAAAACATCTTGAAACCATGAGGGTTTTACAACTTATAGACACGCTGTCGCCAGGTGGTGCTGAAAAAATGGCAGTTAATTTCGCGAACAAACTTTCAGAAAAAATTGTATTTTCAGGATTGGTTGCGACGCGTTTTGATGGTGATCTGCGAGATGACATTAATGTCAATATTTCTTATGAATGTTTACATAAAAAACATGCGCTTGACTTAAAAGCACTTTTTAAATTAAAACGATACGTTACTACAAATCAAGTTCAAATTGTTCATGCGCATGGCACCACTTTTTTTACCGCCTTTTTGCTTAAATGCGTTTGTTCGAAAATTAAAATTATTTACCACGAACATTTCGGTGGTCGAGCAAATGAGACTTTTAGTCAAAATTTATTTTTAATTTTCTGTTCGCTTTTTTTTACAGAAATTATTGTAGTAAATCCCGATTTAAAGCAATGGTGCGACAAATTTTTATTGTGCAAAAACGTCTCTTTTCTACCTAATTTTTCTTCTCTTTCAAACGATGAAATTGCAACAACTACATTAAAAGGCGCAAATGGAAAACGAATGCTGATGCTTGCAAATTTGAAATCTCCAAAAAACCACCTTTTTGTTCTCAAAACATTTTATGAATCTAATTTGTTTTTGGAAAGTTGGACTTTACATCTTGTCGGTAAAATTTTTTATGATCATTATTATGCTGATTTGCATGAATTTGTGTCGAAAGTGCAGTTGCAAAATGCTATATTTTTTTATGATTCACGCCAGGATATCAAAAATATTCTTTCACAGTCAACAATTGGCATTTTGGCATCTACGTCTGAGGGTTTTCCCGTTTCAATTTTAGAATATGCACAAATGAAGTTGCCCGTTATTTCAACAAATGTTGGATACTGCGCTTCTGTGATAAAAAACAATCAAACAGGATTTCTATTTAATCCGCTTGATCAGCAAGACTTTCAAACACAATTGAATCTTTGCGTTGCGGACAAAGATTTAAGGTCAAAGTTGGCTGAAAATCTTCATCAAAATTGTGAAGATAATTATTCAGAAAATGCCGTAATATTGCAATTGATTTCGATTTACTCTAAAAATCAATGACTACAATTTCAACAAAGAAATATTTGACACTAATTGTCATTCACGTAAGTGTAGCCATCTTGGTTTTTCTTGCTCCGTTTTTGGCAAATGTTTTAACTTTGTTGCTTGTTGGAATTGGTTTTCTATACATACTGAAATATAAAAACAATAACAATCAAGCATTACTTTTATGTGCATATATTGTTGGATTCGAAGTTTTTATTCGTGCCACGGGTGGTGGATTTTTCTATGAATTTGCAAAATATGCAGTCATTTTTTTTCTAATTATTGGAATGTTTTACAGTGGTTTTTCAAAAAATGTTTTTCCATATCTACTATATTTGCTTTTGCTTTTGCCTGCATTATACTATGCAACTGCAAATTTCATACTCACGGAAGCAGACAGAAAAACATTGTCTTTCACATTATCTGGACCAGTTTGCTTAGGCATCTGTGCCATTTATTGTTACAATCGAAATGTTACTATCGAACGGGTTTATGATATTATTTTAGCAATGGGTTTGCCTTTAATTTCGCTGACAACATATCTGATTTTGTTCAACCCAAACGTTCGCGATGTTATAACTGGCACCGACAGTACTGGCGCTACGTCCGGCGGTTTTGGGCCCAATCAAGTTTCAACGATGGTTGGTTTGGGAATATTCATTTTTTTATCACGAGCACTATTAAATTCAAAAACCAAATTTTTGCTGTTGCTTAATATTGCCATTGCGTCCGTTATGGCTTTTCGCGGAATTGTAACTTTTTCTCGTGGTGGTATTTTGACTTCCATTATTATGATAATTGCTTTGCTAATAACTGTTTTCTATTATTCCAATGCAGTTGCGAAGCTAAAAATATCAACTTTTATTATATTTGGATTGCTGGGCGCAGTCATAATTTGGGGCTACAGCGTTTCGCAAACGAATGGATTGATAGAAAAAAGATATGCTGGACAAGATGCACTTGGTCGGTCAAAGGAAAGCAAGTTTACAGGTCGTGAAGAATTGGCATCGTCTGAACTAAAAATATTTTTTGACAATCCATTGCTGGGTTGTGGCGTGGGCCGTTCGCCAAAAATAAGGGAATCAGTTTCGGGCATAAAATCTGCATCGCACAATGAAATCACAAGACTTTTTGCTGAGCATGGATCACTTGGAATTGCAATTTTGCTGATTTTGTTCCTAACTCCATTCTTTTCTTTTTTTAATAACAGGCAACATATTTTTCTGATTCCGTTTCTTATATTTTGGTTGTTAACAATAAATCATGCTGCCATGCGAATTGCAGCTCCTGCATTCATTTATGCGCTGTCAGTGTTAAAAATTTCCAAACAACAATCGAAATTATAGGCGATTATTATTGATAATTGCAAAATATAATTTGCGTTTTATTGCTGTATTTCCGTACATTGCAATCCTTTACAACAAAATGTGTCATGTCAAAAACCAATTTTCATTTCGATATTTCTGAGCGAAAAATTTTGTTAAGATTTTTTGATATAATCTTTGTTTTTATCATCTTATATTTTGTTGATTTGTTTTTAGATTTTCATTATTTTAATATATCTAAAAGCAATTTTTATTGGACAATCGTATTGGGATTGTATATAAACGTTATCGGATCTGTATTTGAAATGTACAATTTGCAAATCGCCAGCAATCAGTTTCAGATCATAAAAAGTATCGTATTGACCACTTCCGTAACGGTGCTTTTTTATCTTTTAACGCCATTTTTTACACCTATTTTACCATTAAATAGGTTGCAAATTGTATATTTTTATTTTGCCATTTTGTCAGCATTGCTTTTTTGGCGTATTTTTTATCAAAAATTTATAGCATCTTATCGATTTGAAAAACGGGTTGTGCTGATATGTGATTCCAATCAACTTGACGTTCATATAAAAGATTTGGCTTCAGCCGATCCACATTACCGCATTGTAGGATTTGTTTGTTCAGAAAATAAAGATTTTGATTTAGGAATTTCACAAATTGAAAAAATAGAAATCGCCGATGTGGAGGCATACGTCAAAAATAATAAAATTTCTGAAATAGTGGTGTCTTCGCAAAAAACCGAAACCATCACAATATTGCTTTATAATCAGTTGCTCTCTTTGCTTGAAGCTGGTTTTTCTATAAAAAAATACACACAAGTTTATGAAAGCTTAACGCAAAGGCTTCCAATTGATCATTTTGGCAAAGATTTTTATCTATATTTTCCATTTAGTAGAAGCAATCAAAATAGATTTTATTTGTTGATAGTCAAATTTTTAGAATTGATTTTATCTTTAATAGGTGTTTTAATCGGTATTGCAATAATTCCATTTATTTATTTTGGAAATTTATTTTTTAATCGCGGCAGCTTATTTTATATGCAGGAAAGAGTTGGGCAAAATGGTCGAATTTTTAAAATTTTTAAATTCAGAACAATGTTTGCTGCTGCCGAAAGTGACAAAGCCATATTTGCAACTCAGAATGATCCGCGAGTTACCAAGTTTGGAAAAATTCTTCGCAAATCACGAATCGACGAATTTCCACAGTTTATAAATATTCTAAAAGGTGACATGTCTTTCATTGGTCCGCGCCCTGAGCGTCCATTTTTTGTTCTTGAATTATCAAAAGAAATTCCTTTTTATGATACGCGCCATGTTATAAAACCCGGATTGACGGGCTGGGCGCAAGTCAATTACACATATGGTGAAAGTGCAAATGATAGTTTAATCAAGTTACAATATGATTTATACTATATTAAGCACCGATCCGTATTTTTAGATTTAAATATCGTAATAAAAACATGTAGCACAGTCATCTTCTATCGTGGGCAGTAAACATCACGTACCTGTATATTAAACGTAAATAAATTAGCAGAAAATAAGTAGTTTTGTATGGTTATTTTACAAAAATTTTGCTGTTTTTAAAATATAATTTTCAAAAAGTAAAGTATATATTATTGTATTTGTACATTTCGTCTATAAAAACGTGCACTTTATCGATAAAATAAAAAATTATGCAACTTTTTTTAATAGCTTGTATCAACAACTTTAAAAATATCTACCTTTGTGAATTGAAAATCAGAGTGTAATAGATATAAACAGAATACAATTCTAATAAATATTTATCACAATTTGGCACTTTTTTTAAAAATATTCTAAAAGTTAAGTTAAATAATGTTTAGGTATTAAAATCTAAATAAAAAAAGTTTATAGAATTTAGTATTGATTTCAATCCAGTTATAAAAGTTATTCGTATAGAAATTATATCCGTTATATTTAAAAAGACATTAATGCAAAAATTTACTTTCCGCAAAAGCGAAATTCTTTTGTTTGTTTATCAACAATTCTTACCACTTTTTTTTGTTTTGCTTGCAATTAGCAGTGCAAAATCGCAAACAAACATTTCGGGAGTTGTAAACGCTTTCTCTTCAGTGACAGCAAATATAGCGCCCACATCTGCACCATACGATTCGACGAGCAACAATAGTTTTACGGTAGCGCGCAAAACGTTGGTTGAAGTCGCTGATAATGCCTTAGTAATCCAACAGAATGACACCGATATAAACCGTACCAACGCAGTAAGCGATGGTTCGACTACTTTCATAAATAATTCAGAAAATTATAAATTTTTTGAAATGGCGTCTATAGCAACAGACAATTTAAATTCAAGACTTTCTTTTACAAAACAATATTTCACTTCGAAAAAGTAACACTTTCTTATGAAAAAAAATTACCAAACCAACTTTTTAAATTTTAAAAGATTATTACTATCTTTTGTAATTTTAGTATCTACAGCAACAAACGCACAATTTTTCAGAAAACACTATGTTGCACCTGCTCCATGGTATTATTTCACCAATGCGAATGAAATTGTGATAGCAACAGAGTCAACAGTTGCGGTCAACGCTACGATCAGTCAAAGCAACGGTACTTTAATAACAACTGTTTCAGTAGTTAAAGGAACACCAGTTGCCTTTCGATTTGCGGGTGCACCAAATTCATTCCTTCAGAATCCTATTAATACGGTGCTGAATGGTGCCGGAATTATTGTTGAGAGTGCGTCTCCTGTGTCCGTTAATTTAAGAAACATTGCATCAGATTCTGGTGGAATTTCCGATAATAATATCAAAGGAAATGCATCACTTACAAGTTTTGGAGATGCAGGTATAGGTGTTAAATTTCGAGCTGGCTATTACCGACCGAATTCAAATACTACTTGGAATGGAATACTATACAAACCGTTTTATTCTGTATTAGCAATAAGCAATGCTACTGTTATAAAAATTAATGGTATTAATACTGTAACGTTAAATGCTGGTCAGGCGTACGCGTTTAATGCACCAATTGGAACTTTGATAGAATCGTCGGCTCCTATTGTAATGAATTCAAGCCAAGGGGTTGATAATCCAAGCGCATGTGGAGATGGTGTAACGGACCAAATGGCACCAGAAGCAGTTCAAGGTGTGGAGTATTTTATAATTAGGGGGCGCGGAAATTCAACGCCACTGTTAACAAATCCAGAACAAACAACAGTTATTGCCACGGAAGCAAATACGGTACTAACAATTAATTCTTTTTTAGTTAGTGGCGCATCTACTGGAACGGCAGTCACTGTAACTTTAAATAACGCTGGGGATTCATACACATTTGCGAATGGGGATGGTTCTACAGCATATTCAGCAAGTAGAGTTTTAAGTAGCAAAAAAGTAGCCGTTTATTCGGGGACGGCAGTAACTTGTGAGGTCGATCAAACAACCATTGCACCAGTGTCCGCGTGTGCGGGGTCTAATTTTGTTGAAACAACTGCCTTCAAAAATTTAACAAATGGCATATTAATATATTATTCTTATGTACTTTTAAGAAGTGCTACTGCAAAAGTTTTTGTTAATATCGGCGGTGTTAGCACAGACCTCGAAACCATCACGACAGGGGCGGTACCAGTTGGTGTGAGACGACAATTAGGTAGCACAGGTTGGTATGTCATTGATTTCGCAAATGATAATATTTCAAACCAACCCGTAATTTCCATTTCGAGTACAGCACGTTTGACTGTTTCAATGATACAGCAAGGCAACGGTTCTTCAATGTCCGCAATTTTTTCTAATTTCACAGAAGTTCCAGAAGCACCAACAGCAGTCTATATTGCTGGTTCAGGCTGTTCAAATCTGACTTCCACGCTGTCAACGGCTGCAGGTTTTGCACCGTACCAGTGGTATTTTAATGGTACAGCTATTGTTGGCGCAACAAGCAATGTGTATACTGCCAACCAAACAGGCAATTATACAGTATCTTCCACATTGGCTTGCGGTGCCGTTGTTGCATCGGTTCCATTGAAAGTAACACTTTGTAGTGATGTGTCCATGACTAAAACTGTTAGTAATTTGGCTCCTGTTACTGGTAGCAATGTTATTTTCTATGTTACCGCAAAAAATAATGGGCCAAACAACTCAGACGGCGTTTCAGTATCAGATCTATTGCCAACGGGTTATACCTATGTTTCTTCGACAGTTCCACCTGGAACCTCATACAATAATACTACTGGTTTATGGACAATAGGCGCCATGGCAAACAATCAGACTTTAGTACTGGCAATAACTGCTACAGTAAGAACAACGGGATTATATGCCAACACTGCAACAATCACTTCATCAAGTCAGCCTGACAACAATGTTGCAAATAATACATCAACTGTCACACCTGTACCGACTACATCCAGTCAGAGTAGAGATCTACGAATTGTAAAAACTGCCAATACACTTACGCCTGCAATTGGTGGTATTGTGCAGTTTACTTTAACGGCAACAAATCTTGATGGTGCTATTGCCAATAGTATAAAAGTATTCGATTTTTTAAATAGTGGATACACGTTTGTAAGTGCCACCCCAACTCAGGGAACTTTCGCCGACAATTCGTGGCTTGTTGGTAGTTTGAATGGTGGTGCATCTGCAACCTTAGTAATAAGTGCTCTCGTAAATAGTAGTGGCGATTATTCTAACCTTGCAATTATCTCTGGTGTAGACAATGATCCTGTTACTGCAAATAACACCTCGTTGATTATACCGGTTGTACAAAAAGATTCAGATTTTGATGGGATAATAGACACAGTTGACCTTGACGATGATAACGATGGAATTTTAGATACTGTTGAGGATGGCATTTGCGCTGCTACTTTTGATGCGAGTTGGTCGTTTACTGGCAATACATTAAATGCAGACGGTTCGCCGAACGCTATCATAGTTGCATCTGCAGGACCAGCAAGTTTTGGTGTTGGACTAACACCAATACCAAGCGTAAACACTAATAAAGTTGATGTTAGTAATATTGAAGAAACCACTATTGGTAGTGCTATTTTAGCAAACAATTATGTGCAACATACATTTACTACGCCAAATGTGTTGCCAGCAAATGCGGTTTCAATTTTAAACAAAATTCGTCTTTTTAATTTAACTACAACTCCGGCATACAAAGTTGGTATGGCAATTTCGTCTGATAATTTTGTTAATTACACTTTGGTGTTGCAAGATGCCTCTCATACCGGAACAGCAAATACTGCCTATAATTTTCCTACAGCTCCTTATCAATTAGCGCCCAATACGACTTACACTATTAGAATTTATTTATATGGCGCAACTGCTGCAACTACTGTAGTAATTTATGATGACTTTAGTTTTGGAACATGTCAGTTCGCTGATACAGATGGAGATGCGACTCAAAATTCATTAGATTTAGATTCAGATAATGATGGATGTTCGGATGCCAATGAATATTATAACGCAGCAACGGCATCTGGAACTGATGGAGGCGCTTACGGAACGGGACCACTTACTGTCGCAAATGGAACTGTAAATGCATCAAATGGTCAAGTTATTGCTGCACCGTACAATGGAACTACTTATGCAAACGCAATAAATCCATTAATTTTTACTACTTGTATTGACGCAGTAAATGATGGTCCAATAAGCTTAGTGTCAGGTCAAACAACAATTTCAGTTTTAGCCAATGATACTATTGGAGGCTTACAAGCAACACCAAGCAATATTAGTTTAACAAGCGTTTCAGTACCCACAGGATTGACATTGAATGCAAATGGCACGATAACGGTAGCAAGTGGAACTACTCCAGGAACTTATGAAGTTGTATATCAAATTTGTCAACTCAACAACCCAGCGCCTTGCGACAGGGCTACAGCCACAATCACCGTATTGTTAGATTCAGATTTTGATGGTGTTGCGGATATTTCAGATTTAGATGATGATAATGATGGTATTTTAGATACTGTTGAATGTAATATTCATAATCAAGATCCATTTATTAATGGTGGTTTTGAAATTACAATTCCTTTAGTGCCAGCTGGTAACAATACAATTACGAATGCTGCAAATGTACCAGGATGGCAAACTACCGAGAATTTTAATGGTGTTCCTGAAATTGAGATTTGGACTAATGGTTTTAACGGAGTTCCGTCTGCGGAAGGCAATCAGTTTGCAGAGTTAAATGCATATACAAACGGAACATTATATCAAAATTTTTCAATAAATGGTTCATCAGGAGTCGTTAACTGGTCTCTAAAACATAGAGGTAGGGGTGGCATAGATGTGGCAAATCTAAAATTTGGCGCAACGCTTGCTGATGCTATTGCTGCAACACCTACTGCAGTTTTAACAGACGGTGATACCGCATGGGGAAATTATTCAGGAACATACACCATTCCACCCGGTCAGTTTACTTTGGTTGTTGCATTCCAAGCAATTTCTTCAGGATCTGGAAGCATTTCATTTGGTAATTTTCTTGACGATGTGCAAATTACAATAACACAAGGTTGCCCAGATTCTGACGGCGATGGTATTGTAAATTCATTTGATTTAGATTCAGACAATGATGGATGTTCCGATGCAAATGAAGGTTATAACACAAACACGGCACAGGGCACAGATGGAAATCAATATTACGGCAATGGTAATCCACCAGTTGTAAATGCAAATGGAACAGTGGTTGGGGCAAGTTATGCAACACCAAACAATAGCTATTTAAACTTAGCAATTAACAGTGCTTGTAATATTCCAACAGTAATCATAGCCAACGCAACGGCAACAGAAGGCAACCCAGCGAACTTCGTAATCACGCTGAGCAACCCAAGTGCTGTTCCAACGGTAATCAACATTACCACAACGACAGGCACAGCAGGGACAGCGGATTATACAAGCGTAACGACAACAATAACAATACCAGTAGGCGCAACAACAGTTACAGTACCAGTAGCGACCTTAACAGACGGCATCAGCGAAGGCACCGAAACGTTCACGTTGACAGGCACTTTAACCAGTACAAACACCACGGCGACAGCACCAATTGTAGCCATAGGAACCATCACGGACATTGATAATTTACCAATCGTAAGCGTAACAGCCACACAACCAAACGCATCAGAGCCAGCGGGCAATGGATTGTTTACTGTAACATTGAGCAACCCATCAGCGACCAACACCACAATAACCTTCACGGTAACAGGAACAGCAACAAATGGCATTGATACGATATTAATACCCGTAACGGTAACCATA
>JAYWGW010000047.1:0-72912 GCA_043778045.1 Bacteroidota bacterium | reverse complement strand
TCGCAATGACGTTGACGCCAAAAAGATTGTAGCGAAAAACCCGACCCGTAGGGAAACGCCCAAAAATGCAAAAAATAATGCAATAATATGTTACAGATGATGTGTAAATTGCATTTTTACCAACGTTAAATTTATTTTGCTGAAAGTTCCACAAAATATTTATAAAACAGCGGAATGGTTTCGATGCCTTTGAGGTAGTTGAAGATGCCGAAATGTTCGTTTGGCGAGTGAATGGCGTCTGAATCCAGACCGAATCCCATCAGGATGGTTTTCGATTTTAGTTCTTTTTCGAACAACGCTACAATGGGAATGCTTCCGCCCGAACGCACGGGAATTGCGGGTGTTCCGAAGGTTTCTGTATAGGCTTTGTTGGCGGCCTGATAGCCGATGCTGTCTATGGGCGTTACGTAGCCTTGTCCGCCATGATGGGGTTTTACTTTGACGGTTACGCCACTCGGCGCAAGGCTTTCGAAGTGTTTTTGGAACAATTCTGTGATGGTTTCCCAATCTTGATTTGGCACTAATCGCATGGAAATTTTTGCAAATGCTTGGCTTGCGATAACGGTTTTTGCGCCTTCGCCTGTGTATCCGCCCCAAATGCCGTTTACGTCGAGTGTTGGTCGGATGGAATTTCGTTCGTTAGTCGTGTATCCTGCTTCACCATAAATATCGTTGAGGTTTAACGCTTTTTTATAATCTTCGAGATTAAAAGGTGCTTTTGCCATTTCGGCTCTTTCTTCTGTCGAAAGTTCTTCTACATTATCATAAAAACCAGGAATGGTAATGTGATTGTTTTCGTCGTGTAGCGAAGCAATCATTTTAGCTAAAACATTAATTGGATTGGCAACTGCGCCGCCGTAAAGCCCAGAATGCAAGTCGCGGTTTGGACCCGTAATTTCAACTTCAACATAGCTCAAACCACGCAATCCGGTAGTTATCGACGGTTGTTGATTGGAAATCATGCCGGTATCGGAAATGAGAATTACATTATTTTTTAGTTTTTCTTGATGTGTTGACACGAATTTTGACAAATTTTTAGAACCTACTTCCTCTTCGCCTTCAATCATAAATTTGACGTTGCAAGGCAAGCAATCATTGGCAACCATATATTCAAATGCCTTTACGTGCATGTACATTTGACCTTTATCGTCGCAAGCACCACGGGCAAAAATGGCACCTTCGGGATGCGTTTCTGTGATTTTTATCACGGGTTCAAACGGTGGCGACGTCCATAAATTGATCGGGTCTGGTGGTTGCACATCATAATGTCCGTAAACCAAAACTGTGGGAAGGTTTGAGTCTATAATATGTTCGCCATAAACAATTGGATAACCATCGGTTTCGCAAATTTCGACATGCTGGCAACCCGCTTTTTCAAGTGATATTTTTACTGCTTTTGACATATTGATAACATCCAAATTGTAAGCAATGTCTGCCGATACGGACGGAATTTTTAACAATTCAATGAGTTCATCGATGAAACGTTGCTTGTTTTCGGTGATGTATTGTTTGATGTTATTCATTTTAGTTCAATTACGAATTATGATTACTGTAGTAATAAGTTCAAATTTACAATAAAATATTTCATAATTCATAATTGCTTCGCCAGTTCAAAAAAATAAAAAAATATTTTTTTTCGGGTCAAAATTCGAAATTATGGTTATCTTTGCACTCAAATTTCGCGGATATGGTGAAATTGGTAGACATGCCAGACTTAGGATCTGGTGCCGCAAGGCGTGTAGGTTCGAGTCCTATTATCCGCACTTTTAAAATGCAATTATCTTATTTATAGATGGTTGCATTTTTTGATTTATAAAGTTGCTAAATCATCGCCCGACGATCTTAAAATTTATTTTTTTTTCAAATTTGTTTTTCCATCCTTAAACAATTCTCTATACCTTAGTCTCTTCGTATAATGGTTTATGATTTTAGTTTCAGTTCTTGGATTAAAACGGGCTACCAAAAAGAAATTCATTTATTACCGCAAACACATTATCTAAAACACAATATAAAAGTAAACTGATTTAATTTTCTCAAAAGTTACATTTTCTCAAAGTGTAATAAAACTATAAAAAGTTTTCAAAATGAATACTAATTGTATATCTTTGGATTATGAATATTATCAGTCGAAACACAATAATTTATTATACTGAAAAATATCCAACAGCAAAAAATCAGTTACTAACTTGGTATTATGAAATTTCAAAGTTCGATTTTGACAATTTTAATGAATTGAAAGAAGTTTACGGCAACGCGAGTTTAGTGAGCAATCAAAGGGTGGTTTTTAATATCAAAGGTAATGATTTTCGGTTGGTCGTATCGTTTAACTTTAGACGTAAAGCGTGCTACACAATTTGGTTTGGTACTCACAGAGCGTATGATAAGATTGATGTTGCTAAAATTGAATTTGATTCTAATTTTTAATTAAAAAACATAAAACAAATGATTTGGAAAGTAATAACAACCGAAGCAGAACATAAAAAAGCATGTTTGCGTGCAATGGAAATTTTTCATGCTGAAGCCAACACGCCCGAAGATGATGAACTGGGAATTTTGATTTTGCTTATAAAAGATTTTGAAGACAAGCATTATCAAATGCCCGAACTTGATGCACTTGAGGTCATAAAAATTAAAATGAAAGAATTGGGACTAAAAAATAAAGATTTAGAACCGTTAATAGGCACAAAAGGGCACGTTTCGTCGGTTTTGAATGGCAAAAGAGATATTACACTAAAAATGGCCCAAAGATTAAAAAATCATTTCAATATTCCTGCGGGGGTGTTTTTGCATAATGAAAACTCAAAGAATGTGACAATTACAAAAGCTAAAATTGCGCTAAATAAAGTAATTAATTAGCTAAAATCTTACGATGCCAAAAACCCAATACGCTTTCGAAATTTTTGATGCCTCGGCTGGTTCGGGTAAAACCTATACGTTGGTCAAAGACTATTTGTATATCATGTTGATGGCAAAGCGGGACGATGCCTATCGAAATATTCTTGCTATTACCTTCACAAACAAGGCGGTACACAATATGAAAAGCAGAATTGTGGATAATCTCTCAGAATTTGCCAAAGATTTTCCAAGCAAAAAATCTGCAGAATTGATGGATGTTTTGGCTTTGGAAACTGGAAAAACCGCGTTAGAAATAAAAACAAAATCAAAGCAAATTATCAAGCATTTGATCCATAATTATGCTGCGTTTGATATTTCGACTATAGATAAATTCACACATCGCATCATTAGAACTTTTGCACATGATTTAGGCCTTTCGCTAAGTTTTGAGGTTACTTTAGATACAGAATCTTTGCTGACAGAAGCCGTTGACGCCATTATCGCGCAAGCTGGACAAGATCCAATACTGACAAAATTATTGGTAGATTTTTCGATGGAGAAAACCGACGACGACAAATCGTGGGACATTTCTCGCGAAATTATGCAGACCGGAAAATTGCTTTTAAACGAAAATAATAGAAACGAAGTCACGCATTTTAAAAACAAATCCGTTACGGAATTTTTAGATCTTAAAGCAAAACTAAAAAAACTATCCGAGACACTTTTTGAACAAGTTGTTGAAAAAGCAAATCAAATCAATAGCATAATTGACGATAACAATATCGATCGAAAATCTTTTTCTCGTGGCACATTTCCCAATCATATTGATTATTTACGAGATGATGATGAACGATATAAAAATTATTATTTCTACAAAAGCGAAGACATAAAAATTAATAAAATAGCCAAGGATGGCGACACAATTGAGTTTGTGTTGCCGCAAATTTTAATCGTATTATCAGAAATTTATACCTTAAACAAAAAACGAAATTTCTATAATGCTTTTCTTAAAAATATCACGCCGCTATCTTTATTAAGCGAAGTAAGCAACGAGCTGACCAAAATTCAGACCGAGCAAAACACACTTTCAATTTCTGAATTTAATGCACTTATTTATAGTGAAATTCAAAACCAACCCGCACCTTTTATTTATGAAAGATTGGGCGAACGGTACCGACATTTTTTCATCGACGAGTTTCAAGACACTTCCGAAATGCAATGGCAAAACCTAATTCCGCTGATCGATAATGCGCTTGCAGGACAAGATGTTTATGGACAAAAAGGAACCTTGATGTTGGTCGGCGATCCAAAACAATCAATCTATCGCTGGCGAGGTGGCAAAGCAGAACAATTTATTGCGCTTTGCAACGACGACAACCCGTTTTCAAACAAAGAGAAAAATGTAAAACCCTTAGAAACAAATTTTCGCAGTTTCTCTGAGGTTATAGATTTCAATAACGCCTTTTTTAAAGCTATTGCAAGTGAATTTACAAACGCAGATTATAAAGATTTATACGAAAACAAAAGCGCGCAATTTACAAACAGTCGCATTGGTGGTTTTGTAAACATTCAGTTTATAGCAAAACCGGATAATTTTTTTGACGATGAAACAGACGAACCAATTGAAAAAAACGAACTTTATTGCAAAGCAACCTTAGAAACTATTCAATCGGTTTTAACACAAGGATTTCTATTTAAAGACATTGCTATTCTTACTCGAAAAAGGCAACAAGGCATTGATATTGCGAATTATTTAACTGAAAATGGCATTCCAATTTTATCGTCGGAAACGCTTCAAATTCAAAATGCTGCCGAAGTACAACAAATTATTTATATTTTAAAATACCTAAGAAATCCATTCGATAAAGAATCCAAAGCACAATTTTTGTACGCGTTATCAAAATCAGCCGCATACAAAGTTGAAACGCACGATTTTTTGGCAAAAGGAATGAATTTTACTGTAGAAACTGATTTTGAGCTGTGGCTAAATTCCATTGAAATTGCAATTTCCTTTGCAGATATAAGAAAAAAATCGCTGTACGAAATTGTTGAAACCATTATCAGTTTGTTAATTCACACACAACATACAGCTAAAAATGAAGAATCGAATCGCGGAACAGCATACCTACAATATTTTTTAGATATCGTTTTAGAACGAGACAGCCGAAACCAATCAGGTATCAATGATTTTTTAGAATTTTGGGATGAAAAAGGTAGCAGTTTCAGCATTCCATCGCCCGAAGGCACAAATGCGGTTAGGATTTTAACCGTTCACAAAGCAAAAGGTTTGGAATATCCTGTGGTGATTTTTCCGTTTGCCGACGAAGATTATGGTCGAAAACCAAAAGATAGCATTTGGATTCCAACTGAGGAAACTGTGGTTGGACTTCCAAAAATCTTGGTTGACAACACACAAGCAGTCACTACTTTTGGCGACGAAGCCGAGACTGTTTTTCTCAATAAAAAGCAAGAAGAACTTTTGGACAATGTTAATGTTTTATATGTGGCTTTAACGCGCGCCGAAGAGCAATTGTACATTATTTCGACCATGAATTTAAAAGCCGATGGCAATGTGCGGGCAAACACCATGTCGGCATTTTTTATAAACTTTTTAATGTCAAAAAATCAATGGAACGCGAATGAATTAAATTATGATTTTGGAACTAAGCAAAGAATTTCTGAAAAAATTGAATTCGTGGACACAAACAAGAAAATTGAAAATGTTGTCAATATTTTTGATCCAAAAAACATCAAAATATCGCAGTTAGAATCCATGATGTGGGGAACGGATAGGCAAGAAGCCATCGAATATGGGAATTTGGTTCATGAAATTTTGTCTTATATAAAAAGTGCAAATGACATTGATTTAGCTATTCAAAAGGCATTGGAAAATGGGTTGATAACCGAATTTCAAAAGAAAAATATGTTGCAAACTATCAATTCGATTGTTAAAAACGACCAACTAAGCGAATTTTTTAATGCTGAAAACATAATTTTGAATGAACAAACCATCATTCAAATCGATGACAGTTTGATTAAACCCGACAGAATCGTTATCAATAAACAAAACGAGGTTTTCCTTTTGGATTATAAAACGGGAGTTGCGCAATCAAAATATAAAAAACAGCTTGAAAACTACGAGAATTCAATCGAAAAAATGGGCTATAAAATTGCAAAAAAAAGTATTGTATATATAGGAGAACAAATCGCAATAGAAAATTTTTAACATGAAAATAGAAAACAGCACTTTGCAAGATACTGATGCAATTTTTGAATTATATAAATTTGCAACTGACTATCAAATTTCAAAAGGCATTGCGCCATGGCCAACTTTCAGAAGAGCGATGGTTGAAAATGAAATAAAAAATCGTTTGCAGTTTAAAATAGTAATCGACAATCAAATGGCTTGCACTTGGGCAATTGCATTTGCCGACGAACAAATTTGGCAAGAAAAAGAAAACAATACATCAATGTACATTCACCGAATTGCGACCAATCCAAATTTTAGAGGTAGAAATTTAGTTGAAAACATTATAGAATGGGCGAAAAGCTATGCCCTGAGAAACCAAAAAACACACATCAGGATGGATACCGTGGGTGAAAATATTGGATTAATTTCCCATTACGTAAAATGCGGTTTTGATTTCGTGGGACTATCACAACTCACAAACACCGAAGGTTTGCCTGCCCATTATCAAAATGCAACGGTAAGTTTATTTGAAATTAAATTATAAAACATAAAAAAAAACAATATGTACGGAAATATCCAACAACATCTACAGACAGAACTCGATACGATTGTAGAAAACGGCATTTTTAAAACAGAACGTATCGTCACATCGCCTCAAGCCGTAGAAATTACACTGTCAACAGGACAAAAAGTTCTAAACTTTTGTTCTAATAATTATTTGGGGCTGTCGTCGCATCCAGCTGTTGTTCAAGCAGCGAAAGACACTTTGGATACACACGGTTTTGGAATGTCCTCAGTTCGATTTATATGCGGAACACAGGATATTCATAAAACATTAGAACAAAAAATAGCAGAATTTTATGGAACTGAAGATACAATTTTGTACGCCGCTGCATTTGATGCTAATGGCGGAATTTTTGAACCACTGCTGAACGAGCAAGATGCTATTATTTCTGATGCATTAAATCATGCTTCCATTATTGACGGAGTTCGTTTGTGCAAAGCAGCTCGCTATCGCTATGCAAATGCCGACATGGACGATTTAGAAAAGCAACTGATTGATGCAACTAACAAAGGTGCACGTTTTAAACTAATTGTTACAGATGGCGTATTCTCGATGGATGGAATTGTTGCACCATTAGACAAAATTTGCGATTTAGCGGATAAATATGATGCAATGGTCATGGTTGACGAATGTCATGCTGCAGGATTTATTGGTGCAACAGGCATAGGAACCATGGAAGCAAAAGGTGTTTTGGCACGTGTGGATATCATTACTGGAACCTTAGGCAAAGCCTTAGGAGGAGCTATGGGAGGCTACACTACAGCTAAGAAAGAAATAATTGAATTGTTGCGCCAACGTTCTCGCCCTTATTTATTTTCAAATTCCTTAGCACCAGCAATTGTCGGAGCGTCTATAAAAGTTTTTGAACTTTTAGCGAAAGACACTTCTTTACGAGATACCTTAGAATGGAATACAAACTACTTCAAAAAAGGATTAAGAGAGGCTGGTTTTGACACTGTTATGGGTGAATCTGCAATCGTTCCTGTGATGTTATATGATGCAAAACTATCTCAAACAATGGCAAATGAACTTCTAAAAGAAGGTATTTACGTCATTGGTTTCTTTTTTCCAGTAGTTCCACAAGATAAAGCGCGCATTAGAGTGCAACTTTCAGCAGCGCATACAAAAGAACATTTAGACACAGCATTGTCAGCGTTTATAAGGGTTGGCAAGAAATTAAATGTAATTTGAAACTATAATATAAAACTCCAATGTAAATAAATTGCTAATTTTACGTATTTTTTTAACATTACATTTTGAAATTAAGTTTTAACCTATTACTTTTGTCCCACATAATATATCGTAAATAATAAACTAAGTATGAAAAATCTAAACAAAATTATTGTTGCCCTATTAATGTTTTTGGGATTGAATTCTCAAGCACAAGATAGCAACAATCCATGGGCGATTACCTTTGGTGTAAATGCAGTTGATACCAGAACAAGTGCAGGAGAACGAAATAAGTTAATCAACAATCACCTTGACGAAGCTTGGAAAGTAAAAGAAAATTGGAACATCATTCCATCTGTTTCTTTTTTACAAGTTGGAAGAAGCATTGGTGACAACTTTTCTGTTGTATTTGGTGGTTCTGTGAACAAAATCACAAAATTAGTTAATCCTATTGGAAACAATCAAGTAACTGTTGTAAATCCTGGCGATTTAGCATTTTACGCTGTAGATGCAAACATCAAATACAGTTTTCGAAATATGATCAAATCAAAAGTTATCGACCCTTCGCTTCACGCAGGTGGTGGTTATACTTGGTGGGGAAAACAAGATACAGGAGCTTTTAATCTTGGTGCTGGTTTAACACTATGGGTTACTGATAATATAGGTCTTTCTGCACAATCAACATACAAAAAATCTTTTATAGACCGTGCTGATGTACCTTCATTTTTCCAACATTTTGCTGGTTTAACCTTCAAATTTGGTGGTAAAGATACAGACGGAGATGGAATTTATGACAAAGATGATGCATGTCCAGAGGTTGCTGGTACAAAAGAATTTAAGGGTTGTCCTGATACAGATGGCGATAAAATTATTGATAAAGATGATGCATGTCCAGACGTACCTGGTACTGCGGCATTCAATGGTTGTCCTGATACAGACGGAGATGGAATAGCTGACAAAGATGATTCTTGTCCAGATGTTGCAGGTTTAAAATCTATGAACGGTTGTCCTGATACTGATGGAGATGGAACTACTGATAAATCAGACAAATGTCCTACTGTGAAAGGACCAAAAGATAATGCAGGTTGTCCTTGGCCAGATACTGACGGAGATTCAGTTCTTGATAAAGATGACAAATGTCCAGATGTTAAAGGAACTGTTGCAAACAATGGTTGTCCAGAAATTTCTGAGGAAATGGTAAAAAAGCTAAATGATTATGCTAAAACTATTTTGTTTGACACAAATAAATCAACTTTTCAGGCACGAACAATGCCAGTTTTAGAATCAATATCTGCAATCTTGAAAGAATATTCAAGCGCAATCTTTAGTATTGAAGGTCATACAGATTCTGATGGTAAAGACGCTGCAAATCAAAAATTATCTGAAGATAGAGCAGCAGCAGTTGTTACTTATTTAGAATCAAAAGGAATTGCAACTGGAAGACTTTCTTCTAAAGGTTTTGGAGAATCTACACCAATCGATTCTAACACAACAAAAAGTGGAAAAGCTAACAACCGTAGAGTTGAAGTGAAATTAGTTAGATAATTAATTCTCAAAATAAAACATTAAACGTCTCGATTTATCGAGACGTTTTTTTTTGATATTTTTTTGCTTTTAAAATTCTATTTTATATTATTTTTTTACGATTTTCTATTAATTGTATGCGCTATTTATTTATAAAACGCATATCCGATTGAAATACCGCGCATTATAAAAATCGTGACACAAATTATTTAAAATCATTTATTGTAACTTTACAGCTGAACTTTTTTTATGGATACAGTCAAGCACCGACATGATACACTTGGATGTCAGGATCAGATTTTTTTTAATAGCGCGGGTTCATCATTGATGCCTCAAATTGCTTTTGATGCCATGCTTGAATATTTAGATACCGAAAATGTTGTTGGTGGATATCAATTGGCATCGTTAAGACAAGAAGAAATAAACTCTTTTTATTCAGAAGTTGCAACATTATTAAACTGCAATTCAAAAAACGTTGCTTTTGCAAACAGTGCTACAGACGCTTATGCAAAGGCATTATCGTCAATTGTATTCGAAAAAGACGATGTAATTTTGACAACAGCTGATGATTATATTTCCAATCAAATTGCATTTTTGTCACTTAAAAAACGTTTTGGTATTGAAATTATTCGTGTGGAAAAACTACAAAATAATGAATTGGATTTTATAGATTTTGAAAATAAAATAAAGCAATATCATCCTAAATTAGTTGCGGTAACTCATATTCCTACAAATACTGGTTTGGTGCAAGATGTAGAACAAGTAAGTAATCTTTGTCAAAAATACAACCTTCTTTTTCTATTAGATGCTTGTCAATCCGTGGGACAAATAGTAGTTGATGTTCAAAAAATAAAGTGCGATTTTTTGACTGCAACTGGACGAAAATTTTTGCGTGGTCCTCGCGGAACTGGATTTTTATATGTTTCTGATAAGGTTTTAAAACTTGGTTTAGAGCCTCTTTTCATAGATTTGCAAGGTTCAGTCTGGACATCTGCAAATTCATTTAGTACTGACGAAACAGCAAAACGCTTTGAATCATGGGAAAAACCTCATGGTGCAATCGTAGGATTTACGGCATCAATTAAATATTTAAATAATATTGGTATTGAAAATGTTCAAATTTATAATAGTGACATCGCTTACTATTTTCGTAAAAAACTTTCTGAATTGCCAAATTTGCAGTTGATGGATTTTGGTTTAAATTTATCAAACATCATAACCTTCTATCCCAAAACAATTTCGTTACACAACATAGAAATTTTATTGCAAAAAAACAAAATCTGTTATTCTGTAGCTACAAAAAACAATGCGATTATTGATTTTGAAACTAAAAAAGTAGACTGGGTTATTCGTTTTTCTCCGCATTATTTCAATACAAAAAAAGAGATTGATGAAGTTGTTGAAATTCTAAAAGCAATATAAATTTTGAATATCCTCAAGTCCCAGTATTCAAAACTTATAAAAGACGAATCGAAACGCTTGGGGTTTTTGTCATGTGGGATTTCCAAAGCTGAATTTTTAGAAGCAGAAGCACCACGATTGGAGAATTGGCTCGACCAAAATCAAAATGGGCAAATGAAATACATGGAGCATCATTTTGACAAAAGACTAAATCCTACCTTGCTGGTTGATGGTGCGAAAAGTGTCATTTCATTGTTGCTAAATTACTATCCTTCAGAAACTCAAATAGACGACACATATAAAATTTCAAAATATGCTTATGGTCAGGATTATCATTTTGTTATAAAACAAAAAATTGCGGAGTTGCTGCATTTTATAAATTCTGAAATTGGCGAAGTTTCTGGACGTGCTTTTGTAGATTCTGCACCAGTTTTAGATAAGGCTTGGGCTGCAAAATCTGGTTTGGGATGGATTGGAAAAAACAGCAATTTGATAACTCAAAAAGTCGGATCGTTTTATTTTATAGCGGAACTGATTATTGACTTAGAATTGGAATATGATGTTGCAACCACCGACCATTGTGGAAGTTGCACAGCGTGCATAGATGCCTGCCCAACCGAAGCGATTATAGCGCCTTATAAAGTAGACGGCAGTAAATGTATTTCATATTTCACCATTGAATTAAAAGAAAATATCCCATCGGAAATGAAAAACAAATTTGATGATTGGGCTTTTGGTTGTGACATTTGCCAAGATGTTTGTCCATGGAACAAATTTTCTAAACCACATTCAGAGCCACTTTTCAATCCACATCCAGATTTATTGACAATGAATAAAAATGAATGGGAAGAAATTACAGTTGATGTTTTTCAAAAATTATTTAAAAACTCAGCTGTAAAACGAACCAAGTTTGATGGATTAAAAAGAAACATTCAATTTTTAACATTAATATTTAAGTGTTATATTGACTAATTACTAATAAATTTTCTATGGTACTAACATTAATTTCAAAAAACTAATTCCTAAATCTTATTAATTTTTCCTTTAGATTCCTACCTTTGTAGCTATTCAATATATTTTACTATGAACAGTTCAAGTAAGCGTCGCGAGGCACTTTTATATCATGCCAAACCAACTCCTGGCAAAATTCAAGTTGTACCGACGAAAAAATATGCCACACAACGCGATTTATCTTTGGCATATTCTCCTGGCGTTGCAGAGCCTTGTTTGGAAATTGCAAAAGATGTGAATAACGTTTATAAATATACAGCCAAGGGAAATCTTGTTGCCGTGATTACTAACGGTACTGCGGTTCTTGGGTTAGGCGATATTGGCCCCGAAGCTTCAAAACCAGTGATGGAAGGGAAGGCATTGTTGTTTAAAATTTTTGCCGACATTGATGTTTTTGATATAGAAGTTGGCACAAAAGACATTGATGCATTTATAGAAACCGTAAAAAATATTGCGCCAACTTTTGGTGGCATAAATTTGGAAGACATCAAAGCGCCAGAAAGTTTTGAAATCGAACGACGCTTGGTCGAGGAATTAAATATTCCCGTGATGCATGACGATCAACATGGAACAGCCATTATTTCGTCTGCTGCTTTACTGAACGCCTTAGAAATTGCCCATAAAAAAATTGAAGATGTAAAATTGGTTGTTTCTGGAGCAGGTTCGGCGGCGTTGGCTTGCGCAAACCTGTATGTTTTATTGGGAATTAATCCAAAAAACATCATTATGTTTGATAAGGACGGGGTTCTGTCATCTGCCCGAATTGACCTTTCTGATTTACAAAAAAAATACGCATTTGGACAACCAAATATCAATTTGCAAGAAGCACTTGTTGGAGCTGATGTTTTTCTGGGGCTTTCTGCAGGAAATATTGTGTCGCCAGAAATGCTGTTGGGAATGGCATCAAATCCGATTGTTTTTGCAATGGCAAATCCAGTTCCAGAAATCGACTATAATTTAGCCATCAACACACGATCCGATATTCTGATGGCAACGGGAAGGTCTGATCATCCAAATCAAGTCAACAATGTTTTAGGTTTTCCCTATATTTTTCGCGGTGCGCTTGATGTACGTGCAACAAAAATCAACGAAGCTATGAAAATGGCAGCTGTTCGGGCGTTAGCCGCGTTGGCAAAAGCACCAGTTCCTGAGCAAGTGAACATCGCGTACGGCGAAACAAAACTCAATTTTGGTCGGGATTATATTATTCCAAAACCATTTGATCCAAGACTAATATCAACGGTTGCGCCAGCTGTGGCAAGAGCAGCCATGGAATCTGGGGTGGCAACACATCCGATATTGGATTGGCAAAAATATGAAGACGAACTTTTGGAACGGTTGGGTTCAGACAATAAAATGGTTCGCCTCTTGACCAATAGGGCGAAAATGGATCCGAAACGCGTTGTTTTTGCAGAAGCCGACCACTTAGATGTGTTGAAAGCGGCGCAAATTGTGATGGAAGAAGGCATTGGTTTTCCGATTTTATTAGGCAATAGAGAAATTATTTTAGAACTCAAAGCTGAACTTGGTTTTGAAGCCGATGTGCCAATTTACGATCCTAAAACAGCACACGAAGATGAACGGCGATTGAAATATGCGGATATTTTTTGGCATGCGCGCCAGCGAAGAGGCATTTCGTTGTTGGACGCTCAAAAATGGATGCGCGAACGAAACTATTTTGCCGCCATGATGGTGAATGAAGGCGAAGCAGATGCACTTGTTACCGGATATTCGCGAAGCTATCCGTCGGTCATCAAGCCAATGATGCAGTTGATTGACAAAGCGCCTGGCATTTCACTGATTGCAACTGCAAACATGATGATGACCAAGAGAGGACCAATGTTTTTATCGGATACCGCCATAAACCCTAATCCTACAAGTGAAGATTTAGCAAAGATTGCAATAATGACGGCAAAAACGGTTCGGATGTTTGGAATGGAACCCGTTATTGCCATGATATCGTATTCAAATTTTGGATCGTCACATAACGAAAGTGCTGTCAAAGTGCGTCAAGCGGTTGCATATTTACATAAATATTATCCTGATTTGATTATAGACGGCGAAATTCAAACCGATTTTGCGTTAAATTCAGAAATGCTTCAAAAGAAATTTCCGTTCTCGAAATTGGCAGGAAAAAAAGTCAATACCTTGATTTTTCCAAATTTAGAAGCGGCAAACATCACCTATAAACTATTGAAAGAATTGTATGATGTTGATTCAGTTGGACCAATAATTTTAGGAATGGACAAACCCGTGCATATTTTTCAGCTTGGCGCAAGTGTGGAAGAAATGGTGAATATGGCAGCCGTGGCAGTTGTTGATGCACAAGAAAAAGCGAAGAGAAAAAAATAGAACCGACATATTTTACAGAAATCTTCTTAAATAGAATTTCTAATTTCGTCTGTTCTCTAATAAATACAAAATGTTTATAAAAAAATATAACTGTTATCCGCGAATCATTTCAACATGTTCAATGCCGTCTTCCAAATAAACATCCCCACAAACTACAAAACCGTGCGATTGATAAAAATTGAGTAAATAGCATTGCGCACCAATTCTAATTTGGTTGTGTTTGAAAAGAAATTCTATCGCTTCAATACTTTCCTTCATTAGTAAATGTCCCAATTTTTTAGTGCGATGTTTTGGATTGACAACGACGCGACCGATAGAAGTTTCATCATAATATTGGCCTTTATCATAAAGACGCGAATACGCAACAAGCTCATCTTCGTCATATATCATAAGGTGCATTGCGATTTTATCTTTATTGTCCATATCCAAAAAAATGCAATGCTGTTCCACCACAAAAACCTCTGAACGCAAGCGCAGAATATCATATAGTTGTTGTGGCGTCAATTCTTCAAATGCCAATATTTTTGTTTTCATGCTGGATATTTTATCTATCAATAGATTTTATTTTAAAATTTGTAATGTTTTGATAATGGCTTCTAACTCAAACATTAAGTCTCGCTTTTTAGTCGAAGGAGCGTAGCACAGTCCTTCAATAATAACAAAACGCCTTTTTGTTCGATCCATAATGGCATAGTTTATAAACGAACCCGACATAAAATCGCCTTTCAATTCCCATGTTCCTTTTGTTTCAAATGCGCGCTTTTTATCAAGAATAATACTTTGAAAATAAGGTGCATATGAATTTTCTGTAACCATTCGTGAATTTGGCGTTCTACTTTTTATGTAATTTCCTTCGATGGAATCACGCATTGCAACAATATTATTTCCTGTATTATTATCTTTCAACAATGTTTTAAACGGAACCGTATATACCAAAAGACTGTTGTTTCCGCTAACCATTTCCTTTTTAAGCCAAACAAAGTTCGATCTAATGAGTGCATATTGATAGTCTTTTGGAATGTCTATTGATATTTTAAATTTTTTCGACAAGGTTGCATCGCTTTGCAGACCGAACCGAATGTTTTTTTGATTAGCAATAATTTCTGTTTGTTTAAAATTTCTAATAATACCATCAGCATTTTGTTGAATATGACTTAAAATAGATTCAGTTGAATTGCCAGAAATGTGAACCACATTTTGAGGTTTTGCGAATTCATCGGATTTGAATTCATAGACATTTCGATCTTCTTTTTTTATGATAATAATATTTCTATTGTTGATTTTGCCTCCATCAATTGCTTTCATTGGATATTGATTGATAGTAAAAAGTGGCTCTTCTTGAGGCAATCCATCAACGGGTGCGGCTAATTTTTTTCGTAAACTATCGCCAATTTCTCCGTTCCAAAGCATGTCGTTAATAATGATCGTAACAGAATTTATTGCACCGCTGGATTGACCAATCACAGATGGAATTGTTTTTTTTTCTTTACATGAAACAAATAAAACGACCAGAAAACTAAAGATTGCTATTGTTTGAACACGACAAAATTTTGAAATATTTATAAAACCCATGCTACAAATTTAAATATTTTTCATTAAAAACATTTAATATATTACGGAATAAGGTTTCGTTTGCAGATTGAATTTCCTTGTATAAAAATATTTTAATGTAAAATATAAAAGGCAGTAGATTTTTTACAATACTATTATGCAATTTTCTTAGCTATTTTTTATTAGATAATGGTCAGTTATAAAATCCATAAAGCTTTAGTTATGTGATTTTATATATTACAAAACGTTCAAAAAATACGAAAATCACATTATCACATTATCATTATTTTCAGTATCGTTTTAATATTCGCTTCAAAAATTATATATTTGCTGGTTATAAACTCAATAAATGATAGAACAAAAAAACATTTCGCGTTCTCGGGCGCAAGAATCCTCGGCTGCTATCGAGCGATTATACATTACCATCAGGCATCTTTTTAACAGAGGTTTTTATAAACCAATGGGTGTTTCAGGAGAAACTTTGCGCGAAGCTTTATTGTCGCTAAGACCAGAAATTTATGGCTCAATTGCTGAAGAAAAAGTAGAACTTTCGGGCTTATTGTATGTTATCGAACGTTTGCCAGTAGGCATTGAAGAGTGTCGATACATCAATTTGACATCTGACGAAGGCTATTCAAAATCGCATTTTAAGGCTATTGTACCACCCAAACGAAAACGAAATTGCTACCGAATTGACGAAGAGCAAATGAATGTAGAAATTACGCGTGGACGATCAGATATTTATGATATTTTGACGCATCTTACTTTTATTTTCATTGAATCTCACAAAATAAAAGATAGAATTCTAATTGATGATGACGGCAAACTTTCTCGAGATTGGGAAAAGTTAGAACAAGCAGTAACAAATTCTAAAAAGCTGACCTTAATTGAAAAAGAAAAAGCCATTTCGCACACGGCAAACATATTAGGACGAACTTTTTCTGAGGTTTTAAGTATTTATGACAGTTTTGCAACCACCGAAAAACCAGATCGTTTTCTGCATGTGATTTATTGGTTGGGCAAGCTTGCATTGGAAGAAGTTTTAGACAATAACAAACGCACCATAACGTTCAGTCCGATTTTGCGCGAACGTTTGGGACACCACATCCACGGCGAAGTTTGGGCAACAAATATCAAACAAGTTCTTGAAAAAAATAAATTACTGAACCGATCAATTCACATTATCAGCGCAAACATGCACTCGGTAATGAACGCAATTTTTGCGACAACGGTTCTAAAAACAAAGTTTAAAGACAAAGCAGATTTTTTCATTTACGAAGAGCTTTCGCGACAAGGTGCGCATGACGTGCGCGACATGGTAGAGGCGGTTGCCAAACAACAAGGTATGATTTCGATACCAGACACGTCGGGAACCAACATTGACGTGCAAGTCTTTGATACTGCGAAAATCGATTGGAAAAAAACAAGCTTTCCAAATACAAAACACACTGAAAATGCGCCAGTACTGATTGTTATGGACTATGCATTTGGCGAACAAGCATACGAAACAATAGACGAATTGCTGAAACCATATCAATTGACAAAAACCCAAAAAGTGCTTCTTGATGTCGATTCGGTTTCGATCATGGGCAAAGCAGGAATTTTGCAAGGTGGCAAGGGAGATATCATGATTCCGAATGCGCATATCAACGAAGGCACGGCGGACAACTACTTTTTTCACAATGAATTGACAGCAGAAATGTTTGCCGACAACGAAATTGCAGTTTGCTCTGGAGCGATGGTCACCGTTTTGGGAACATCGTTGCAAAATAGAGATTTACTTAAGTTTTTTCACGAATCTACTTGGGGCGTAATTGGTTTGGAAATGGAAGGATCTTACTATCAGAAAGCCATTCAATCGGCATCAAAAATTCGTAAAAGCATCAATCCAGACGTAAAAGTTCGCTATGCCTACTATGCGTCAGACAACCCGCTGGAAACCGGAAGTACTTTAGCTTCTGGTGGATTGGGCACAACGGGTGTAAAACCAACATATCTAATAACAATCAAGATTTTAGAACAAATTTTCACCTCATAATTTTTTTAAATGACCTCAAACAGCCAAGACCAAGAAATAGATTTGTCGGTAATTTCCAAAAAAATATCAAATGTTTTTGATAATATTGGACGATCTATTTTTAACGCAATTAAATTTGTTCGTAGAAACATTATTGTCATTATAATTCTTTTTATTGTTGGTGCTGTTCTCGGCTATTTTATGGACAAAGGCAACAAAAGTTATACCTCGCAGATTGTTGTTACGCCTAATTTTGGTAGTTATGAAAATTTATACGCAAAAATAGATTTGCTGCAGTCCAGAATTGCAGAAAATGATACGCTTTTTTTAAAGAAAGTTGGATTTAATAACCTCGAAGCAATCAAACGTATTGAAATTGAGCCCGTGGTTGACATCTATAATTTTGTAAACAATAGTACTGAAACGAGTAAAAACATACAAAACACTCAAAATTTTGAATTGGTGAAATTGCTGTCCGAAGATGGTGATATTAACAAGGTGGTGAAAGACAAACTTACCAGTAAAAATTATGGTAGCCATTTGATAAAAGTCGATAGCGACGGGAAAATTTCCGATCAAAAGGATGTACAAGCTTTATTTAAATATTTGAACGAAACGCCATATTACGAAAATATTCGTAAAACTTTTGTAGAAAATATCAAGATTAAAATGAAAGAAAACCAGATTATTGTAGAGCAAATAAACGGTCTGTTAAATCAATTTTCAAATGGATCAGGTACTCAAAAAAGTGACAAATTGGTTTATTATAATGAAAACAATCAATTAAATGATATCATTAACAGCAAAAATAATTTTGTTGCCGAAATAGGTCGTCAAAAAATTGACCTTATAAATTTTGAAAAGGTTGTTACGCCAATTAGCATTGTTCTAAATCAAAAAAATATAAAAGGTACTAATGGCAAATTAAAATTAGTATTTCCATTTTTATTCCTGTTTTTGTTTTTTACATTTAGTATTTTAAGATATATTTATTCAAATCAAAAACGAAAGTACGCCTAAATCTCATAATAATGAAAGGAATTATTCTTGCCGGTGGATCTGGCACCCGATTGCACCCACTTACCATTGCTGTTAGCAAACAATTGATGCCAATTTATGACAAACCAATGATTTACTATCCGCTTTCGACCTTAATTTGGTCGGGAATTCGCGAGATTTTAATAATTTCTACACCACATGATTTGCCACTATTTCGTACGCTTTTAGGCGATGGACATAAGTTTGGTTGTCGTTTTGAATATGCCGTTCAAGAGCATCCGAACGGATTAGCGGAAGCTTTTATAATTGGTAAAGCGTTTATTGGAAAAGACAAAGTTGCCTTGGTTCTTGGCGATAATATATTTTACGGAACAGGACTTGCCGATTTGCTTCAGGCAAATAATGATCCTGACGGTGGAATTATCTATGCCTATCATGTTCACGATCCAGAGCGATATGGCGTTGTAGATTTTGACAAACAGGGAAAAGTATTGTCGATTGAAGAAAAACCTGCAGTTCCGAAATCTAATTTTGCCGTTCCTGGAATATATTTCTATGATAATGATGTGGTTGAAATTGCAGCCAACATAAAACCAAGCCACCGCGGAGAAATCGAAATTACAGACGTAAACAAAGAATATCTTAGTCGAGGCAAGTTGAAAGTCAGCATTCTTGATCGTGGAACCGCATGGTTTGACACGGGAACATTCAATTCATTAATGCAAGCCTCGCAATTTGTACAAGTTATTGAAGAACGACAAGGACTCAAAATTGGTTCTATCGAGGAAGCCGCGTATCGCATGGGATTTATAGACAAAAAACAATTGAAAGTCTTGGCAGAGCCATTACTAAAAAGTGGTTATGGCACCCAATTGCTTGAAGTAGCAAATGAATAATATTTTTATAACAAACAAAATTTACGCTGATCAGCTTTCGATATCATGAATTTTATACCAACAAAACTTAAAGGTTGCTTTGTTTTAGAGCCAAAAATATTCAAAGACGAACGAGGCTATTTTGTGGAAAGCTACAATAAAAGCAGTTTCGACGCTGGCATTCAACAGCATATAAATTTTGTGCAAGACAACCAGTCTTTTTCTGCAAAAGGAGTTTTGCGTGGTTTGCATTATCAGACTGGCAATCACGCGCAAGCCAAGTTGGTTCGCGTATTGCAAGGAGAAGTTTTGGATGTAGCAGTAGATTTGCGTCCCAATTCAGATACTTACGGACAATATGAATCAATTTTATTGTCTGGAGAAAATCACAAACAATTTTTTGTTCCTCGTGGTTTTGCACACGGTTTTTTAGTGATTAGCGAAACGGCAACATTTTTCTATAAATGCGACAATTTTTATAATAAAGAATCTGAAGGAGGAATCATCTACAATGATGAAACTATCAACATTAATTGGCAATTCCCAAACACCGACCTGCTTGTCTCTGAAAAAGATCAATTTTTACCAACGTTACAAAATGCCAAAAAAATGTGGTGATTTACATTGTCCGTCCTTGACATAAGTTGACTATAAAAGTAAAAACTATATTAGAACTAAAGCAAATCAAGAAACATCGAGTCTGTTGTGAGGAATTTAAAAAGGAACTTGTAACGTTTTATGAGAATAGAAAATTTCTGTACTTCAAATTGAAAAACGCTATGGAATTTCAAATCTCGCGATTTACAATTGAATATATAAATTTTCTACCTCTCAAGCCGTTGGTCAACAACAAATTAAGATTGATTGTTTAGAAAAAATGATTAATGCTGCAAAAGTAGTTTATGAAATAGGCATAAAAAAAGTTACAATATTCAACAATAATTTGGTTTAAAAACAATGCAGATAAAATAATTTATTCAACAAATCAATTATACAAGGTATTGAATATTAGTAAACAAGCTGTTAATCAATATCAAAAGAGACAAATTGTTTTTGATCAAAAAATTGAATGTCTTTTTGTTGAAATTCAAGAATTACGAGCCGAACATTCAGGTTATAGGCTATAAAATTGTACGACACATTACAACCAAATTTTATCGGAAGAGATCATTTTGTAGATGTGGTAATTGCCTTTGGTTTTCGATTAAAACATAAAAATAAATTATAAACGGACAAGATTTTCAGGGAAATTATATTATCAAAATTTGACTCAATCCTTGTCCTTTTATGTGCCATTGTTGGTTTTGCAGTCGAATTTTAGTTATATTTTTTTAGACGGTAAATTTTGCTATGCAGTATTTATAATTGATAATTGAAAAAAATCGTTGGTTACCAGATCTAAAATTACGGGAGCAACAGCAGATATGATAGCAATATAAATGGCATTTAGAAGTGACTAACAGCCAATATACGCCAATCCGATAGACGCGAACCATACAATTACAAGGAGTATATCCAGTTTTTGAAAGAAAATAAATTTGAAATCAGTATGGCACTTTCTGCACAAGATAATACTTATGCCGAAAGAATAAACAAAACAATTAAAGAAGCGTATCTACAAAATTGCAAGCCTAAAAATGATCCCGATCTAAAAAAGTGTGTCGATAAGGCTGCAAATCATTACAATAACGACAGACCGCAAACAACATTGGTAAATTATCGCCAATACAATTTGAAAAGAAATGGCACGAAAATAGTCTGAAATTTAAACCAATTTTTACTATTTTTGACTATGATAAATATTTAGAAATCGGTCAACACTAATCAGGGAAATGCAGTAAAATGAAAGATGTAAGAAATGTTTTTGACCGAATGTTTAACATTGTACTTTAAATTTTAATTATAGTTTTTTTGCCTAAGGACTCAGCCTGCGACGGTCAACGTTTAAACGAAAAGCCTATATTTCGCTCAAAAGCGACTTACTTTAAAGGCATAAATTTTGGAAATATAAAGGTCGACGCGCTGTCGCAAGAGACGACGCAATCAGGGATAAGCCCACTGACATTACAATTTTGAATAAATTAAAATTTGCTTAAAAAATGAACTCGATTTTAATAAAAAACGCAAAAATTGTAAACGCAGGGAAAATTTTTAAAGGCGATTTGCTTATTGAAAATCAGATTATTAAAAAAATTGCTTCTTCAATATCTTCCTCTAATGCAACGGTTATTGATGCCAACGGAAAGTTTTTGCTTCCGGGCGTTATTGACGATCAAGTGCACTTTCGCGAACCTGGACTTACCCACAAGGGCGACATTGCATCGGAATCTCGCGCTGCAATTGCGGGCGGAATTACGTCATATATCGAGCAACCGAACACTGTACCAAATGCTGTAACACAAGAAATTTTGGCTCAAAAATATGAAATCGCTTCGCAAAAATCTTTTGCCAATTATTCTTTTATGATGGGCGGAACAAATGACAATATTGAAGAAATTCTGAAAACAAATCCAAAAAATGTTGCAGGAATAAAATTGTTTTTAGGATCTTCAACGGGTAACATGCTGGTTGACAATCCAAAATCTATTGAAAGAATTTTCTCCAGCACAGAACTTTTAATTGCCGTGCATTGCGAAGATGAAACCACAATAAAACACAACTTAGAAAAGTATAATTCCATATATAATAACAATATTCCAATTACGGCGCATCATTTAATCAGAAGTGAACAGGCATGCTATGTATCGTCGTCAAAAGCGGTGGAAATGGCTAAAAAAACTGGCGCGCGGTTGCATGTTTTTCACTTGTCGACGGCCAAAGAAATGGAATTGTTTACAAACAAAATCCCTCTTGCAGACAAGAAAATAACCGCCGAAGTTTGCATTCATCACCTTTGGTTTTCAAACGAAGATTACGCCACAAAAGGAAATTTTATAAAATGGAATCCTGCTATAAAAACCGTTGCAGACAGAGATGCACTTTGGAAAGCTTTGCTTGACGATCGCATTGACGTGATTGCCACCGACCACGCGCCCCACACTTTTGAAGAAAAAATGTTACCTTATTTAGAAGCACCATCTGGCGGTCCATTGGTGCAACATGCTCTTGTTGCAATGTTAGAAAAAGTGCAACAAGGGAAGATTTCTATCGAAAAAATGGTCGAAAAAATGTGTCACAATCCAGCAATCATATTTAAGGTAGAAAATAGAGGTTATATCCGCGAAGGATTTTATGCTGACTTGGTACTTGTGGACAGCGATTCTGAATGGGTTGTTGAAAAAAATAATATTTTATCAAAATGTGTATGGTCACCATTCGAGGGTCACGCTTTTAAATCAAAAATAACGCATACCTTCGTAAACGGAAATTTAGTTTACGACAATGGAAAAATAAACCCAATTCCATGTGGCGATAGACTGCTTTTTAATCGATAATTGAAATGAAAAACTTCGTATTTTTAATATTGTTTTCTGTTGCAATTTTTTCATGCAAAGAAAATGCAATGCCCGAACCGAAAAATCTAATTGATAAAGATGTGATGGTCGACATACTTTATGATATTGCAATAATAGAAGCAATCAAAACAAGTCAACCATTTTCTTTGCAAACAAAAGGTATTGATGCAAAAACATACATCTATAAAAAATATAAGATAGACAGCACGCAATTTGCTAAGAGCGACAAATATTATGCAACCGATGTGGCTGAGTTTGCAAAAATGCACCAAAAAGTTGTTGATAAAATCAATGAAGTCAAAAAAGCCGACTCATTGCAAATGCTTCCTAAACCTATTAAAAAGCGGCGTAAAATAAAAAACGTATAACTTTGAGATATAACATCATAACTAAAACTAATTTACAAATAGATTTTAGTTCAGATATATTCCATAAATTTGTAGTCTAATTTTAAAGAAAAAATAAAATGGCTTTAGCAATAACAGACGCAACTTTTGAAGAGATTGTTTTAAAATCTACACAACCAGTTATGGTCGATTTTTGGGCTGCATGGTGCGGACCGTGCAGAATGGTTGGTCCAATCATTGATGAATTGGCAACCGAATTTGAAGGAAAAGCCGTTGTTGGAAAAATTGACGTAGATGCAAATCAAGAATTTGCTGCGAAATATGGTGTAAGAAACATACCAACTGTGTTGGTTTTTCAAAATGGAGAAGTTGTTGGACGTCAGGTTGGTGTTGCGCCAAAACAAACTTACGCGGACAGCATCACAGCATTGTTGTAAAAATTATATTTCAATAAAAAATCTTTGTAAAGTTGATTAATTTCAATTTTGCGAAGGTTTTTTTTTATATTTCTGTAAGCAACTGCTGCACAATTTTTGGAAAAAACTCCATCTCTAAATCGTGAATTTTTTCGGCAATTTTTTCCACCGTGTCGCAATCTGCAATTGATACGCTTTTTTGGAAAATGACAGCGCCTTCATCATAATTTTCATTAACATAATGAATTGTAATGCCTGTTTCCTTTTCTTTATTTTCTAAAACAGCATTGTGAACATTTGACCCATACATTCCTTTTCCACCATATTTTGGCAACAAAGCTGGGTGAATATTAATGATTTTATTCTGGTATTTTACAACGATATTTTCTGGTAATTTCAATAGAAATCCTGCTAAAACAATTAAATCTGGTTGTAAATCTTCGAGAATATTTAATACTTGTCCATCAAAAAGACCATTCTTGTCAAAAATGAATGTAGGAATTAACATTTTTTTCGCCCTATTAATCACTTTGGCATTAGAATTGTTTATACCGATGGCGACTACGGTAGCAAACTGTTTTTCACGACAATAAACAGCAATGTTTTCGGCATTTGAGCCAGATCCTGAGGCAAATATTACAATTTTTTTCATTGATGCATCAATTATTATTGTACAAAAAAACGCATTATAAATGATAAATAATATATTTGTTAAAGGTTTGTGAAATAAAATTTGTAATTTAGTGGTCAATATTTAACAACTAAAAGGTGGTTTTAAAATAAAGTTTTTTATTTTTGCCAACAAATTAAATTTAAAAAAATATAAAGTTATGTCAGACATTGCATCAAGAGTAAAAGCGATTATCGTGGACAAATTAGGCGTTGACGAAAACGAAGTGGTATTAGAAGCAAGCTTCACAAATGATTTAGGAGCAGATTCTTTAGATACTGTTGAGCTTATCATGGAATTTGAAAAAGAATTTGACATCCAAATTCCAGACGACCAAGCAGAAAACATTGCAACTGTTGGCCAGGCTATTTCTTATATTGAAGAAGCTAAAAAATAATAATCAAAACCCACATTGCTTGCAAGTAATGTGGGTTTTTTTTATTCTGATATGTTTTGTAAGATAAATTTACTTTTTGACGTTGATAAATGTGTTTAATTTATTTTTTTAAACATCATACCAAAAAATTGTTTACTTATCCGCAAATTCGTGTCGTTTATTTTTGTTGCTTAATGGCACATTTCTTTATATTTTATTTCTTATAAATTATAATTTAGACCTATATCTTTTTATGACTTTCATATAAGATACATAGGTTTTATTTGTTTATATTTACACCATTAAATTTTTTATATGCAATTAAGACGCGTTGTTGTTACAGGATTAGGGGCTTTGACACCTATCGGAAATACCGTTGCCGAATATTGGCATGGGCTTATAAATGGTGTTAGTGGCGCAGCAAATATTACTCATTTTGATGCATCTAAATTCAAAACACAGTTTGCATGCGAATTAAAAAATTTTAATATTGAAAATTTTATCGAGCGAAAAGAAGCTCGAAAAATGGACAAATATGCGCAATATGCAATGGTTTCCACCGATGAAGCCGTCAAAGATGCTGGGTTTGATTTAGAAAAATTAGACAAAGATAGAATTGGCGTCATTTGGGGATCAGGTATTGGTGGACTGGAGACTTTTCAGAACGAAATGTTGGAATTTGCAAAAGGCGACGGAACACCACGTTTCAATCCGTTTTTTATTCCAAAAATGATTTCCGATATTGCGTCTGGACATATCTCTATAAAATATGGTTTTCGTGGTCCAAATTTTGCCACGGTTTCTGCCTGCGCATCGTCCACAAACGCCATTATTGATGCTTTTAACTACATTCGTCTTGGTCATGCAGATGCCATGATTACGGGTGGATCCGAAGCTGCTGTTACGATTGCTGGGATGGGTGGTTTCAATGCCATGCACGCACTTTCAACCCGCAACCACGATCCCAAAACAGCCTCAAGACCAATGGACAAAGACCGAGATGGATTTGTACTTGGTGAAGGTTCTGGGACTTTGATTCTTGAGGAATATGAACGTGCAAAAGCACGTGGCGCATACATATACTGTGAAATAGGTGGAGGCGGTATGTCTGCCGACGCGCATCACATTACGGCACCACATCCTGAAGGTTTGGGAGCCAAAAATGTAATGATCAATTGCTTGCGCGACGCTGGTCTAAAACCAACAGATGTTGATGGTGTCAACATGCACGGTACCTCTACTCCACTTGGTGATATTGCGGAAAGCAAAGCTATTTTGCATGTTTTTGGTGAACATGCATACAGCATGAATTTGAATTCTACAAAATCAATGACAGGACATTTGCTTGGTGCAGCGGGTGCTATAGAAACAATTTCATCTATTTTGGCTATAAAACACGGAATTGTGCCACCAACGATAAATCATTTTACAGATGATCCAGAAATTGATGGAAAACTAAATTTCACATTCAACGTAGCTCAAAAACGCAATGTAAAGGTTTTGATGAGCAATACCTTTGGCTTTGGTGGACACAATGCATGCGTTTTGGTAAAAAAATTAGATATGTAGTTCACGATGAAATTATTAAAAAAAATATTTTCAAAGAAAAAATCTCGTTCCGCGCAGGACGAGATTTTTTTTATTGCTATTTATAAAATTCTGGGATTCTTACCAAAAAACATTGATATATATAGAAAATCATTCACGCATCGATCGTCAAATCGTTTGGATTTGTTAGGGAATCCAATAAGTTACGAACGACTTGAATTTTTGGGCGATGCAATGTTAAGTGCCGTGATTGCCGCATATTTGTTTAAAAAAGTTCCATCTGGCGACGAAGGATATTTGACAAAAATGCGATCAAAAATCGTGAGTCGTGAGCATTTGAATGAACTTGGAAAAGATTTGAATTTGGTCTCACTTTTGGATAGTAAAGCGTTGCCTCAACATTTTGGCGAAAACATTCATGGCAATATTTTTGAAGCTTTGGTTGGCGCAATATATTTGGATTTGGGATATTTGGCATGCGAAAAATTTATACAAAATAGTGTCATTGAACCTTATGTAGACATTCCGCGCTTAGAAGGAAAAGTAATAAGTTACAAAAGCTTGTTGATTGAATGGTGTCAGAAAAAGAAAAAGATATTCGCTTTTGAAACCTATGACGACCATTCCGTTGAAGGAGCAAAATATTTTGCTGTAAAACTTATTATTGATGATAAAGTTTTCTCGAAAGCGCGCGCCACATCCAAAAAACGAGCAGAGGAAAAGGCATCGCAAAGAGCCTATTTTGCTTTGCAAGATAAAATTGATGTGAAGTGATTAGTTATAAACACTCAGTGATATACAGCGTAAAAACTTCTTAAAAAAGTAAGTCGTAAAAAACTTATTAGTTGTATGTCCTATTAATATAAACTCTTATGATTCGATATTTTATAAAAATAATTTTAGTTTTTGGGTTGTTTTTTTTGGTTGGATGCGCAAAACGAGGTACGATTACGGGTGGTTTAAAAGACACGCTTGCGCCAAAATTAATTCGAAGCATTCCAAAAAACTATTCAACAAATTTCACAGGAAACGAAGTGAAATTGTTTTTTGATGAATATATTAAAGTAAAAGATGTTTCTAAACAACTCATCGTGTCGCCACCAATGAATCAGAGTGTGGATGTTTCGCCACAATCTGCAAGTAAGTTTTTGAGCATAACAATAAAGGATACGTTGCAACCAAACACAACCTATAGTTTTAATTTTGGCGAAAGCATTCAAGACAATAATGAAGGAAACAGTTTGCGACAGTTTAAATACGTTTTTTCAACAGGAAACACCATCGACACATTGTCAATTTCAGGTTCTATAAAAGACGCGTTAGAAAAAAAGAAAGACAATTTTGTGACCGTGATGTTATATGAATTAAACGAAAAATATACGGATTCAATTGTTTATAAACAAAAACCTCGATACGTTACCAACACTTTAGACAGTCTTAAAATATGGAAAATTGATAATATCAAAGCAGGGAAATATCAATTGATTGCATTGAAAGACAACAACAACAACTTTAAATTTGATGCAAAATCCGAAAAAATTGCCTTTCATTCCGAACCAATCGTTGTGCCAACAACAGAATTTTTTGAATTAAAATTATTTAAAGAAAAACCCATTTTGAAAGCCGTAAAAGCTATTCAAGTTTCTGGAAATAGAATCGTTATGTCTTATGTAGGAAATGAAAAAAGCGGTAAAATTACATTGAAAAATGGCAATGAAATTTTGAAAACCACTACCACGAAATTCCCACAAAAAGATTCGTTGCAAATTTGGTATCCTAAAATAAAAACAGATTCACTTCAACTCAGTTTTGAACAAGAAGCCTATAAAAAAACATTCAGCGTCAAGATAAAAGATTTAAAGAAAGATACGCTAAGCATCAGTTCGTCCATTCAAGGAAATTTAAAATTTCGGGAAAATTTTGAACTGTTGCTATCCACGCCGTTATCAAAATTTGATAAAACAAAAATGGTGTTGCTTAATAAAGATTCTGTCGCGGTAAATTTTGATGTTTTTGATGATAGTTTTAATCAGAAACTTCGTATTGATTTTGTAAAGGAAGAGTTGCAGGAATATAAATTTAAAATTGAACCAAGCGCAATTACCGATTTTTTTGACAATCAAAATAAAAAGCCATTGGTTTTTAAATTTTCCACAAATGCAACAACCGAATATGGAAACATGATTGTGAAACTGGAAAACGTGCCACAATATCCGCTAATTGTAGAGCTAACAGACGAAAGCGGAAAAATATTGGCAACAGCATATACCGAAAAAGATCCTTTTGTAAAATTTGATTTGGTTGAGCCTGCAGTATTTATAGTACGCGTAATTTATGATGAAAACAAAAATAGAATATGGGATGAAGGCAATTATTTGCTGAAACGTCAACCAGAAAAAGTGTTCTATTATCCAATTAATGTCCCCGTCAGAGCCAATTGGGATGTGGATCAACCAATTGATTTATCAGGTAAATAAAATTTTTAAGTTTTCAATTATATCTTAAAGATTATTCCCTTCTTCTGCTGATTTCTTTTTTGGTTACTTTCATTGGTTTTTCGCTGATTTCATCATAAATTTCACGAGAATTATAAATGTCAATTGCCAAATAGACCGCTTCTTTAAATGAATTGTAATCTCCAATTCCTTTACCAGCAATGTCATAGGCAGTGCCGTGATCGGGCGAAGTTCTGATTTTGTTCAATCCAGCCGTATAGTTTACGCCATTTCCAAACGAAAGTGTTTTGAATGGAATTAACCCTTGATCATGGTATGTTGCAATGACAGCATCAAACTTCTCATATTGCGCACTGCCAAAAAAACCATCCGCAGGATATGGTCCAAAAACCAACGTGCCTTTTTCAAACATTTTTTTGATGACAGGTTTCAGAATTTCGTCGTCTTCTTTACCAATTACGCCACCATCGCCAGCATGCGGATTGAGCCCTAAAACTGCAATTCGAGGTTTGTTGATACTAAAATCTTGAATTAGCGATTTTTTGATAGTTTCAATTTTGGTTGAAACCAATTCAGCAGTCAGATGTTTTGCAACCTCAGAAACAGGCACATGGTCAGTAAGCAATCCGATGCGCAGATTATCTTGTATCATAAACATTAGCGCATCACCATCAAGTTCTTGGTTCAAATAGTCAGTATGACCTGGAAATTTAAAGTCATCAGACTGAATGTTATATTTGTTTATTGGAGCCGTTACCAAAACATCAATACTACCATTTTTTAATGCTGCGGTTGCCGCAACAAAAGATTTGATTGCATACGCTCCCGCTATCGGGTCGTTTTTGCCATATTCTATCGGAAAAGTTTCTTGCCAAACGTTCAAAACGTTGACTTTTCCTATGACCAGCTGATCTAAACTATCAATTCCATGGAACATGACGCCGCAATCGAAACTTTTTTTAACTTGAGAAAGCATTTTTAAATTTGCAAAAATAACAGGCGTGCAAAACTCCAGCATTCGACTGTCATCAAAGGTTTTAAGCACCACTTCACTGCCAATTCCGTTTAGATCACCGATGGAAATTCCGACAATTATATTTTCTGCTTTTTTCATTATAAGTTCCAATTTTTTATTGCTAATTTTGATGCAAATCTACTAAAATAAAACCATAAATGTTTACAGGCATTATAGAAACCCTTGGTCAAATCAAAGCTTTGCGCAATGACCAACAAAATGTGCATATTACAATTTATAGCACGCTGACATCTGAGTTGAAAATTGACCAAAGCGTTGCGCACAATGGCGTTTGCCTTACGGTTGTTAACATTTCAAATAACAATTATACCGTAACAGCAATTAAAGAAACTATTGATAAAACCAATCTTGGTGACTGGAAAACAGGTGATATTGTTAATTTAGAACGCGCCATGAAGCTCGGCGATCGGCTTGACGGACACATTGTTCAAGGACATGTGGATCAAGTAGGAATTTGCAAAAATGTTGTCAACGCAGATGGTAGCTGGTATTATACTTTTTTCTATGATGAAAAAACGAACAATATCACCATCGAAAAAGGATCTATCACAATCAACGGTGTCAGCCTGACAGTTGTTGATTCCAAGAAAAGCGAATTTAGTGTTGCCATCATTCCATACACATACGAACATACGAATTTTAAATCTTTTGAAGTTGGAACAAGAGTGAACTTAGAATTTGACGTCATTGGAAAATATGTAGCTAAATTGCATGGCATAAGAGCTTTATAAAGTCGTTATTTTAATGTTAAATATAATTGTGATCTAAATTTAAATAATATTTTTGTTGAAAATCTAACCCAAAGTAAAATGAAAAAAATTATTCTTTTTTGTGCAATTATTGCAACATCCATTGGCTTTTCGCAAGACAAACCTGCGACAACCACCACTACTACAACTGTAACAACTGTTACCTCTCAAAAAAAGCCCACCAAATATTTTGGCAAAAATGAAGTAAAAATCAATGCCCTTTATTTTGTTCTTGGCGCAGCTGAATTGCAGTATGAAAGAATTTTAAATGACGAAAGTAGCATTGGCGCACGAACATTTATTGGTTTTACAGAAGATGTATTTGAAACAGAGCCGTTCTATTTAGATGGATATTATAGATTTTTCTTTGGCGAAAAGCCCGCAGCTGGATTTTTTGTAGAAGGTTTGGCAAGTTATAATACAATTAGGGACTACACATACAACTATAATTTTAACACAAATACTTATAACGATAAAAGAGATTTAGAAAGTGGTTTTGGTTTGGGAATCCAAGTTGGAGGAAAATTTATAACAAGAAATGGAATTGTTTTTGAAATAAATGGTGGTGTAGGAAGAAATATTATTGACTCAAGTGATGAAAATAGAATATTTGGAAGGTTTGGAATTAGCGCTGGATACCGTTTTTAATTAAATCTAAAAAACACATAAAGCACATTTGCATTTCCGTAAATGTGCTTTATGTGTTTTAAAATTTAGAATATAATTGGCAAAACAAATTCGGATTTTACAAGCATCCCACGTTTTAATGCTGGTTTAATAATAGGAAATTTTAAAGTATCGTTTCTTAAAATGGAATCGATTTTTTTGCTGTCAAAAACATTATTTGACTTAGATTCTTGAGTTTCAAACAGCACTTTTGAATTGGCAGTAACTATTATTTTTACAAAAATAGTATCTCGGAAAAGCGTTGCTCCTTTGACATTATTTTTAATTCTACTTTTTATATCCGCTGACAGAAATTCAAAAAAACATTGTTGCTGTTGCGCATCGTCACCAATTGTTTCACATTCTGAAATCGATGGAAACTCATCTACTTTTTTCCAATTGACGGCATTTATTTCTTTTTGAAGCAATTTATCTTTTGAAACTTTAGTATCAAAAAACTGACAAGATTGACAACTTATCAAAATTAAAAGCATTAAAATCAGTATGTTTGTTCTTGTGATAACTGTCACTTTTATGTTTTTTTACCTAAAGCAAATGTACTAATTTTTTTAATTATGGATACCATACTTCTAATACTCGGATTCGCATGCGTTACAATTGGCATTTTTGGCAGTTTTCTTCCCGTTTTGCCTGGACCGCCGATCAGTTGGCTTGGCATTTTATTGCTATATTTGACTGAAGCTGTTGCCTTTAACTATTGGATTTTAGGAATAGGGTTTATTATTGCCGTCACTACCATCATTCTCGACTATGTGATTCCTGCAAAAGGAACCAAGCAATTTGGTGGTAGCAACTACGGAATTTGGGGAACCAACATTGGACTGGTTGTCGGCATTTTTGCGCCCATTCCGTTTGGTTTTATCATCGGACCATTTGCTGGCGCATTTGTTGGCGAACTTATCTACAATTCAACGGATAAAAACCGTGCTTTGAAAGCTGCTACAGGATCTTTTTTAGGCTTTTTGGCATCAACGTTTATGAAATTTGTGGTTTGTGTTGGGTTTTTTGGATTGTTTCTGAAAATTTTGTGGAGCAACAAAGACGCTTTTTTTTAGTCATAATTAGGCAAAAACCTCTTTCAAAACAGCTATAGATTTTGGTTCTTTGAAACCATCCAAATGAAACTTAAAATAGTCAATCAAAATTTTTAAAAGCCATTGACGCGCTTCAACTACGAAAACTTTTTCGGTGTCATCAAACGTAAGTTTTAGCAATTTTTTGAACAAAAGCGTTTCGCTTACACCAAGTGCGGTTGCACATTGTGTCGGTACAAAAAAGCCTTCTTTCACGTCAAAATATGGCAAATCAACATTACTGATGTCGGGATAAAAACCCAAAAATTTAGTGATTTCAACAGTGAAAATAAGATGAAAATTTGTGCTTGCCTCGTGCTGATCCAACCAAAGCAATGCAGTTTCTATAAACAAAAACAAATTGTTGTTTTGCTCTTCTTCGTGAATAGAATGATGCAACATTTCTGCAATAAACATCACAATGGTGCTTTTTACAAAATCGGTGTGAATGGTTTGAAATGGAATTGCGGTTCTAATTTCCGAAAAATAGTGCAGGTTTGCATTTTTTTTATGCGTGGCGACTACTTCTAAAATCGTTAATGGTTGAAAATAGGCGATTTTTTGATTTGTCTTTTTAGCCGAAAATGCATCGCGCACAAAATAAGATTTGATACCATCGGATTGTGTAAAACATTTAACAATCAAGCTTTTATCATTGAATCGTATGGAAGAAAGAACAATAGCTTTTGTTTTTACGAGCATTTTCCTGAATTGTTGAAAATTATTTTATCGTACAATCATCACTTTTTTGGTTTTTGTCAGTTCGCCGTCTCGTGAGGCAATAAAAACCATGTAAACACCTGATGCCACTCGATATTTTCCAAACGCAGTTGTGTTCCACTCGATGGAACCGCCTTCGGAAATTTGCTCATGAACCAAATTTCCTTCAATGTCTGTAATTTTTACGTTGGCTTTGTTTGTCAATCCCGTGATGGTAACATTTCCTTCAAAGTCCGGACGCACTGGATTTGGAAAAACCACAACGTTTTCTAAATCATTGGCCGCTTTTATTGCCGTGCCTTTGAACGAAACCATGCCTTTGTTTGTGGCAAAAAAAACTTCGCCCGTCAATGGGTTAATGTCCACATCGTTGACGGTATTGCTGGGCAACGGCGAATTTTCTGCAGTAAAGCGTTGCAATGTTTCCTGCCCATTTGGCGAAAATTGAAATACGCCCGCATCTGCCGTAGCAATCCATTTGTTATTGGCACCATCGACCACAATATCAGTGATAAACTGTTCATACATCAGTTCTTGCGCCAATCCGTTGTCGATAATAATGATAGATTTAGCCTTCATTGGCTCGTCGTCTAAAAAGGAATCTACGCTTGAGAGCACCCTTAATCCGCGTCTTGTGCCGATCCAAACTTGGTTTCGATTATCAATTGCAAGCGCTTGAACAATCGAAGGTACGTTTCCATCTTCTTCGCCAACAGGAATTTTTTTAAATTTATTATTGAAATTTTCATTAAATCCAATTAAACCTTCTCCACGAGCCACCATCCATTTTGTGCTGTTTTTGTCTATCAGCAATTTTGTAAAACGAGCAATAACAAAAAAATCTGTCAAAACCGATTCCATATTATATGACTGCCAAGTTCCGTTTGCAAGCAAAACTTTGAGCGGACTTTTCAATAAACCATTTGTGAGCCACATGCCACCTTTTTTGTCAAATGCGGCTTCTTCAATTCTGCAACTTTTGTAGGTTGGATCTGCGGGCAGATATTCTAATCCGCTATTTTCTGGCTTGTAGTGCGTTGTAACCACCTCATCTTCAATTTTCAAGAGTCCATTTCCGTGCGAGGCAATGAAAATTTGATTTGTATTGCTTGGATTTACGGTTACGCGAACCAGATCTGGAGCATCGCTAACAGCCGAATATGGATAGTTTTTCCATCCATTGACTGTTGTATATTTACTGTAGCCTCGCTGTTTTATAAGCGGTTCTAAACTTTCTGTAACATCGCCATAAACAGCCCAAAGATTTGATGTTGTCGCATTTATAGAAAATATGTTGTTGAATGTTGGACCACTTGGCGTGATGGAAACAAAAGTGGAATTATTATTTATTTCCGTAGTCAGTAAGCCATTCTCTTTTGTTCCTATGAAAAGTGTGTTTCCAACTATTGTTGAAGCTGTGAATATGGAAGCAATATTAGGTATTTGACTCGCCGACACTTGACGGACAATATTCAGATTATTGTTGTAAACAGTTATTGAGTTTGGCGTAGTCAGAATAATTTGATCCTGACAAATTCTAATATCCACAACTGCTGGATTACTAAAGGGCAACAATGTAGAGAAATTTGTACCATCTGTAGATTTAGAATTTTCGCCGAAAAGTTGGCTGCAAACTAAAAAGTCTCCTATGGCATTGACACCTACAAAATTTCCTGTGGCAACAGTCGTCCAATTGTTTGCATCAATCAAATTTTGATTGGAAATGTCGGCGCGCTTAAGTCCAAATTCGTTTGTTGCTGCATACAAAAAACCTTTATAAACAGTGGTTTGATTGACTTTAATTTCCGCAGGCATAGTGCCTATAAAATAAGTATCGCCGAAAAGCTGTGAGGACAAATTAAATTGAACTATGCCGAAATCTCCAGAAATATAAACTATGTTTTGATATTCATAGAAATGATTTATCTTTTTAATGTTGGGCGGAATTTGCTTGTTGATGATGTCTACAAATTTGAAAATTTTGTTATTTTTATCAATAATAAGCAACAATCCGTTCTCATATCCAATCATTGTTTTGCTGTGGACAGAACTTTGATAAATGGCAGAAATGGTTTGGCTGGAAAGTCCATCAATAGTATTTAGTGTTGACACATCTCCAGAGACGGTGTTTTTTATGAAGAGCGCATTTTCAGATGCCGCATAAAACGATGTGGCAGATTGCGTAACGTCTATAATTCCATTGAAAGAAAAATAGCCCTTCCAAAGTTGGTTGGTTTGCGCCAACGTTATTTGACATAGAAAAAGCATAACAAAAACAATACTGGTTTTTTTCATAAACACTGAGCTTTGCATCAAACAAATATACGTGAAAACGATAAAATATGAAGATTAATATAATTTGAAAAAAATATAAATACAAAAAAACCATCAAAATTGAAAAATAAAAATTGATGGTTTAAAAAGTTTTGTGATAACTTATTTAGACTCTTTGTTTGCTTTCGCAATGTATTTTTCTAATGCCATCGTCATTGAAGGCGCCTCTGCCGAAGGTGCCATAATGTCTATTCGCAATCCGTGGTCAATTGCTTCTTTTTGGGTTGTGCTTCCGAAGACTGCAATTCGCGTATTGTTTTGTTCAAAATTTGGAAAATTTTTGAATAAAGATTTGATTCCTGTTGGACTGAAAAATGCCAAAACATCGTAATAAACATCAGCCAAATCAGTCAAATCGCTCATCACCGTTTTATATAGCGTGGCTTCGGTCCAATTGATTTTCAAGTTGTTTAGCGTTTGAGGCGCATCAGCATTGAGTTGATCTGAGGCTGGAAGCAAAAATTTTTCGTCTTTATATTTCTTAAAAAGATTGCTCATGTCAGCAAAATCTTTTTGACCAACATAGATCTTTCTTTTTCGATAGACCACATATTTTTGCAAATAAAAAGCAATGGCTTCGGATTGACAAAAATACTTTAAATCTTCTGGGATTTTATAACGCATTTCGTCTGCAACTCGAAAGTAATGATCAATAGCGTTTTTACTGGTTAAAATAACGGCAGTAAAATTGTTGAAATCTATTTTCTGCAATCGAACTTCTTTAGCGGAAACGCCCTCAACATGAATAAATGGGCGAAAATCTATTTTTACTTTGTGCTTTTGTTGCAAATCAAAGTATGGCGAGTTTTCTACTTTAGGCTCAGGTTGGGAAACCAAAATTGTTTTCACTTTCATATTCTTTTTTTATCTAAAAACCCTATTTATTTGTAAACCAATAATAAACAAAGAAATACGGGGCGATTTCAAGAGTGCAAAGATACAAAATAAAATATATCAAATTACGTTTTACAAGATTTTGATAAGTTTTAATAGTTTTTACATAAGTTAGCACGTTAAAAATCGCAATAATGACAATAATACAAAAAATTAACACAATTGAATCATTATTATTATAAAACAAAAAAACATTAACTGGTAATAATACCATGGTTATAAAGGTACGATAGCTCACTTTGGTCATATTATACATGTCGACTTGCTCTTCAATATCAAAAATGTTTGCCACAATTTTTTCTATTAAATATTTTGATAATACAAAAATTAGCAAAATTGTGAAAATTTGAATGAAAACAATCCAATCATTTTTTGAAACAACGTCATAAACATGAAGAATTAATTGAATGAAAAACGACAAAGAAATCAATTGAACAAAAAACAAAATAACGGTAAACCAACTCATAATTAGTGCTCCATCTTTATATATTTTCACATATTTGTTAGACCAAAAAAGACGCACAAAGTCGTAAAAACGATTTTCAAAATTGGTTTTCACAATAGCTATCAAAACCATGGCAAACAAAAAAACAACAATTGCCCAGTCTTTTTGTTCTAAAATGCGCTCGTTTAAATCCATATTTATCATTGGTGCAAAATTACAATTTTTTTTCGCAACCTTTTATTATATATTTATTAAGAAACCGCAATGTTAAAAAGATTAATTTTGCCGATAGTTTGAGCAGTAACAATCTATAATTTCTATTAAATTTGCGTTTTTCGTAGGTTTTAATAAAGCCAATCAAAATCAATTGAATATTTTTAAAAAGTCTCTGTAAATGTCCGACAGTATTGTTATTATTCCCACTTACAATGAAATCGAAAACATCGAAAATATTGTTCGAACCGTTTTTTTATTGAACAAATCATTTGACATTTTGATTGTTGATGACAATTCGCCAGATGGAACGGCAAAAAAAGTTTCGGTATTACAATCTGAATTTACAAACCGTCTTTTTATTGAAAACAGGCCTCAAAAATCTGGTCTGGGAACGGCTTATGTGCATGGCTTCAAATGGAGTTTGGAGCAGCGTTATCAATATATTTTTGAAATGGACGCTGACTTTTCTCATAACCCAGCGGATTTGGAAAAACTCTATGATGCTTGCCACACCAATCACGCTGATATGTCCATTGGCTCACGCTACATCACTGGTGTAAACGTTGTAAACTGGCCTTTAAACCGCGTTTTGATGTCATATTTCGCATCAGTTTATGTGCGGTTTATCACCAGAATGCAAATCATGGACACGACGGCAGGTTTTGTGTGTTATAAACGCAAAGTATTGCAAGCCATAGATTTAGATAAAATAAAATTCATTGGATACGCCTTTCAAATTGAAATGAAATATCGGGCCTTTGCCAAAAATTTCAACATCACGGAAGTGCCAATCATTTTTACTGATCGTGCAAAAGGACAATCAAAAATGAGTGGCTCGATTATAAAAGAAGCTGTTTTTGGAGTTGTTTCGTTGCGAATAAAAAAGATGTTGGGGAAGTTGTAGGGTTTATGAAATCCGTATTTGTCTGCACTAAATTGTATTGTTTAGAATATAATTTTACTTTATGCAAATATTAATCTTAATGTATTTATATTAAAAAAAATTTTATTCCAAATTGCGATGTTTTAGAGATTTAATGCATTTTTTTGTTAAAATTTTTAAATCTTATTTGACTTTTTTAAAAAAAACGTAAAAAAATGAACGTAAAAAAACCCAAACCCATTTTTGCTTCTGAGATGGGGATTGTCTTCAGCTTCTAAAGAGGAGTGGGTTATGTTTATAAAAGTAAAGTACGTATTTAATTAGAGTAACTTTTAATAACAATGCTTTATCTTAGAACTAAGAAACATTGCTATTTTGTCAGTATTATTTTCGATATAATATTTTACTATACAACTAAAATGTTTGTGGTGCAAATATACAACTGCAATGCAAAAGGTATATACCCAAAAAGGGTATATAAAGTTAAATTTTTTGGATGTGGTTTAAAAGTGGGCGTGAATTTTTATTTCTTTTACCACAGACTTAAAAGATTTTTAGAATTTAATGTTTTTTAATAGTAATAAATATGTGCAAATTTGTGTAATCTGTGGCTGGATAACACCATATATTAATTAACCTAAAACCAATTTTACTAAAATGTGCTTAGTTATAACATCCCCAATGCCCTGCATGCTTTCAGCACATCTTCGTCGCTACCTTTTTCAATTTTTAGCATTTCTTTTATTTTCGTTTTTCTTTTTTTAATGGTTTCCTCAGATAAATTTAGTTGCTTTGCAATAGATCCACGTTGCAAGCCTTCGGCTAAAAGAACTATGATTTTGCGATCTACCGTGTCTAACATGCCCTTTGTAAACAAGGGTTCTTTGCCGTTTTTAACGATTGTTTTGGAATAGAATATTCCATCATTAAGCACTTTTTCAATGGCTTCTAAGAGCAACGCCGTGCCAACATCTCCTTTGCTAAGCAATCCATCTGGTCGAAGAATTTTTACTATTTCAAATAGTTTAATGCTATCTGAAATTGATGTTATCATGATGATTTTTGCATCAGGCATTTTAGCTTTTATAACAATACCAATGTCAACACCATTAAAAAGTTTTTCTTCTGCAAAAGCTGGAATGGAATAATCCAGCAAGATTAAATCAAAATTTTTTGCGATCGGCTGATTTGTAACCATCTCAAAAGCAGATTTGCAATCAAGACAAATTGTACAAATTGCGTCATTAGTTTGCTTTAAAAGTAACAAAATATTTTTGTAGGCATCCGCCATAATGATGTGATCCTCAATAATCAAAATGTTTTTTACCATAATTAGGACGGTTTAAAAACCAAGATAAAATTATAAAACTATATTGACATCGACAAATTAATTTTGGTGCCTTGTTCTGCAACAGCTACAATTTGCAATGAAGCACCAATTTGTTCGGCGCGAATTTTCATATTTTTTAGTCCTATGCCGTCTACTTGCGTGTTTTTTTCAAACCCTTTGCCATTGTCAGAAATTGAAAGACACAACTGTTTGTTTTCATTGGTTATATCTATTCGAACGTCTGTTGCTTGCGAATGTTTTTGAATGTTTTGCAAACTTTCTTGCACAATTCTGAAAAGGTTCAATTTCACGTCGTTGCTCACGGCAGACCAGTCCAAAGTTTTGCTGACTTCCAATAAAAATTTTGTTTTAGAATGTGCCGCAGTTTGCGCAAACAGTTCTTGAACAACTTCTACGAAACCAATATTATCCGCAAAAAAGTTGTGGCTTAGATCATGTGCAATTTTGCGAATTTCGTCTTCAACAAACGCAATGTTTTTAGAAATTCCTACAAAAATCTCACGGTTTTGGATTGCATTTTTATATAGTTCAACATCCAAACGAACTCTTATCCCAGCCAATTGACTTAAAATATCGTCGTGCAATTCCAATGAAATGCGCTGTTTTTCTGCTTGCTTGCTTATTTCTATTTTCTGTTGTTGCCCCAACATGAGTTCAAAAATTGCGGCTTCGGCCGACTGCTGTTCTTGTACAAGCAAAAGTTCGCGTGTTTTGGATTTTTGCATTCGATTTTTATAAAGTAAAAATCCTGACAGCATTGTCAAAAAAGCTAAAATAAATATCAACCAAAAACCAGTAGTGAGTTGTTTGTTTTTGATGGCAACCTTTTTATTTTCCGCAACAATTTCGTCTGTTTCAAATGCAATTCGCGCAAACTTGTCACGAGTGGCACGCTCTACGTTTTGCAAACTGTCAGAAAGAGAAAAAATTCTATCTGAATAAAAGAGTTGTTTTTTTGGATTAACGCGTTTCAACAATTTTAGAATCAGCAATTCATCTTCAAAAAAATTGTTTTTGTGAGCGAGTGTTTGTGCTTCAATCAAATATAAATTGGCGCGACGAAAATCGTTAGCTTCAATAAAAAAATCTCCCAAATATGTTTTTGACGTAATTTGAATCGGAAGGCTTTTTAGACTGTCGCCAAGACGAAGTGTTTCTTGAAACAGCTTGTCCACAGATCTATTACCAAGTTTAAGTTGCGAATAGCCAAGGTTGTTGGTTAAATAGCAATATATGGTAGGTTCATTTTTTCTAATATTTTTAAATTCTAATCCTTTTTTGGCATACAAAATAGAATTTTTGTAATCGCCTTTTTTTTGATAGACTTTTGAAATATAGTTTAAAGATTGTGTGACCGAAAAAAGGTAGTCTGGGTCAGTTTTCAATTTATTTACAAAATAAATTGATTTTTGAAAATAATTTAATGCCTGTTTATAATCATTTAAACCATTGCGAGAAATTCCAAGTGCCATATAGCAATTATACACTAAAAAATTATCTTTAATTGATTGAGCAATTTTTAAAGATAATATCGCAAGTTTTTCTGCGCCAACAAAATCTTTTTTGTAGTTAAGAATATTGGCCTTATAATTTAATGTTTTTGAAATAAAAATTGTGCTTTTTAATTCTCTAAATGATTTTTCGGCAAGAGTAAAATGCTTAAATGCATTTTCGTAAAAAGCATTGTTGTAATTATAAAAGCCAAGCACATAATTTATATGTGAAGATTCATATTGACTAATTATTTTTGGCGGGTTTTTAAACAACAATAAACAAATTTCCATTTGCTTTTTATTATCCGCACCAGCATACTTCGTTGATAGCTCTAACAATTCGATTCTCACATCATTTGTTAGCGGTCTGCCTAAAAGCTTCTTGAATAAGATGTCTAAACTATCAATGTCTTTACTATTGTCAACACTGCTTTTAAAAGGAAGTATTGGGGAATTACTTGCATGACTGCGTCCATTTTGAACAGTGCCAACAATTGTAAAAACTATAAAAAAAATTAAAGTAATTTGTACCTTTAGTAATTTCCTCAAAGTAAGAAGTTATTCACCAAAAGTACGAAAATTAATATATTATTTTCGAATTGGAGGAAGAATCTCACCGTGAGCAATTTTTACTGGATCAATTGCGGATGTATTTGTATCAATTTGATTTGCAGGAATTTCTTCGGCTGTGCAAGAAGTAAAAACAATTAGTACAACAAAAGTAGCAAGTAAAAGGTAAATAGTTTTCATAATGTTTATTTTAAGATTAGGTAAAATTTAATTTTTAATGTTATCAAATTCAATTATTGTTTCTGATTAATAATGCAAATATATGACTGCTATTTAATTCTATATTACACAAAAAGGGTATAAAATGTTAAATTATCGACCAAAAAAGAATGTTTATTCCAAATTTACGCTTTAGTTTAATCCTTGCATGCTAATGTCGTCAACTTTTCTTGCAAATGCTATATTACCATTTTATTGATATTTTAAATTTTTCAATCAGAAAATCACTTTCTATATTTTACATCAAACTACATCGTTTTCGCTATTAAATTGTCATTAATCTATCGTTTTATTACATTTTTAATAAAATAGAAATACTATATTTACAACTTAATTGAAGCAGAATGGCAATTCATCGCATGCAATTGGACGATTTTGAAACGGTAGATTATCAGCTAATTGCCATACATTCCTTGCTGGAAGATTACAGGTTGGCATATTTTCTTAATGAAACTTTACCAATTTTTCTCGAAAAAAGCAGTCAGAAAATTATTGTGAAATCAAAAATCGGTGTTGCAAACTATACGAGATTCGCTTTTGAAAACTACGAAAATGATATGATTTGGCATTTGGTTCAAAACAAAAACGAAATTTTTTCGACTACATATAATAAGGTACAAAACTTATTTTTTGAAGAAAAAATGGAAACTGAAACAAAAGTTTTTCTTTTGCCTGAATTTAAGGTAATGGACTATATTTTGAAAATCGACAATCCATCCTACGACTTTGACATGGAAAATATAATAGTTATTATTAATGCAATCGATGAAATTTCAACAGCATACGAAATTGACATCAACCTTATAAAATCTAAAAACAATTTAATTTTTTAAATAAAATGCCAACAAACAAAAAAACAAAAATTGTAGCCACACTGGGTCCTGCCTGTAGCACCAGAGAGGTTTTGAACGACATGATCAAAGCAGGCGTAAACGTTTTTCGGGTAAATTTTTCGCATGCCGATTATGATGATGTGAAATCCAAAATTGACATGATTCGAAGCCTTAATGACGAGTTTGGCTACACAACAGCCATTCTTGGTGACTTGCAAGGTCCAAAACTTCGTGTAGGCGTAATGAATGACAATGTGGTTGTTAATCCGGGTGATATTATTACGTTTCAAACTGCCGAAGATGTTCCTGGAACTGCCGAACGCGTTTATATGAACTACAAAGAATTTCCCCGTGACGTCAATCCAGGAGAAAAAGTTTTGTTAGACGACGGAAAACTAATGTTTGAAGCCCTTTCTACAAACGGAACAACAGAAGTTGTTTGCAAAGTGATTCAAGGCGGCCCATTGAAATCCAAAAAAGGCGTGAATCTACCAAACACAAAAGTTTCGTTGCCAGCCTTAACGCAAAAAGATATTCGAGACGCCATTTTTGCTATCGAACAAAAAGTAGATTGGATTGCACTTTCTTTTGTGCGAACTGCTGAAGATTTGATGGAATTGCAAGATCTGATTGCGAAACATTCTGAATATAAAATTCCAATTATAGCAAAAATAGAAAAACCCGAAGGCGTTGCCAATATCGACAAAATTGTTGCCTATTGCGATGGTTTGATGGTGGCTCGTGGCGATTTGGGCGTTGAAGTTCCTGCGCATGAAGTGCCGTTAATTCAGAAAAAATTGGTAAATCGTGCCAAAACAGCGCGTATTCCTGTGATTATTGCTACGCAAATGATGGAAACAATGATCACGAGCCTTACGCCAACACGCGCAGAAGTGAACGATGTTGCAAATTCTGTAATGGACGGAGCCGATGCCGTGATGCTGTCGGGCGAAACTTCGGTTGGAAACTATCCAGTGCAAGTTATTGAAACCATGAGCCAAATTATTTCTGCCGTAGAAGATTCGCCACTGATTAACGTGCCACAAAACACGCCACAAATCAAAACAAAAAGATTCATCACAAAATCTATTTGCTATCATGCGGCGACTATGGCAAATGCGATTAAAGCAAAAGCAATTTGTACACTAACAAACAGCGGATATACGGCATTTCAGATTTCTGCATGGCGACCTTCAACACACATTTTAGTTTTTACGTCAAACAAAAGAATTTTGACGCAGTTGAGTTTATTGTGGGGTGTTAAATCTTTTTATTATGATAAATTTGTCAGCACAGATGATACGATTACGGACGTAAACAACATCGTGCGCGAAAAAGGTTTTGCCGAAAAAGGAGATTTTCTGATCAATCTTGCTGCAATGCCCGTAACTGAAAAAGGAATGGTAAACACATTAAGAGTTTCTGAGGTGGAGTAAATTAGTTTTTTTAAATACGTTTTTATTAAAATGGTTTTGAAATTTTTCAAAACCATTTTTCTGTTTGATGCAAATCGTATTAAATTATTGCAATAAATAATTACGCATGCCCGTCCGTTCGAGCGCAGTCGAGAACTGTAGTTTTACGTCAACTTTTAATGACTTTTTAAATTGCGTGCGATATGATTTGATTACATTTTAACAATTTTGCAATAAACATATTAGTAAATTTTCATATTTTTGATAAAAATTCAATCCATATGAAAAATTTACTATTTTTTATATTTTTAATCACTTCGACTATTGCTTTCTCACAAGATTTTCGGATGTCAGAACAAGAATCATTGGAGGCATCTGAAAGAAAATCTGCCGATAAATTGATGAAATTTGTTGCCAATCCAAACACCGCTAACTATGATGTTACGTATCATAAAATTGAAATTAATGTCGACCCCGCAGTAAATTCTATTGCTGGAAACGTCACGACAACTTTTACCGCGCTTGAAAACATAAGTTCGATTATTTTTGATTTGGCAAATGCCATGACGGTTTCTGCGGTGTCTCAAAACAGCATAAACCTTACTTTTTCGCAACCCTTGTTTAGCAATGAACTTGTTGTAAACCTGCCCACTGCATTGCCACAAGGCGCATCATCGACTGTAAAAATAACTTATTCTGGCGTTCCAGTTGGTTCTGGTTTTGATTCTTTTGAAACTACAACACATAATGGCACACCAATAATGTGGACACTTTCTGAACCATTTGGGGCACGCGATTGGTGGCCATGCAAACAAAGTTTAAACGACAAAATTGCAAAAACAGATTTCTACATTACGGCTCCATCGCAATATGTGAGTGTTGCAAACGGCGTGGAACCAGCTCCGCCAGTTGTGAATGGCGGTTTAAAAACAACACATTTTCAGCATAACTATCCTATTCCCGCTTATTTGATTGCCTTTGCAGTTACGAATTATGCCGTAATAAATCAAACTGCAGGAACGACGCCAAATCAATTTCCTATTGTAAATTATGTCTATCCAGAACGTGTCAACACAACGCTTACCGCTCAATTAAATCAGACGCCTTTGATTATGAATTTGTTTGAAAACTTGTTTGAAACTTACCCGTTTTCAGCTGAAAAATATGGACATGCACAATTTGGTTGGGGCGGTGGCATGGAACATACAACAGTGTCATTTATGGGAGATTTCAGTCGAAGCTTGATTGCGCATGAACTTGCGCACCAATGGTTTGGCGACAAAATTACATGTGGTTCTTGGAATGACATTTGGCTTAACGAAGGTTTTGCAACGTATTGTGCAGCATTAGTTATCGAAAATTTAGACGGACAAACGGCTTTTACCAATAATAAAAGCGGGATGATAAATAACATTACATCTCAAACTGGAGGTTCTGTTTATCTATCAGACACCGACGCTGAAAATGTTGATCGCATTTTTAGTGGCAGACTATCGTACGACAAAGGTGCCATGGTGCTCAACATGTTACGATTGAAAATGGGAGATGCAAATTTTTTTCAAGGTGTGAAAAACTATCTTGCTGATGCGAATTTTGCTTATAAGTATGCCGTTACAACCGATTTTAAATCGAAAATGGAAGCGGTATACGGAAGTAGTTTGACCGAATTTTTTAACGATTGGATTTATGGTCAAGGTTATCCAACCTACACAATTACTGGTCAAAATTTTGCAGCAGGAAAGGTTCAATTTGTAGTTTCGCAAACACGGTCCGACCCATCGGTTTCGTTTTTTGAAATGCCACTACCAATTAGAATTATGGGCGCATTTGGTCAAACGCAAGATTTGATTATAAACAATACCGCGAACAACCAAACTATAATTGCAGATGTAAATTTTCCAATGAGCAGCTTTATTTTTGACCCAAAAAAAGATATTATTTCAAAAAATAATTCAACAACGTTGGGCGTTCAAAACCAAGAATTACAAGCGCTCGCTTTGTTTCCAAATCCCAGTTCGTCAATTGTTAGTTTGCAACTAAATAGTGGAATTGAAATTTTGAAAGCAACTTTTATAAATGCTTTGGGGCAAAATATCATCGACACAGCATCAACAAACTCGTGGAATGTTTCAGAACTTTCAACAGGAGTCTATTTTTTGAAAATTGAAACAAATGTTGGCGAGAAAACTTTTCGATTTATGAAATTATAAAAATATAAGATAATATATTCTTGAAAACAAAAACCTTTCTTGACACACTTGCGGAAACGATTTTAGAAAAATTTTCAGACAGTATTTTTGATACTGTTATTGTTTTGCCAAACAAACGTGCAAAAACATTTTTGCTCAAAGCTTTGCAAGAAAAAGCTACTGCAACCATTTTTGCACCACAAATTATAAGCATTGAAGATTTTGTCCAAGACATTTCTAACGTACGGAGCATTGATCCGATTGAAGTTTTATTTGAATTTTATGATGTTTATGTTTCGATCACAGACAAAAATGTGCAAAGTTTTGAACTGTTTGCCAATTGGGCAAAAACGTTGTTGCAAGACTTTAACGAAATTGACCGCTATTTGCTGGATCCAAACAAAATTTTAACCTACATAAAAGACATTGAAGACATCAAGCGATGGGACGTTACAGTTGAAAACAGCACCAAACTCTTAGAAAATTACGTCGATTTTTGGAAACAACTTCCTTTGTATTATCATGCTTTTTATAAACATTTACTGCACAAAAAAATTGGATATCAAGGCTTGATTTATCGAGAGGCCGTTAAGAATATTGGGCATTTTTGCGATAATCTACAAAGTGAACATTATGTTTTTGCTGGTTTTAATGCGTTCAATAAAGCTGAAGAAGAAATTGTTCAAAAAATGCTTGCCGAACAAAAAGCAGATGTTTTCTGGGATGCCGACCAAACATTTATAAATGACACGTTTCATGATGCAGGTTTGTTTTTGAGACGATTCAAATCAAAATGGAAACATTTTAAAACCAACAAATTTGAATGGATTTTTGATGATTTTTCTCAACATAAAAACATTCAAATTATTGGCACACCAAAAAGTATTGGACAAGCAAAAATTGCTGGAAAAATTATTGAAAATCTGCAAAATCAAAACGCCGACGGTGCAAATTTAGAAAATGTGGCTTTGATTTTAGGGGAAGAAAGCCTTTTGATTCCAGTTTTATATGCTTTGCCAAGTAATGTTGGCACGCTAAACATCACGATGGGCTATCCGAGCAAAAACAACCCGACGCAAATCTTGGTAAGCAAGTTGTTCAAAATGCACGTGAATGCCAGCAAGCGAAACGATAAAAATATGCTGTTTTATTACAAAGATGTGCTTGATATTTTAACACATCCGCTAATAGAACCTCACGTATTTGCCAATGATTTAGTTAACATCATCAACAGAAATAACTACACTTTTATAACTCAGAAAAAACTGTTTGAATTGCATCCAAATGCAAATGTTTTGTTTCACATGCTCTTTGACACGTGGGAAAACAATCCCGTTGATGTTTTGCAAACGATTAGTAAATTGTTGGTGTTTATAAAAAACACATTGAACGAAAATTCTGAGGACAATAAAATCGCAAAAGCATTTGTTTATGCCGTTTTTAAAACCATCAATAAACTGATCAACTATTTTGCAAATAACCCAAAAATTGAAGGTTTGGACACATTGCAATCCATTTACAAACAAGTTATCGAGCTTGCAGAAGTGTCGTTTGAAGGCGAACCACTTAAGGGATTGCAAATTATGGGTGTGCTTGAAAGTCGGGTTTTAGATTTTGATACGGTCATAATCACGTCAATGAACGAAGGCAAATTTCCAGCAGGAAAATCGGCAAATTCTTTCATTCCATACGATGTGAAACGGGAACATGAGTTGCCAACATTTAAAGAAAAAGATGCCATTTACACCTATCATTTTTATCATTTGTTGCAACGTGCCAAGAATGTCTATTTGATTTACAACACCGAAAGTGAAGGTTTAGACGGTGGCGAAAAATCAAGATTTATTACGCAATTGGAGGTTGAGAAACAAAAAAATCACGAGATTACGCACGAACTTTATAACGCCACTTTACCCGAAATTGCCAATGAACCGATGGTGATTTCCAAATCTAATAGCGTGATGAAAAGATTGGAAGAAATTGCAAATTCTGGATTTTCTCCCTCGTCATTAACGACATACATACGCAATCCTATTGATTTCTATTTTCAAAGAATATTGTCAATCAGTCAGTTGGAAGAAGTTGAGGAAAGCGTTGCATTGAACACGCTTGGAACAATCATTCACAAAACACTTGAAATGTTATATAAGCCTTTTGTTGATAAAGTTTTGACAGCGGAGAATATTGACAATTGTTTTGCAAGATTAAACGATGAAGTTCTAAATCAGTTTAAAGAAATTTACAAAGAAGGCGTAATAAAAAAAGGCAAAAATCTTTTGGCATTTGAAGTCGCAAAACGCAATGTTTATAATTTTCTTAAACTTGAAAAAGAAGATATTACTACTGGCGCAGTCATAAAAATTATGTTTTTAGAACATTCGTTAGAAAGAATTTTAGAACATCCATGTTTGCCATTTCCTATAAAAATTAAGGGAAACGTAGATCGCGTTGAAATTCGCAACGGAACAATTCGTATTATTGATTATAAAACAGGAAAGGTCGAAGCGAAAAATTTGGTGCTTTCTAAATGGGAAAACTTGACTGAAAATATTAAAAACGATAAAATTATTCAGCTTTTGTGTTATGCATTTATGATGGAAAACAACATTGCAGACATACCGCTCGAAGTAGGAATTGTTTCTTTTAAAAACCTTAAAAACGGGTTTTTACCTTTTGGATTTAAATATGAAAAAACACCTCAAACAATAATTGATGATAATATTATGGAAAATTTCGTAGAAGCGATTGTTATCCTGCTATTGGAAATTTTGGATCAGAATGTGCCTTTTGAAGAAATTTAGAATTGCAGTTGAAAGACTATCGCAAATAAAACCTGCATCTCGTCTGTACTTCGACTGCGCTCAGCATAGACTGCTCGATGTGACAAAATAAAAGCAGTTACCTAATTTTTATACACAAAAAAACCTTCAAATTTATTAAACTTGAAGGTCTTTTAAAAAAATAAATTTATTGTTTACTTTTTAACAGCCGTTGTTTCAGATGCAGAATTTGTTCCTGTTTTTGGTGCTTTATATTTGTCGTTCAAAAGTTTTGTGATTTCTTTTGTGATGTCAAATTTATCTTCGGCATACAAAACTGACCCCGACTCGTTTGTACCATATATATAGGAGTAGCCTTTTTCTTTTCCGTAGGTTTTTATGAATTTCTTCACATTGCTTATCATGGAATCAGACTCAACGCCCATTTCTTGTTGCAATTGGCGCGCCAAACCTTGTTCTGCCATTTGCAATTTTTCTTGACGTTGTTGCAAAGCTGCTCCATTTTTTTGAGCCCATTCCTGCCCATTTGCTTGTGCGTTTTTTTGAAAATAATCTGCATCCTGTTTGAAACGGGTCATTTCTTGTTGCAATTCTCGACTCATTTCGTCAGATTTGGATTTGAATTTGGCTTGAATATCTTTTGATTCGGTATATTCTTCAAAAAGTTTTGCAGTGTCCACGTAGGCTGTTTTTACTTCTTTAACTTCTACAGGCTTGTTGCAAGAGAATAGAGATACTGCGATGGCAATGATTGCGATTGATTTCTTCATGGTATTTATAACAGGTTGTTGTTTTTTAAATTGAATGCAAAAATAGTAATTTATTCGTTATTGTCCTACAAATGCTTTGTATTGCATCTTTAGCATTAAAAATTAAGAGGAATCAGAGAAATTTAGCGCAAAGACGAAAAGTTGCAAAGTTGATGAAATGATGATTTAATGCAAAATATGACCCCAACTTAAAAACACGCACAATGTTGATAATAGCCCTGTCAGCAGGGAATATCCTTTTTTGCCCGCTCAACGGCAACTCACTTAGGCAAAAAAGATAGGAAGAGCTGGCAGGACGATATTTGTGATTAACTTGATGTGAACGCTCCAAATCCTACAACCTTTCGTTGTGTTGTGACATGTCTAAACCTATATATTCAGCGTCTTCAGACACGCGCATGGGCAAGATATAGTTTGTTAATTTGAATAAAAGTAAGGCTCCGAAAAATGTGTATGCAGAAACGATGATCAGTGCCAAAAGATGCATTCCGAAAACGCCCCAACCACCATGTATCAAACTGGCATTTTCTCCTTGCGCAAATATTGCGGTAAGAATCATGCCCATAATGCCACCCACGCCGTGGCAAGCAAAAACGTCGAGTGTGTCGTCTATTTTTTTCATGAAAGTCGCATTTACAACTGAATTTGACACCATGGCGGTTACAAATCCGAAGAAAATGCTTTCTGGAATGGTGACGTATCCTGCGGCAGGCGTGATAGCAACCAAACCTACGACGGCACCGATGCATGCGCCAAGCGCAGAGGCCTTTCGACCTTGCAACCGATCATAGAAAATCCAAGTAAGCATGGCGGCGGCAGATGCGGTTGTTGTGGTTGCGAAGGCGATGGCGGCTGTTCCGTTGGCAGCAAAGGCGGAACCTGCATTAAATCCAAACCATCCAAACCACAACATGCCCGTTCCGAGAAGAACGAATGGAATATTGGTTGGTATGTGTGAATTATTTTTGCGTTTTCCAAGTACCATGACTCCAGCCAAAGCAGCGAATCCTGCGCTCATGTGCACGACAGTTCCGCCAGCAAAATCTTTTATACCGAAATATGTGCCTAAAATTCCAGTTGGATACCACACGGAATGGCAAAGTGGCGCATATATGATGAGCGTGAAAAGACAAATGAATAATAAATAGGAGATAAAACGAACGCGTTCTGCAAACGATCCAGTGATTATGGCAGGCGTGATGATAGCAAATTTCATTTGAAACAACGCAAAAAGCAAAAACGGAATAGTGGGTGCCATTTTGAGGTGAGGCAAAACGGCTACGTTGTCTAAAAACATAAATGTAAATGGATTGCCTACAAAACTGTAGAAATTATTATTGATATTGATGCCGATTGGTTCTCCAAATGCTAAACTGAAACCAACAACTACCCAAAGCAATGTGACTACGCCGAGGCACACGAAACTTTGCAACATAGTAGAAATAACATTTTTTTTGCCGACCATTCCTCCGTAAAAAAAAGATAATCCAGGTGTCATAAGCAAAACAAGGCAAGACGCGGTGAGCATCCAAGCAACATCCGAAGGCACAATTTGGTTTATGGTTCCAAACTGTAACATTATTTTATCTGTCATGATTGCTGGTTTCCAAAACAATCCTGCGACTGCCGTGATGGTTACAATGGCAAATGCAATTTTCCAACGTTTATCTTTTTTCATGATATACCCCTGTTTATTATGGGGTAAAATTATAAAATTATTGTTAATATCCATAAAAAGTTAAGAAATAATGGGGTATTTAAATCGTAAAGTAGGTTTGGTGAATATTTACAGCTTTTTTTAAATTGAAAAAAAGCAATAGTTGCGTAATTATGATTGATTTTTTTTTCATCAACTATATAAAAACTGATTAAAATTAATTTACAAATAAGATTTAAATAAAAAAAAGAGGAAACTATTTTCCTCTTTTTGCGCCGAATCTGTCGTAATCTCAATGTACTTAATTGTATGACAAATCAAATACATCATATAAAAATCTAAATAATATATGCTTTAGTCTATCTAAAAATATTTCCGTTGAACGATTGTTTTTCTAATATGCTCGTGCGTCTCTGCCTTCGTAAAAATTTATAAAGGCTCTGTTCACAACCCTATTTCCGCCTGGCGTAGGATAGTTTCCGGTGAAATACCAATCTCCAAGATTTTTTGGACATGCAATATGTAAGTTTTCAACAGTTTGAAAAATTATTTTTACCGTTGCCTTAACATCTTCGGACGTGAGCATTTCTGCAATTTTATCAGATATTTCTTGTGGTTGAAATGGCGCATAGATTTCTGTTACGAAATTCTGCACCACACTGTCAATCAAGTTTTCTTGAGCTTTGCATTTTGCATATACCTCACCAACAATATGATATAAATTTCTGTCTTGTAGCAATGCCAAAGCTGCTTTAAAAGCAACCAATCCTTCAAGTTTTGCCATGTCAATGCCATAGCAATCTGGATATCGAATTTGTGGCGCCGACGAAACAACAACAATGCTTTTTGGTTTCAATCTGTCCATCATCTTGATTATAGACATTTTCAAAGTGGTGCCGCGAACTATGCTGTCATCAATAATAACAAGGTTGTCTGTTGGTTTTATAACACCGTATGTAACATCGTAAACATGAGCAACAAGGTCGTCACGACTGGAATCTTCGGTTATAAAAGTTCGCAGTTTCGCGTCTTTTATTGCTACTTTTTCGGTCCTAATTTTCACCTCCAAAAGTTTTTGAAGCGATTCTTTGCTCAAACTGTTTCGGTTTTCAAGAATAAAATCGTTTTTTCTTTGATTTAAGAAATCTTGCGCTGCCTCTACCATTCCATAAAAAGAAGTTTCGGCTGTGTTTGGAATGTAAGAAAAAACGGTGTTGTCAGTATCATTATTAATTGCCTCTAATACTGCGGGGAGAATCAGTTTGCCAAGATGTTTTCGCTCTTGATAAATCTCTGCATCCGAGCCACGAGAAAAATAAATGCGTTCAAACGAACATGCCTTTTTTTCAACAGGGGTTCTGATTTGCTCTTCTGTAACTGTTCCGTTTTTTTTAATTATCAAGGCATGACCAGGTTGTAGCTCTTGAACTTTATCAAAATCTACATTAAAAACCGTTTGAATCACAGGTCTTTCTGAAGCAACAACCACAATTTCGTCGTCTTGATAGAAATATGCAGGGCGAATTCCGGCTGGATCTCTAAAAACAAAACCATCACCGTGACCAAAAAGTCCAGCCATGGCATAGCCTCCATCCCACCCTTTTGAGGCGCGTTTAAGAATTTTTGCAATTGGCAATTTCTCAGCAATCACCGGCGAAGCCTCTCTTTTGGTAAGCCCGTTATTTTTGCATTCTTGATATATATCGGTAACCTCATCATCAAGAAAATGGCCAATTTTTTCCATAACGGTTACTGTGTCTGCCATTTCTTTTGGATGTTGTCCGAGTTCAATTAAGCTATTGAAAAGCTCTGTTACATTAGTCATGTTAAAATTTCCTGCCACAATTAGGTTTCTATGCATCCAATTGTTCTGACGCAAAAACGGATGAACGTTTTCTATGCTGTTTTTTCCAAAAGTTCCATATCGGACATGACCCAAAAAAAGTTCGCCCAAATATGGTATTTTACTTTTTTGAAGCGCAACATCATCTGCATATTCGGGATGATTTGCAAGCTCTTCGTTGATGCGCGCGTTAATTTGAGCAAACACATCTTGAATGGGTTGCGCAGCAATGGATCGCACACGACTAATGTAGCGTTCCCCTGGATTTACATCAAGTTTTATGGAGGCAAAACCAGCACCGTCTTGACCGCGATTGTGCTGTTTTTCCATCAAAAGATACATTTTTTGAATGCCATAAAATGCGGTTCCATATTTTTCTTTATAAAATTCCAATGGTTTTAAAAGTCGCAGAAAGGCAATACCACATTCGTGTTTGATGCTGTCGCTCATTATAATAGGTGTATGTATTAAACGAAAAAATATGTTACAAAAAAGCCCCAGCAATTTGGGGCCATTATTTAGAGGTTTATATCGAAGTGCGTAAGAGATTTGAATTGTTTCAACCTATTATCTACTTCTTGTTTTGTAAGACTTTGCATTCTGTCGGTTCCGAATTTTTCGACACTAAAAGATGCCAAATTGGACCCATAAATTATGGCATTTTTCAAATTTTCAAAACTCACATTACCTGTTTCGGCAATATATCCAGCAAATCCACCTGCGAAAGTATCGCCTGCGCCCGTTGGGTCAAAAACCTCTTCGAGTGGCAGTGCTGGTGCAAAAAACACTTCTTTATTATGAAACAAAAGTGCGCCATGCTCGCCTTTTTTTATCACGACATACTTTGGGCCCATCATATGGATTTTTGCTGCAGCTTTTACTAAGGAATATTCACCTGACAATTGTCTCGCTTCTTCGTCATTAATTGTAATAACATCAATGCGTTTCATCACAGTCAATAGTTCTGGCAAGGCACAATCCATCCAAAAATTCATGGTGTCCAGCACAATAAGTTTCGGTTTTTCAGTCATTTGGTCAATCACGCCAAGCTGAACCGAAGGATGCAAATTTCCTAACATCACAACATCGGCATTTTTAAATTCCGCTGGAACAACAGGGTTAAAAGCTCCAAGAACGTTTAATTCTGTGATTAAGGTGTCGCGACTATTCATATCGTTATGATATTTTCCGCTCCAAAAAAATGTTTTTCCGCCTTTCACGATTTCAATTCCTGACAAATCGATATTTCTTGATGATAAAATATCTAAATATTCTTGTGGAAAATCTTCGCCAACTATGGAAACTATTGCAGATTTTACCTTAAAAAAAGAGCTTGCAAGCCCAATAAACGGTGCTGCTCCGCCCAAAATTTTGTCTGTTTTTCCGAAAGGTGTTTCGATTGCATCAAAGGCAACGCTGCCAACTATAAGTAACTTGTTCATTTTTAGATTTTAAAACGCAAAGATAGTTTTTTGCTTCGAGGTTTTAAAGAAAATTATAGTCCGATTTAAACATAAGTTGACCATATTATGATAATATATTATGATGTTTATGCTTTAAAAAAACTGCGGTTAAGTATTATAAATATAGTAAAAGACCACTTACTGGATAGCTTAATTAATTGATTATAAACAATTTTGCTTTTATGATAATGTGTTTTGACAGATATAATTTTACAAATTATTATCATAAATATGTAACTTTTCTTAATTCTTCTAATTTAAATTCGTAAATCTTTAAACATCATTATAAACAACAAAATTTCAAAAATTTACATCATGAATTTAAAACGAACTTTCGGTTTTATTTTAACATTACTTGGCATCGCTGGTCTTATTTACACTGCCATCGTATTTTCAAAATCAATTAATGACAATAATAGCATAAAAGAACTTATCATTTACGGCGTTTTGGGCATTGTATTTTTTGTGTCTGGCATTGGATTGATCAAAAACACTAAGGACGAAGCTTAAAAATTGCCACTTTGCAATTTTTAAGCAACAATTTAAATGTTGGAAAACATAATTTTTTTTACACCATAATTTTGTTCAACAATTATATTGCAAATTTTTATTATTGATAGCTCTTTGAACTTCATAAATCATTGATGTTTAAGTTACCTACAAATCAAAAACCGAGCGACCACTCGGTTTTTTTTGTGCTGTTATGTGTTGATTTTTTTTATTGTAAAGAAACGCAAACTAATTTTACTTTTCAATGTACATCAAAAACACAAAACATCATTTTTGTCAAACCATAACACATTTTTTATATATTTATCAAAAAATTGCAACTTTTATAAATTTGCAACGTATAACAAAAGTAAAATAAATTTAAAAAATAAAATGGCACTTCAAAATTTCAATTGGAAAAGTCTTTTTGTGAACGATGAAGCAAACAAAACTTCAGAAAGCGTAGTCAAAGACCAACAAAAAACAACCACAATTCTTGCTACTAAATTCCCTAAAATAGAGAATAAATTTCCAGAATCAACCACTTTTCCCAGCAGTGGTGCGAACTATTCGAACAATATTTCAAATCCTTTTCTCAATGAAATTCTTGAAGTTTACAATAAAGGTTTCGAATCTTTAAATCACGCAGGTTTTGACTTTTTTGAGATGTATAAATCGGTAATGGCTGTTGGACCAACAAATCCGCAGAGTTATCAAATGGCATTTACGATGGGAAAAACCATAAGTGCTGAATTGTCAAAACCTTTATTACTTGAAAAAGCCAGTTTTTATATTTCAGAAATCGAAAAAGTTTATGCAAAATACGATGCAACTGGCAACTCAAAAAACAAGGATTTAAATAGCGCAATAAACACGCAGAAAAGCAACTTGTCAAAATCTATTGCTGATTTAGAATTGCAAATTGCAAAATTGCAAAGTGACCTTGAAAACAAAAAAACCGAATTAGCTCGAATAGATCATGACAATCACGACATGTTTGCGCAAATTCAGCAAAAAATTGATGCCAACAACATGGCGAAACAGCGCATTTTAGAATCAATAAACACTGTTGTTACAGGAATAAATCAATATTTATAAACTATGTCTACAAAATACGAACAAGAAAAAACTGCCTTATCTGAATTGCCTATTCTTAAACATTTTGACGAATCTAAAGGCGAAATCGCATTAAACAGCGAAACACTTAAAAAAGGCGAAAAAACCCTATTTTGGGCTTTGACCGCAGCCGTATTAGGCGTTGGTGGTTATTTAACATGGACCTATATTATACCTCCATTGTTCACAATGTTGGGTCAAGCAATCGCTATTTCCGCAACTGGCGTGTTTTTGGTTTTCTTGGTAATGATGTATCCCGTTATCATGAAAGGTTTGCGCTTTATGACAAAAAACATTCATAGAGCACTCATAAAAAGCGATCCGTTCAACGAACTTGAAGAGCAAAAACAAAAAATGATTAAAAACCAAGCGGTATTCAAAGCCACAAAAGCAAAACTTAAAGGCTTGAAAACCGAAATGGAAATCGAAGCCAACAAATCCGAAAAAGAAGCCAAAACTTTTCAGGAAGATATTTTAAGTTTGCAACGCCAATCCGAAAAACTAAAATCGGCAATGGACGAAATGGTCAGATTGCAGGGCATTTCAGCTAAAGATACCGACGAATATGTGGCATTGCAAAGCGAATTAGCCAGAAAACTTAGCGATTCACAACGCATTTCCAATCAATATGAACAAAGCAAAAATTTTACGCAAAAATATGGTGTTCGAGCAAATGTTCTCGGCAAAATGGACAGAAAGTTAACTTTGGCTGGCACAGCAATTGAAATCAAAATTGCAGATTTCGATACAACAATTGTCATGCTTAAAAAAGAATATGAATTTGCCAAAAACGCCAAACAAGCCACTGAATCTGCCAAAAGCGCCATGCTGTTTACGCAATCATGGGAGTTGGATTACGCCTTAGAAGTTGTAACATCCACTATTGCGCAAGACATCGCAAGAACATCTGAAAACCTTTTGGACATTGACACTTTAACCTCAAAATATTCTGTAGATAACGACGAATTGTACTCACGATTGGACACCTTGGCCGACAAAATCAAAACTGGCGACAACATCATTCCAGATTCAACCAGCTATACCAATCCGAACTACAAATTATCAAAAGACGATAAATTAAACGCTGGCGGATTCGGAGATATTTTTTAGGATTACTTGGGCGTTTCCCGACAAAAAAAGTCGGGACGGGCTTTCCGCTAAATCTTTTTTTGGTCTCGTCAAAAAAAAGACGAGATAAAAAAAAGGATATCGCTTCTATCCCTAACGCAAAACCAAATTAAAATAAAAAAAAAATTATTTATTACAACTTTGTCCTCCCGAGCGCAGTCGAGGGATTCATTTTACTAAAAAAGTATTTTACTAAAAAACTAAATTAAACAAAAAATGGGAAAAATTTTAAGAACAACCAAACTAACCACATTATCAGAATTATTGATTGTAGTTGGAGGAATCGGCGCAATTCTTGGAGCAATATACTTTATTTCGCCAGGAATAAAAACCGCAGTTTCTAAACAATTATCGGGCATTACCCTCAACTCTGGCGATGTAAACAACATTACCAATGCCGATAAAATGGCATTGCCAAGCAAAGAAATATCATCAGACGTTGCTGAAAAACCACTGGTAAGAATGGCAGGATACGCTTGGAATGCAACATCTGGAATCATCGTTGCCAATGGCGGACCAAAAACCACCAAAGGTTCTATAATGGAAAAAAACGGTGTAAATCTTGAAATCATTCGGCAAGATTGGTTGACCGAATTGCGCAACATGCAAATGAAATTCATCGAAGAATTCGACAAAGGAACAGCTTTTCCAACATCGGATAAAAGTGCGTTTGGAATTATGATTATGGGCGATGGCGCACCATTTTACATCAGTTCGGCTCAAAAATCATTAGACGAAAAATACGGAAAAGACAAATACCACGTGCAAGTAATGGCCGCCATCGGAATGAGTTATGGCGAAGACAAACTAATTGGACCACCAAGTTGGAAATCTGATCCAAAAACAATGAAAGGCGCGGTAATTTCGGCAGTTCTTGGCGATGGCGACTGGGTTACAACCGTAAACTATTGTTTTGCTAATGGTTTAAAAGTAAACCCAGATCCATCAACTTACGATGCAGATGCGGTCAATATTTATCCATCAGAAAATGATGATTATATCAAATCGGCAGAAGAATTAATAAAATCGCAAACCACAGGTTGGACAGTTCCCTTGAAAGAGGTTTCGAACGGCAAATTAACTGGAAAAACGGTCAATAGAAAAATAGATGGTTGCGCAACTTGGACACCAGGGGATAAAACAGTTTTCGATAAATTATCAGGTTTCATTGATGTTGTTTCTACTAAAGAATTTAACAATCAAATGCCAGCCGTAATAATCGGTGTGAAAGAATGGGCTGCCAAAAATCCAGAAATTGTATCAAATATCTTGAAATCTGCATTGACGGCATCGAACCAAATGAAAAATCACGACGAGTGGAAAGTGCGTGCATCAGAGGCAGTTACAGACACATACCAAATGGAATCGCCGGATTATTGGTATAAAATGTTTAAAGGTCAACAAGCAACCAAAAACGGAATAACCTATAATATGGGCGGATCAAAAGTATTTAATTATGCCGACGGAATGCAATATTTTGGAATGACTGATGGCGTAAATCGCTATAAATCAGTTTACAATTCGGTTGGTGGCTATTTGACAGAATTGAATCCGTTTGGATTTAATGAAAATGTTGGCAAAGTTGTTGCCTACGAAGATGCTGTAAACTTGGTCTATTTCAAAAACATCAACGACATAGAATCATCGGCTGCTGATAAAGCGAACTATGACAAACAATCTACTGAAGTTATGGCTTCTGGCGAATGGAATATTAACTTTATGTCTGGAAGCGCATCTGTGCAAAACAATTCGATGAAAGATCTTGAAAAAATATACAATTTATTGATTCAAGCAGAAAATTCTAAACTTACAATTGTTGGACATACAGATAATGCTGGAAACGCAAACGCTAATTTAGATTTATCGAAAAATCGTGCGCAGGCAGTTGTGAATTTCTTGAAAAACAAAGGAATTCCTGAAAACCGCTTTCAAATGATTGACGGAAAAGGACAAAACGAGCCAGTTTCTGACAATAATTCTGATGCTGGAAAAGCTAAAAACAGACGAGTAGTTATTAATTTCTTGAAATAAAATTGTTTTAAGTTTCAGGTTTCAATTTCATCTCGAAACCTGAAACCTGAAACTTGAAACCAAAAAAAATGTTAAAACAACTCATCACACCATTCGAACAGATTTCAAAATCCAAAAAGACGATAATTGCAACCGTTTGGGTTTTACTAATCATTGCATTGTGGTTTATCGGCACTGCTGGAGAAAAACATTTGTTTCCATCCCCCACACAAGTTTTTGGCGCATTAGGCGAATTGTACAAAGAAGGTTTGGTAGTAAGCGTCTTTAAATCTTTGCAACTGTGCTTCATGTCGATTGTTATTGCTACTTTTTTATCGATGCTATTTGCCTATTCTTGGCCGATTCCGCTGATGAAACCAGTTTCGGAATTTATTACCAAATTCAGATTTTTACCACTTGCTGGATTGACTTTATACATTACATTAATCATTCACGATGCAAGAAACATGCAAATCTGGATTATGGTTATATTCTTAACAACGTTTCTGACAACTTCATTAATATCAGTAATTTCGGCAATTCCACAAGAGGAATATGATCATGCAAAAACCCTAAAATGTTCCCGTTTTGAAGTGCTTTGGCAAGTTGTGATTTTGGGTCGCATCGATTACGTAATCGATGTTATTCGCCAAAACCTTGCCATAACTTGGATGATGTTAGTAACGGTGGAATCTACAGTCACGGCCGCAGGCGGATTAGGTGTTTTGATTAAAAACTCTGATAAATTTTCAAATCATTCAAGAATTATTGCCCTTCAAATTATCATATTATTGATTGGTTTAAGTTTAGATTGGTTTATTAATTTTATTAGAAAAGCAATTTTCAGATATTCAAAAATATAAGTTATGGAACATAGTTTTAAAGAATCTTTATTATATGTAGAAAATTTAAGCGTTGCATACGATGATAAAATTATTATAAAAGATGTCACGCTGATCGAAAAAGATGTTGTTCGCGCGGGTGTGAGCCATACGGGACAAATTATTGCAATTGTTGGCCGTTCTGGTCGAGGAAAATCAACGTTTTTTAAAGCATTAACTGGCTTGGTTGTGCCAAAATCAGGGAAAATTCTTATAAAAGATTTTATCAGTAAAGAAGAAAATGCAGCCAAACCAGTCCGCGAAGGTGATATTGGTTTTGTAGATCAAAAATATATGCTTTTCAGACATAAGACCGTACATCAGTCGTTGAAATTTGCACTCAGAAAAACCACGCTGTCTGAAACTGAAAAAGACCACAAAATCAAAGATTACATTCAAAAATGGGGTTTAGAAACTTGCGTTGATAAATATCCAAATGAACTTTCGGGCGGACAGAGGCAACGAACAGCCATTATAGAACAACTTTTTTCGTCGGATCAATTTATAATTATGGATGAACCATTTTCTGGGCTTGATGTCGGAAATATAGAAGAAGTCAAAAAAGCTTTCGACTTGCTGAGTTCGACCTCTGACTATAACACACTTCTATTTTCCACACACAACATTGAGCTGGCAATTGAACTGGCACAATCAATTTATGTGATCGGCTATCCAACAATCAACGGCAAATTACAAGATTATGGAACCATTGTTGCCAAATATGACTTACGAGACATGGGCTTGGCGTGGGAAGCGTACGGTGACAATCACAGAAAATTATATAAAGAAATTGTTCACCAGATGATGATATCTTAGTATGAAATAATTATCCTAACAAGTTATCAAAATCTGTTAAATACAAAAACTTTTTAAACCATTAAGCAATAAAGTTTCATTAAGATTTATATTCAAAACTTAATTTTCTTAATTTCTTAATGGTTTTTATATTATAAAATTTTAAATCTCCGAAAATCCGTTTAATCAGTGTCATCTGCATTTCAATCTAAATGAAAAAATGAAAAAAGTCAATCCATTATCATTTTTAGAAGAATCTTTTTTGTCTTTAAAAGAATTTTTGGATTCGGACACTAAAGAAAAACCTATGTTTTTTGACACTTCTTTTATCCAAAAATTAAAATTTGAAACAACCCAAATTATTGCAATATGCAATGATTTAAACAAAGACAATAATTTTATACAGAAAATAAACACACTGGTTGATCCAAATACGAATCGAGGATTATTGTTTCGAGCGCAACAATTTTTTTTATCAGATCTGATAGGGTTATATGATAAAAAAATAGAATTTCAAACTGAAAAATCTCGTTTCGCATTGGCATATTATTATGATGCTTTGCGGAACAATCATTTTGCAAATGAACATGTTGCTGTAAGTTTGAACAAGTTGGTAGCAACATCAGAATTTGGAAAACATTTAGAAAAAATTCGTCATGAAAATATGATATCTCCATTGATAGTGAATGCTAACTTTTCGTTTTTATTTAATGTTTTAACTTCGATAAAATCAACACAAAAAAGTGAAGTTCAAACAAAATTTGAAAATTTTATGCAATTTGCATTTGATTTAAACATCGAAGACAAAACAGTTTCTGATATTGCTACCTCAAATGAAAAGCAAACCGAAAACAGCAAAATTGACAAACTAAAAGAGGATGATTCTTTAGAAAAGGTTTTAGCAGAATTACATCAATTAGTAGGTTTAGAAATCGTTAAGCAAGATGTCGCAGAACTAATAAATTTATTAGAAATTCAAAAAAAACGAACCAATCAAGGTTTGAAAAATATCGAAATCACATTGCATACGGTTTTTCTTGGGCCACCAGGAACTGGAAAAACGACTGTCGCCAGATTGCTAAGTCGAATTTTCAAACATTTAGGTTTTTTATCTAAAGGACAATTGTATGAAACCGATCGCGAAGGAATGATAGCTGGATTCGTTGGTCAAACGGCTACAAAAGTTGACAAAGCAGTCGAAGAAAGTTTGGGTGGTGTTTTGTTTATCGACGAGGCCTACGCACTCACAACCAATAGTTTTGGCAATGACTATGGTGCCGAAGCCATCAATACATTATTGAAAAGAATGGAAGATTACCGCGACGATTTAGCGGTTGTAGTTGCTGGATATGACGAACCCATGAAAATTTTTATAGAATCAAATCCTGGTCTGCGCTCTCGTTTTAATCGATTTTTCATTTTTGAACATTTTAGACCTGATCAACTGATGGCGGTTTTTATGTCAAATTGCAAAAATGCTGATTTTATTTTAAGCAACGAAGCCAAAGAAAAACTTTCAGACACTTTCGAACTATTATATTCCAAAAAAGATGAAGGATTTGGAAATGCACGAGTAGTTCGAAATTTATTTGAAAAATGCGTTCAAAACCAAGCAAACCGTATTGTACAAATCAAAAAAATTACGCAAAAGATTTTAAAAACATTCTCAGAAGAGGACATTCCAGAACCAAAAGAAACGGAAGATCATGTTTTTTTTGCAACAAAAAACAATAAAGATTGATGGATAAACATTCTCTTCAAATATTATATTTTTGTATGTTGTGAGATGTTGCATAGATTTCTGTTAAAAAATCTATAATAGATTGCTCTACATTGCTGGTTTATATTTTACCTAAAAGATAATTTAGTTGTAATATTAAAATGGCGATTGTACTTTATGCCATTTACGTCTATAAAATAGCATGAACCAAGAAGCTATTTTTTGTAACAAAAGGACAAAAATATTGCATTTCCTTTTACTGTAGAAGATTTGTTTGAACGTAGATTGGTTGAAAAGAGTAAGTTTATTAACCTATATTAAAGACGCAAAATATTCTACTAATTTGAATTATTCAATTTAATTCAACCCATAAATAAAAAAAGCCTCTACATTTCTGTAAAGGCTTTCCGTTGCTTGCTCCCTCTCTTGGGCTCGAACCAAGGACCCTCTGATTAACAGTCAGATGCTCTAACCAACTGAGCTAAGAAGGAAAGTGGTATTCACTTTTAAAGCGGTGCAAAGATAACTATTTATTATATTATTGCAAACAAAACTAAAACTATTTTACAAAATTTTACTTTCCAAAAATAGCTTTAAAAATATCATTGCCGTTGGCAAACAATACCAAACTTATAAGTATAAAGAAACCAACCATTTGCGCATTTTCCAAAAATTTGTCACTTGGCTTTTTACCAGAAACAACTTCATACAATAAAAACATCACATGTCCGCCATCCAACGCAGGTATTGGTAGTAAATTCACTACACCAAGCATAATAGACAAGATTGCTGTTATACTCCAAAATGCTTCCCAACTCCATGTGGCAGGAAAAATATTAAATATTGCATAAAACCCACCAACGCCTTTGTATGCGCCCGTGTTTGGCGAAAAAATAGCTCTCAACTGATCGAAATATCCAGTAAGTTGATCTTTACCTTTCTTTAAACCAACAGAAATTGATTCAAAAAATCCATATTGCTTATTGTCAAATTTATATAGTCCCATTGCTTCAAGACTCACATAGTCAAATTTTGCTGACATCACTCCTATTTTGCCTTCTGCGTCGGTTTTCAGAACAACAGCAATATCTTTTTTATTTCGCTCTATAATCGCTGGCAAAGAGGCATTTTTGTTTGTCGATAGAATCGCAACGGCTTGGTCATGATATTTTGTAGGCTGTCCGTTTATGCTTTTTATGATATCTTTTGGCAACAAAACTTTCTTATTTAAAGACGTTTCTGCTGCTTGACCAACCGCAAAAGGCTGTCTCAAATCCAGAAATTTAATTTTTTTGCTGGCCACCACTTTTCCAATCAAATCCTCAGGAAAAGTCAACGTTTTTTCAACACCATCGCGCAAAATAACTGCGGTTTTCCCGAACAAAAGTTTGTTAGGAATTTCGTTGTATGTTTCGATTTTATCGCCATTAATACTAACAATTTTATCTCCAGTCTTGAAACCCAATTCTTCGCCAAGCTCACTCGTTACAGCAATTCCGTCTTTCAGTTCGCTGTTTTTCAAAAACAAATCGCCGTAGAACCAAGTCATACCAATATATATAATAAACGCCAAAACAAAATTTACCGTCACACCACCAAGCATAATAATGATGCGTTGCCATGCTGGTTTCGACCGAAATTCCCATGGTTGCGGAGGAAGTGCCATTTGTTCTTTATCCATGCTTTCGTCAATCATACCAGAAATTTTTACATAGCCACCGAGTGGCAACCAGCCGATACCATATTCTGTTTCGCCAATTTTCTTTTTCAGCAATGAAAATTTCACATCAAAAAACAAATAAAATTTCTCAACCCGCGTTTTAAAAAGTTTTGCGGGAATAAAATGCCCCAATTCGTGCAGAATAATAAGTAATGATAAGCTCAAAAGGAATTGAGATAATTTGATAACTATTTCCATCGTTTAAATTTCGTTTCTAAAATAGCAGCAAATGTAATGTTTTCTATCAATAATTTTTACACAAAAATATAGGAAGTAATTAAATATATGTTAATTAAAAATATAGAAATACGTACTAAATTTTATAAATTATTTGGGCGTGCCCCGCGATTGCTTCGTCCCTCGCAACATGCGGGTCGCGCTGTTCGTTCCCAAACTGTCTTTGCGAGGGACGAAGCAATCCCACGGCAAAAAGGGCTTGTCCGCCGTAGGCTGATTCCACTGCCACCTGTCCGCCTGTGGCTGATCGCTCACGCAGAGATTCTACATCAAATCATGTTTTTTATTTATTTTAACGATTGAACATCAAGCATAACAAAATCTAAATTCTACATAACGAATATTATCAGTAATAAAAAAAAATTACTTCGTGTCCTTCGTGTCTCCGCCCCGGCGGACAAGTTTGTGGTAAAAAAAATTCATACGCACATTGTTAATCAAAAAAATTAAGACAATCTTGTAATTTTCTACAATACAAATCCCTAAATTTGTTACAACTAATTTCAACCTAAAAATGAAAAAACTTCTTCTATTAATGTTAGCACCCGCATTCACTTTTGCACAAACCGCCATTTCCTACCCAAAAACCGATAAAAAACCCGTTGTTGACACCTACTTTAAAAATCAAGTAACCGACAATTACCGTTGGCTTGAAGATGATAAATCTGTCGAAACTGCTGCTTGGGTAACCGCTCAGAACCAACTGTCCTTTGGATATTTAGATAAAATTCCTTTTCGCGATGCCATCAAAGAGCGCATGAAAAAACTTTGGAATTTCGAGCGGTTTTCTGCACCTTTTATTGAAGGAGATTACACCTATTTCTATAAAAACAACGGACTTCAAAACCAATCCATACTCTATAGAAAAGACAAATCGGGCAAAGAAGAAATTTTTCTTGATCCAAACACGTTTTCAAAAGACGCCACTACTTCACTTGATGCCGTAAGTTTTTCAAAAGATGGCTCTCTCGTTGCCTATTCTATTTCCGAAGCAGGAAGTGACTGGCGCAAAGTAATTTTCATCGATGCGAAAACAAAAAAATCCATAGACAAAGATTTAATAGACGTAAAATTTAGCGGTCTATCGTGGAAAGGCAATGAAGGCATTTTCTATTCAAGCTACGACAAACCAAAAGGCAGTGAACTTTCAGCAAAAACCGATCAACATAAACTTTATTATCACAAAATTGGAACCGCTCAAAAGCAAGACGAACTTATTTATGGCGACAAAGAAAAACGACGCTACGTGAACGGAAGTGTTTCTGAAGACAATCGCTACTTATTTATTTCTGCTGCAAATTCTACTTCAGGAAATGAACTATATATTAAGGACTTGACAAATCCAAAAAGCGATTTAAAAACTGTAATCACAGGATATGATTTTGACGTAGATGTTTTGGAAAATGTTGGTTCGAAACTATATATTGTTACCAACCACAAAGCGCCAAACAAACGAATTGTAACTGTCGATGCAAGCAATCCAAAACCTGAAAATTGGAAAAATTTCATTGCTGAAACAGAAAATGTTTTGTCGCCGACAACTGGTGGTGGATTTGTTTTTGCAAATTACATGAAAGATGCCATTTCAGTAGTCCAACAATATAATTATGCCGGAAAATTAATAAGAAATATTGATTTGCCTGGCATCGGAACGGCTTCGGGATTTGGCGGAAAACTAAAAGATGATACCTTATATTATTCTTTTGCCAATTATATCACTCCAAATTCAACGTTTTCATTTAATCCAAAAACAGGAAAATCAGCTATATACAACCAACCAAAAGTCGATTTTAAATCTGCGGACTATGTTTCTACGCAAATGTTTTACAGCTCAAAAGACGGAACAAAAATTCCGATGATTATCACCCATAAAAAAGGTTTGGCGCTCAATGGAAAAAACCCAACAATTCTTTATGGATATGGTGGTTTCAACATTAGTTTGACGCCAAGTTTTAGTGTTGCCAATGCCGTTTGGATGGAAATGGGCGGCATTTATGCCGTGGCAAACTTGCGTGGTGGTGGCGAATATGGTAAGAAATGGCACGATGCAGGCACAAAACTAAAAAAACAAAATGTCTTTGATGATTTTATTGCTGCTGCAGAATTTTTGATAGAAAAAAAATACACCTCATCAGATTTCTTGGCTATTAGAGGTGGGTCAAACGGCGGACTTTTAGTTGGTGCCACTATGGTGCAACGCCCCGATTTAATGAAAGTGGCTTTGCCTGCGGTGGGCGTTTTAGACATGTTGCGCTACCATACTTTCACGGCTGGCGCGGGTTGGGCTTACGATTATGGAACTGCAGAAGAATCGGCAGAAATGTTTGATTATCTAAAAAAATATTCACCTGTTCAAAACGTAAAAGCAAACGTTCAATATCCTGCAACGCTTGTCACGACAGGCGATCATGATGATAGGGTTGTGCCTGCACATAGTTTTAAATTCGCTGCAGAATTGCAAGACAAGCAAACCGGCAAAAACCCAACCTTAATTAGAATAGAAACCAACGCTGGACATGGCGCAGGAAAACCTGTTTCAAAAACCATTGAAGAAGCTGCCGATATTCAAGCTTTTACGTTGTTTAATATGGGGTTTGTGGCAATGCCCAAGTAAATTTAAAAGTTTTTAAAGTTGGAAAGTTGAAAGTTTGTGTTTCTGTTGAGTATAGCGTGCATTCGAAAGTTCGCAGTAAGTCTTAAGAACGTACAATTTAATTATGAAAAAACAATCTTTAATATTCTTTTTGGTATTTTTTATCCTTGCTTGCCACAGAAGTGAACAAAATCGCATTCTTAAAGACGAGCACGTTGTAGAATTTTTAAAAAAAAATGGAGATAAGTTAATTGCGCCTCGCGAAGTTTTTCATTGGATTTACTTCAAAACCGATAAAGATGCAGAAAACTTTAAAAAAGAAGCAGAAAAAAAGTACTTTATTTTTGTTTCCAAAAGTAAAGTTGAAGAAAATTATCCATTTCTATTAGGACTTAAAAGAGTTGATAAAGTTGACATTAAAAGTGTTAATGAATATAGTTTATACTTATTAGACTTAGCCGAGAAACACAATGGAGATTATGATGGTTGGGAAACTAACGTGGTAAAATAATCAACAACTATTGCTAAGAACAATTTACTACAATTGGACTATGAGTCGAACTTCAAAGTTGGTTTTATAATTAAAATTTGGTTTTTAATTCGATACATTTAACAAATCAAATCGGAAACTAACAAATCCAACGAGCCGTTGAAATTATGGCATCTCGACTTCGCTAAACGGTACATTTTATCAATTGGATAATTTAAATTTAAAATATTTCACAATTACAGTATACGTTGCGTTTCTATATTTTTCTTGTCAATTCGAGCGCCGTCGAGAACCAAATTACGGCATCTTGACTGTATCTACTTCGCTCAGCATAAACTTCTCGATGGGACAATTTATTAATGAAATAATTTAAATTTAAAATATTTCACATTTGTAACATACATTCCACTTTTTATGTTTTTTTTGTCAATTCGCGCCCGATCGAGAACGAAATAACAGCATTTCGACTGCGCTCAACTGGACATAAAATTAACATAATAATTTGAAATTAAAACTTTATGCATTTTACAATCTACGTTTCAATTTTTACATATTTGCTGTCAATTCGAGCGCAGTCTATAACCAAATATCGGCATCTCGACTGCGCTCGATGGGACATAACATCAAAATAATAATTTAAGCAATAAGATTTTTCTGATTTGTAATTAACGTTCGACTTTTGACTTTCCAACTTTCGACTTCCTACTTAATAACTAATCTTTCCAATATATCCCATCCGTCGTACAATCTTAGTTTTTCGAGTTTCGATGTAATTTGTGGAATGGTTGGCTTTGAATTTTCGTGGATTTGGTAGTATGGCGGCAATGCCTGCGGCTTCTCTTTTGGTCAAGCTTTTGGATGGTTTGTTGTACCAATATTGCGTTGCGGCTTCAATGCCGTAGACGCCATCGCCCATTTCTATTGAGTTGAGATAGACTTCCATGATGCGTTCTTTGCCCCAAATGAGTTCAATCAGAAATGTAAAATAAGCTTCCAAACCTTTTCTGAGATAGGATCGGCCTTGCCAAAGAAAAACATTTTTGGCAGTTTGTTGCGAAATGGTGCTTCCGCCTTTTAGTTTTTTTCCTTTGCTGTTGTTTTTTGCCGCAAGTTGCATGGCTTTGAAATCGAAACCATTATGATTTAGAAAGGTGCCGTCTTCACTCGCAATCACTGCTTTTTGCATATTCAAAGAAATGTCCGCAAGTGGCACCCAATCGTGGCTCGACTTATATTCACCTTTGCTTTCGGGGCGTGTTTCGTAGGCTCGGAAAATCATTAACGGTGTGAAAGGCACAGGAATGCATTTAAAAAATAGTACCAAAAAAATGGTTACACCAAAAAACCAAAGCATCGTTTTGTAGAGAAATCTGAAAATTTTAGCTTTCAAAGTTCTTTTGCTGGTTGTTGGTTTACGTGTGAGATTGCCTTTTCTTATTGCCACTTTTTGGTGTATTATTTTTTAAATTATAGTTCTTGGTTTAGGTTTAACATGCAAATATCAGCTACTCGATTGTACTATTTTTTCACGAATTAAACGGGAAAAAGAATTCTAATTGAATTTCACGAATACTAAGCGCATATATGATTTGTGAAATTCTTTTAAAATAAAAATTTGTGCCAATTTGTGTTATTCGTGGTTTAATATATCACTCTAGTTTTATTGCTGTTTAGCTTTTTGTTAATTCCGCTAATTCCGATCCAACTAAACTTCCGATGGCAACGCCCATGCCACCGAGTCGAACGCCACAAAAAACACGTTCAGAAATTTGTTTGACAATTGGGGTTTTGCTTTCGCCCATGCCCATAATGCCTGACCAGCGGTGCTGAATTTCAAATTTTTTGTTGGGCAAAATTACTTCTTTTAGCAAGGTTTCCAAATGATTTTGCACTTTTTCAGTAATGCCAAATTCTGTTGTGGTTTCGGTTTCAAAATCAAGGTTTCTACCGCCACCAAGTAGAATTTGATTGCCAATGTTTCTGAAATAATAGTACCCTTCATCGAGATGAAAAGTGCCTTTAATGTGTAAATTTTTAATAGGTTCTGTGATCAAAACTTGTGCACGTGCTGGTTTTATTTGATTTTGTGTCAATTCTGAAGCGAAACCATTGGTTGCAAAAAGTAGGTTTTGGGATTTAAAACTAAAATCATTTACAGATATTTCTACGGCAGAATTTGTTTCTAAATAACTTGTAACGTATTGATGATTTAAAATGAGAATGTCTTTTGCAACGGCTTTTTTAAGCAATGCTTGCATCATGTTTCCAGTGTCGATTTGCCCTTCGAAAGGATTAACGATCAAATTTTTGCAAATGTTATTGAATTCAAAATTATTTGCTTTTTGTACAAAAGTTTGATTGCCAAAAACAGGTTTTAGTAAGCTGTTGATAAACGGTATTTGAGATGTACAATTTTCAAATAAAGCGCGATCAGATTTCAAAAAAAGTTCATATCCGCCGTTTTGTTGATAATCTATGTTTGTGTCGCCAAGGTTTTTGCGCAACAATTCAAGTCCTTTTTTACGTTTTTGGACAAGATTTATAACTTCCTGTTCGGAGTTTTTTTTTAGATCATCAATAATTTCTGAAAGGCTTCCGAAGCAAGCAAAACCTGCATTTTTTGTGCTTGCGCCTTGTGGCAAAATGCCTTTTTCGAGGATGAAAATTTTGCTTTTTGGATGCAATTCTCGCAGTCGCAATGCGCAGTGCAAACCGACGATTCCACTTCCGACGATGGTGAAATCGACGTTGGAAAACCAATTTTTAAGTTCCCAAAAACTAAGGTTCATTTTTTTTGAGACAAAAATAGGATATTTTGATAAGTTGTAGATTAATTAAAAAAAAGATTTTTTCACGAAGAAATGAAGGAACGAAGTTCATATTATGAAAACTTGGATAAATTAAAAGAAAATTTGTATTTTTTTGTTTTGTTAAATGTTTATTGATTTTAGTTAGAAATGGAAAAAAGTGTATTTTTACAGATCACTTTTCTTACGGATTAAGAAATTGTTTTTTATTAGTGAGGTGTTGCGTGAGCGATCGACGTGGAGCTCTTTTTTGAAAGGCTTTTTCTGCCTTTCAAAAAAAGCGGGAACAAAGACCGCGACCCGCCTTTTCGGCGGGACACGCCCAAATTATTATAAAAATTTACACATTTAAAACCAATATAAAATGAAAATAAAAACCCTTTTTGTTGTTGCCTCGCTGGCTATTTCGACTACAAATTTTGCGCAAGACGGCCTTGTGAATTCCCTGAAAGCCAATGCCTCGGAGAAAAGCAAAGAAAATTTTAAATTTACGGATGTGATTAATTTGGCAAACACTTCGGTGAAGGCGCAAGGCTCGTCGGGAACGTGTTGGAGTTACGCCACGAACTCCTACTTGGAGTCTGAAATGATTCGGATGGGGAAACAACCTGTGGAGCTTTCGCAGATTTTTTCGGCTCGAAATGCGTATGTGGAAAAAGGTAAAAACTATGTACGGATGCATGGTGCGGTGACGCTTGGCGATGGAGGCGCATTGCACGATGTGACGAATATGTATAAAAAATATGGAGCCGTGCCACAGGAAGTTTACACGGGATTGAACTATGGAACGGCGAAAAATAAATTTGCAGAAATGGCGGCTTTGACCGAAGGTTTGCTGGCGGCGGCGGTGAAAAACCCGAATGGCGAGCTGACCCCAAATTGGGAAAAGGCCTACACGGCAGTTTTGGATTCGTATCTTGGGCAAGTTCCACAGAGCTTTGTTTTTAAAGGAAAAACATATACGCCACAAACTTTTGCAAAGGAAGTTGTGGGCATAAATGCTGATGACTATGTAGAGATATCGTCGTTTACATCTTCGCCATATTACGCAAAAACAATGTTGATGGTGCCCGACAATTGGTCTTTTGATTTGGTATATAATGTAAAAATGAATGAACTAACCGAAACAATCGACCATGCGTTGAAAAATGGTTTTACGGTGGCTTGGGCAACGGACGTGAGCGAAAAAGGGTTTAGCTGGAAAAACGGTGTGGCATATATTCCGACCAAAAAAGCAGATGATATGTCGGCAGAAGAAAAAGCTGAAATGTTTACCGGTCCAAAACCTGAATTGGAAATTACTGAAGATATACGACAAGTAGCATTTGACAATTACACCACCACAGACGATCACGGCATGCACATTGTTGGATTGGCGAAAGACCAAGATGGAAAAGATTATTACATTGTGAAAAATTCTTGGGGCACAACCAACGATTATAAAGGATATTTGTATGTGACCAAAAATTTTGTGAAATATAAAACCACGGCAATTATGGTTCACAAGGCAGGAATTCCAGCTGCTTTGGCAAGTAAATTGAAGGTCTAAAGATGAATAACGAACTGCTTGTTAGAAAAAGCTGGTTGCGAAGAAATTGGAGATGGTTCTTACCAACTTCTTTGTTATTGTTTTTGCTATTGCTTGGCGTAGTTTTAAAGTCAACTATCGATGGTAATGTTATGCATGTTGCTCAAGCATATTCCGATAAATCTTTGTTTGAAAAAGCAATTCAAAAAGCAAATCTCAACCAAAGAGTTATTGAAATTATTGGTAAAATTGAACCAATTGATAGGTTGGCAATTTTAGAAGGTCATACTGTTTATACCAAAAATAACAATTCGGTTGCAATGTCAATTAGAGTAAAAGGGAGCAAAGGAAAAGGTAAAATGGATATTTTTGCTGATAAAAATGGAAAAGAATGGGACTACAAAAAAATAAACATTAGAATTAAAATCCCGAAAGAAACAATACAAATTTTAGACAGTACGTTGGAAACGAAATAATATACAAGGCAAAACCTATTTTTTTTAGTAATACATTTTATGTCAATATTTTAACCGAATATTAAAATTTATTTTCGAAGCAATAAGTTTGTTGTTACTTTTGGATATTAATGCTAAATTTTATTAAGCTAAAAACAAAAAACCCTCACTTTCAAATTATTGAAAATGAGGGTTTTGCTCATATGGACTACTGATTTATTTTCCAAGCAATTGCACACCTGCAACCGTAATTTCGGTCTGATATTGTTTCACGCCGTTTTTATCTTCATATGTCTTATAGCTCAATTTTGCTTCAATTGCAATCTTGCTACCTTTTACCACATATTTTTCAATAAGTTCGGCATTTTTTCCCCAGGCAGAAACGCGGTGCCACTGTGTGTCGGTTACTAATTCTCCGTTTTGATCGCGGTATTTATCGGCTGTCGCAATACTTACAATTGCAAGCTTTTTGTTGCCTTCTAAATTTTTGATTTCTGGATCGTTTCCTACGTTTCCAATTAATTGTAATCTGTTGTTCATTGTTGTCATGGCGTGTAAATATTAA
>JAYWGW010000046.1:0-27011 GCA_043778045.1 Bacteroidota bacterium | reverse complement strand
CTTTTCTAATTCAGACTTAGGTACGTAATTTAACACTTCTGAAACCTTCATAGTTTCTTGTAAAGTTATTAAATTTATTGTTTCGAACACTTATGAATGCAATTCCGCGCAATCAAACCGTTGACATATCCGCGCCATCGGGGTTTCAGCTATGTAATAATAATTCCGAGCCATGTGCATTACTTAAATGCGAAGTTTAAAATACTGAATATTTAAGCTGCCTGATTTTTGAATCATAATCGTTAATGACTTTAAGTTTTAAAGTCTCTCTTAAAGATTTACATTTGATATTTTTAAGATCTTCTAAGTCAATCTTTTTTTTATGATCTAAAACTTTCACAAGCTCATCAAAACCTCCATTATACAAACTATTTATATCCATAATTATAATTATTTATAAATTACATTTGCTAAAAATTTTCCCGTTTCTGCAAGGTAATAAATTGCAAACAATTAAAAACCTCGTCCTAAAACGAGGTTTATAAATCACGAACTCGCAAGATGAACTATTAAATACGATAAAAATGTAAAAATAAAACCAATGCAAATACCGAAGAAGAGCGTTTTGTAGGATATTTTCTTCATATTACGGCTGTCCTACAGAATGACCTAATTCATATGCACCGTAAATAGCCATCCCAATCCCGAAACCGATACCAATACCCTTGCATAAAGCGTATACACAAATAACAGGAAGTATACCACCATCGGTAGATTCTAACTCATAAGTACTAAGTTCAACAAAATTTTCCATATTGTTTAAATTTAAAAGTTAATAGCGTTCTAAACCATGTGCATGTGCAATACCGATTGCAACAAGTGAACTACATGCCATAAAACCCCAGCACGCACCAATAACAATCACTGGTAAAAATCCACCCTCAACCTCATTCACCTCTTGAGAATCCATCTCAGCCAAACCCAAATTTTCTAATTCTAACATAATTTCTAAATTTTTTATTGATTAAACATTTTTTCTTTTATCAAACACAAAATCGTGCACTACTTTGTTTTTGATACTGCAAAGAAAAAGTAGTTCCGTCCAATAAAATTGGACTTTGGCAAAAACCTGCGAAAATTTCTTTTTCTTCGGTTTCTGTAATCGTTTTTAAAGAATATTTCAGTTCTAAATTAAAAGATGTGGTGTAATAATAAGTTTCGTTCTTCTTATTGTAACGTATCGGCGCACCATAATCTTTAAATTGTTCGATGATGTTGAAAAGTTGGCTGCGACAAATGCCAAGTTTCTCTGCAAAAATTTCTGGGTTTCCAGTGTTTTCTGAACCAATAAGTTTGTTCACTTTGTTAAAACGTTGCATTTGTTTGAGGATTGTCATAAGGGATTTATTTTTTATAAAACTAATAAAAAAATCCTATAGCTTTACGAGTGTAAATTTAAATTTATGTTAAATTTTATATTAAGTATACAAACGTTGTTAAACATAGTGTGCATACAGCAAAATATTAACGTCAAACCACTAAAAATTTATCAATAGGATATTTGCAACAAATAGAAACTTTTCATCAAAAAAACCGCAAAATAGCTAAATATTTTATCAAAGCATTGAAAAATGAAATTTTATTTTACTCGAATTGATTGGTAAAGTTTAGAACAACGATAAAATTTTTGAAATAACGTACGTTTTTACGTATCTTTGTAAAAATAAAAATCATGAAAACCATCGGCGTTACTGAATTTAGAAGCAATATAAAAAAATATTTAGACGTTGCCCAACACGAAAAAGTTGTAATTCATCGCGGGAAAGGGCGTTCGTACGCTGTTGTGCCCTTGAACGACAGTAATAGTGTAGATGATTTTCTAAATGCTGACCAAATTAAAGCTATAGATAAAGCATTATTAAATATTGAAAATGGCGACGTAAACACTCACGAACAGGCGATGAATGTTTTGCAAAAAAGACATCCAAAATATTTTAAATAATGCTAAATATTATATGGTCAGACTCAGCAATTGCTGATGTTTCAGATAATATTGATTATTTAGAAATTGTTTTTAGCGATAAAGAAGTTAGTCTTTTTTTGAATAATATTGACGATGTCTTAAATATATTGCGACTCGGACATATTGTTTTTATATTGAGCGGCTACATTGATGTTTACAAAGTACCAATTGTACCGCAAATTACTCTTTTTTACAAAATTCAAAATGATACGGTTTACCTATTGCGATTTTGGAACAATCGTCAAAATCCCGCAAATTTTAATTTAAGGTAGGTTATAATAATATTTCTTTTAATTTTCAATCACAAAATAAAAAAACCACTCGTTAAAGTGGTTTTTCGTTTCTTAACAATACTCGTTAAAAGCATCTTTCAAATTGTCGGCAATCAATTCTGCGGGGCGACCTTCAATATGGTGACGTTCGAGCATGTGAACCAACTCGCCATTTTTAAACAACTCGATGCCTGGCGATGATGGTTGCATAATATTAGTTACCTGAATTGGCTAAAAAACATCGCAATAGAATTAATAAGGATATGAAGAAGTACACCCCATAAAAAGCCATATTTCAACCTTAAATTGGAAATGAAATAACCCATAATCATTTGAGGTATTACGAAAAAAGGGTAAAAAATTGCTATTGACCAGTTTAAATTCTTAATATTAGAAATGTGTACTAAGCCAAATGTTATGATTGAAAAAGTTATTAATGATGTATTATATGCTTTATAAAAATGAATAATTTTGTTTTTAAAAACCCAAAAAATTATAATTGATGTTACAATTGAAAGCAATATTTGCTGATAATATTTGGAAAAAAAAGTTATCTCCGTGATAATTCGCCCGCCAAATATAAAAAAAGATAAAACAAAAATATTAATGAAAACGTTGATTGGTTTTGGTTTCAGCCCCAAGCGGAACATCAACTCTTCAAATAAAGGGCCTACCAATCCGACAAACAAATAGCCGAAGGAGCTATAAACTGAGCGATTATTAATTTCGCTAATTACAGATTTTTGATTTAAAAAATGTACTATAAAATAGTCTAATGGCGTAATAATTAGCAGAAAGCATGCGCCGATTAAAACAAATATGAATAAGTAAGAGTATAGTAAACATTTTAGTTTTAAAAAAATACCGTTGTCATTCCATAAACTGGATGAATGTCTAATATCAAAAAATGCTATATCCAAGAGGGATTAATTTAGAGAAAAAAAAGAGGCTGTCCAAATATTTTTGGAGGTAGCCTCTATAATTCTTAACAATACTCGTTAAAAGCGTCTTTCAGATTGTCCGAAATCAGCTCTGCGGGGCGACCTTCAATATGGTGACGTTCGAGCATGTGAACCAACTCGCCATTTTTAAACAACGCGATGCTTGGCGATGATGGCGGATAGGGAAACATAAATCCACGAGCCGAATCAACTGCTTCTTTGTCTACGCCTGCAAAAACGGTTACTAAATTTGTTGGTTTTTTGTCGTTTTGCAAACTCATTTTTGCGCCCGGACGTGCGTTTCGTGCGGCACAACCACAAACAGAATTCACAACCACAAGTGTTGTTCCGTCTTGTTTTATTGCGTTTTCAACGGCTTCGGCTGTATGTAATTCTTGAAAACCAGCATCAGAAAGTTCTGCTTGCATTGGTTTAACCATTTCTATTGGATACATTAGATTTTAGATTAGTGATTTTTGATTGCAGATTTCTCAGTTACTGCAAAATTTTCACAAAGATAGGTACAATTCTTTTTCAATGAATATTTCGGCGATAAAATTTTGTTATAGTTCAGTCGAATGTTTAAAAGTCGAATGCCGAAAGGTTTAAATTTATAGAAGAATAACATTTTTATCTTTAAGTACTAGTAAATTTTACCATTAAGAAATTAAGGGTATTAAGTGATCCACACTAAATGATCTTAATTTCTTAATGGTTAAAAAAAGTATCCGACAATTTAAAATTTTCTTATCTAAAGGATTTTATTTACAAAATCCTGCGAAAAAGAGCTTTCATAAACAAAACCGTCGGGCATTTTAGCATCACTTGCAAATCTTCCCAAAAACTTGTTTCTTGATCTAAAAATTTGAAAATCAATTCCGTTTGTCCTTTTCTGAATAATGATGCAAAAACGCGACTTCCAACTTCATTGTTTTTGTATAAAACATCAATAAAAAGCAAATCATAAAACCAAAATTTATCTTTTTTAAAAAAGTTTCTAAAATCATTTTCATGTGATAAAAACGAAACTAATTTTTTGGCGTTTTTAGTGGTGTTTTTAAAGGTAAAACCCGTGCTTGCTTTTGTCCAACCACCTGCAGAGCCAATGTTGACAATGTTTTTTGTGTTTTGTTTCCAAAATTCATAGCACGTCATTGGAATATTGCCTCGCTCGGTATCTGTGATTTCAAAGTCGGTTATGCCTAAGTTTTTGATATATTTTTGAATTTCCATTTCATACTCTTCGTCTTGCAAAAGATCTTTTGAAAACAGTGTATATTCCACCAAAGCCTCGGTTGGACTTGTTGGCAAAACGTACATAAAACGAGTGTTTCCTCGTTGTTCAACAGAAAAGTCCATGAACGAGGCGCAATTTTCATCAAAAACAGGCTTGTTAGTTTTTATAAACCAACCAATAAAATGCTGATGCAACAACGGAAATTTTGTTTGTTCTAAAACTTTTTTTGGATCAAAAATGGAATTAAAAACCTTGTCACATTTGTAGGTTTCTACATCGGTTTTTACTAAACAAAAATCTTTTTCATCTATGAACGATTCAATATTTTCTGTTTTAAAAACAATAGTTGCATGATTTTCAATGGTTTTAAAAATTGAATCATAAAAATCTAAACCACGAATCATGTTGTATGAATATGGTTTCATTTCAAATTTTCGACTAAAATTTTCATCGGCAAACAAAGCCATGTGCCACTTTTTCGCAATCAAATCTTCGTAATTCGTAGATTCATTATCCCAAAAACACCACGTTCTATCATTGGTTTTTTTAGAATCTATGTCAAGCATCAAAATGGTTTTATCGGTAAATCGTTTCGACAAAACCATTTCGTAAACCGTCATCAATGCTGAAAGTCCCGAACCTGTGAAAATATAATTATAATGTAGCAAATGCTTAAAATTTTTTACCAAAAATAAAGAAATTTTTTTAACTGCACTTCCAAAAACTCAGTTGTAAATAAATTTAAAAATTTTAGCACTAATTCAATTAATATATGTGATTTATATTAGTCAAAGATTACACAGATTTACACAGATTTTTGCATATTACAAGTTCTAAATCTTTTTAATCCTGCTAATCTGTAGCAAAAAAGAAATAAAACATACATTTAACTATAGTCAAAATTTTGAATTCCATGTTTAGTAATTCACCATGAAATTTATTATGAAAATTAAGCAAGCAACGACTTAATAATCCTAATTTTCTTAATGGTTTACTTTAAAGTTAACATTTGATGTAGTTCTGCGGAAGCCAATAATATCTATTTTCCCGTGCGATTTCTTTCGTCTTCGTTTCCAAAATCTCGTTTTTGAACTTTCAATTTGGCATTTCCAAACTTATATCTGAGTGACAATCGGATGGATTGTTGGTCGTAATAGTTATTGAATTTCTGCAAAATGCCATTGCTAAACATCGAATAAACGGGTCTTTCTTGACGAAAAACATCATTGCCGATGAGCGAAATTTGCAACTTCTTGTCCAAAGTTAAATATTTTACACTAAGCGACAGCGCACTCGATGCGGAAAATTCTGCCAAATCGGCAACACCAGGGAAATTGTAGGTATAATTAAAATTGAAAAGTAAACTCTTTTTAGTATTCAAAACAAAATCATTGTTGGTTGACAAACTCGACACAAATCCTTCGGATTTTGGAATTGTAATCAGAGACGTTGATCTCGCCACAACATACAACAAATCAAACGAATTGGTGCTTGTCCACCATTTCCACATATCGAAAGTATAGCTTTCCGTGATGCCAAAACTCTGAATATTTTTAAAATTCAAAACAAAATAATTTGTGATGTTGGTGGCACTGTCGACAATGCTAAGTTGCTCAAAACCATCGGTGACATTCGAGAAATATAGCTTGTTTTCTAAGTTTTTATAAGCATAAATCAGCTCGAAATTATCTGAAAACGAAGGTTGCAAAAACGGATTTCCTTCCACGATGATGAACGGATTGTCGAAAATTTTAAAAGGATTAAGCTGTTCATAGTTTGGTCGGTTGATTCTTCGGCTGTAGTTTGTTGAAAAAGTATTGTTTTCATTGGCTTTGTAGGAAACATATAAAGTCGGAAAAAGCTTGATGTAATCCAACGTGTTGGTTTGATTCAGCGTTTTTGAAAAACCCGTAGTTTGTGTTGCCTCGGCACGAAGTCCAAATTGAGCTGTCCATTTTTTGCTAATTTCCTTGTTAGCAGAAGCATAAAATGCCTGATTGTTTTCGGTATATTCAAACGCATTACTTTGCAATGGATTGAAAACCAAAGTCCCCGATGAACCATCAAAAAATGCCACATTATTATTAGTAACCGATTGAGAAACCCTTGCTCCAAAGCTAAAAACAGCCCATTTTTTAGGCAAATCAACATCAACTTTAGCAGAATAGTTTGATATATCGCTATTATTGGTCGTAAAACCTGCGAACCTTGAATTTGGAATTTCAGATAAATTGTTGGTCAAAAACCTTCCTTTAAAGTCGATATCGTCCGTGTTTCTGTAACTAAAATAGTCAATATCATAATTGATTTTTGTGCCGAGTGTGTCCAAAACATTGGTTGCGTGCATGTTTACAGCGTTCAAATTCGGTTGATCCTTGGTTTGATTTTCAGAATTGATATAAGAGTTTATTTGAATGTTGTTTGAATTTGCCCGCGTAGTAGTGGTGATTCCATTGATTTTCATATTAGAAAAACTACCTAAATATTGCATTCCAAAAGACCATTTATCCGAGACTTTATAGTCTGAAGCAAGCCTGACGCTTGCAAATTTATTGTCAATTATTCTCGGACTCAACGAATTCCATGTTTCAGTAGGGAAAAAAGTGATGTTATTATCAGTGTTAGTTTTTACGTTATTGCCAACGTTTACGGATGATTGCATCGAAAATTTATCTTTATTATAATTAAAATCGCCTTGTACATTTCCACCAAAAAAAGAACGTTGCGTGAGCGTGGTTCCAACCGAGGAATTCCAACTGTCTTTCTTGGTTTTTTTTAATTTAATGTTGATAAGTCCGCTGTTTCCCGAGGCCTGATATTTGGCTGGTGGCGTGGTGATTACCTCGATTTTTGAAATATTGTCAGACGGAATGGTTCGCAAATAATTAATCAAATCATCACCCGAAAGTTCAATCAATCGGTCGTCAACCATCACCGCCATGCCGCTTTTGCCAACCATCGCAATTTTGTCGTTTTGAACCCGAATACCAGGTGCCAATTTCAACGCATCAACCGCATCGCCACCTGTTGCACCAATGGAATTTTCCACATTAAAAACCACTCGATCGACCTTGCGTTCAATCAGTTTTTTCTTTGTGGCGATGCTCACTTCATTCAACTGATTGATTTTTTCAGTAATAATAATTTCACCCAAATCCATATTTTCTGAAACTGCGATTTCTTTGCTATAAATTTCAATATTGACCTGATTAATTTTCAAAATATAGTCGCCATTTGGAACGGAAAACTCAAAAATGCCTTGCTCGTTTGTGAGTGCATTTTTGACAAGCACATTGGTTGATGTTTGTAAAGAAACTTCGGCAAACTCTATTGGTTTTTTGTCTTGATTAACTACTTTTCCTGTAATTTTAGTTTGCGAAAACGCATTCGAAAAACATAAAATAAAAATAAAAATTGTGATTGTTTGTAAATGGCTAAGCAAGTGATTTGATTTTTGGGTGTTGATTTTCATAGATTGATGGTTTTGGTTATGGTCTAAAGTGTATATTTAAATTCTAATTGTTTTTGCCACGGATTTAAAAGATTAAAAAGATTTAAAAACATAAATTATTAAGAAATCTGTGAAAATCTGTGCAATCTGTGGCTATAATTAATCCTATAAAATTAGACAAAAGCCATTATTTTTTAATTGATTGGACAAAAGTCAACTTTAATTAACACTAAAAAATTAATTTTAGACCAATCCAATACATTCATCGACCAACCAATTCGTAGACATATTCAGCCTATTCGTCGATTCAAATTTATAAATTCAGACGAATAGCCTACTTTTGAATTTTAAACTTCTTGAGATGAATAAAAATGGTATCATAGTTTTTCATGTTTTATATTGGTTGTACTTTGTGTTTGTTGGCGCCATGGGAAACATCATTCAACGAAACTCGGGTTTTGATTTTATTAAATTCATAACCGAACCATTACTTTACACTGGACTTTTTGTTGCATCGTGTACTTTTTATATCAATTATTTTGTTTTTCTACCGCGGTTTTTTAAACAAAATAAATATGCCGTTTTTGTAATATTACTCTTGGTTTTGTTTCTTTTCTATTCGTCTCTGCGATATTTGGTAGAAGAAGTGATTTACAAAAATTTTGCAGGCCACGGCAATTACAACGAAGGATTTACGATTGGTTTTTATCTTTTTGATAATTTATATTTTGGCAGTTCTCCAATATTTACGAGTACAATTTTATGGTTGCTTTCGCATTATTTTGATTCTGAAAAAGAAAAAAAACAAATGCTACAAGACAAACAACAGGCCGAAATCAGTTTCTTGAAATCACAAATCAATCCGCATTTTATTTTTAATACGCTCAACAATATCTATTCGTTGGTGTATCAAAAATCTGAAAAAGCACTTTTGGCGATAGAAAAATTCAGTACATTATTGCGCTACATTACTATAGAATCCGACAAAGAAACTACTTTCTTGAGCAATGAAATCAAATATATTGAAAGTTTAATTTCTCTTGAATCTTTGCGTATTGCAAATGCAAACATCAAATTTGAAACCGATATTGATGATAAAAACGTGTTGATTCCGTCGCTTTTGCTAATTCCGTTTATAGAAAATGGCTTTAAACACGGCAATGTTTCGGATGAAAACTATCCGTTTATGATTCGTTTAAAAGTTAAAAATGGACTTCTAATTTTTGAAACAGCCAATAAAATAAGTAACAAACAAAAAGATGATGCCAACGGAATTGGTCTTCAAAACATTCAGCGACGATTGAATTTGCTTTATCCAAAAACGCACCAACTCACCATTGATGAAACTGCAACTGAATTTAAATGCCTATTAACCATTACGTTATGAAAAAAATAAGATGTTTGGTATTAGACGATGAGCCTTTGGCAATTGTGCTTTTGAAGGATTATGTAGATAAAATTTCGTTTTTAGAATTAATTGAAGCTACAACAGATGCACTTATTGCACTTGAAAAAATTGAAAATAACGAAATTGATTTGATTTTTTTAGACATTCAAATGCCTGAAATTGATGGCATTCAATTTATGAAAATTATTCAAAACAAATGCAAAGTAATTTTGACAACTGCCTATGAAAAATATGCGCTTGAAGGATACAAACACAGCGTTATTGACTATTTGTTGAAACCCATTTCATTCCATGTTTTTTATGAAAGCGCATTGAAAGCCAAAGGACATTTTGCTGATTTTGATGCTAAAGTTTCTGACGATACAAATAAAAATTTACAAAATAACTTCTTTTTTGTCAAAACCAATGGCAAAAACGTAATGGTTCAACACGCTGATATTGTTTACGTTGAAGGTTTGAAAGACTATATTCTCATTCATATTCAAAATCAAAAACTGATTGTTTTAGAAAATTTAAAAGACATAGAACAAAAATTACCCACCGCAGATTTCAAGCGCGTTCATCGTTCGTTTATCGTTCGAACCGATAAAATTATTGCGGTAGAAGGAAACCAAATTTTGCTCAAAGACAGAGCCATTCCAATCGGTGAAACTTACAAAAAAAGCTTTTTTGAGTGGGTTGAGAGTAATAAATAAAATTTTCAATCAACTATAAAAACTACTTAAATAGATTTTATGTTTTAATGATATTTTTGTCACGCCGAACAGTTTATGCTGAGCGCAATTGAAATACTTTCGAAGTACTTTGTAATTTCTCGATCACAATCAAACAGAAAAATAGTCTATAGTTTCCCTTCATAAACATTATTTTCACGCTTCACATCAGCCATCAATCCCGAAGCATCAATCGTGATTTTTTTAATGTCTTTTTTTGGCTTGTCAATTGTAAAAGTATAAGTCGGATATGCCCACGCCCAATCGTTTAAAACGGTTCTTGTAATATTTGGTGTTTGATTGTCTTTGCTAAAACTCATCATCCGCAAAGGAACATAAAAATTTTCTGATGTTCCATCGGCATATTCTACACTCAAATCTATCGGCATCGGCATTCTACCAATTCTTTCGAGCGTAACGTTGGTTTTGCCGTCTGCTTCCGCAACGTCTTTTATGCTATAATCAATCGTGTTGGTGGTTTGTGTCCAATCGGTCAAATACCAATCGAGATTTGCGCCCGAAACGCGCTCTGCTATGCGTTTGATGTCATTTGGCGTGGGATGTTTAAACTTAAAATCTTGATAGTATTTTTTCAAGATTTTCATCAAATTATCTTTGCCCAAAAGATATTGAAGTTGCGTCAAAAAAAGTTCGCCTTTGCTATATGATGTGATGCTGTAGACCCGATTTTCGTCAAAACGATCCGCATGCAAGGTTTGCGACTGCTCTTTACCAGAATTTGCCATAGAAACATAGCCTCGATAGGCATTTTCATATGGGTTTTCTACTTTCTTTTCGGCAATTTCATTCAATGCATAATCTTCCAAAAAAGAAGTAAACCCTTCATCCATCCACCCGTGTTTGCTTTCGTTTGTTGCCAAAACATGCTGAAACCACGAGTGTGCCATTTCGTGTGCGGTAACGCCCAAAAGTCCATCATAGGTTCCATTTCCTAAAATCAGCGTACACATGGCATATTCCATTCCACCGTCCCCACCTTGAATTACCGAATATTGTTTGTATGGATATTTTCCAACCGTTTTGTTGTAAATACTCATTAATTTTGCAGTTTCAGGCTGCAATTTTTTCCAGTTATCAACAAATTTTGGATTATTTTTATACAAAAAATGAAGTGTCACACCATTTTCAGCTAACAAAGTATCGTGAATATAATCTTTGTCGGCTCCCCACGCGAAATCGTGCACGTTTGGTGCTACAAAATGCCAAGTCAATTTATTATCAATAATTTTTTTGGTCACTTTTGCGCCTTTGGATTCATATCCAAAACCAATTTCATTTGGATTTTGCAAATAGCCCGTTCCGCCTAAAACATAGTCTTTATCAATAGAAATTTTCACATCAAAATTTCCCCAAACACCATGAAATTCTCTTGCTATGTAAGGGTTTGCATGCCAACCTTCAAAATCAAATTCTGCCATTTTTGGATACCATTGTGCCATTGACAGTGCCACGCTTTCGGCATTGTTTCGTCCCGAACGTCGAATTTGAATGGGAACTTGTCCTTGAAAATCCAGAGTAAAAATAGTTTTAGATTTGGGTAATAATGGTTTTGCCAAGGTCACTTCCAGAATCGTTCCCACTTCTTTAATAGTAGCCGATTTCCCGTCTTGATTAAAATTTGAAACATGCAAAAATCCAATTTCTGAAGGCGAAAGATTCTTGATTCTACTTTCTTTTACTTCCTTTCCGTCAATGGTTTTTTTTGTAACCATTCGCCCATCAGGATCTTTGATGGTTTGAATACGCGCATCCATTTCCGAGCCAGGTTGAAACGCGTTGGAATATAAATGATAAAAAACCCGACGCAGTGTATCGTTAGAATTATTGGTATAAATCAACGTTTGTTGGCCTTTATATTGATAAGATTTTACATCCATATCAACCGTCATTTTATAGTCGGCGTGTTGTTGCCAATAGCCGTTTTGCGCGTTATTTGATACAGAAAACAAGATAACAAATAGAAAAATGATTTTAAATTTCATAAAGATATTATTTATTGTAAAACTACATATTTTTTGGAATGTAAGAAAGTGTTTATGTTATATTCAATTAATCGTTTTTGAGATGTGTTGTCCCCTCGAGCGCAGTCGAGAGGTTTTCTTTATTAAATTTTATAATGATCTGAGTCAATCATATTCGAGAAAAAATTAAGTACGCGACTGTATTTCGACTGCGCTCAATATAAACTTTCGAACGAACAATTTAATAAAAGTTTACATTGTACAAAAAAACCTGCCTCAATTGAAACAGGTTTTACATTATTATAGCAATTATCATTTAGTTTTTATACCTCAACTTTCAAACATTAAGAGTTTCAAACTTTCGACTTACATTAGCTTTTAACTTTATTTTTAACAATTGTCTTTTTCTTTGACATTTCATCTGCCATTTTCACTGCGTTATAAGCATTTACAATTCCACCAGAAACAGATAGTTTGTCAAAACTTTGCATGTTTTTTTCATCGCCACCAACTGCAACTTGCGTGTTTAGTTTTGTGCCTGAATTCATCAAAATTTGTTTCACTTGAACCGCAGAAAGTTTTGGATAGTAACTGCGAATCAATGCCGCAACACCAGCAACATTTGGCGATGCCATTGAAGTTCCTTGTAAATATTGAAATTTATTGTTTGGTGTTGTAGCATAAATTTTTGCACCAGGAGCAAAAACATCTACATTTATTTTTCCATAATTAGAAAAATCCGCAGTCAAATCTGCAGTTAAATTTAATGCGCCTACAGTAATTGTGGTGCTTGCAAGTTCTGTTACTTTATCATCTGAATCATTTGGAAAGTTATTTTCTACGTCGATGTTTTTAGCATCGTTTCCAGCAGCGTGTACAAAAAGTACGTCTTTTTTAGCCGCATATTGAAGCGCTTCATAAACCCATTTTTTTTGCGGTGAAAAATCTTTTCCAAAACTTCCATTGATTACTTTTGCACCATTGTCCACTGCATAACGGATTCCGAGTGCGATATCTTTGTCATATTCATCGCCATCAGGCACAGCACGAATGGTCATAATTTGTGTGTTGTTTGCCACACCATCGCCACCTATATTGTTGTTTCTGCTTGCCGCAACAATGCCTGCAACGTGCGTTCCGTGTAACGATCCTTCTTTTTCTGGACCCCACATCGAATTATTTCCATATTTTTTATCGTTCATGTCTAAAGGATTATCGCCTAAAACCTTACGGTAATTCACATATTCTGGAACCGCTGACGTCGCTTTTAATGCTGCATCCAACTGCTTCTGGATTTCAACTTTTAATTCTGGCAATGGCAAACCATAACTAAGCATTCTTTCCATCATGGCTTTGCTTTTAATTACCTCAGCATCTGTTGACACAATTGCTGCAACTTCTTCTTTAGTAAACGTTGGTTTTCCCAATGTTTTGATAAGCAACTCCTCAGATTTATTAAGCGCTTCGGTGGTTTTTTGCATTCTTTCCACCATTTGACCTGAACTTGCTTTTTTGTCGTCCACACGTTTTTTTGCTGCAAGATATACTTCTTCTGATGCTAACGATTTATCATTTGCAATACGCTCATATTCAAGGTTTTCTTTTGTGATGTCTCCAAGGAAATTCCACCCGTGCACATCATCAATATATCCGTTTTTATCATCGTCTTTTCCATTGTTTGGAATTTCTTTTTTGTTAGTCCAAATCACATTTTTCAAATCATCATGTTCAATGTCAACACCTGAATCAAGAATGCCAACAATTACGTTCACACCTTTTTTCCCTTTCAAAAATTCATGCGCTTTGTCCACGCTCATACCTGGAACACTATCTTTTTCGAGATCAAGATGGCTCCAACGTTTCAATTTTTCTTCAGATAAAGTTCCTTTTTTTGGGAAAAAAGTCGATGTTTGGGTTTGTGCAGTTGCAACCACAACTGATGCGAAAAACAGCAATCCAGCTGTTGCTTTAAATATTTTCATTATAAATATGGTTTTTTATTTTTTAATAAGTCAAAAATAAACAGGGAATGTTACATTTTTACGACAATTAACTTTTGTTTGGGATTTTTATTAAGTCGAAAGTTTAAAAGTCAACAGTTTGAAAGTTTTGATATTGCGCATTAATAACAAAAAAGCGATTTTTTTGCACAAATTAACAACTAAGCAAAGGTGGTTTTGTATTTACTATAATTGCATATTGAAAAATAAATTGCCACGAACCTATCTGCTTCGGTGGAGGCACGAAGTTCACAAAGGAATTTTTTAAATTGACACTTTTTTGATTTGTAATTCGTAATTTAACATTAAAATATATCTTCACATCTAAAGACCTCTTTTAATCGGATGCCTTTTTCGGTATTTTGAACAGTAATGATCTGATTGTGCGCGTCATGTTCCAAGAAAAGATAATAGTTATTTTCGACACAACGTTCTAAAAATTTTGATTTTTCGGGCATTGTCAAAAGCGGTCTTGTGTCATATCCCATCACGTATGGCAAAGGCAAATGTCCAGCTGTGGGAATCAAATCTGCACAAAAAACAATGGTTTTGTCTTGATATTTAATGTGTGGAATCATCATTTTTTCGGTGTGTCCATCAACGTAGAAAATATCGAAATTCATCTCCGTTGAATAGGTAAAATCTGACGTTGAATCTTCAATAAAACGTAACTGCCCGCCTTCATTTATTGGCATAATGTTTTCATGCAAAAACGATGCTTTTTCTCGCAAATTGGGTTCTGTTGCCCACTGATAATGGCTTTTGTTTGTCCAAAATTTGGCATTAGCGAAAGCCGTTTCATAGCCTGTTTTATCCTTGTTCCAAACCACTGCACCACCACAATGATCAAAATGCAAATGCGACAAAAAAACATCCGTAATGTCTGATTTATGAAAACCATATTTTGCCAAAGATTTATCCAGAGAATCATCGCCCCAAAGCGAATAGTGTCCAAAAAATTTCTCGGATTGCTTATCCCCCATTCCTGTATCGATGAGCGTGAGCCGGTTGCCGTCTTCAATCAAAAGGCAACGTGCCGCTATGTCAATCAAATTGTTACTGTCCGCAGGATTGGTTTTGTTCCAAATGGTTTTTGGCACCACGCCAAACATAGCGCCACCATCTAGCTTAAAATTCCCTGCTTCAATTGGATAGAGTTTCATTTTATGGATTTAATAATACAAAAATAGGCTTTATTCTGTTCAGCAAATAAGAATTTAGGATACTTTTAGATTTATGGCTTAACAATGTTTTGCAAATTATTTATTTTTGTATTTATAATCTTAAATGCAATTGGAATGATAATGAATGTTGGTAAAATCCATAAAATCCAACCTTGATCTATTTGCACGTTTACCACGATAAAAGCCGTTACAGTTGCTACATATGCGCCTGCCATTCGTATGCCATGTGCACGCATCCAATACAATTTATCTGTGAAGGTGATGTGAAATTTTCTAATATCCAAAATGCCTAAAAACAAAGATACGGAACCAAAAACAACACAAACGAATCCGAAATTACTCGCATTTGCAAAATAAAAATAAGCCAAAATATAAATTGAAATTCCTGCTAAAATTCCTACTGTTGAAATGGCATAATCTATAAATTGTGGTTTCAAATTATTTTTATAGATTGATTTTAACTGCAATGTTCGATAGCCTGTGGAAGCCAAATAGAAACTAAAAAATCCTACCAACAATAAGAAAATATTGGTTTTTAAATAGCACATGATTGTGCTTGTCATAAAAATAAAAACCATCGCATAGAAAAATATTTTGCCAGCTTTTTTATGGATTTTGATAAAATTGGTTCTCGTAAATGCAATCGTACCGCACAACAAACCTAAAAATCCGCTGATCACGTGAACAATTAAAACAATATTATAAGTTGTAAATTGCATATTTTATGTTTTGGTTATTTAAATTGGCTACAATACCATTTACGTCTATAAAATAGCCCAATAAACTTGTTCTTTTCAGCCAATCCATCTTCAAAAAAATCTTCCGTAGCAGAGGCTATGCAATATTTTTTTTCATTGTCTTGACAAAAAATAACTTCGTTTCTTCAGACTACTTTATAAACATAAATGGTATAACAAAGATTCAAGAAAAAAATATTAAAAAACAAAATATTTTTACGGACTTAAACTATATTTGAAAGCTATTAACTTCAAAATTATGATTGAAATTGAACGTAAATTTTTGCCGTCAGCGGATTTTAATTTAAATGAAATTCAAAATTTAGCTTCCAAATCTTTTGCGATTACGCAAGGTTATATTTGTGATGATGTGCAACGAACTGTTCGCATCAGAACCAAATCCGACAAAGGATTTATAACTATCAAAGGTATTGGAAACGACGGAAATGTGTCACGTTTTGAGTGGGAAAAAGAAATTTCAGTCGATGAAGCAAATGCGTTACTAAAACTTTGTTTGAAAGGCGTTATTCGCAAAATGCGTTACGAAGTTTTATTTGAAAATCATATTTTTGAAATTGATGTTTTTGATGGCGATAACAAAGGTTTGATTATCATTGAATTGGAATTGGAATCTGAAACCGAAGCTTTTGAAAAACCCGATTGGTTGGGCGAAGAGGTTACGACTGATAACCGATATTTTAATTCGTATATAAGTCAAAAGCCGTATTTGGAATGGTAAAATTTAATAAACTTTTTTTGCACGAAGGAGAGAAGAAACAAAGTTTGAATTTTTTGCCCAAAAAAACAAAGTTTCAGCTTATCTTGTATAAAGAAGCGAAAGAATAATGTTTACCAATAAATCCTTTTTAATCCTTTAATCTGTGGCAAAAACCCTTTTTAATCCACAACCAATTTCCCACAAAATTCATTGACTTCAATCGTAGCTTTTCCGCCAAGTTTTAATGCGCGATTATCCTGAATATGTCCCGCAGGAAAATTAAAAATTGTAGGAATATTATATTTTTTGGTGATGTCGTCCACAATTTCAAGTGCATTTTTGCCCCACGGAACGTCGTTGTCTTTCATTTTTGTCATGGCGCCAACCACAATACCTTTCAAACTTTTCAGGCATCCATTTCGGTCTAAATTGATCATCATTCTATCGATATGATAAAGATATTCATCTAAATCTTCAATGAACAAAATTTTGTCTCGACAGTCGATTGCTGATTTTGAACCTAATAAACTATACAAAATAGACAAATTCCCACCGACCAATTCGCCCGTCGCTTTGCCAAATCTGTTCATTGGATGTGGCGCAATTTCAAACGAAACTTTGTCGCCAAACAACGAATATTGTAATGTTTGTTTTGCCAATTCTGATGCTTTTCCAATGCTGACAGGCATCGCACCATGAATGGATTGAAAACCCATTGTGTTCAAGTGATTGTGCAAAACCGTGACATCGCTAAAGCCGATAATCCATTTTGGATTTTGTTTAAATTTTGTAAAATCCAACAAATCTATCATTCGAACGGTGCCATATCCGCCTCGAACGCACCAAATGGCTTTGATGTTTTTGTTGTCCATTTGTGTTTGAAAATCTTTGGCGCGTTGCTCGTCAGTGCCTGCCAATTGGTGGAAATCCAATCCGATAGACGAACCAACAACAACTTTCAAACCCCATTGCGTGAGCAAATCGATGGCGGGTTTTAGGTTATCATCAATGTTTTTTCGGGCTGTGGCAACAATGGCAACCGTGTCGCCTTTTTTTAGAAATGGTGGTGCTATCATTTTGGTTTGGGCAAAATTTGCGATGCTAAATACAAATATATAAAGAATAAGAATTGCTTTCAAGTCTATTTTTGTCGCAATTTAATAATTTTTATGATAACCGATACCAAAAGTTAGCGCAATGCCTACAAATGATTTTTTGGAAATTGTGGCAAATGCTTTAAATCCGATGCTGTTGGCAAGCGCGGTTGGTTTCCCAACAGGAATTATCCCATAGATACGATACCTTTCTTTTTTAGAATTAAACCATTTAATATTGCATTCGATCGGAAATCCAATAAAATTTTGTTCGAAGTATCGTAAATTGTTTTGTGTGCTTTTGATCTCATCTAAAGTTGAATATTGGACTAATGAAATACCCGCAGAATAACTAAATGAAGAATCATCATCAATACTTCGTCTGCCGTACATAAGTGCATAATCGTCAACTTTTGCAACGGTTGTGTAAAACGGAATAAATAGAAGTTTTCCATCATATCGACGTTCTTCAAAATTCAAACTTCGTATCGTAAATAAATTATTTTGATATTGGTAATTGATACTTCCTCCACCGGTCCAACCGCGAGTAGCACCGTTTGAATAACCAACAAAACCTTCTATAAAAACAATGGGATTGGTTTTCTTCCTAATAGAATCTGTAGGTTTTTCAACATCTTGTGCAAAACATTTTAAAATTCCAACCAATATACAAATGCAAATTATTGTAAAATTTTTCATTTTATAGATGATTAAGTTGTTTGTAAATATATTAAAAGAAGGGTTACATTTTACAAAACTTTTGTCAAAAAATCTACTATAACTATTACCTAAGCAAAAGTTTGACCTTTCAAAAACTAAGATTTCCCGCTGCTTCTTTCAAATTAATTTCAGAAATTTTTGACTGAAATTGTGCGTTGCTGTTTCGAACTTTCGCATTGATATAGTTTAGCTGTGCGGTTCTAAATTCCAATGTGGTTATTGTGCCAATTCTGAATTTTTCTAACGTGATATCTAAGTTTTGTTTGGCAATTGCTTCATTTTTCTCTTCCAATATAGTAAGTTCCATATTTGTTAAATACGTTTGAAACGATGTTGTCAAAAGCGTTGAAAGTGCCAAACTTTGCTGTGCAATGGCCAACGTTGCATTTTCTATCTGAGATTTTGCAATTTTTTCATTTCTGTTTTGGGCAAAACCATCAAAAAGGTTTAAAGTTGCAGACAATCCATAGTTCAAACCTCGCGCCGATGCTTGCGTGATAAATCCTAAACTCGCTTCACTTTCCGAAAAATTATAGGCAGAATTTACTCTTAAGATTGGATATCGATCGCCTTTGATTTGTTTTAGTTGCAATTCCGCAACTTGTTTGTTTAAAACTTGCGCAACCAAAACGGGATTTTGCTTCGTCGCAAGATCTTGTAAATTAGATAATTGCAAACTTTTATCTACGCTAAAATTTTCAATAACTTTAAAATTTGTAGATAAATTGCGTGCCATAATTTGATTGAGCAACGTTTTTGTGTTGGCATACAATTCCTTTTGTCGTAGCAATGTCGTCGTGTCAGTATTTAGATCGACCTGCGCATTCAGAACTTCCAATTTTGAAGCACGCCCAATGGTGTAGCGGTTTTTTGCCAATTCAAGTCTTTGGTTTGAAATCACAATCGAAGAATCAAGCGCAATCAATTGTTGCTGTTGTTGCACCAAATCATAATAATTGGAATGCACATCGCTAATTCTTGTGATAATGGTCAATTTCAATTCCGCTTCACCCAGTTTCTGCAAAGTTTTCAATTGATCATATCTCGCAAACATCCGAAAACCATCAAAAATTGTCCAATTTAAACCAACGCCATAGGTCAGCAAATTGTTTTTTGCATTGTCTAATTTATTTGTAGTGCCGTCAATTCTGGTTTGCGTTAAGTTTTGATTGTTGTTATTATCTTGAAAATTAGCTGTAACTCTTGGCAACATGCCCGCATTTCCGATTGCGACATTTACTGCATCTATTTTCAAATCGTTTTTAGAAATTTTGATTTCATAATTGTTTTCTAAAGCAATTTTTACTGCGTCTGCTAAGGTTAGAACATCTTGTGCATTTGTTTTAAATATGCAAATTAAGCATAGAACTAAACTACTAATTATTATTTTAAAAGTCATTTTAATTATGTTTTACTGCCGATTAATTGGGTAAAATTGCAGATTATATTAATAATCTTTTAATTACGATATATGTAAACCACGAATTCCACAAATTAGCACAAAATTTTATTATAAATGAATTACACGAACCTTCGACGCTTTGTTTAGTCGTGAAATTCATTTTTAATTTTTTTTCCTTATAATTCGTGAAAAAATACTGTGCCTATTTCATTATTTAAACCACGAATTCGCCAAATTAGCGTAACTTTTTATTTTAATTGAATTACACATATCATCGACGCGTTATTTATTCGTGAAATTCATTTAAAATTTCTTTTTTCGTATAATTCGTGAAGAAATTCTACCTTCCAATATCACCAAATCACTAATTCCACAGATAATTATTTTAACAACTTCAAATCACCAACTCCTTATTTCACAGCATTTTCATATTCGTCAATATGATCAAATTCAGGATAATGTTTTCTTGCTTTTGACCACATTAAATATAAAGCGGGAATAACAAATAATGTTAGAATCAAAGAAAAAATAGTTCCACCAACGATAACAACACCCATGCCAACACGACTGATTGAGGCTGCGCCAAGTGACAACGCAATCGGCAACGCGCCAAGCGCAATGGCTAAACTTGTCATTAGAATGGGGCGAAGTCTCGCTTCCGAGGCCTCCAAAATGGCTTGCATTTTTGGTTTTCCTTGTTCCCTTAATTGATTGGCAAATTCCACAATAAGGATTCCGTTTTTTGTAACCAATCCAATAAGCATTACAGTGCCAATTTGACTGAAAATATTCCATGTTTGATCGAATAACCAAAGGGAAAATAGCGCGCCCGCAACCGCCATCGGAACCGTTAAAATGATAATCAAAGGATCTATAAAACTTTCAAATTGTGCGGATAATATCAGAAAAATCAAAACCAAAGCCAATCCAAATGCAAATGAAGTGTTGGAACTACTTTCGACAAAATCTCGGGATTCTCCACCTAAATCTGTTGTAAAAGTATCGTCGAGAATTTTAGTTTTTATGTCGTTCATGGCATCAATTCCGTCGCTAATGCTTTTGCCAGGTGCCAAACCAGCCGAAACGGTGGCGGACATATATCGGTTGTTGTGATACAATTGTGGTGGATTACTTTTTTCTTCGATAGTGACCACATTGTCCATTTGAATCAATTGTCCAGCACTATTTTTTACAAACATCGATGTTAAATCTAAGGGTTTTGATCGGTCTTTTTGATCGAATTGGCCAATCACTTGATATTGTTTGCCACTTCTCATAAAATATCCAAAACGCTGCCCGCTTAATGATAGTTGTAACGTTTGGGCAATATCACTTACAGAAATTCCCAAACTCTCGGCTTTTTCACGATTGATGGTTACGTTTATTTCAGGCTTATTAAACTTTAAATTCACATCCGTAATAGAAAAAGTTGGATTTTTTGCCGCTTCTTCGATAAACAATGGAATTTTTTCTTCCAGTTTTTGAAAATTTTTAGCTTGTATAATATATTGAATTGGCAATCCGCCACGCCGATTTACTGCAATTGTTGGTTGCTCAATAACGGATGTTTTGGCATTTGGATATTTCTTAGTCCAATTCGTAAGTTTTTCGGCAATTTCTTTTTGCGACAGATCTCTTTCGTTTGGTTGCTTTAATGATACTCGAATAAATCCACTATTGACCGAAGAAACGCCAAAACCTGGCGCCGTTATTACCAATGCTACATTTTTGCTTGCTATAGAATCATCAACAAGTTTGGAAATTTCTTGCATAAACCGATCCGTATATTCGTAGGAAGAACCTTCGGGCGTGCTCATTCTCATGGTCAAACCGCTTCGGTCATCATATGGCGCTGTTTCTTTTTGAAGCAACCCGAAAAACAAGTAAATCATTCCAAAACAACCAATTAAGATTATAAAACTTAACCACTTTTTCTTCATAAATCGATTTAAATAACTTGCGTAGCCAGCATTCAATTTCTCGAAATAGGGTTCGGTTTTGATATAAAAATTAGACTTTTTTTGTTTACCACCTTTCATTAAATAAGCATTCAACATTGGTGTTAACGTCAAAGAAACAAAAGCTGAAATTAAAACTGCCGCACCAATCACCACGCCAAATTCTCGAAATAGTCGACCCACAAATCCTTCTAAAAAAATCACTGGTAAAAACACGGCCGCAAGCGTTATGGAAATAGAAATTACGGCAAAAAAAATCTCGTTTGAACCTTTTATCGCCGCTTCGATGGGTGACATACCTTCCTCTACTTTTTTATAAATATTTTCGGTCACCACAATGCCATCGTCAACAACCAATCCTGTTGCCAAAACAATCGCCAATAAAGTCAGTACATTTATGGAAAATCCAAACAACCACATGATAAAAAAAGTGGCTATCAAAGACACCGGAATATCAATCAGTGGTCGAAACGCAATGGCCCAATCTCTAAAAAATAAATAGATAATCAGGATTACTAAAATTATTGAAATTCCCAATGTTTCTGCTACTTCAATAACAGATTTTTTAACAAAAATGGTATTGTCAATAGCAATGTTAAGTTTGATATCTTTTGGTAAATCTTTTTTTAGTTTGGCAAATTCAGCATAAAACTCTTTAGAAATGTCCAAATAATTGGCGCCAGGAAGCGGCACAATAGCAACACCAACAAGCGGTAGTCCAGATTGGCTCATTTTAGTTTCGATGTTTTCTGCTCCAAGCTCAGCATATCCAACATCACTAAAACGTACAATTTTTTCGCCCTCTGAACGAATAATAATATTGTTAAACTCTTCTGCTTTTGATAAATTGCCAACAGTTTTTACTGTTAATTCAGTGCTTTTTCCAGTCAATTTTCCAGATGGCAATTCGACATTTTGCTTGTTCAGCGCCGCTCGAACCTCAGCAACAGTGCAACCATAAGATGCAAGTTTTATTGGATCAATCCACAATCGCATGGCATATCGTTTCTGTCCCCAAATTTGAATGCCGCTCACACCCGGAATAGTTTCCAAACGTTGTCCAATCACGTTTTCGGCAAAATCACTAAGTTCCAACGGACTTCGCGAATCGCTTTGAACGGTCATGGAAATTATGGCATCGCCATTGGCATCAGCCTTTGAAACCACGGGTGGCGCATCAATATCTTGCGGCAAATTTCGCACCGCTTGGGACACTTTATCTCGCACATCATTCGCAGCTTCCTCAAGGTTTTTATCTAAATTAAACTCAATAGTGATGTTGCTACTTCCCTGAACACTCGACGAAGTTACGTTTCGAATGCCATCGATAGAATTTATGGCTTTTTCTAAAGGCTCTGTAATTTGAGATTCAATAATATCTGAATTGGCACCAGCATAGTTGGTTCTAATGGATATTTGTGCAGGATCAATAGACGGAAATTCGCGAACGCCTAAAAATGAATATCCAATAAGCCCAAAAAGCACGATTGCCACATTGACAACAATCGTAAATACTGGTCTTTTTATGCTTAATGTTGATAAACTCATAGAATTTTTGATTTCAGATTTTTGATTTTTGATTTCAGATTTTTAAAATTGAAATTAAGAACGCTATAATTATTTTATTTTAACTTTTACAGGCATATCGTTTTTTAAACTCATCACACCACTTGTGATAACCGTATCGCCAGCTTTTATGCCGGACAAAACCAATATCGATGCGTCTGTTCTCGTGGCAGTTTCAATTGGCATTTCTTTCGCTTTGCCATCTTTTAAAATAAATAGTTTTTTGCCATTTTGAATTGGCACGATGGCTTCGGAAGGAATTACGTATGCGTTTTCTATAGTATTTAAAGGCAATTCCACATTTGCGTAGGTTCCAGCTAAAAGTTTTCCGTTGCTGTTTTCTGCGATGGCTCGCACCTGCAAAGTTCGTGTGTTGGCATCCACACTTGGTTCGATGGCATAGATTTTAGCTGTGAATTTTTCCGTAGAACCACTGATCGTAAAACTTAAAGTGCTGTTTGTTTTCACCTCCGTGGCATATTTTTCCGGAATTGAAAACGTGATTTTTAATTTACTGATATTGACCAAATTTGCCACTAAAATTGCTGGTGTAATGTAGGTTCCAGGCGAAATACTTCGCAATCCGATTTTACCAGAGAATGGTGCGCGAACGGCAGTTTTTGCAATTTGTGCTTGAATTAATTGACTTTGAGATTGTGTGGATTTGAATTCAGCTCTTGCAATTTCATATTCTTCTTGACTGATGGCTTCTTTTTTCAACAATAAGTTTGCGCGTCTTTCATTTTCCGATGCCAAACCTTGCTTTGTGGTTGCTTGCCGAAGTTGTGCGCGAAGTTCGGCATCGTTCACTTTAAAAAGCAATTGTCCTTTCGAAACAAAGCTTCCTTCCTTAAAATTTATTGATTCAACAATTCCTGACACTTCACTACGGATTTCAACTTGTTCGTTGGCTTCGATAGATCCTGAAAGTGATAAATTGTTATCAAAAGTTTCTGTTTTTGCAACAATTCCTTCAAGGTTCATGACTGAAGCTTTACCTGCAACTGCTTTTGGCGTTTCGTTTTTTGACTTATTATTCGATATTCGATACGCTATAAATCCGCCGAGACCGAGAATTAAAAGGGAATAAACAAAGTGTTTTATTTTCATAATGGTAGCATCAAAAGAAGTGATTTAGCAAAAAATGATTTAAAAAATACAAAAATAGCCATAATTGAGAGCAAATTCAGGATGTTTATAAGTATTTAACAATGAAAATATAGCATTGGTCTATTTAAATCTTTATTGAGTTCTAATTTTCGATAAATTTTAAAATTTTTAGGCAGAAGATTTTTGTTGCAACAAGATTTTTTAAGGTTGAAGAAAAGTTCTCGACTGCGCTCGAACGGACAAGAATTTTAAAGTAATAAATAATACGACCATTTATTAATTTTATTTATTTAAATGTGGTAGAAAATATACACAAATTGGCACAAATATTTATTTTAATTAATTACACAAATCATCAACGAAAAATATATTCGTGAAATTCAATTAGAATTTCTTGTTTCTTTTAATTCGTGAAATAATATTTGAATATCTATACCGTAAGTAACTCAAAATTTTGGCGAATTTTTGTTGTTCGATATATTATTTTAAATTTTATTAGAAAATAAATATAAGTAATATAAGCTTAAAACGAAAAAACAATTATTTTAAATCACTCCCGAACCACAACCGAAAATCCAAAACTCAACTGCACCTGTTTGTTCCATTTTCCTTGGCTTGTGGCTCGAGTAATAATAGGTGTGCCTTTGTAGTCGGCTAAAAAATGCAGTCCACCATTGCCCAATTGTTCGATAAGTTCGATGGAAATAAAAAAATCTTCAATGACCATAATATCATACTGCGACAAATCGATGTTCATCAATCCTTTTTTGATTTGGCTTGTTGCGATGATGTTTTCCGTCAATAAATTTTCATCGGGTAAACCGTTTTTTATGGAATAGATGTTAATTCTGAATTTGAGGTTTTCAAACTTATTATAATCCACCACTGCTTGAAAAGCATCAACAAAAGTTGGTTTTTGATTTATTTTTATTTTTATTCCGATTTCATTGCCAAGAATATTGTTGACAAATCCTGCGGACACAACTTTTTTACCAAGCGTGTTTCCGAGCATTGCGCATTTTAGTTTTTTGTTTCTGATAACGATTTCTTTCAGTTGATCGACAGCTTTTTCGAGTGTTATAATTTTATTTTGCGATAGCAATTTTTTAAATTCCGATACTTTCAAAACCATCGAAACAAAACCTATACTTGAAATTTTGATGTCTGAATAATCAAATCTTTCGTCAATTATTAAACTAAATTCACCATTTTGGTTGGTAACTGTTCCTAAGTTTTGATTAACGATGCCAATGTTTGCGTAAGCAATGTTTTGATTGGTGTTTTTTGATTGCAGAACGCCGTTGCAAATGGTGATTTGAGAATTGGCAATTATAGAAAAAAAGAAAATTAATGTTTGAAAAATTTTCATTGAGTTGTAATAGATGTGCAAAATTACTTCAAAAAATTTAAGGTGATGTTTTTAAATGAACAACTTTGAACATAAATATTAGCGAAAGACCAATGATTTAATTTAGCCACAGATTACACAGATTAACACAGATTTTTGGATATCTACAAATTGAATCCTTGGAAATCTTTTTAATCTGTGGCGAAAATTCAAAATTCTCTTGATTAAGATATTCCATAGCCCCGACCAGCCTCCGGCGGGCAAGTCGAAAGGAAAAACCTTTTGAGAAAAAAACATATTTTTTGTTGGTTTGGAAAAGCGACTGCCTCACCCCCCAGCCCCTCTCCAAAAGAGAGGGTAGCAAAAGGCTCTTTTTGAAACTACCAAAAAAAAGGCTTTGTGAAAAAAGATTTGGGATGATGGCGGGAAATTGCTTCGTACCTCGCAATGACGGCATCAAAAAAAACATTATTTTTGCAATCAAATTTATTTTTTTATAATGATTCAGAATCCCAAAAGATATACCATCACGGCGGCGCTACCATACACGAACGGACCCATTCATATTGGCCATTTGGCGGGCGTATACGTGCCTGCAGATATTTATGCGCGTTTTCAAAGACTTCAAGGTCAAGATGTTGCGTTTATGTGTGGAAGTGATGAACACGGTGTTGCCATTTCGATGAAGGCTAAAAATGAAGGGGTTTCGCCTCAGGAAATTATTGATAAATATGATGGGATTATCCGCAAATCGTTTTTAGATTTCGGTATTTCGTTTGATAATTATTCGCGGACATCGGCTAAAATTCATCATGAAACGGCATCGGATTTTTTTAAAAAACTATACAACCAAGGCGATTTTGTGGAACAAACCACGGAACAGCTCTATGATGCGACTGCAAACCAATTTTTGGCCGATAGATTTGTGGTAGGAACTTGCCCAAAATGCGGGCATGACGAGGCGTATGGCGATCAGTGCGAAAAATGCGGTTCTACGCTGAATGCAACGGATTTGATCAATCCAAAATCGACGATAACGGGCGAAACACCGGTGCTGAAATCTACTAAACATTGGTTTTTACCTTTGGACAGGTATTCAGATTTTTTGTCGAAATGGATTCTTGAAGACCATAAGAATGATTGGAAACCAAACGTTTACGGACAAGTAAAATCTTGGATTGATGGCGGACTTGAGCCTCGAGCCGTA
>JAYWGW010000045.1:0-5554 GCA_043778045.1 Bacteroidota bacterium | reverse complement strand
ATTTTTGGCCATCGTTATTTGTTTTTTGCAATACAAAATTACGATATTTCTAAAGAAGCCATTTATTTGGCTTCTTTTTTATCGGACAACAATGATTTATTATAAAATTCCAATAACCCTTTAGCGATGCATAGACATTAAACGGATGATAAACAATAGGTTCGATCATCGCCATGCCAATCAGCGTGATCAAATCTTTGTAGCTGTAATAACTTTTATAAAGAGAATCGTCTATCAAAATTGATATGATGGTTATTAGCAGGTAGAAAAAATATACTAAAATGGTTATCAATAATAGAAATTGTAAATTTATTATTCCAAAAAATAGACCAACAACTATATAAATTAAACCTAATAATTCAACAATTGGAACTAAGAATTCAAATAAGAAAAAAAATGGAATCACCAAAAGTCCCGTCATGCCATATTTTGGATTAAAAAACATGTTTTTATGTAGAAATAAGGTTTGAATTAAACCTCGTCCCCATCGAATTCGTTGTCTTAAAAAGACTTTTCGCGTAGCGGGAACTTCAGTCCAACAAAGTGATTCAGGAATATATTTTATTATAAACTTTTGTTTGGTTTCGTGCATATATCTGCGCATCCGCGTAATAAGTTCCATATCTTCTCCCAAAGATTTATGCCAATAGCCACCCGCATTTATTACAATTTCTTTATCGAACATTCCCAGTCCGCCGGACACGAGTAGCAGTCCATTTATCTGGCTCCACGCCATTCTGCCAAAAAGGAAAGAGCGCACATATTCCAACTCTTGAAACCTTGGAAGCCATTCGTTTGGAAAATGCACTTTATGTAACATTCCGTCTTTTACCTCACATGAATTTGAGATTCTGATTCCTGCTCCAGTGGCAATTACGCGTGTATCGTTTTCCATAAATGGTTTTGCGAGTTTCAAAATCGTATCTCGTTTTAAAATACAATCGACGTCTGTGCACAAAAACAATGGATATTGCGCAGAATTAATACCCGCATTGGATGCATCTGCCTTGCTTTTTCCGTTTTCTTTATCAACGATTAAAAGCTTTGAATATACTGGATTAGTAGATTTGTAATGCCCTCGAACAGGTTGCGTGACGATGCGTTCCTGATAGAAAAAATTAACTTTGACGAGTTCAAATTCTTGAATTAATTTCGCTAATGTATCGTCGGTACTTCCGTCATTGATTATGATAATTTCAAATTTTGGATACGTTTGCGAGAGGAGTGATTTTACATTATACACAATATTCAGACCTTCATTAAAAGCTGGTGCAACAATCGAAACGCCCAGTAGATGGTTGGATCGCATCAAAATATCATCGCTTAAATGCTTTTGATTTTTTAGATGTTTAACGATGGCTCTGTATGAAAGAAAAGACAAAAAAATGTAAAATAATATATAGCTTGCAGAAAATATGGTTACAAAATATTCATAAAAATGCACCAATTTATAAAGGTAATGCTGTATCATACAATATATTTATTTCTCACGTGAGATGTCATTTTATCAACTTCGGAATCTTGAATGGACATAATATCGAGGGCTGCATTGTGCAAATCGTTCAAACATTCCACTGCCTTTAATTTTAAATCTAAGTTTGACTCAATATTGATTTCATTTTTCAAAAACATAATTGATTTTTGTTTCCCGATATTCTTTAGCGTATTCAAAATTTCAAATTTGATTTGTGGATTTACGGTATTAAAAATTTTAATCAGATCACCTTCAGCTTCATATAAACACAATTCTCGAATCGCAATTATAGCCTCTTTTTTTATGCTATCATCTTCATGATTGATAAGCGCAATTATTTCTTTTGATTTTTTCAAATAATTATAAAAAACCATCGTTTTTATGCCTAAAAGAATGATAGATACATTGTTAGAATCAATCCAATTGTCAATGTTTTTTGGTACTGGCAACTTCCTTTCATGATAAATATCCATGATTTTAATAGTATTTAACAACGACAATTTGTTTGGAAATTCATTAAAAACACTCATGTCTCCATCGGTTAACGAGATATATGCCATTGTTGCATTGGACCGCAAAATTTTACTTGAATTGTCTAAAAAAGGCTTGATTTGTGAAACTCCATTTTTATAATCAAGGGATTGAAATTGATACAAACCTTCACATTTTTTATGATCCAAATAATTATTCATCAAATTGGATGAATACTTATTAAGGTTTAAAGCCCTGTAAAAACTCACCACTGCGTCTGCAGATTTTCCTTTAAGACTTTGTTTAAATCTGATCATATCATTAACAACTAATTCTTTACACCAATCTTTATGCAATGGAATAGTTGAAGTAAATTCTTGTAATTTTCTATTTAAAGTAATTTTATCTGGATTTGATAAAATCATTTCTGTTAAAAAATTTTCAGCTTTGTTGGTGATTTTATCTCTATATGGCTTCTCATTTTCATATTGCTTTCTTCTTATAATTAAAAAAAGTGTTAACGAAATAAAAGCTACGATTACAGAAGGAACTAAATAAAACTTTAAAAGGTAGAATTGATAATCCATAAGTTAATAATTTATGTTTTAAATTTATAAGTTTAACTTAAAATTTTAACAATTTATTGGCGCAAAGATCAAAATAATATATTTGCAACTTGTTATATAATTATTTTAAGTATTTTTATATTTTCCATGTTTTGAGCATGTTATGCAGGAATTATGCAAAAAAAACGAAGGAATTCATGCTCTTTTAAACAAAAAAAAGCCTCATCAGTAACTGACAAGGCTTCATAAAATAATAATTAGGAGATAATTTTATTATTTATATTTTAATAAAAACTTAAATTATTTGCACTTATTTTGCAATTTCCACATCGGCCTGAACGTGCGCCGCGTTAGCTCTTCCCGAAGGATCTTGATTTTCTTGCCACTTTGGAATCCATTTTCGAACGGTTTGTGCCGCCGAAACTTGTGGATAATATTTATGAAATATTGTTCTGTAATAGAAAGCTTCTTTTGTCAATGGTGTGTTAAACGGATATAATTCCTTTGCGGTTGCCAATTCTTCATCGGTTACTTTTGAGTTGCAAAATTCGATTAATTGGTCAATCCAATTGTAGCCAACGCCGTCGGAAAATTGTTCTTTTTGTCTCCATAAAACCTCATCTGGCAAATATGGATTGTCTGGCGTATCAAAAGCTTTTCTGAGGATGTATTTTTCTTTACCACCATAGGTTTTTGGTTGCTTTTCTTCGGCCTGAATCAGCATTGACACATCCAAAAATGTTTTGTCCAAAAACGGAACTCGTGCTTCCAAACCATGCGCCATCGTGGATTTATCGGCACGAAGTAAATCGGCAGTAAACAATTTTTGAACCCTTTCAATGGTTTCTTTTTGGAAATCTTCGGTAGTTGGAGCATTTCTAAAATATAGATATCCTCCAAAAATTTCGTCTGCTCCTTCTCCTGATAATACTACTTTTATGCCCAAATCGGTGATGGCTTTCGACAAGAAATACATTGGTGTGCTGGCTCTGATGGACGTTACGTCGTACGTTTCTAAATGCCAAATCAATTTATCTAAAATTTCAATTCCTTGTTCAATGGTGAAATGAATTTCGTGGTGTTCGGTTCCTAAAAATTCGGCTACGCTTCTGGCCGCTTTCGCGTCAGGCGCATCAGCATCCAAACCAATTGAAAACGAGTGCAATGTTTTGCCTTCTAACTTTAATAATCTTGAGGCAATTGCTGATGTCAAAGAAGAATCCAAACCACCTGAAAGTAGCACGCCAATCGGCACATCACTCATCAAACGTTTGCGTGTTGCTTCGGTTAGTGTTTCTCTGATTAAATCTAAATCTAAAAGGTTAACGGCTTTTGTATAATCTTCATATTCTGGTTTGTAGTATTTTACAAAACCTTTGGACGGCGTGTAATAGTGTCCTGGTGGGAATGTTGAAAGTGTTTTGCATTGGTCTGCAATGGGTTTCATTTCGGATGCAAAATACATTCTACCACGATCATCAAGTCCATAATATAACGGTTTTACGCCCATTGGGTCGCGTCCTGCCATATAATTATCTCCATCAACAACTACAAAAGCCCAATCGCCATCGAGCATGTTGCAAAACTCGGTGCCAAATTCTTCATATAGATGCACAATTACTTCTGAATCGGATTTGGTTCTGAAACTATGTCCACTCAGAACGCCGTCGCGCAATTCTTGGTGGTTATAAATTTCACCATTATGAACCATGTATGCAGTGGATGTTCCTCTGATAGGTTGCTTTCCCGAGTGCAAATCAATAATCGACAAACGCTCGTGACTCAGAATATGTCCGTTTTCAGTCACGTGAATATCACTTTCGTCTGGTCCACGATGGGACATTCTTTTAGACAATTGTTTTACTAATTCTTGATCTTTTCCTTTTCCGATAATGGCTAATATTCCGCACATAAAATGTAATATTTATTTTGATGTGGCAAATATGCGAGAAAATGTTCGTTTTGACAAACGGTAATATCAATTTAAGTTATAAATTTTAACCTAAATGTATAAATTGCTTTAAATATGAAATCAATTTCGAGCACCTCTATAATCTATATTAAACTTTAACTTTAAAGTAAACCATTAAGAAAATTAACATTATTAAGTCGTTGTATATTTAATTTACTTAAAAAACTTAATGGTAAAATATTAATAATGTTTTTGATAAGTTTTAAATTTATTTACAACTGAGTTTTTTGAAGTGCACATTAACTAAAAAACCTCTTTTATCAAATATTCTTTTCCATTCAAATTATAAACAAAATCAACGACATTTCCCATCAATCCGCTACCCAACGGCGATTGTGGTGAAATTGCAAAAATGGTTTTTCCGTCTACTTCCAACTTTGGCAATGCCGTGCTGACATATAACCAAATATCATTGACCAAAACCAAACTTCCTAAGGCTACTTTTATATGATTGGCTGACGCATCGATTCTGTCGAAAATTGCTTTTTGGTCTAAAAATTCTTTTAGCTTATAATTTGCTTTTTCTTGTTCGATGTGCATCATAGAAAGTGCCGTTTCGTGCTTATCGCCTGCCGAACTTTTGGCGTCGTTTTTTGAATCTTCGGTCAAGGCAGAAATTCTATCTCGGAAAACATCAATTTTGTCTTGCAATAAAACTACGTATTGATTATGCACTTTTTGTTTAAAATTCATCAATTACTGAATTTATGGTTTATAATTTATTGGCAAAAGATCACCAATTTTAGAGTCAGATAAAGCACCACCGAATTCAATATTTTCACCATCAGAATTATTGCCAAAATCATCAACGTAAAAAGTATCAGTGCTAAAAATCACGCGTGATTGCAATTTTTTATTATACAAAAGACTAAAATTTGCCTTAAAAATATCTTTTGACAATAAGATTTTGCTTAAGTCATTTTTTAAAATCGTGACTCTATATAAATCTGTATCTTTTGCAATTAAAAAGTATTGAGGTCAGTACTTACTTGCATACAATTTGACTATATGTGATACAATTGGATAGTACCATTCTTTTCACAAGATTATTAAATATATTCTCTTTTATTT
>JAYWGW010000044.1:0-28113 GCA_043778045.1 Bacteroidota bacterium | reverse complement strand
CTTATTTTTGGCCATCGTTATTTGTTTTTTGCAATACAAAATTACGATATTTCTAAAGAAGCCATTTATTTGGCTTCTTTTTTATCGGACAACAATGTTTTAAAATAATTAAAATTTATTAGTTGTAGACATTTTAATATTTCAAATTTTTCAATCATTCAATCTTTCAATCTTTCAATCTTTCAATCTTTCAATCTTTCAATCTTTCAATCTTTCAATCTAAATCTAATGCAAAAACAAAGCAATCAAAATTTCAATTGCTATCAAGATTATCACAACCCATTCCAATCGTGAACTCTCGCGAACATTGAGTACGTCTGTGAAAAGCCGCAGGTTGTCTTCAACAATTTGAAGGCGATAATCTAAATCTTTAAAACGGGTGTTGATATCGAAGTTTGCTTTTAAAAGTCTGTTTAAAACATCAAGACTTTCATTATCCCAAACTAAATTTGGATCGTCAAGAATGTATAAATTATCAACAATGCTGTTTTTTACGTTCAATACTTTTCCGATATATTTCAGTAAATCAGTTTTTGAAATGGTCAATCGTCCGTGCTTTTCCAATTCAACAATATAATATTTTGAAGATGCAATTTGAGCATCGGTCAACGATTCATAATATTCTAATGCTACGGATTGACCTGTGTTTAGCATCACAATTCTCAGAATTGAAGGATTTATTTCGGGAACGATCACAAAATCATTTTTGACGATGGCTTTTGAAATGTTTTCATCAATTTCAATTTCATAATCTTCTCTAAAATCCAAAACTACAAGCTCGGTTGTGTAGTTTTTCAGAAAAAGAAGCATCTCGCTTTTTCCAATTTCATCATAATTTGCAAACACAACTACCCCATAATCAAATATATAGAGATATCGATCCAAATCCATAAAAGCATAAAACATTTCAGACAAAGAACTCGAATAAGCTTCGGCTTGAAAATCGATCCTAAATTTTTTTATATTAAAAGATTCAGAAATTTGAAAAGCTTCTATTTTGATTGACATAAGTTGCATTTTAACAAATGTAGCAATTTTAGATGTGCTTAAAAAATATTGACGTCTAAATTATCTTAAAACTGCTCCAAGCTCTTTCTCAAAAGCGACTTGCAATTTATTCATAATTGTCTCAATTTCAACATCATTTAAAGTTTTTGCATCGTCTTGCAATATAAAACCAAGTGCGTAAGATTTTTTACCATCAGGTAAATTTTGACCAACATACACATCAAATAAGTTAACATCCGTTAAATATTTTTTTTCCGTCAATCTTGCCAAGTTTAATACCGTTTCATATGCTATATTTTCATCTAAAAGCAACGCTAAATCTCGTCTAACCTCAGGATATTTTGGAATGTCTTGGTATTTTATTTTTGTAGAAATCAATTTTAAGATGGCAGACCAATTGAAATCTGCATAAAAAACTTCTTGTTTAATATCAAAATGTTTTAATACAGGTTTTTTTATACTTCCAAATTCCACAAGTGTTGCATTTCCGACCTGAAGTGAAATACCTTCAGAAAAAACATCAGAAATAATGGCATTTGTTTTTGTTTTGTAAATACCTAATCGATCTAAAACACGTACAACGTGAGATTTAAATTCAAAAAAACCAATATTTGCTTGTGGCGAATTCCAATTTCCTGACGTGGTTTTTCCTGTAAATATTAGCGATAAATGTTTGTTTTCTTCTAAACCAGATAATAATTTATGATATGATTTTCCAAACTCAAAAAGTTTCAAGTCAGGATTTTTACGATTGATATTATACGAAACTGCTTCTAAACCAGAAAACAACAACGACTGTCGGAGCACCGATAAATCTTTGCTCAACGGATTTAAAATCACAACATTTGTGGATTCTTTCAGTGTTTCCGAAAGTTGGATATGTTCGGGTGTTGTCAGAGAATTAGACATCATTTCGTTAAAACCTGCAGCAACTAATTGTGAGGCTATTATGTTTTGAATACGGTAATCTTCAGTTTTTGGCGCATTAAAAACAGTTGCATTTAATTTTGTAGAAAATTTAATATTGTTATAGCCGTAAATGCGTAAAATTTCTTCTACCACATCAATTTCTCTCGTAACATCCACGCGATAAGACGGTACTAAAAGTCCCAAACCATTTTCTGTTTCACTATTTACCTTGATATCCAGTGACGCCAAGATTTTTTTGATGGCATCTTTCGGTAGTTTTTCGCCAATGATTTTTTCAGTTTTTTCAAAATTTAAAAACACTGAAAAGTCTGCTATCTTTTTTGGATATAAATCAATAATGTCAGAAGTGATTTCGCCTCCTGCAATTTCTTGAATTAACACAGCCGCTCTTTTCAAAGCATATTCTGTGAAATTCACATCAATTCCCCGTTCAAATCTAAACGATGCGTCGGTGCTTAATCCGTGACGTTTTGCCATTTTCCGCACTGTAACTGCATTGAAATAAGCACTTTCTAAAAAAATGGAAGTTGTTGTTTCAGAAACGCCTGAATGTTTACCGCCAAAAACACCAGCAAAACATAGTGGTCCTACATCATCACAGATTATTAAATCTTCTTCGTGCAAAGTTCGTTCAACATCGTCTAAAGTGACAAATTTTGTCCCTGCTTCCGCTGTTTTGACTGTAATTTTACCTTTAATTTTTGTTGCATCAAATGCATGCAATGGTTGTCCAAGTTCGTGAAGTACAAAATTTGTAGCATCAACAAGGTTGTTTTTTGGTGATATTCCAATTGATTTCAGTCTGTTTTGCAACCATTCTGGCGATGGTTTTACTATTAAATTTGACATGGTTAGTCCGCAATATCTTGGAGCTAATTTTTCATCTTGGACAACTACATCAATTTTTAAAGACCTATTTTCTATTTTGAAGTTACTTATTGACGGCGTAATTAATTCTGTTTTCACATTACTTTGCAACAAGCCTGCTTTTAAATCCCTCGCAACACCGTAGTGACTCATGGCGTCAGCGCGGTTTGGTGTGAGTCCAATTTCGAAAATTTCGTCGTTTTCAATTTTAAAAACTGTTGACGCAGGCGTTCCAGGCTTCCATTTTTCGTCTAAAATCATGATTCCAGCGTGGCTGTTTCCAAGACCAATTTCGTCTTCTGCGCAAATCATGCCATGGCTTTCCACGTCTCGGATTTTCCCTTTTTTAATTGAAAATGGCTTTCCTTCTTTGTCGTATAGCGTTGTTCCGATTGTTGCAACTGCAACCTTCTGTCCAGCTCCGACATTTGTGGCGCCACATACAATTTGCAAAGTTTTTTCTGCTCCAACATCAACAGTTGCTACATTTAGTCTGTCAGCATTTGGGTGCTTTTCACAAGTCAAAACATGCCCCACAACAATACCTTCTAAACCTCCTTTTACGGTTTGAAAAGGCGTAACGATTTCTACCTCTAAACCTAAATCGGTTAGTAAGGTTGCGGTTTCGTCTGATTTCCAATCTATTGTTATAAATTGTTTAATCCAATTATAAGAAATTTTCATGTTTTGATTTTGATATGAATGCAAAGATAATCACTATTTTTTGTAAAGCAAAATAGGTCTGAATTTATGGTCAAAAGTCGCAAGTTGTAAAGCCAAAAATCATTATGTCGCCTGCAATTCGATAATTATAAATGACAATAAATGTGTTAAAGTTAGAAACAGTTCAAATTCATTATGGACTTTAAGACTTTAAGACGTTTGACTTTCGACTTTTTTTTATAATTTAAAATAGTCAATGTAAGTATTCAAATCTTTGTCGCCTCTTCCAGATAAATTAATAACAACAATATCAGAAGGTTTAAATTTCTTGTGATCCAGAATTGCAAAGGCGTGAGCGGTTTCAATTGCGGGAATAATGCCCTCCGTTTTTGAAAGTTTAATGCCCCAATCCATAGCATCTTCATCTGTGATGGCAATAAATTCGGCTCTTTTGGTTTCAAAAAGATTGGCATGCATTGGGCCAACTCCCGGATAGTCAAGTCCAGCGGAAATTGAATATGGTTCCGTAATTTGCCCATCAGGACTTTGCATCAAAAGCGTTTTGCTTCCGTGAATAATTCCAATTTTACCCAACGCAGATGTTGCCGCACTTTCGCCAGTATCAATTCCTTTTCCTGCGGCTTCCACCGCAATAATATTGACAGATTCATCCTCTAAAAAATGATAAAAAGTTCCTGCAGCATTGCTTCCGCCGCCAACGCATGCAATCACATAATCAGGATTTTCTTGTCCTTCTTTTTCCAAAAGTTGTTGTTTAATTTCGGCTGAAATAACCGATTGAAAACGCGCCACCATATCAGGATATGGATGTGGACCAACCACGGAACCTATAATATAATACGTGTTTTCAGGATTGTTGATCCAATCTCTAATGGCTTCATTTGTTGCGTCTTTCAGTGTTTTCGAACCTGATAATGCTGGTCGAACCGTTGCACCAAGCATTTTCATTCGAGCCACGTTGGGCGCTTGCCTTTTGATGTCAACTTCGCCCATGTATACGATGCATTCCAAACCCATTAATGCGCACACAGTTGCTGTTGCGACGCCATGTTGACCTGCGCCAGTTTCAGCAATAATTCTGGTTTTACCCAAACGTTTTGCCACCAAAATTTGCCCAATGGTATTGTTCACTTTATGCGCGCCCGTGTGACACAAATCTTCGCGCTTCAAATATACTTTTGTGTTGTATTCTTTCGATAGTCTTTCGGCAAAATAGAGTGGAGTAGGGCGACCCACATAATCTCCGAGCAAATAGTCAAATTCCTTTAGAAAGTCAGGTTCTGCCGTGATTTTTAAATAATTTTGACGCAATTCTTCAACGTTTGGATAGAGCATTTCGGGAATGTAAGCTCCACCAAATTGTCCGTAAAATCCATTTTCATCTGCTTGATATTTCATATTATTTTTTTTAATTTTTCTATATTTTTAAAACCGGGTTCAATTTCAAATTTGCTGTTTATATCGATTGCAAATATTGGCAAAGTCGTTTCATTAATGATTTTAATTTCCTCTTCGCCAATACCACCCGAAAGAAATAGTGGTTTTTTGGATTTATATTTATTTAGGATATCCCAATTAAAAACGATTCCGTTTCCGCCAGGATTTTTTCCTTTAGTGTCAAATAGAAAGTAAACACAACTCACTTCATAATCGATAAGTTGTTCAAAATCAAAATCATCGTCAACCGCAAAGGCTTTAATGATTTTTATGTTTTTATCATGTAATTCTGCGCAAAAATTTGGCGATTCATTGCCATGAAGTTGGACGAAATTTAACTGATGTTGCGATACTTTTTTTAATATTACATCTATATTTTCATTAACAAAAACGCCAACTTTCTTAATTGATTTAGGCAAATTGGGAATGATGCCGTCAAAATATCGCTTTGATTTTTCATAGAATATAAAACCCAAAAAATCAGGTTGAAGAGACGCTACTTCCACAATATTTTCGGAATATTTCATTCCACAAATCTTTATTTTATAATCCATAATTATGAACTTTTATAATCAATAATTTTCGAAATGAATGTTTTTGCCTCTTCACCAGGATTTTCAGATCGCATGAAGTTTTCACCAATCAAAAAACCTTTGTATCCATATTTTTGAAGTTCTAAAACATCTTTCGCAGTCGTGATGCCACTTTCGGAGATTTTTACGAAATTAGCGGGAATTTCATTTGAAAGTGCCATACTATTTTCTAAACTTACTTCAAAAGTTTTAAGGTTTCGATTATTGACGCCAATCATATCAAGGCTTGGCATGATGGATTTTTGCAATTCTTCCAAATCATGAACTTCTAACAAAACTTCTAATCCTAAAGATTTCGCAAACAGTGAATATTGTTGAATTTCTTGTCGTGTAAGGCATGAAGCAATCAATAAAATTAAATCAGCGCCATATGCCTTTGCTTCTAAAATTTGATATTCGTCAATTACGAATTCTTTGCGAAGTAATGGAATCGAAAGTGTAGCTCGCGCCAAAATTAAATCATCTAAGGAACCACCAAAATATTTTCCATCAGTCAGTACCGAAATGCCACATGCGCCAGCATTTTCATATCCTTTCACTACTTCTTCGACCGAAAATGCATAACTAATTTCAGCTTTTGATGGCGAACGACGTTTGTGCTCTGCGATAATTCCTGATGTACTTTCTTTTAAATTTTCTGATAACGATAAAGTCTTGCGTTCAAAAAGCACCGATTTTTCCAGTTGCAAAGTCGGAATAATGGACTTTTTTAGTTCTAATTCACGTCTTTTATCAATGATTATGCATCCGAGTATGTTCATTTTTTATACACTTAATTGTTGTAGTTTTTTGAAAGCAATGTTTGCCTTACCAAACAATAGACTTTCTTTTGCAATTTGAAACGCCTCTGATAATTCAATTTGATAGACGGTTGCAATAGCCACTGATGCGTTGGCACAAACCACATTATTTTGGGCATCAGTGCCTTCCCCATTTAAAATATTCACGAAAATCTTCGCGTTTTCCTCAATAGTCTTTCCGCCAATAATATCGTTTTGATTTAACGGATCAATTCCAAATGTTGCAGCATTGATAATTGATTCTTTATTATTTGAAATTGATTTTGTGTTTCCCGTAAGCGAAACTTCATCATAGCCATCAAGACTATGAAGAATATTAAAATTTGTTGTCGTATTTTGATATAAATAGGTATACATTCTTGCCAATTCTAAACTAAAAACGCCTACGACTTGATTTTGAGGAAAACTCGGATTGACCATCGGCCCAAGCATATTAAAAAATGTTTTAACCGCCAAATCTTTTCTAATTGGTGCCACATTTTTCATCGCGGGATGAAAAAGTGGCGCGTGCAAAATTGAAATTCCCGCATAGTTCATACTTTTTTGAAGAAAATTTGAATCATTGCTAAATTTAATACCTAAATATTCCAGCACATTGCTTGATCCTGAAATAGACGAAACGCCATAGTTTCCGTGCTTAGCAACTTTGATTCCTGCTCCTGCGCACACAAAAGCCGAAAGTGTCGAAATGTTGAATGTGTCTTTTCCGTCGCCACCTGTTCCGCACAAATCCACAGTGTTGAAATCGCTTAAATTTATTCTTAAGCAAAGTTCCAACAACGCTTCTCGAAAACCAATAAGTTCCTCGATTGTTATGCTTCGCATCATAAAAACGGTCAAAAAACTTGCTATTTGCATTTGATTATAATCGCCGTTCGAAATATTCACCAATACGTTTTTCGCTTCTGATTGCGATAGTGTTTCATGGTTTGTAAGGCGGTTTAATATATGTTTCATCTTATAAGTAAAAAGTTAAAAAGTTGTAAAGTTAAAAAGTCAAAAGTTTGAAAGTCTTAAAGTCAATAGTTAATAATTTGTAAAACCAATAATCTAAAATCCAAAAATCTAAGCGTCTAAAAATCTAATGATCTAAAAATCTAACGATCTAACCATTGACCCAATTTTCTAAAATCTTTTTTCCATTTGGCGTAAGCACACTTTCGGGATGAAATTGAACTGCGCGAACGTCAAAATTTCTATGGCGAAGCGACATAATTTGTCCATTTATATCTATAGAAGTAATTTCTAAATCTTGCGGAAAATCATTTGGATTGACCACCCAAGAGTGATATCGCCCAACATTAAAAGATTTTTCTAAACCATCAAAAAGCTTTTCATCGTCGACCAAAACATCAATTTTTGTGGCTACACCATGATAAACTTTGTCAAGGTTTATAAGGCTTCCGCCAAAAACTTCGCCAATCGCTTGCAAGCCTAAGCAAACGCCTAAAATCGGTTTTGTTTTATAATATGTTTCAATAACTTTTTTCAACAATCCAGCTTCATCAGGAATTCCAGGTCCAGGCGAAAGTAAAATTTTATCAAACGGTTGCAAATCTTCCAACTCAAATTCATCGTTACGAAATACGGTAACTTCACAATCTAAATCTTCTAAATAGTGAACTAAATTGTAAGTGAAACTGTCGTAATTGTCTATAACTGCTATTATCCCCTTCGCCCCCAAAGGGGGAATTCCAATATTGCGATGATTTACATTACTCATTTATAATATATTTTAAATTTTTTATTTTTCTCCAATTGGTATTTACTATGATTCAAAATCTTATGTAGCTAACTCCCCCGCCGCGGCGGGTTGGGGGGCTACGCGATTTTCTCCGCCATTTCCAATGCTTTATTCAGCGCACCAAGTTTGTTATAAACCTCTTGTAACTCGTTTTCTTCGGTTGAATCGTTTACAATTCCGGCGCCAGCCTGAAAATGCAGTTGATGATTTTTGCTCAGAAAGGAACGAATAATAATCGCGTGATTAAAATTCCCGTCAAAATCCATAAAACCGATTGCGCCACCATAGAAATCGCGGTTTGTTTTTTCAATTTTTTCAATTAGTTGCATCGCTTTATGCTTTGGTGCGCCTGAAAGTGTTCCTGCGGGAAAGGTATCGGCAACAACTTGCATCGTCGTTGCATTTTCATGTAATTGTCCCGTGACTTTTGAAACTAAATGAATTACATGCGAAAAAAATTGCACTTCGCAATAGTTTTCAACTGTAACTTGACTTCCATTTCGGCTCAAATCGTTTCGAGCCAAATCTACAAGCATTACGTGTTCGGCATTTTCTTTTGGATCGTCTTGCAATTTTTTGGCTAAAATAGCATCTTGTTCATCGTTGCCAGTTCGTTTGAAAGTGCCTGCAATAGGATGAATTTCGGCTTTTCTATTTTTTACAATAATTTGCGCTTCGGGTGATGAACCCATTATTTTGAAATTTCCATAATCAAAATAAAATAAATAAGGTGATGGATTGATACTTCTCAAAGCACGATAAACATTAAATTCATCGCCAAGAAATTTCTGTGTAAATCTTCGCGAAAGCACCAATTGAAAAACATCGCCACGCTTGCAATGCTGTTTTGCCAATGAAACGTTTATCTTAAACTCCTCGTCGGTAAGATTTGAAGTTTGCAGACCTTGATTTGAATAGGAGTAAGATGCGAAATTTTTGGTTTGCAAAATTTGCTCAATTTCGCCAATATTATTTTTTCCATCAATGGAATGGCAAAATATATAAGCTTCATTTTTAAAATGATTTATGGCAATTATGTTCTGATAAACTGCATAAAAAACTTCGGGAATTTCTAAATTTCCTTCTTTTTTATGAATGTCAATTTTCTCAAAATATCGTACTGCATCGTAAGAAATATATCCGAAAAGTCCATTGTTAATAAATTTAAACTGATTTTGCTCCGCCTGAAACCGTTCGCCAAATTGTTGAATAATATGCGGTACGTTTGCCGATGTGTTTAAAATGGTTTTTGTCGACAATCCATCAGGAAAGGTTTCAGTAACGGCTTCATTTTCAATGGTTATGCTCGCGATTGGGTTGCAACATATGTAGGAGAAACTATTGTCATTGCCACGATAGTCCGAACTTTCGAGCAACAAACTATTCGGAAATTTGTCGCGAAGTTTCAGGTAAATGCTTACAGGCGTGATGGTGTCTGCCAAAACTTGCTTGTAAAAAGTTTGTAATTTATAGGATTTCATTTGCATTAATGTGATGATATTTTTGAGAATCAATCAATAATAAATAAAAAAAAAGACTTGCCGTGTGACAAGTCCTTTTTAGAATTTATATTTTGAAATATAAGGATTGGCTTCACGACGACTGACGTAAGTTGCTCCACCACCATATATTTAACTTTTGAAACATTATTTTTAATTTTTAACAAATATAGAAAATGTTTTTAAAAATACTAACAAATTTATCTGAAAGTAACGACATTTTTTTCGTTGTTGGCTTTCAACATAAAATTACTGTTAGATTTGAAATCAGGAACCTCAAAAACCTCTACAATATCCAAATAATCAAATTTATTTTTGAAAGATTCGTTGGAATAATGTGCATTTAAATCAGTTGTGATGCCTTTTTTACTGTACACAATCGGATCCTTACAAAAGTTTAATAAATTGTTTTGCAGCGATATATTCTTGAGTTTATCGTCAGAAATTTCATTGCTTAACACAACCGCAGGAAAAAATCCATTTACGACACTATTATTTAATGAAAAATTTACATTTTCAGCAACCAATATTGCTTGGTTTACGATGCCTTCCAGCTTTTCGTCGAAATTTATCATCGTCATGTTTGATGCAGTAACTGTTGTAAATTTCTTCGAAAAGTCTGTCTCGTTTTTATCTGAATATGATTTTATATCCATACAATTAGAGGCAGACGCATCTGCAAAATATGGAAATTTGAAAGCCAAACTGTTAGAAATATTTACTTGTGTTCCTTCATTAAAATCAAAATCGTGTTGGCTATTTTTGAAAGTTATTAAGTTTTTTGTCGTGATATTGCCGCCTTTGAAAGCAAAACCGTTTCCTTTTGAAAAACTAATCTGAACAAATTCTACGTTTGTTGCTGATCCAACGCCAGCCAATACAAGTCCATTTTGTAAAATATTGTTGATTTTTTTGCCTGCAAATTCGATGCGAACATATCTAAAAATTCCAGAATTATCAATCATATTATTTCCACCATACCTCGCATTATTTTCAAAACCTAAAGAATTATTTCCACCAAGTTTGTTGGTGGATGCATTTCCAAGAATAAATACACCGCCCCAATCTCCCGCATTTCTGTCCGATGCGCCTTTGTTGGAAGTGAAAACAATTGGGTCTGTTGCTGTGCCGTTGGCAATAATTTTTGCTCCTGCTTCTACTATTAAAGTCCCAGCTGTCGAAAAATCACCGCGTATAACAGTTCCTGCCTCAATTGTTAAAGTTGTGTTCGCTTTCACAATTACACTACCAACTAATAAATAGGTGTTTTTACGAGAAAGCGTCGTATTAGTTTTGATCTCGCCATTTAAAATAAATTCCGCTTCACGATAATCTGCCGTTTTAGGTTTGTAGTTTGTCCAATTTTCAGTCCAATTTTCTGTTCCAAAAATGCCTCGACTTTGTTGTGCGTTTGTGCTTGATAAAAATAGAAATGTCAATAAGAAGTAGATTATAGCTTTCATAATATAAATTTTTAAGATTATAAAAATGTAATTCGAGATACACTTATTAAAACATGTACGCATAAAAGTTCAGCTTGGATTTACTAAAACATATAAAATTATTAAACAACACCAAATTATTTATTACAGTATGAAATTGTTGAAATTTTATCTTTAAATAAATTCAAAAAAAAAACCTTGAAACAAATACGATTCAAGGCTTTGTCAATTTGGGGAAAATACTTTTAGAAAGCTAAAGCAACTTGCAATTCAAAGATATCATTAATGGTTTTATCTCCAAGGTTTTTGAAAAAATTGCCTGAATTATATTTTATGCCATATTGTGTTCTGTCAATTTTCAATGTTGTTGTCGCAGTAGTTGCAGTGGTTGCCATGTCAAAAGTTATTGGTTTTGTAATGCCTTTGATGGTTAAATTTCCTGTTACAGCATACAAACCGTTGCCTTTATCAGCAATTTTTTTGAATACTAAATTTGCAGTAGGATATTTTGCAGTTCCAAAAAAGTCGTCAGCTTTAAGATGCCCTTCAAGATCTTCTTTACCTTTTCCTGATGCAATGTCTGTTACGACAAGCGCATTCATGTCAACGGTGAAAGTTCCTCCTTTTAATTTGTCTTTTTTGAAATTTAGTGCCCCACTTTTTAAACCAACGGTTCCATCATGCTGGCCTGTGATTTTTTTTCCTACCCAAACAATTGAGCTTTTGCTTGCATCAACTTGTTTTGTTTGTGCCGAAATCGTAGTTGAAATTGTTACTAATAAAGCAACTGCTAAGGATTTTAAAATTGGTTTCATATTTGTAAAATTTATTTATTTATTAATTGTTATAAAAAGATCATCTTTTGATTTTCTAACTTTTTTTAGATGTTGTGTCTCATCTGTTGCTGAACGATATCCAATAGGCGCAACAAGGGACGCGCTAAGATTTAATTGATCTAAACCTAAAATTTCATTATACTGCTTTGCATCAAAACCTTCCATTGGACAGGCGTCAATATGCAATTCAGCTGCAGCATTTAATAAATTCCCGAGTGCTAAATAGGTTTGTTTTGCGGTCCAATTTTGAAAATCAGCTTCTGACAATTTTTGCAATGTGCTTTTCATAAAACCGCTATAGCCTGCCAATGCATCGTCCTGCAAATCACGTGTTACGGTTACTAATTTTATATACTCATTAATATCATCTTCTGAATATTTCGTATAGTTGGCAAAAACGATCAAATGTGATGCATCTACAATTTGTGACTGTCCCCATGAAGCAGGTTTTAATTCTGCGCGAATTGCAGGATTTTCGATGATAAAAACTTTAAAAAGTTGCAACCCGTATGACGACGTAGATAATTGGATAGCTTCTTTCAAAATTTCTAAATCAGAATCAGAAACTATTTTGACAGTGTCAAACTTTTTAGTGGCATAGCGCCAATTTTGGTTTTCAATAAATGTTGACATATTTGTTTTTATATGGATGTTTGGTTTCTGTATTTTTCTAATAAGATATTCAACATTGAAATTTCTTCTGAAGTCAAATTATTGGCAAAATGTTGTTCGTGTTCAATAATCAATGGATCCAATGCAGAAAGAACATCCAAACCATCTTGCAAAATTGTAACTTCAATTTTTCGGCGGTTTACTACACAATTTGCGCGCATCACAAACTTTTTCAACAATAATTTATCTACCAAACGCGTGGTATTGCTATTGCGAGCCAACATTCGCTCTTGTATTGCGCCCATGTTTATGGCTTTGCCTTTTTGACCACGAAGAATTCTTAAAACATTAAATTGCTCTGCGGAGATATCAAAAGGTTTTAGGATTATATTTAATCTTTCTGCGACAATATTTTCCGTAAACAAAAGATTCAGGACTACTTTTTTTGCATTGTTGAGATGCACCGACGATTTAATTTCTTTTTCAATTTCCATTACTTTTATATGCTACTATTTCACATACAAAGATAACAATATAAATATTGTATATACAAACGTATTCCTAAATGTTTGTTAAAACTTTTTTTGATGGTGTAATACTTTGTTTAAAAGTTTATTATGAAAATCTACTTTTTGCCATTGTTCTAATGTTCCAAGCATGCTAAATAGAATTAATCTTACATTACAATGATGATATATCATTAAGAAACACACATATTAGGTCTAAGAATTGTTATTTTCACAAATAATAATATTTTTGCATTAATAAATAAAACAAAACATATGGATTTATCTCAGGAACTATGGACGGAAAAATTATTAAACGATCAAAATGCAGCAATCATTGATGTTCGAACCCCAGAAGAATGTGAATTTGGTATTATTGAAAATGCAATTTGCATTGATATATATAAAGGACAAGAATTTTTAGATGAAATTAGTAATCTAAATAAATCTAAAAATTACTATGTTTATTGCAGGTCGGGTGGACGTAGTGCACAAGCCTGTGCAGTTATGAATCAATTGGGGATTGCGAATGCCTACAATTTATTAGGTGGCGTTATGCAATGGACGGGAGAATTGGTTTAAAAATCAAAATGTAGACGGTCAAATTGGACTAATATTTAATATAAAAAAACAAAAAAGCCCAGTTTGATCTGGGCTTTCTTCACACTAATAAATTAAATTTATAGGGCTATCTCAATCGGTCAACAGATTTCACGAGATCTTCGTCCTTTTTAATTGCTTTATTGGCAAAAACCAACAAAACAATCGATACAATAGGCAAAAACATCCCAATACCCTTCTCTGAAACGACGTGCGTTTCTCCAGATAAATTTAGTAACCGATAAACAAACAAACCTAACAAACTCAAATTTAAAATTATTGCCAACCTGTTCAAAACAAATTGATTTTGTCTTTTTTTAAATGATATAATACTAATTAAAAGTAAAGTTCCTGCAAGTCCAAATAGCACAACATACAATTGATTGGAAACAAAAAAATATGGTTTTGAATCTTGTTGCCACAAAGGAAACACAAATGGCAAAACCATTGTTGCCAAAAATGCCAAAACCAAATATATTGTTTGAATGCGCTGTAACATGAAAGATATTTTAGCAAAAATAATTTTTCTTTTTAACAAATGCTATTGTTTTTATAAAATATTTATGTATTTTTGCTTTAATAATCGTAAGTACTTCATACTTCGAGGCAAATTTTACTTTTGACCAACTACTTTATCATTTTACTTTATTCTAATTCAAAAAACTATACATGTTTAGCATCACTGCGTTAAAACAAATGAAGCTTACTGAGCTTCAACAAATTGCCAAAATGGCGCAAACGATTAAATTTTTTAATGTTAAGAAAGAAAATTTAATTTCGCTTATTATAGATGAGCAATCTAAAAATAGCAATGCAACTTTAGATAATCCTACAGACGTTTCATCAGAAAACAATACTGTTATCCAAGAAAAAGCAGTTCGTAATCGTACTAAAAAAATAGTGGAAGAAACTGCAATTGTTTCGGAGCAAAAAGAAGCTTTAGAAATTCCATCTGCGGATATCGTTGCTGATAATAATAATAATGATAGCAATACGCCAAATAGAAATAAGAAAATTGTAAAGTTTAATAAAGCCAAATACGAAAGCAAAGTTCTTAAAGCGCAAGAAAAAGCACTACTTGAAAACAATGCAGAAAAAACTCAGGATATTGGTGAGACAATTGCTGAGATTGTAGCAAATGCGAACGCGGACGCAGTTGAGTTTAATATTGATGATATTGCTGCAAGTCCCGAAACAAAGCCGAGGCAACATCAAAACAAAAACCAAAATGCCAATCAGAATCAGAACGGCAACCAAAACCAAATTAGCAATCAAAATAACAATTCTAACTTCAAGAAAAAGGCAAATCCCCGTGATTCTGACTATGAGTTTGATGGTATTATAGAAAGCGAAGGCGTGTTAGAAATGATGCCCGACGGTTATGGTTTTTTACGTTCGTCTGATTATAACTATTTGGCTTCACCAGACGACATATATTTATCTACGTCACAAGTGCGACTTTTTGGTTTAAAAACTGGCGATACGGTCAAAGGAGTTGTGCGTCCGCCCAAAGAAGGCGAAAAATTTTTTCCATTAGTTCGCGTGTTAAAAATCAATGGACATGAACCACAAGTCGTGCGTGATAGAGTATCTTTTGAACATTTGACACCAATTTTTCCCAAAGAAAAGTTTATGTTAGCCGAAAAGGGAAGCACCATTTCAACACGAATTATAGATTTGTTTTCGCCAATTGGCAAAGGGCAACGTGGCATGATTGTCGCGCAACCAAAAACTGGAAAAACAATGTTGCTTAAAGAAATTGCAAGTGCCATTGCAGCCAACCATCCAGAGGTATATTTATTGGTTTTGCTAATAGACGAACGCCCAGAAGAAGTAACGGATATGCAACGATCTGTTATGGGCGAAGTGATTGCTTCGACGTTCGACAAAGAGCCGCAGGAACATGTGAAAATTGCAAACATCGTTCTCGAAAAAGCAAAACGTTTGGTAGAATGCGGACATGATGTGGTGATACTTTTAGATTCAATAACCCGTTTGGCTCGAGCCTATAACACCGTGCAACCCGCATCAGGCAAGATTTTAAGTGGCGGTGTGGATGCCAATGCGCTTCAAAAACCAAAACGATTTTTTGGTGCGGCCAGAAATATTGAAAATGGTGGTTCACTAAGTATCATTGCAACGGCGCTTACCGAAACTGGATCAAAAATGGACGAAGTAATTTTTGAAGAATTCAAAGGTACAGGAAATATGGAATTGCAGTTGGATAGAAAAATTGCCAATAAACGAATTTTCCCAGCAATAGATTTAACATCATCAAGTACGCGCAGGGACGATTTGCTTCTCGACGATCAAACATTGCAAAGAATGTGGATTATGCGAAAATATTTGGCTGACATGAACCCAGTGGAGGCGATGGATTTCATTAATGATAGATTCAAAAAAACAAGAAATAATGCCGAATTTTTGATATCGATGAATAAATAAATTATCCTTTACTATGTGCAAATAATACAAATGCGTAAAAATAATTAAATTTTGCGCATTTTTTTGTTTGGGTATATCCAAGTCTCAAATAACTAATAAAATAATTATTCAAATTTAAACGTATTTTGTAGCAAATTATAAAATAAGTAATTCTGTATAATACGATTTTTTGTGATAAATATGTATTAAAAGGTCATTAAAAAAACATATCTATTATTTTTATGAAAAAATTTTTACACTATCTCTTTTTTTATATTGCTAATTTAGTATATTTATGCAAAATATATATACATGATCATTCCTGAATGTCCAAAATGCCAAAATACAAACATTGTTAAAAGTGGCATTGTGAAAGAAAGACAGCGTTTTTGCTGTAAAAAATGTAATTATTTTTTTACAGTCTCCAAAATAGGAAAGAAAATTGATGATTATTATGTAACAAAATCATTGCAACTTTATTTAGAAGGCTTAAGTTTTCGTGAGATTGAACGAATTATTGGCGTGTCGCATGTTACGATTAGCAATTGGGTTAAAGAATTTAAAATCAAGAAACCACCACATCCAAAATATCATCCAACGTACAAAATTTTTAATCATTTGGAACTGGTAGAATATCTAAAAAACAAATCGCAACTGTCAGGTGCAGGCATGATTATAACGGAACTCGGTGATAAATTTATGTTGATTAAATGGGAACGATTCAAAGATTAACATTTTAGTCGAAGGTCTTAAAGTCCAAAGTTGTAAAGTCAAAACGGGATTGAAATATATTGTCTAAAAGTCATTAATTATTATGATTTTAACGTTGACAGTATGTCATCAAATGATATAACTAATTGGTTAAGATTTATTTAAAAAAATAAAAAAATTGCAGTACTATACTTTACATCAGAACTTCACTGCAATAAATTAAAAGTGAGCGACTTTTTCCAATATAACTTTTGAATTAACAGACTCTTAAATTCAAGAGTTCTGAACTTTCAACTTTACGACTTTCCAACTTTCGACTTATGTATACTACTTTACAAAAATATATACCTAATTTTTTTATAAAGCGTAAAAGATTCAGTTTTGGGCATTGAAAATACTTAACCCAAACCACTAATGAAAAAAATTTTATTACTATTATTCGGTTCTGCTATGTTTAGCGTCTGCGCGCAAACAGTTGCAACACCAACAACGGCAGTAGCACCTGCACCATCTGCCAAAGACTGGGACGTGAACATTTACGGATTTGTCCGCACCGATTACATTTGGGACACGCGTCGTTCTGCGCAAGTTCGCGAATATAATTTAAATCTTTATCCGCTGGACGAGTCTTTGGACATCAACGGACAAGATGTAAACGATGCTGGGGCATCTAATTTTTTGTCCATAGTTTCTCGGTTAGGCGTGAAGTTTAAAGGTCCAAATGTTTGGGGAGCCAAAGCCTCTGGAACCCTTGAAGGTGATTTTTTTGGAAATACCGAAGCGAGCATTGGTCTTTTTAGATTGCGCCATGCGTATGCTAATTTAGATTGGGATAAAACATCTATTACAGTTGGTCAAACGTGGTATCCGACTTTTATTCCGGAAGTTTTTCCTGGAGTCGCCAATTTTAGCACAGGCATATTGTTCAATCCGTTTGGATGGGTGTCGCAAGTTCGCATCAAACAAAATTTAACAAAAGAAATTTCATTTGCTTTCACAGCATATAAAGAACGTGAATTCACAACAGCAACCGCACTTGGAGGCACACAAAATTCTGCTTCTTTCAATTCCGCTTTGCCAACATTGCACGGTCAATTTCAGTTTCGAAACAAAAACTGGATTGCTGGCGTAGGTGCTGAATACAAATCTTTGCAACCATTAACTGAATTTGCATTAACACCAACGACCAAAATCGCAACTACTGAAAAAGTAAATAGTACCATTGTTGTGGGATATTTCAAATATAATACAGACAAATTTCACATAAAAGCCTATGGAATTTCTGGTGGCGATATGTTCAGTTTCGTGCAGCTTGGTGGTTTTGTTGGCTACAATCAAGCTGGTCAAGCCGAAAGATACGAAGCGTCAAAAACCACTTCATTTTGGGTAGATATTGCCAGCAATAATAAAGCGATTGCTCCTGGGTTTTTCTTTGGTCACACACAAAACGATGGCACAAACAAACAAGGACTTGTTGCTGGCGAAACTGCACGATATTATATGCGGGGAGTCGTTGGTGGACGCGTTGTCGATAATGTTTGGCGCGCAGCGGGACGTGTCGATTTCAAACAAAATAAATTTAGAGTAACACCCGAATTGGAATATACTAAAGTTGTTTGGTCAGACCTCAGCACACTTGGAAACGGTGCCGCGGGTAACAACGCTAAAGATTTTGGAAATTTCAGAGCTATGGTTTCTTGTGCCTATTCGTTCTAATATAACAACAAGAGTGTGGGCGTGTACCGCAGACCCGAGCCTACAAGAGCGAAAAGGCTAAGCAAAAAGCGGGTCGAGCTGTACGTTCTCAAACTTTTTGCCAGGAGTCCTTGCGAGGAACGCCGTGTCCGCCGTGGCTGAAGCAATCTCAAAGGCAAAAAGGGCTTGTCCGCCGACGGTTGATTCCACTGCCACTTGTCCGCCGAAGGCTGATCCCTCACGCGGCGCAAACTTATAAAGATCAATAACTTGTTTTCATGATTTTATAAAATCAACTTTTATATTTTATGATTAGTAAATAGCATAACAATCAAATATTTTGGCATTTGAACTTTTTAATATTTTAACATTTAAACTTTTAAACTTTTTAACAAATTAACAACCAAACTTTTACATTATGAGTGAAAAATCAACAAAAGGAATCTGGAAAGTAATCTCCGCTTCCTCTTTAGGCACAATGATTGAATGGTACGATTTCTACATCTTCGGAAGTTTAGCAGTCGTGCTATCAACAAAATTTTTTCCTGCCGACAATCCTGTTGCCTCGTTTTTGGCAACATTGGCAACCTTTGCAGCTGGTTTCGTGGTTCGACCGTTTGGAGCACTTTTCTTCGGTCGCCTTGGCGATATAATTGGTAGAAAATATACTTTCATGGTAACGCTTCTGCTTATGGGCGGCGCAACATTTGCCATTGGTTGTATTCCTTCGTATGCAACAATTGGTGCTGCTGCTCCAATTTTAGTTCTGCTTCTTCGACTTTTGCAAGGTCTTGCATTGGGTGGAGAATATGGTGGAGCGGCAACGTATGTAGCCGAGCATGCTCCCGCAGGAGAAAAAGGATATTGGACTTCATGGATTCAAACTACAGCTACTGTCGGTCTTTTTGTATCGCTAATGGTGATCTTAATCACAAAAAGTTCACTTTCAAAAGAAGCTTTTGACGATTGGGGTTGGAGAGTTCCATTTTGGATTTCAATCATCATGGTTTTTGTTTCTTATCTGATAAGAAAAAACATGGATGAATCACCGATTTTTGCTAAAGCAAAAGCAGAGGGAAAAACATCTACGAATCCATTAAAAGAAAGTTTCGCCAAAAAAGAAAATTTGAAATTCGTTCTTTTAGCACTTTTTGGAGCCACAATGGGACAAGGTGTAGTTTGGTATACAGGACAATTTTATGCTATGAATTTCTTGAAAAATGTTCAAAACATTGACTCATCTCAAGTGGATATGTTGCTCGGAATTGCACTTTTACTCGGAACGCCATTCTTCGTTTTCTTCGGCTGGTTATCTGATAAAATCGGCAGAAAATCCATCATGATGTCAGGAATGTTGATTGCAATTTTGGCATATCGCCCAATTTATCGCGCGATGTATACCACAACGAATTTAAAATTAAAAACTGAAATTGTGGCTCAAACAAAAGTTGTTCCTTCAATAAAAGAAATCGCTGACACAAAATCTGATTCAATCTACACCACAACTCGAGCCTTTGAAGATGGCACTACGGTTGAAGAAATCAAAACCATCCACATGGAAAATGGAAAAACAATGGTTGACGACAAAGGCAAAGACAAAGTCGAAACCAAAATCACAAAATCTATAAACAGCAGTGACAAATGGTATTTGGTGCTATTGGTTTTTGTTCAAGTAATTTTTGTTACGATGGTATATGGGCCAATCGCGGCCTTCTTGGTGGAAATGTTTCCTGTGAAAATTCGTTACACTTCGATGTCATTGCCGTACCATATCGGAAATGGAATTTTTGGTGGACTTCTGCCCGCCATTGCAACATATCTTGTAACAACTGCCAAAGGATCTGATCCTGTGCCTGCAAATCCCGAGTTTTATCTCGAAGGATTGTGGTATCCTATAATTATTGCGGGCGTTTGTTTCGTAATCGGAATGGTTTATATCAACAATAAAAACAACACAACTCACGACTAAATATATCAATATGAACGCATTAAAAAAAATATTAGGAATTGTTTGGATTGCACTCGCATTTGCAACCGCATATTATTGCATTACAATTTTCGGTGGAAAACTAACATCTGGTAAACAAGATGATTTAATTTTTGGAATCATCGTGTTCTTCATTTTATTACCACTAATCTTTCTTGGTTTGGCAACTTTTGGATGGTACGCCCTTAAAGATGAATATAAAGAATAAATCTTAAGTTGATTTTTTGTTTTTAAAAGCCCTTTTCACAGGGCTTTTTTTAATTCTAAAAAATTGTATATTTGAATTTAATTGAATGTAAATGAAAGTTCGTCACCAACAAAAATTTATTTTATTGACCATCATACTAATCATTGGACTCAACCTCCCAATTGTTTTGCTATTTGATAATACTGACAATCTTCTTGGTTTTCCAGCCATTTACATTTATATTTTTTCATTGTGGACAATTTCAATTTTGACTTCTATTTATTTCATAAAAAAGTATCATGAATAGTATCATTTTACTTATTATTTTAATTGGATATCTTGGTGTTCTGTTTTTAATTGCGGAATGGGCGGAAAAAAAGCAAAATTCAAAATGGACCAATAATGGCTATGTATATTCACTCTCACTTGCGGTATATTGTACCGCCTGGACTTATTATGGTAGCATTGGCGTAGCTGCAAACAGCGGTTTAGGATATCTCACAATTTACCTTGGACCAATCATCATCGCACCTTCATGGATTTTAATTCTTAAAAAAATTATACGAATTTCGCGCGTAAATAAAATTTCAAGCATTGCCGATTTTATTTCTTTGCGGTATGGAAATTCTCGCTTTTTGGGCGCAATTGTTTCGGTGGTGTGTCTTGTGGGAATCTTGCCATATATCTCACTTCAAATTAAATCCATTTCCGAAACCTTTCATTTGGTCACAAAAACCGCTACAAAAATCTATATACTTGATGATAATACCACTTATATTGCCGTAGCATTAGCGCTATTTGCATCTTATTACGGTACAAAATATGTGGATGCATCCGAAAAAAGGCGAGGCATTGTTACGGCAGTTGCGTTGGAAAGTGTCTTGAAACTCGTTTTCTTTTTGATTATTGGAATTTATGTCACCTATTTTGTTTTCGATGGTTTTGATGATATTTATTCTCAAGCTTCTGTTTTAAAAGATTTTCAGAAAAAAAACACGATCGGAGGTTTGCCTCAAGCAATCAACTGGTTTTTGTTATGCGTACTTTCTATGTTTGCAATTTTTTTGCTTCCAAGACAATTTCATGTTTCCGTGGTTGAAAATAATAGAGAAAGCCATATCAATACTGCGGTTTGGTTGTTTCCGCTATATCTTTTATTGTTTAATATTTTTGTATATCCAATTGCGTGGGGCGGCAACATTTTGTTTCAAAATCAAAAGGTAAATGCCGATACGTATTCGCTCTTGATTCCTCAATTTTTCAATAATGAATTGGTTACAGTCATGGTTTTTTTAGGTGGATTTTCGGCAGCAATTTCAATGGTTGTTGTATCGTCAATTGGGCTTTCAACCATGGTGACGAACAATATTTTGATTCCATATAATTTACTTGGAAAACTAAAAAGTCCATCAAATGCAATCAGTTCGTCCAGAATTGTGAACAGTCGAAAAATTGGCATTTTTATGCTGATTATTACGTCCTACCTTATATATAGGTTTTATGTTCTCGACTATAATTTGATGTCTATTGGATTGGTAGCCTTCGTAATCATTGCGCAATTGGCTCCTTCCTTCTTCGGCGCATTATATTGGAGACGTGGATCGCGCTTAGGTGCAATTTATGGAATTCTGATTGGTTTTGGAATTTGCGTCTATAGTTTGATAATTCCATATATTATTGGTTTACAATCAACTAATAGTGATTTCATAAACAATGGCTTTTTGAATATTGAATTGTTAAAACCTTTTCAGCTTTTTGGTTTAAACTATTTGCAACCTGTTCCGCATGCTTTATTTTGGAGTATGTTTTTTAATACTATGGCTTATTTCACTATTTCAATTATGGTTGAAAGCAACTATCGAGAGCGAAATTATGCGGAAATGTTTGTGGATATCAACAAATATATCACCATGCATGAAAACGCATTTATTTGGAAAGGAACTGCATATACCTCAGATATTCAAAAAGTTTTAATTAGATTTTTGGGTGCAGAAAGAACCACGCGCGCCATGAAATTGTTTAACGCAAAATATAGTATTGACACAAACATTGAATTTGCCGATGCACGATTAATAAAATTCGCAGAAAATCTTCTAACAGGACATATCGGTACTGCGTCTTCCCGAATATTAATTTCAAGTGTCGTGAAAGAAGAAATTATTTCGCTTCCCGAAGTGTTAAAAATTTTAGAAGAATCCAAAGAAAATCTTATTGTCAACAAAAAACTTATAGAAACATCAAACGAACTCAAGAATACATCCGATAAATTGCAAATTGCTAATAATAATTTGATGATAAAAGACCATCAGAAAAATGAATTTCTTGATACTGTCACTCACGAATTGCGAACGCCAATTACTGCAATCAGAGCGTCGAGTGAAATTTTGCATGATGATGAAGACCTGCCCGAAGACTTGAGAAAACAATTTTTACAAAACATCATGTCCGAATCCGATAGACTAAACAGGTTGATTGATAAAATTCTTGATTTAGAAAAATTTGAAACGGGTAAACAATTACTGCATATTTCAGAAAACGCTATTTATGAGACCATTCATAATGCAGTTGTTCCACTCAAACAATTAATTTTGAACAAAGGAATTATAATCAAAATCACGGGCAATCAAAATATTATTACAAACTATGATGCAGATCGAATTTTTCAAGTTCTAACAAATTTATTAGGAAATGCAATAAAATTTTGTCCAACACAAGAAGGAAAAATTGACATAAATTTTCAATTATCAGATCAATTCTTAGTGGTTTCTGTAGACGATAATGGCTCCGGAATTAGTCCAAATGATTTTGAAAATATCTTTAATAAATTTTATCAATCCGAAAATCAAAATTTCAAAAAACCAATAGGAAGTGGACTTGGGCTTGCTATTAGTAAACAAATTATTGAAACGCATAGCGGTAATATCTGGGTAAAAAATAATTTTTTTGGCGGAGCTTCTTTTGTATTTCAAATACCTCAAAATTCATAAGATGAAAAAAATACTAATTGTTGACGACGAGCCGAATATTGTGATGACGCTTGAATATACTTTCAAAAAAAATAATTTCGAAGTCTTTATTGCTCGTGATGGTTTGGAGGCATTAGATATATTGGAGAAAAGCAGTCCCGATATTATAATTCTTGATGTAATGATGCCAAATGTTGACGGTTTTGAAACGCTCAAAAAAATCAAATTAAATTCAAAACTGCAACATTGTAAAGTGATTTTTCTATCTGCAAAAAACAGACCGTCGGACATCGAAAAAGGCTTGGAAATTGGAGCCGATTTATATTTAATAAAACCTTTTGCAGTAAAAAAAGTTGTCGAAGAAGTGCAACTTTTATTATCAAAATAAAAGCTATACCATTTTAGCAATAATTAAAATATTTAAGCAAATTTTTTTCATACTTTTACTAAAATTATTAAACCAAAACACCATTAATATGAGTTATTATAAAATTGACAACCTCGAGCAATATTTTAAACATTATAATAAATCAATTCGAGAACCAAGAAAATTTTGGGGTAAAATAGCCGAAGAAAATTTTACATGGTACCAAACATGGGATAAAGTTGTTGAATTTAATATGGCCGAAGCCGAAGTAAAATGGTTTACAGAAGCAAAAGTTAATATTGTAAAGAACTGTATAGATAGACATTTGGCTCGTCGCGGCGATAAAACAGCGATTATTTTCGAACCAAATAATCCTGCGGAAGCAGCGCAACATATTTCTTACAATCAATTACATCAACGCGTTTGCAAAATGGCAAATGTATTGCGAGATCAGGGAATCAAAAAAGGAGACAGGGTTTGCATTTATTTACCAATGATTCCCGAATTATCGGTCGCTGTTTTGGCTTGTGCAAGAATTGGTGCTATCCATTCAGTTGTTTTTGCCGGTTTTTCTGCCACCGCAGTGGCCTCGCGCATCAACGATTCTGGCTGTAGAATGGTAATTACCTCTGATGGAGGTTTTCGTGGAGAAAAAACAATAGAATTAAAATCTATTATTGACGAAGCGCTTAAAAATTGCCCAACTGTCGAAAAAGTTTTGGTTTGCAAACGCACGCACTCTGATGTGATTATGCATAAAGATCGAGACCAATGGTTGCAACCTTTAATTGACGCAGCATCCGACAATAATGTGGCTGAAATAATGGACTCCGAAGACCCTCTATTTATATTGTACACATCTGGTTCCACCGGAAAGCCAAAAGGAATGGTGCACACTACGGCTGGTTATATGGTATACACGGCATATACTTTCAAAAATGTATTCAATTATCAAGAAAACGATATATTTTGGTGCACCGCCGATATCGGGTGGATTACCGGACACTCTTACATTCTTTATGGGCCACTTTTAAATGGAGCAACAACCGTAATGTTTGAAGGAATACCGTCGTATCCAGATTTTTCGCGCTTTTGGGAAGTTATAGAAAAGCATCAAATTACACATTTATATACTGCTCCGACCGCAATTAGAGCATTGGCTAAAGAAAATATAGAATATGTGCAACGTTTTCCACTAAAATCATTGCGAGTAATAGGATCGGTTGGTGAACCAATCAACGAAGAAGCGTGGCATTGGTATAACAATCATGTGGGAGACAAGCGTTGTCCCATTGTTGACACTTGGTGGCAAACGGAAACAGGCGGAATTCTTATTTCTCCTATTGCCTTTGTTACACCAACAAAACCAACCTATGCGACGTTACCATTGCCCGGAATTCAACCCGTTTTGATGGACGATAAGCGAAACGAAATTGAAGGCAATCAAGTTGATGGAAGTTTGTGTATCAAATTTCCATGGCCATCAATCGCACGAACCATTTGGGGTGATCATCAACGATATAAAGACACATATTTTTCTACTTTTCCAGGTAAGTATTTTACTGGTGACGGAGCTTTGCGAGACGAAGTGGGTTATTATCGAATAACTGGTCGCGTGGATGATATTGTTATTGTTTCTGGACACAATCTTGGTACTGCACCCATAGAAGATGCTATTAATGAGCATCCAGCTGTTGCAGAAAGCGCTATTGTTGGATTTCCACACGACATAAAAGGAAATGCGCTATATGGTTTTGTAATTCTTAAAGAATCAGGTGAAATTCGCGACAAAATCAATCTTGCTAAAGAAATAAACCAGCATGTTTCGGATCATATTGGGCCAATTGCTAAACTTGATAAAATCCAATTTGTGAGCGGTTTGCCTAAGACCCGATCTGGAAAAATTATGCGACGTATCCTTAGAAAGATTGCAGAAGGAGATTTTACAAATTTTGGTGACATCAGCACCTTACTAAACCCTGAAATTGTTGAAGAAATTAAAAATGATAAAATTTAAATTATTATAAAAACTTTTTTATCAATTTGACTATTATTTTATAACATTTTAACAAAGTTATACAACTAAATTCTATATTTTTTTGCTATTTTTGAAAAATATGCAAGAAAACGATATAATTATTATTGGTGGCGGTTTAGCGGGTTTAACAGCCAGCATACATTTATCAAAAAATGGTTTTAGTGTAACTGTTGTAGAAAAGAACGCATATCCTAAGCATAAGGTGTGTGGAGAATATATTTCAAATGAAGTCCTACAGTATTTTAGTTTCCTCGGAATTGATATAGAATCTATAAATCCAGCAAAAATTGATACTTTAGAATTTTCTGATTGTAAAGGAAACGTAATAAAAACTAAATTGCCACTTGGTGGATTTGGCGTCAGCCGCTATGTTTTAGATGAATATTTATATCAAAAAGCTTTAAAAAATGGTTGCAAATTCATTTTTGATTCTGTTGAAAATATAAGTTTTCAAGATGAAACTTTTACTTTAACAACGGCCGATAATTTGGTTATGCAATCACAAATTGTACTTGGAGCATTCGGAAAAAGATCAAACATTGATTTATTTCTGAATCGTGACTTTATTGAAAAAAAATCTGATTGGCTTGGAATAAAATCACATTACCGAGGTGTTTTTAAAAATAACTTTGTTGGTCTTCATAACTTTGAAGGCGGATATTGCGGGGTTTCAAAAGTGGAAAATGATTTTATAAATATTTGCTATTTAGTTAATTACGATTCATTTAAAAAATTTAAAAACACTATAGATTTTGAAAATAGTATCTTGTTCAAAAACCCAATTCTTAAAGAAATTCTTGGCAATGCAAAAATGGTTTTTGATAAACCTTTAGCAATTAGTCAAATTTCATTTTCTGAAAAAAGCCCAATTGAAAATCATATAATTATGATTGGCGATACGGCAGGTTTAATTCATCCGCTTTGCGGTAATGGCATGGCAATGGCCATTCACAGTGCTAAAATAGCAAGTGAAATAATATCAAATTTTAAAATTAATAAAGTTTTTGATAGGGCTCGATTGGAATTTGAATACACAAGACTTTGGAATAAAAATTTTAGAAAACGACTGCAAATGGGTAGATTATTAGGAAAATTATTACAACAGCCGCGACTGACAAATATCATTTTACAAATTTTTGTGAAAATGCCGTTTTTATTGCCGATAATAATTAAACGCACGCATGGAAAACCTTTCTAAACTTATATTCTGACAATTTCATTTTTACAAAAAAATATATTTTAATGTCAATATCAACACAATATCGAACTGAAGCGCCAGAGATTATGGATGATTTCGCTATGGAAGGCGAAATTTTGAGTGATGCTTTAGACAAAATTGCAAGTATTAACCAGCTTTTAGGAGGTAATTCCATCACAATAGACGGTATAAAAATTTTGCTGGATGAAAAAGATAAAGCAGTTGTTTATAAAATTATCGACATAGGTTGCGGAAATGGCGACATGCTCAGGAAAATTGCCGATTTTGGTATTGAAAATAATTTTAATTTTCAGCTGAAAGGTATTGATGCAAATCAATATACTATCAATTATGCAAAAAAACTTTCAGATTTATACCCTAACATTGCGTACAGTTGCGTCAATATTTTTGACAAGTCTTTTGATAATTTGACTTATGATATCGCTTTATTAACCTTAACGTTGCACCATTTTTCTGAGGACGAGATTTTATCATTATTAGAAAAAATTAATAAAATGTCAAAAATTGGAATCGTAATAAATGATTTGCAACGGAGTAAAGTTGCATATAGATTATTTCAAATTTTAGCAAAGGTTTGTCGCTTAAACAAAATGTCGAAAGAAGATGGATTGGTTTCAATTTTAAGAGGTTTCACTAACCAAGATTTGATTTCATATGCAACAAAATTAAATTTCACAAACTATAAAATAAAGTGGAAATGGGCGTTTCGATACCAATGGATTATTAGTAAAACGTAAAATTATTTTTGGATTTAGTTTTTATAAAGATTAAATTATTGCAAATTATGAATTGTAAATTATACTAATTTGAACAAATATTTTAATTAATTTTCAATATTTTATCACAATTTCATTATAAAAATTCATTGTTGTCCGATAAAACATTTTAAATTACAGAGTTTACTATATATAATGGTGTTTTAGCGGTGTTTTTTTTGTTTTAACTTGTTTTTTGCTATGTT
>JAYWGW010000043.1:0-5683 GCA_043778045.1 Bacteroidota bacterium | reverse complement strand
ACGCCAAGTGGGTTCAAAACGATGTCAACTGGGGTTCCGTCTTCCAAGAATGGCATGTCTTCGTGACGTACAATTCTGGCTACGATTCCTTTGTTTCCATGACGTCCTGCCATTTTATCTCCAACTTTTAGTTTTCGTTTTTTGGCAATATACACTTTCGCAAGTTTCAAAATACCAGCTGGCAATTCGTCTCCTACGGTGATGGTAAATTTCTCTCTTCTCAAAGATCCTTGAAGGTCGTTGAGTTTGATTTTATAGTTATGAATTAAATCATTGACCATTTTGTTGGTGTCGTCGTCGGCAACCCACTGACCTTTAGTAAGGTGTGCGAAATCTTCGACAGCATGCAACATTTTTTGCGTATATTTTTTACCTTTTGGCAACACTTCTTCACCTAAATCGTTCATTACACCTTGCGATGTTTTTCCGTTTACGATGTTGAAAAGTTTTTCGATGAGTTTTTCACGCAATTCTGCGAATTTCACTTCAAACTCCATTTCCAATTGACCTAAAGCATCTTTGTCTTGTGTGCGTTTACGCTTGTCTTTTACGGCGCGAGCAAACAATTTTTTATCAAGAACAACACCATGCAATGATGGCGAAGCTTTTAAAGAAGCATCTTTTACGTCGCCGGCTTTGTCTCCAAAAATGGCACGCAATAATTTCTCTTCTGGTGTTGGATCAGATTCGCCTTTTGGTGTGATTTTCCCGATAAGAATGTCGCCTGGTTTTACTTCGGCACCAATTCTAATCATTCCGTTTTCATCCAAATCTTTAGTAGCTTCTTCGGAAACGTTAGGAATATCGTTTGTCAATTCTTCGTTACCCAATTTTGTATCTCGAACATCCAAAGAATAATCGTCGATATGGATTGAGGTAAAAATATCATCGCGAACCACTTTTTCGGAAATCACAATCGCATCCTCAAAATTGTATCCTTTCCATGGCATAAACGCCACTTTTAGGTTACGACCCAAAGCCAATTCGCCATTTTGTGTGGCATATCCTTCTGAAAGTACCTGTCCTGGCACGACTCTATCACCTTTTCTTACGATTGGTTTCAAATTGATGCTGGTGGACTGGTTGGTTTTTCTAAATTTAATTAGGTTGTATGTTTTTTCGTCTGCTTCAAAGCTTACGGCTCTTTCGGCATCTGAACGATCATATTTTATGGTGATGATGTTTGCATCGACGTACTCAATAATTCCGTGACCTTCGGCGTTTATCAACACACGAGAATCCGAAGCTACTTGACGCTCCAAACCTGTTCCAACAATCGGCGCTTCTGGACGTAACAATGGCACGGCCTGACGCATCATGTTAGATCCCATCAAAGCTCTGTTCGCATCATCATGTTCCAAGAAAGGAATTAAAGATGCAGAAATTGAGGCAATTTGATTCGGGGCAACATCAGCAAAATCAATACGAGAAGGATCTACAACTGGGAAATCGCCCTCTTCACGAGCAATAACTTTATCGGCAAGAATTTTTCCGTTTTCGTCGATGGCAATGTTTGCTTGCGAAATTAGTTTTCCTTCTTCTTCTTCGGCACTTAAATAAATAGGTGCTTTGTTGATGTCGATTACTCCTTTATATACAGAACGATATGGCGTTTCAATAAAACCCATTCCGTTTACTTTGGCATACACGCCAAGTGACGAAATCAGTCCAATGTTCGGGCCTTCTGGTGTTTCGATCGGACACAAACGACCGTAATGCGTGTAGTGTACATCTCGAACCTCAAAACCTGCTCTTTCACGAGAAAGTCCGCCTGGTCCAAGGGCAGAAAGACGACGCTTGTGCGTGATTTCGGCCAATGGATTGGTTTGATCCATGAACTGAGACAACTGATTTGTTCCAAAAAACGAGTTGATTACAGACGACAATGTTTTTGCATTTATCAAATCGATAGGTGTAAAAACTTCGTTGTCACGAACATTCATTCGCTCTCTGATGGTACGTGCCATACGGGCAAGTCCCACACCAAATTGCTGAGAAAGTTGCTCTCCAACCGTACGAACACGACGGTTTGAAAGGTGATCAATATCATCAATCTCTGCTTTAGAGTTGATCAATTCAATCAGGTATTTTACAATTGTGATGATATCTTCTTTGGTCAAGACTTGCTTTTCCATTGGGATATCCAAATTGAGTTTTTTGTTCATTCTATATCGACCTACTTCACCTAAATTGTAGCGTTGGTCTGAGAAAAACAACTTGTCAATAATACCACGCGCAGTTTCCTCATCAGGCGGTTCTGCATTACGCAATTGACGGTATATGTGTTCAACAGCTTCTTTTTCAGAATTTGTTGGATCTTTTTGAAGCGTGTTGTGGATGATGGCATAATCAGCTTGATTGGCATCTTCCTTATGCAACAAAATAGATTTTACGTTGGCGTCAATAATTTCTTCAACATTATCTTTGTCGATGAAAGTGTCTCTGTCTAATATAATTTCGTTACGTTCGATAGAAACAACTTCGCCTGTATCTTCATCAACGAAATCTTCATGCCAAGTGTTTAAAACACGAGCAGCAAGACGACGACCGATATATTTTTTTAAACTTGTTTTGGAAACTTTAATTTCTTCGGCAAGGTCAAAAATTTCAAGAATATCTTTATCTCTTTCAAAACCAATAGCTCTGAAAAGCGTTGTTACAGGAAGTTTTTTCTTTCTATCGATGTAAGCGTACATTACACTGTTGATATCGGTAGCAAATTCTATCCATGAACCTTTGAAAGGAATTACACGTGCAGAATATAATTTGGTTCCATTGGCATGAAAAGATTGTCCGAAGAAAACCCCTGGCGAACGGTGCAGTTGCGAAACAACAACACGCTCGGCACCATTGATTACAAAAGTTCCGCTTGGCGTCATGTATGGAATTGTGCCAAGATACACATCTTGAACAATGGTCTCAAAATCTTCGTGCTCTGGATCTGTGCAATACAATTTCAAACGTGCTTTCAAAGGAACGCTGTATGTCAGCCCTCTTTCAATACATTCTTGAATCGTATAACGTGGTGGATCAACAAAATAATCTAAGAATTCCAGAACAAATTGATTTCTGGTATCTGTGATAGGAAAGTTTTCCATGAAGGTATTGTATAAACCTTCGTCGCCTCTTTCATCCGATTTTGTTTCTAATTGAAAAAAATCTTTAAACGATTTCACTTGAATATCCAAGAAATCTGGATACGCAGGAATGTTTTTTGTAGAGGCAAAATTCAATCTTTCGGTCTGATTTGTTATCATCAATGGACAAAATTTTGATTAAAAAAAAAGTAAATTTTAGTGCAAAACACTGAATAGGTTAGTCAAAAGTTAAAAAGCTGTAAAGTTTGAAAGTATGTCAAAAACTTACAATACATTCATTTAAATATTTAGCGTTTTATTAATTTATAAAATACCACAATAAATAAATAAATAAATAATACAACTACTTTTATAAAACAATCGATACTTTCTTTTTTAATCAATACCTCTTTAAAAATTAGATAAATAGCAAGCCAATTATTTAATTTTTTTTCATCGTATTGAGTTAAAAATACTTCCGTATTTATAACTATTTTATAATAAAACTTTTTATAGTTTAATTATACGAAAAATGGTTTAGGTCTTGGAATGCTCCAAAACCTAAACCTAATTCTCAAAACTGCGTGAACTTATTTAAGCTCAACCTCAGCTCCAGCCTCTTCTAAAGCTTTTTTCAAGCCTTCAGCTTCTTCTTTAGTAACACCTTCTTTAACTGCGCTTGGTGCAGCATCAACAACTTCTTTAGCTTCTTTCAAACCTAAACCTGTCAATTCTTTTACCAATTTCACAACTGCCAATTTAGATGCACCTGCTGCTTTCAAGATAACTGTAAATTCTGTTTGAACTTCTTCAACAGCAGCTTCGCCACCGCCTGATACTACTGCAGCTGCAGCAGCTGGTTCGATACCGTAATCGTCTTTTAATATTGTAGCTAAGTCGTTTACTTCCTTAACTGTAAGATTCACTAGTTGTTCTGCGAATTGTTTCAAATCTGCCATTTTGCTTATCGTTTAAAATGATTTGTTAAAATATAATTTATTAGTGTGTGCGTATTTAAAGCCGATAATTAAGCGGCAGTTTCCTCTTTGAACTGATTCAAAAGAGCAGAGATAACTCTCTGTGCAGGAGATTGAAGCAATCCAATGATTTCTCCAATAACCTCATTTTTAGATTTAAGTGATGCCAATGAATCTAATAGGTTATCTCCAATATAGATTTCGTCATTGATGTAAGCTCCCTTAAATGCTGGTTTATCAGATTTCTTACGAAAATCTTTAATGATTTTTCCAGGTGCATTTGCAACATCTGAAATAAAGATTGCTGAATTTCCAACAAGTACTGATGGTAAATCACCATAGTTTCTATCAGATGTTTCCATTGCTTTTGCAAGCAAAGTGTTCTTTACTACCTCCAATTTCATTCCTGCTTTGTAACAAGCACGACGAAGGTTTGAAGTAGTTTCAGCATTCAGTCCAGATATATCTGCCACATACAGTACATTAGCGTTTGCTAAAGTTGCAGTTAAATTTTCAATTGCGATTGATTTTTCTTCTCTTGTCATCTTAAAAATATTTAACTGCCTTATACTGCTTTAGGATCCAACGCAATTGCTGGACTCATGGTGCTTGTCAGGTAGATACTTTTGATGTATGTTCCTTTAGCAGCAGTTGGCTTAAGTTTAATTAATGTTTGAATAATTTCTTGAGCATTTTCGATAATCTTATCAGTATCAAATGATACTTTTCCGATTCCTGCGTGCACGATACCTGTTTTATCAACTTTAAAGTCGATTTTACCAGCTTTAATTTCAGCAACAGCTTTTCCAATTTCCATGGTTACTGTTCCAGTTTTTGGATTTGGCATTAAACCACGTGGTCCAAGAATACGACCTAATGGTCCTAACTTACCCATAACAGCTGGCATGGTAACGATAACGTCAACATCTGTCCAACCGTCTTTGATTTTTTGAAGGTAGTCATCCAATCCCACGAAATCTGCACCAGCTGCTTTAGCTTCTGCTTCTTTGTCTGGAGTAACTAATGCCAACACTCGCATGTTTTTACCTGTTCCGTGTGGTAATGCAACCACACCTCTTACCATTTGATTTGCTTTCCGCGGATCTACACCCAAACGAACCGCAATATCAACAGATTCATCAAATTTTGCAGATGCCACAACTTTTATTAATGCCGCAGCATCTTTAAGAGCATATAGCTTGTTCTTTTCAATTTTAGATGAAGCCTCTTTTTGCTTTTTTGTCAATTTTGCCATGTCTTTCTCTTAATTAAAAAGGAGCTTGTCCCGTTACAGTTATACCCATAGACCTTGCTGTACCTGCGATCATAGACATTGCTTTTTCCACAGTAAATGCATTTAAATCTACCATTTTGTCATCAGCAATTGTTCTAATCACATCCCAAGTAACGCTTGCTACTTTTTTTCTGTTGGGCTCACCCGAACCAGATTTTAGCTTTGCAGCATCTAAAAGTTGTACTGCCGCAGGTGGTGTTTTCACGACAAAATCAAAAGATTTGTCTTTGTAAACGGTGATTTGCACAGGGCAAACCTTGCCAGCTTTATCTTGTGTTCTTGCATTAAATTGCTTGCAGAACTCCATGATATTAACGCCAGCAGCACCTAAAGCA
>JAYWGW010000042.1:0-28196 GCA_043778045.1 Bacteroidota bacterium | reverse complement strand
AAAAACAAAAAAGTTATGAAAAAAAGACTCGAAGCCGAACTGATAAGCATCGCGCACCGCATCTTGAAACTGAAAAGTAAGTCAGAACTTGACCAACTATATGTCGAAAGCAGAAAATTATATGAAACCTTGTCTGTTTTAAAGTTTGTTGAAGATAATATTCACGCCATTCAACCTGTAATTGCTGAAAGCGACATTGAAAAAATGATTAAAAATTCTGAAGATAAAACTGATCAGAAGATTGTTGTTGCATCAGATCAAAAGATTGAAGTTGAAGCGCAGCATGAATCAAATTTAGAAGAAGAATTACTAATTATCGATACTGCAGCTGAAGAAGATTTATCGATAGAAAAGCAAAATCTTGATGTTGAAAGTGATATTGTTACTGAGGAAATTGAAGAAATTGTCGATGAAAAAATTGTTGTACCAGTTGAAATAGAAACAGAAAAACCAATCCTACTGTTTGAACCAAGCATGGACTATTCGGCTGAATTTGTAAAAAAAGACACTGCTGAAAAAGATGCAATTTTATTTGATAAAAAAGCAGAAATAACCTTCGAGAAAGCAGAAAGTCCGCAAAAACAACAAATTTCATTTGATGAATTGCTCGCAAAACCTTCAGAAGAACTTCATTTTAAAAAGAATGCGCAAAACACAAAACAAACTACTTTAAATGATGCTCTTGGCAAGAATGCAACGTTTGGTTTGAACGATAAAATTGGTTTTGTGAAAAATCTTTTTGACGGATCGGAAGAAGATTTCAACAGGGTAGTTTCGCAGACGGGTACTTTACGCGACGCCGACGAAATAAAGAATTTTATTGAAGAACTCATAAAACCAGACTACAACAATTGGGAAAATAAAGAAAATTATGAAACAAGATTTATGGAAATTATTTTAAGTAGATTTTCATAAAAAACTCAATTTTATTATTAGAAAAATATTTTAAACATAAAACTATACTTAACAAAATTTGATTTTTTGTGCATTTATACAAAAATTATAGCATAGAAATGGGAAAACTTTTTATCGTTCCAACGCCAATTGGCAATCTCGAAGACATGACTTTTCGGGCAATCCGCATCCTAAAAGAGGCCGATTTAATCCTCGCCGAAGACACGCGCACCAGCGGAAAACTACTCAAACATTTTGAGATTGGCACGCACATGCACAGCCACCACATGCACAACGAGCATAAAACCATTGACAACATCATATCCAGATTAAAAGCCGGCGAAACCATTGCGCTCATTTCCGATGCAGGTACGCCAGCCATTTCCGATCCAGGTTTTTTAATCACCAGAGCATGCATTGAAAATAATATAGAAGTAGAATGTTTGCCCGGTGCCACGGCATTTGTACCAGCACTCGTAAATAGCGGATTGCCCAATGATAAATTTATTTTTGAAGGTTTCTTGCCCGAAAAAAAAGGCCGTCAAACGCGCTATTTGGCACTTGCCGAAGAAACGCGAACCATGATTATGTACGTTTCGCCTCATAAACTTTTAAAAACCTTGTCTGAATTTATTACCTATTTTGGTGTCGAACGCCAAATTTGTGTGTCTCGCGAACTGTCTAAACTTCACGAAGAAAACTACCGCGGAACTGTTCAAGAAGTGTTAACTCATTTTGAAAACAAACCCATAAAAGGAGAAATTGTTGTTGTTGTCGGCGGAAAACCAATCAAATAAAGTAATTAAATTGTTATCTATAACTAACAAAAATTATAAAAGTTGTTATATAAAAATAACAATAATAGTGAAAATTGTTATCTACACATAACAATAATTGTAAAAAATGTTATTTCTACATAACAATTTTACTATCTTTGCAATTCAAATAATAAGCAATCATGGAAAAATTATTAGAAGAGTTTCAAGATAAAATCAATAAAACAACACTCGATTTTCAAAGATATTTAATTGATGAAATTGAATACGAAAACCAACTCATCGCTATAAAAGGCGCTCGAGGCTCAGGGAAAACAACACTTTTATTACAACACGCCAAAAAAAATCTAAATTTAAAAACCAGTTTATATGTCAGTTTAGATCATTTGTTTTTTTTAGAAAACACTTTGGTTTCATTGGCAGAATCGTTTGCAAAAATTGGCGGCACACACTTACTGTTAGACGAGGTGCATAAATACCCTAATTGGTCGCGCGAAATAAAATTAATTTATGATGGTTTACCAGATTTGAATGTAATTTTTACGTCGTCGTCGATGTTGGAAATTTACAAATCCGAATCTGACCTCAGCCGTCGCGCCATCACCTATGATTTAAAAGAATTGTCCTTTCGTGAATTCATTCAGTTTGAGACAAAAATTGTTTTTCCAGCGCATAATTACAAAGATTTGATAGAAAATCATAACGAAATTGCGCTTTCAATTCTTGAAAAAATAAAACCCATTCCGTTGTTTGCCAAATACTTGCAGTTTGGATGCTACCCGTACTACAAAAAAAGTCCGAAATTCTACAATCAAAAACTGTTGAACACCATCAATTTGATCATCGAAATAGATATCAATGCCGTGGATCACATCAGCTACGATTTGATTTTGAAACTCAAAAAATTGCTTTTTGCCATTGCCTCAAGCGCACCGTTTACGCCCAATATCACCAAGCTTAGCGAACGCATCGGCATGTCACGCGCCATGCTCATCGAGGCCATAAAACAGTTGGAACGCGCTGGTTTAGTAAATGAATTATACAAACAAACCAAAGGAATTGGCGCGTTGACAAAACCCGAAAAGCTGTACCTAAACAACACAAACCTCATGTACGCCTTAGCAAAAGACAGCGTTAACATTGGCAATTTGCGAGAAACTTTTTTCATAAATCAGTTCAAACATTTGGCTAACGTGCATTTGGCAGAGCAAGCCGATTTTCTAATCGATGGAAAATACACGTTTGAAGTCGGCGGAAAAAACAAGACGCAAGTTCAAATTCAAGGCATAAACAACGCTTTTATCGCCAAAGACAACATCGAAATTGGCTTTGGAAACGTAATTCCCGTGTGGTTGTTTGGGTTTATGTACTAAGTCATTGCGAGGGACGAAGCAATCTGTTGAAAGTTAAAAAGTTTTGCGCCAGCGATATTTCTTTATAGAATTTGGGCGTTCCCCGTGGTTGCTTCGTGCCTCGCAATGATGGGTCGGGTGTTTCGTTCCCAAACTTTTCGCCGTCAAAGTCATTGCGAGGCACGAAGCAATCTCTTGAACGGCAAAAAGGTTTTCCACTGCAATCCCTAACGCGAAAAAAATAGCGCAATCAAACATTTCCCCTTCATGCCCTTTGTGACTTCGTGGCAAAAGCCTGCACAATATAATTTTTATTATTAATCAAATTGCATAATTTTAAAATTTTCTATACATTTATAAAATCCAAAAAAAATCAAAAAATGCGTTGGACGACAAAACCCAAACGATCTCAAGAAAAAATATCACTTTTAGCAAAAGAACTGCAAGTCGAAAACCTTGTAGCTTCGCTTCTAATTCAGCGTGGTATAGAAACTTTTGACGATGCCAAACGTTTTTTTAGACCATCGCTCTCAGATTTGCATAATCCATATTTGATGAAAGATATGGACAAAGCTGTTTTTAGAATCGAATCTGCCATCCAAAATAACGAAAATATTTTGATTTTCGGTGACTACGATGTTGACGGAACCACCGCAGTTTCGCTCGTGTCATCTTATCTTAAAACCTATTATTCACAAGTTGCAACTTACATTCCAGACAGATATAATGAAGGTTATGGCATTTCCTATCTCGGAATAGACTTCGCAGAAGACAATGGTTTTACGCTAATCATTGCTTTGGATTGTGGTATCAAATCCATCGATCATGTGGCGTATGCGAAAGCAAAAAATATTGATTTTATTATCTGCGACCACCACCGACCAGGCGATTTTCTGCCTGACGCCATTGCGGTGTTAGATCCAAAACGTGCGGATTGTTCCTATCCATATGATGAACTTTGTGGTTGTAGCATTGGGTTTAAACTCATTCAAGCCTTAGGAATCAACCAAGGACAAACCACCGAAGATTTATTACCTTATCTCGATTTGGTTGCCACGGCAATCGCCGCTGACATTGTTCCGATGACCGGCGAAAACAGAATTTTAGCCATGTTTGGATTGGAAGTTATAAACACAAAACCGCGTCCAGGAATTCAAGCTTTAATTCAAAACATCAAAAAGAAAACACTCACCATCACCGACGTAGTTTTTATTGTCGCACCCAGAATCAACGCTGCAGGACGCATCAAACATGGCAATGAGGCAGTGGCATTATTATCGGAATTCAATATGGAACAAGCCGAAATTTTTGCCGCCGAAATAGAAAAATACAATACTGACCGTCGCGCCTTAGACCAAAATATTACCATCGAAGCGCTTGACCAAATCATACAAAATAAGGAACAAGAACGGTTTACATCCGTGGTTTTCGACGCCAGTTGGCACAAAGGCGTAATCGGAATTGTGGCTTCCCGATTGATAGAAACCTATTATCGTCCAACTTTGGTTTTTACAAAAAGTGGCGAAAAATATGCCGCTTCGGCGCGATCGGTGAAAGGTTTTGATGTTTATAATGCGCTCGAAAATTGCGCCCAACATCTTGAACAATTTGGCGGTCACATGTATGCTGCGGGAATGACGCTGTTGCCCGAAAACTATGAAAATTTCAAAAATGCCTTTGAAAATGAAGTGAAGTCTACGATCAATCCTGAATTATTGGTAGAAGGGATTTCTATTGATATTGAAATTGATTTTAATGATATTTCACCAAAACTAATCAGAATTTTGAAGCAATTTGAACCTTTTGGACCTCAAAACATGACGCCAGTTTTTCATTCCACAAACATTGTTGATACAGGTCACGGGAAAACCATTGGTAAAGAAAATGAACATTTGAAACTCTTTGTCAAACAAAATAATGGTGAAGGAATTCCTGCAATTGGATTCAATTTGGGCGATAAAATAAACCTAACAACCAATCGCAAACCTTTTGAAATGATTTATACACTTTCCGAAAATGAATGGAACGACGAAGTTTCTTTGCAACTCAACATCAGAGATTTAAAGTAAAGTCAAAAGTCGCAAGTCAAAAGTCATAAAGACAAAACGATATTAACAATCCATTTGTTGTATTGTCTTTTTTCTTATGAATAAATTAATTTTTAGATTATTTAATAAAATGAAAACAGCCAAATGTTCCAATATAAATATCTTGCATATCGATTCAAATCATCCCTTGATGTTGAAAGCTTTAAACGAGGCAGGTTTTCAAAACGACACAGATTTTACATCGTCAAAAGCTGAAATTGAAAATATAATTGCGGATTATCAAGGTATTGTTATCCGAAGCAGATTTAAAATTGACAAACAATTTATTGACAAAGCAACAAATTTACAATTTATAGCGCGCGTTGGCGCAGGTCTCGAAAGCATTGATTGTGAATATGCCATACAAAAAAACATCACTTTAATTGCGTCGCCCGAGGGCAACGCCAATGCGGTTGGTGAACATACAATCGGAATGTTATTGTCGCTTTTCAACAAATTTAATGCCGCACACACTGACATCCAAAACGGAAAATGGAATCGCGAAGCCAATCGCGGAATTGAGCTTGAAGGCAAAACCATTGGCATAATTGGCTATGGAAATATGGGAAAATCTTTTGCAAAAAAACTGCAAGGTTTTGACTGCGAAGTAATTTGTTATGATATCAAACCAAACGCCGGCAACGCCAACGCAAAGCAAGTTTCATTGTCAGAATTACAGCAAAAATCCGATGTGATTTCTCTACACACGCCATGGAACGCATCAACAAATAAATTGATAAATTTTGGTTTTATAAGCGCATGTTCCAAACCTTTTTGGTTTATAAACACCGCCCGAGGAAATAGTGTTGTTACTGACGATTTGGTTGCAAGTTTGCAATCGGGACAAATTTTAGGTGCCGCATTAGACGTTTTGGAGTATGAAAATTTATCGTTTGAAAGTTTGTTTCTCAAAAATCAAATTCCAAAACCAATGGAATATTTAATGCAAGCAAAAAACGTGTTATTATCGCCGCACATCGCAGGTTGGACGGTAGAAAGTCACATAAAATTATCCGAAGTTATTGTTCGAAAAATAAAAGAATTGTATTCCAAACAATAGCGTACTTTGAAATATTTTTTAGTAATTCAAATGATATTACCGCTGATAAAGATTAGCACATTAAACAACAAACGACATTATTTTTCAATATATTTGAATTCAATTAAAAAACAAAATCAAAAATGGAAATTATCAAAACAGAAGATTGGAACGCGCAAGAAAAAGCGAATAATCCAATTCCATATTTTAGAGTTGACCCAATCATAGTTTTGCTTTTAGGCATTGTAACTTGCGGATTATACAGTATTTATTGGAACATAAAAGCGGCCGAAGTGCTCAATGCTGTTTCGGGTAAAGAAATAATTTCATTGCCAATTGCCGTTTTTGCAGGTTGTTGCTATCCCGTAAATGTTTATTTTTTCTATATTGCAGGCAAAGATGCGTTACCTAATGTGTACAAAAGAACCAATTCGCCCATGAAAGATGACGCCGTTTTGCTACTCATTTTAGGCTTATTTCTGCCGATGGTAGCCGCCATGATTGTTCAGGGCGACATCAACAAATTATATGAATCATAGCATTTCAAAAAACAAAATTTTAGGAATTATTGGCGCATTTCTGTCGCTAATAATTCCTTTTTTTATTAAAATAATTAACGAGGGTGAAGCTTTAGAAACTAAACAATCCCTTTGCCCCTTCAAAATGCTCACAGGATTCCCATGTCCGGGTTGCGGCATCACAAAATCAATCATTAGTTTCTACGAAGGCAATATTCTTGAAAGCCTAACATACCATATATTCGGCATTCCCGCCGTGCTGTTTTGCATCGCGATCATTTTTATTTTTATCTACGAAATCTTATTCAAAACCGATGTTATATCTCAATTTTTGTATAACAAAAAACTTGGAATTGCACTCGGAATTGCACTCGGAACCTTCCACATTACGAGACTTTTCTTCTTCATAAAAAACAATTCGATAGATTTCATAATAACAGAATCCATTTGGAAATAAGCAGGACTTTTTGGGCGTGCCCCGCCGAAAAGGCGGGTCGCGCTGTCCGTTCCCAAACTTTTTTTTATTCCAACGGGTTGAAACCCGTTGGAATAAAAAAAAGGTTTTCCACTTCCATCGCTCACGCGGCATACTACCTCAACCAAAGTTTGTCTTTAATCAATAGTCAAACACCAACAAAATCCTAAAAATTTTGTTCATAACTTCCACCAATCCATAACCCAAAAAAACATAAATTTGATTTTAAAATTCATGTTTAATCACAATAATTAAAAAAAATGATTTTCAATCACTTACCTTTTTTAATTATTACAAATTCCCCCGTCGCGGCGGGGCAAGGGAACTTTTTATGTATCTAATTTTCGACACCGAAACCACAGGACTTCCAAAACGATGGGGCGCGCCCATTTCAGACACAGACAATTGGCCTCGTTGCGTTCAAATTGCTTGGCAATTGCACGACGATATGGGCAAAATTGTTTCGCATGAAGACTATCTAATAAAACCCGACGGTTATAATATTCCATACGAAGCCGAGCAAATTCATGGTATTTCCACAGCGCTTGCCGAGCAAAATGGTGTGCCTATTGAATTGGTTCTCGAAAAACTAAACAATGCCTTGTCGCAAACCAAGTTCATCGTTGGTCAAAATTTGGGCTTTGATGTCAATATTATGGGATGCGAATTCTTTCGATATGGCATTGAATCATTGCTAACGAAATTACCCATTTTAGACACTTGCACAGAAGTTACTGCCAAAATGCTCAAACTTCCGGGCGGAAAAGGTGGCAGATTTAAATTGCCAACGCTCACGGAACTTCATCAACATTTGTTTAACATACCATTTGCCGAAGCACACAACGCTACTGCAGACGTTGAAGCCACTTCGCGATGTTTTTTTGAACTTATTCGAAGAGAAGTTTTCACAGTTGCGGAACTGCAAGTCGAAACCAATTATTTTCAAGATTTTCAACTTCGCAATCCAAATGAAATTGCTTTACTCGGGCTTTCTCATATAAATCTTAAAGAAACTTCGGAGCAATTGCGCCAAGCTTTGGGTGGAACGGAAACGAAAAGTATTTCCAAAAAAGAACTTTCAAACAATAAAAAATTACTCACCGAAACTGATTTTGTGCATTTGCATAATCACTCGCAATTTTCAGTGTTGCAATCCACCATTTCAATAGCTTCGCTCGTAAAAGCTACCATTAAACACAAAATGCCAGCCGTTGCCCTGACAGATTTTTCCAATTTAATGGGCGCTTTTCATTTTGTGAGAGATATATTAAATCACAATAAAGGTGTTGAAAGTCGCAATGCAACTGCAATCGATGCTGGCGAAGAGGCAACCGAAACTATCATTAAACCAATCGTTGGTTGCGAGTTTTATGTGTGTGAAGACCATAGCAATAAATCCACGAAAGACAACGGCTACCAAGTCGTTTTTCTTGCTAAAACAAAAAAAGGCTATCACAATTTGGCAAAACTTTCGTCAATTGCGTTTACTAAAGGTTTTTACTATGTGCCAAGAATCGACAAAAAAATCATTGAAGATTATAAAGAAGACTTAATTGTTCTTTCGGGAAATTTGAATGGCGAAGTGCCAAACAAATTGCTCAACATGGGCGAAAAACAAGCTGAAGATGCGCTCCTTTGGTGGAAAAATATGTTTGCCGATGATTGTTATATTGAGCTCATGCGCCACAATCAAGAAGATGAAAACCGCGTAAATGAAGGTCTTTTATCGCTTGCCGAAAAACACAACATCAAAATTGTTGCCACCAATAATACCTTTTATATCGAGCAAGACAATGCCAATGCACACGATATTTTACTCTGTGTAAAAGATGGCGAAAAGCAGGCAACGCCCATTGGTCGTGGTCGAGGATATCGATATGGATTGCCAAATCAGGAATATTATTTCAAGTCTGGCGACGAAATGAAAAAACTTTTCAATGATTTGCCCGATGCCATTACCAATATTCAAGAAATTGTAGATAAAATTGAAATCTACAGCCTTGCACGGGAAGTTTTACTACCAATTTTTGATATTCCATCAGAATTTGTTCACATCGAAGACAATGCCGATAGCGGAAAACGTGGCGAAAACGACTATCTGAAGCATCTTACTTTTATAGGTGCGAATAAACGCTATCCTATTATTACGCCCGAAATTCAAGAACGCATTGATTTTGAATTGCTGACAATTGCCAACTCTGGCTATCCAGGATATTTTTTAATTGTTCAAGATTTTATTGCTGCAGCGCGCGCCATGGATGTATCGGTTGGTCCAGGTCGGGGTTCGGCCGCGGGCTCGGTGGTGGCATATTGTTTGGGAATTACGAATATTGACCCATTATTATACAACTTGCTTTTCGAACGTTTTCTGAATCCAGATCGTGTGTCGTTGCCCGATATTGATATTGATTTTGATGATGAAGGTCGTTCTAAAGTTATGGATTATGTAATTCAAAAATATGGTCAAAAGCAAGTGGCACAAATTGTTACGTACGGAACCATGGCAGCCAAATCAGCTATCAGAGACACGGCGCGCGTTTTGGATTTACCACTTTTTGAGGCTGATAAAATTGCTAAATTAATACCCGGATTTATTCCCTCAAAATGGAGTTTGGCACGATTTATCAACGACGAAGAATCGGAATTTAAAAAAGTGCTTCGTCCCGAAGATTTTGATAGAATCCGAGAACTGGTGTCGCTTTCCAAGGAAGAAGATTTGGGCGGAACAACCATTCAACAAGCGCAAATTTTAGAAGGAAACCTAAGAAATACGGGTATTCATGCTTGTGGCGTTATCATCACGCCAAGTGACATTACGAATTTTGTTCCTGTGGCAACTGCCAAAGATTCAGACCTTTATGTAACACAATTCGATAACTCGGTTGTTGAAAGCGCAGGACTTTTAAAGATGGATTTCTTGGGTCTAAAGACGCTTACGCTGATAAAAGACACCGTAAAATTGGTTAAAAGTCGTAACAATATTGACCTTGATCCAGACACTTTTCCGATTGATGATGTGAAAACTTATGAACTTTTTCAGCGTGGCGAAACGGTTGGGATTTTTCAATATGAAAGTCCTGGCATGCAAAAATATTTACGCGAACTGAAACCGACAGTTTTCAATGATTTGATTGCAATGAATGCGCTTTATCGACCAGGACCAATTGCTTACATTCCAAGTTTTGTCCGACGAAAAAATGGCGAAGAAACCATTGAGTATGACCTTGAAGCTTGTGAAGAATTATTAAAAGATACCTATGGAATTACGGTTTATCAAGAACAAGTAATGCTTTTGTCGCAACGTTTGGCAAACTTTTCAAAAGGTGATGCCGACGTTTTGCGAAAAGCCATGGGAAAAAAAGACCGACCAACGCTGGACAAAATGAAACCGAAATTTCTTGCGCAAGCAATGGATTTAGGTCATCCAGAAGACAAACTCGAAAAAATTTGGAAAGACTGGGAAGCTTTTGCTGAATATGCATTTAACAAATCACATTCAACTTGTTATGCTTGGGTAGCGTATCAAACGGCATATTTGAAAGCCAACTATCCGGCTGAATATATGGCAGCAGTTTTGAGCAACAACATGAGCGATATCAAGCAAGTTTCGTTTTTTATGGAAGAATGCAAGCGCATGGGACTGCAAGTTTTAGGTCCTGATGTAAACGAAAGTCTATATAAATTTACGGTAAACGAAGATTATGCCGTGCGATTTGGCATTGGTGCCGTAAAAGGCGTTGGCATGAACGCAGTAGCAACTATTGTTGAGGGAAGACAGAAATCCAAATATAAATCGATTTTTGATATGTGCAAACGTATTGATTTGCGCGCTGCGAATAAAAAAGCCATTGAAAACTTAGCTTTGGCGGGAGGTTTTGATTCCTTTACGGGTACTACTCGCGCACAATATTTTCATTCAGATGCGGACGGATTGCCGTTTTTTGAAAAAGTTTTGCGCTACGCCGCCAAATTTCAAGATAATGAAAATGCTTCGCAAATTAGCCTTTTTGGCGATGCAAGCGATGTGCAAATTCCCGAGCCTGTTGCGCCCATGTGTGAAGATTGGAGCACGATGGAGAAATTGGCAAAAGAAAAAGAAGTGGTGGGAATCTACATTTCTGGGCATCCGCTTGACGACTATCGGTTTGAAATGAAATATTTTTGCAATGCAAGATTAGATTCACTTCGGAATATGGAATCATTAATCAATAAAAATCTTGTTTTTGGAGGCATCATCACGAACGTGCGACATGCAGTTTCTCAAAAAGGCAAAGGCTATGGAAGTTTTGTGTTGGAAGGTTTTGATGAAAGTCACGAGTTTAGAATTTTTGGAGAAGACTATCTCAAATTTAGGCATTTTCTGATTCCAAATAATTTCACGTATCTGAAAGTCTTAGTAAAAGAAGGTTGGATAAATCGGGACACCGGAAAAAAATCGGATCCGACGGTGCAGTTTCAACACATTCAATATCTGCAAGATGTATTGCCGACATTTGCCAAAAAACTAAATTTGATTCTCGACATAAAAGATTTGCATTCTAATTTAATAGAAAAAATGACCGCTATTTTTCAGGCATACAAAGGAGAAAATGCAGTAAGTTTTGATTTTGTTGAGGTTGAAAAAATGATTGTGCCCGAAACGAAATCGATTGTTGTTTCAAAACCACTTGCAATTCCAACCGAAACCGTGCTTTTTGAAGATACAATGTTGAACACCGACGAACAAGAACAGGAAAATTATATGGAAACCATGGTTGAAGAAGACGCGGAACCACAACGTTTGGAGCCAGTTGCCATCGCTGAAGAAACGCAAGTCGTTACAAAAGTGTCAATGTTTAGCCGAAATTTAAAGGTGAAAATTTCCACAGAATTGTTGACAGAATTGGAGAATTTGCAGGTGAATTTTAAGTTGAATTAGAGAGTTATAAATTGCTTGCACGTTATAATCATATATATTTACAAGAATAAAAAAACCAAAATGTCAAAACAGCTGATTAATCAATATTACAACCAACGCGACAATTTAAAAAGAGTAGGCGTTACAAACGAAATGGCTATCAAGCAACCGTTTGACAGTTTATTGCTAAATTTGGCTTCCTCAAAGCATTATGTGTATGCGACTGAAGTTACTATTAAAAATGATAACGGAAAAAACATTCGTCCCGATGGCATTTTAATGACCGAACTTCGCATTCATAAAGGATATGTAGAAAGTAAAGACACGAATGATACGCTTGACGAAGAGATAAATAAAAAACTTTACAAGGCGGGATATCCAAAAACCAATATCATTTTTCAAGATAGTATTTTTGCGGTTTTAATTCAAAATAATACTGAGATTTCTCGTGTGGAAATGGCTGACGCCGATCAATTGGAAAAAATTCTTCTTCAATTTATTAATTATAAACCTGAATATATTGAGAAGTTTGATGAAGCACTTCGCAAGTTTAAAGAAGACATTCCTACAATTGTGGATACACTTCGCAAAACAATAAGCGATGAATTCGCTACTAATCAAAAATTTGCCGTGGCGTCTGAAGATTTTTTTGAGATGTGTCAAAAAGAAATCAATCCGCAAATTAGCACAGACGATGTTAGAGAAATGATAATCCAGCACATTCTAACTGAAGATCTTTTTAAATCGGTTTTTGATGAATCTGATTTTCATCATGAAAATAACATCGCTTCGCAACTTGAAAATTTGGTTAATACGTTTATGTCTCGTTCGATGCGACAAAACCAATTGGGCGAATTGGGCCATTATTATAAAACCTTAAATGCACAAGCGGCCGTGGTTTCTGACCATCACGAAAAACAAAAATTCCTGAAGGTTGTTTACGAAAATTTTTATAAAGTTTATAATCCAAAAGGTGCAGACAAGCTTGGCGTGGTTTATACGCCAAACGAAATTGTGCGGTTTATGGTGCAAAGTACAGATTATTTGTTGCAAAAACATTTTAATAAACAGTTGTCAGACAAAAACGTTCACATTTTAGATCCTGCAACAGGCACGGGAACATTTATTACTGATATCATAGATTTCATACCATCGCAATATTTAGAACACAAATACAAACATGAAATTTTTGCCAATGAAGTAGCCATATTGCCATATTATGTTGCCAATTTAAACATTGAATACACTTACAAACAAAAAATGGGGAAATATGAAGAATTTCCTAATTCGTGTTTTGTTGATACTTTAGACAATATAGATGGATTAAAATATGAAGGAAAACAAAATAATTTATTTGGTTTTAGTTCGGAAAATGCTGATCGCATAAAACGTCAAAATGAACAAAAAATATCGGTTATTATTGGCAATCCGCCTTATAATGCGAACCAAGCCAACTTTAATGATTTTAATAAAAACAGAGAATATCCGGATGTTGACAAAAGAATTAAAGAAACTTATATAAAATATTCTACTGCTCAGAAAACTAAATTATATGATATGTATGCTCGCTTTTATCGGTGGGCAACTGACAGATTAGACGATAATGGGATTTTGTCTTTTGTAACCAATCGTTCTTTTATTGATAGCCGAACTTTTGATGGATTTAGGAAAATTATTGCATCGGAATTTAATTATATCTACGTCATCGATTTAGGTGGTGATGTGCGAACGAATCCGAAACTTTCTGGTCCAAAACACAATGTTTTTGCAATACAAACAGGCGTTGCTATCATGCTTTTAGTTCGAAAAAATAACAGGAAAGTTATAGAAAAGAAAAGAAGCATAACCGAATATGAAATCCCTGAAGACATATTAAATGTTGTTTTTGAGCCGACTACAATATACCTCAATAACGGAAAAAAAGTAAAAGAAGATTTTGATAATCAACTTTGTCGAATTGAATATTATAGACGCCCCGAAGAAGAATCCGCAATCGAAAAATTAGAATTTCTAAAATATGCAAAAATTCAAGATTTAGCTTTTGATGTTATTCACCCAGACAAGAACAATAATTGGGTAAAGATTTCGAATACCGATTTTGATGATTTGTTGCCAATTGCTGATAAAAAAAATAAAAATATCCTTTTTGCAGTTCACTCTAATGGAGTTTCAACCAATAGAGATGAATGGGTTTTTGATTTAGACAAGAAAAATTTAGAAAATAAAGCGAAGTTTATTTCCGAAAAATTTAACCAAGCCATAAAAGACAATATTGTCATAGATGAAATTAAATGGAGTAGAGATTTAAAAAATAAATTGTCAAGAAAATCTAAATCTAAATTTGATAAAAAACATATTGTAGATTTTCATTACAGACCTTTTACAAGACAAAATTATTATTCTGAACGGTTGTTTAGCGATGTTTTAACCCAAAAACATATTGATTATTTTGGTAATAATTTTGATATTAATAATTTGGTAATTACATTTTGTGGTCAGAATCATTCACAACCTTTTCATGTATTAGCCACTAATAAAATTTTTGGATTAGATTTTTTGGAAAAGACACAATCAATTCCTTTAAATAGATTCGAAGGCAAAGACAATAAAATTGACAATATCACACAATGGGGTTTAAGTCAGTTTACAGCGCATTATCAAGATACAAATATTTCAAAAGAAGAAATTTTCTATTACACTTATGCCGTTTTGCACAATCCAGCATACCGCAAAAAATATGAGCTAAACCTAAAACGCGAATTTCCACGTTTGCCGTTTTATGAAGATTTTTATAAATGGGTAACTTGGGGAAAACATTTAATGGATTTGCACATTAAATACGAAACCGTTGCGCCATTTGATTTGCAAGTTATTGATAATTCATCTATTGTAAAAGACGAAAACTATAAACTTAAAGTTAAACTAAAAGCAGATAAAGTAAATCATGCAATTGCTATTGATGAGCATACCTATATTGTGGGAATTCCTGAAAATGCATGGCTTTATAAATTAGGAAATCGCTCAGCCTTAGAATGGGTTTTAGACCAATACAAAGAAAAAAAATACACAGATAAAACCATTTCTGAAAAATTCAATACTTATCGTTTTGCTGACTATAAAATTCATGTTATTGATTTATTGAAAAAAGTTTGCACAGTAAGCGTTGAGACAATGAAAATAATCGATGAAATGAATTTAATTCCTATTTCTTAAAAGCCGAAGTAGATGTTTGGTGTATGATTGTATGAGTTGACGGGTGAGGAAATTGCGGTTGTGGAGGGCAAGTAATAGCTGTCTCTTAGGTCATTGCGAGGCACGAAGCAATCTGTTGTGTTTGTAAGGAGTGCTTTTCTGGGGTTGCTTCGCTACATACCTCGAAATGACGTTGAGAGGTTGCCGCTGAGGGATTGCTTCGTACCTCGCAATGACGTTGAGAGGTTGCCGCTGAGGGATTGCGTCGTACCTCGCAATGACATTGAGAGCTTGCTGTTGAGGGATTGCTTCGTACCTCGCAATGACAGGCTGATGAGAGCGTGCCTTTGAGGGTCGTGCCTCGCACTGATGACTGAAATTATTTAATAGAGATGAAAGCAGGATTTGTTTATATTATTACCAACAAAAACAACACAACCCTATACGTTGGTGTTACATCTGATTTGCCAAGAAGAATTGTGCAACATAAGAGCAAGCATTACGAAAAATCGTTTTCAGCTCGATATAATTTGAATAAATTGGTATATTACGAGCAATTCTTGATGATTGGCGATGCGATTGGACGCGAAAAACAACTTAAAGCAGGCTCGCGGCAAACAAAAATTAATCTAATTTTGAGCATAAACCCGTTATGGATTGATTTGTTTGACAGCATTCAGGATATTATGCTATAAATCATTGCGAGACGCGTTCCATAAGTTAAATCCTTACAAAATTTCCCAGATATTTTTCCTACTTTTGACATTCAACACATAAAAAAATAAACTTTCCATGTTTATAGAACAAGCTTTTTTAAAAGACAACAATTTTGGCAAATATCTGCTGGGTTCCTTAGTTGTGATTGTGGCATCTTTCGTGGGTCAGATTCCATTTACGATTGCCGTGTTACTAAAAGTTTTTTCGGAAGGAAAAAGTCTTTCAGCTATAAATTCTATGGACATTTATAAAATTTTGGAGCTTAACTGGATGTTGTTTCTCATGTTATTGTCTTTTGCAGTGGCATTGCCTGTTTTGTTTTTTGTAATAAAAAAGATGCACAACCAAACAGTTTTATCCGTGACAACGACGCGCAAATCCATTGACTGGAATCGCGTTTTTTTTACATTCGGATTGTGGAGCATCGTTACGATTGTTTCTGTTTATGTGGATTATCAAATGAGCCCATTGGATTATGTTTGGAACTTCAAACCTGTTCCATTTGCCATTCTTTTTGTGATTGCAACGTTGCTGATTCCAATTCAAACCTCGGTAGAAGAATATCTATTTAGAGGATATTTGATGCAAGGTTTTGGACTTTTGGCAAAAAACAGGTTGTTCCCACTTTTGATGACTTCTGTGATATTTGGTGCAATGCATTTGGCAAATCCAGAGGTCGAGAAACTTGGTTATGTGATGTTGGTATATTATATCGGAACAGGATTGCTCCTTGGCATCATGACGCTGATGGACGAAGGAATGGAACTTGCGCTCGGCTTTCATGCGGCAAACAACCTTATCGGTTGTCTTTTGGTTACCACCGATTGGTCGGCTTTGCAAACACATTCCATCTTAAAAGACGTTTCTGAACCAACGGCTGGTTTTGATGTTATTTTGCCCGTGATTGTGATATATCCAATAATATTAGTAATTTTAAGCAAAAAATATGGCTGGTCAAATTGGCAAGAAAAATTGACCGGAAATATAGCAAACAAACCAAAATCTGATTTTTATGATAGCATCTGATTTCATGACAAACGTAACGTATAGCAATGTTCACAACAAATTTAAGTTGAACGGTGCGCATCTTTCTGCTGATGATTTGTGTCGCGTAGCATACAGTTTCATCAAGGAAGGTGATGATTTTGAAAAGCCCGTCGGTAATTTTATTCTTGATTGGTTTGATGAAAAAGAATATATCGACATGATTACGTCGGGAAGCACCGGAATCCAAAAAACCATTCGTGTTTTAAAACAATCCATGGTAAACTCGGCTTTGGCAACAGGCGACTATTTTGATTTAAGCCCTGGAAACAAAGTCCTCAATTGTCTTCCTGTGAAGTATGTTGCTGGAAAAATGATGTTTGTTCGCAGTTTTATTCTTGGTTTAGATATGGAATTTGTCGCGCCAAGTGCGTTTCCATTAAAGAAGAACGAATTTGATTTTGATTTTGCAGCTATGGTGCCTTTGCAAGCGCAAAACTCTTTATCAGAACTTCATAAAATCAAAAAACTTATTGTAGGTGGCGCAAAAATCAATGCACAATTAGAACAAGAATTATTAAAACTTTCCACCGAATGCTATGAAACATTTGGCATGACCGAAGCCGTATCGCACATTGCTGCAAAAAAAATTGGCGAAAAAGCTTTTACTGCATTACCGCATATTTCAATCTCGCAAGATGAGCGTAATTGCTTGATCATAACCGCACCCGAAGTCACAGAAAATCCTATCGTGACAAATGATTTAGTGGAATTGGTTGGCGACAATCAATTTATTTTTCTTGGTCGAATGGACAATTTGGTCAATAGCGGCGGCATAAAACTAATTCCCGAACAAATTGAAGCTAAACTGCTTGCAAACATTGCGCAACGCTTTTTTGTAATTGGAATTTCAGATGCCGATTTGGGTGAAAAACTTATCTTGGTTATCGAAGGCGAAAAATATGATTTTGATAAAACAATTTTTGACGTTTTGAGCAAATATGAAAAACCAAAAGACATCGTTTTTATATCGAAATTTAAAGAAACGCCAAATGGGAAAGTGATTAGAAGAGCGAGTTTGGAGCATTAGGATTTCAACAATTAGGAGTTGAAGCAACAAAGGTTATATTTTATGTGTATGCCTTTTGACTTTAAAACTTTCGACTTTCTTAATTCCGTTTGTCCTCTCCCCATAACAACTTGTTTCTAAGTGTTTTCAAAAACGTTTCATTTGGAATTTCAACCATTTTTATGGTAAAATCCGCTTTACGAATTGTTAAAACTGCATCATTTGAAACCGAAGCAATTCGGCTATCGAGCGACACCAAATATTGTTCTTCGCGCCCCGAAACTTTGAGGCGAACTTCAGTATTATCGGGAATCACAAGCGGACGATTGTTTAGGTTATGAGGCGCAATGGGCGTAATAACCAAACTTTGAACCGTTGGCGTAAGAATCGGACCGCCGCAACTTAGTGAATATCCAGTGGAGCCAGTTGGTGTAGCAACAATCAGTCCGTCAGCCCAATAGGAATTTAAAAATTCGCCATCAAGATAGGTTTCGATTGTGATCATTGAAGTAGTATCTTTGCGACTAACCGATATTTCGTTCATCGCAAAATTGATGTCGGCAATGCCTTCGATGTCAGATTTGCTATGCAAAGTCAACAAAGCTCTCTCAGAAATAGTATATTTTTTATTGATAACAACTTGCAAAATTAAAGATATATCTTCTTTTTGTACCAATGCCAAAAAACCTAAACGACCAGCGTTTATGCCTAAAATTGGAATGTTTGAGTTGCGAACCAATGTTGCCGCGCGCAAAATTGTGCCGTCGCCACCGATGGAAATCATCATGTCAAAAGAATGGTCTAACTCGCGGTGCGAATCGAATGTTTTATAGTCTTTCTTGATGATTTGTTTTTCATATAGCATCGCCAAAAAATCAGCTTCGATCACCATCTCAACATTATTTTGATTAAAAAACACAAAAATATCGCGAATGATTGGTTCGGTGCTGTTTTGATAATACTGTCCGTAGATGGCTACTTTCATTGGATGTTTGTTTTTGAAACTTTACTAAAGACAAAGAAAATCATTGAAGTTTTATATAATTTTGATGCAACCATTATTATTTAAAAAGACAAAAACGTAAGTTATAGTTGGCATCAAAAACACAAATTTGACACAGAACTTTCAAACTTTACGACTTTCAAACTTTCGACATTTTTCACATACTCAAATATTTTTCTAAATATTCTGAACGTTCTTTAAGGTTATTTACAAAAACGTCCTCTTCGTGCGCAGACAAAATTTCGTATTCATATCTGCGGAAAGATTGCAAAATTTCGTTCATGCTTCCCAATGCAATTTTTAGCGTAATTTGCACCGACTGCATCGTAGATTCTGATATAAAACAGCCAAGCAATCGACCGTTATTACTTTCCACAATTTGCGTAATCTGCCCCATTGAATAGTCTAAAATTCCTTTTTCTACGACAATCACATGACCAAGTTCGGCAATAAAAGGCGATTGATGGAAAAATTTAGTGATGTTTTCTAAGTCGTAATAGCCAACATATTTATTGTCGGCATCTAAAACGGGAAGAATATTGCTGTGGTTTTTTGCAAAAACATTCATCACTTCCAAATATATCATGGATTGACGGGCAAAAAATCCGTTAAAACTATATTTATAATTTGCCAAAACTTTGTCGCTCGCAAAACCATCAGCATCGGTTGACGCAACACAGCCTAAATAAACACCATCTTCAATTACTGGAAAATGAGAAAATGCGACTTCTGCAAAAAAGTCTTGAACAAGCTCTGTTTTTTCGAGTAAATCAAAAGGTTGAAAGTCTTTGTTTATAAAATCAGTCACTAACATCATGAGTAAAATAACAATTTTATGCAAATTAATGAAAATTTATCACATCGATGCTCGTTTTAGTTTGTATTTTTGTAATGATTAAAATTTATTATTCAGAATGACAAAACTTAGTGTAAATATAAATAAAATTGCCACACTCAGAAACGCTCGCGGAGGCAATGTGCCTGATCTTTTGCAAGTTGCAAAAGACATTGAACGTTTTGGAGGTCAAGGCATTACGATTCATCCGCGTCCAGACGAAAGGCACATTCGCTATCAGGATGCACACGACTTGAAAAAAATTGTTACCACAGAATTTAACATTGAAGGCAATCCTGAAAAAAAATTCATCGATTTGGTACTTGATTTGCGCCCCACACAAGTGACATTAGTTCCAGATGCAGATGATGCACTGACATCAAATGCAGGTTGGAACACTCAAAAACACGCCTCTTTTTTAACGGAATTCATACAAGAATTTATGCGAAATGGCATCAGAACAGCCGTGTTTGTTGATCCAGTTTTAGATATGATTGAAGGTGCAAAAAAAATTGGTACCGACCGAATCGAGCTTTATACAGAAACATTTGCGCATCAATTTGGGTTGGGAAACACGGCTTCAATCGATCCATTTATTGCAAGTGCAAATTTAGCAAACGAGTTGGGTTTAGGCATTAATGCCGGACACGATTTAAGTTTAGATAACATTAAATTTTTTAAAGAAAATATTCCAAATTTATTGGAAGTTTCGATTGGACATGCACTAATTTCTGAATCTATATATTTGGGTTTAGAAAATGTGATTCAGATGTATTTGTTGAAATTGAAATAAATTCATGTTGGAAAAGTTTGAAAGTTAAAATGTTGAAATGTTTTGTAGCTAATAAAATTGAGCGAAATGTTATGACCTTAAGCATCATAATTTCTGAAATAGACGATGTTTACAGAAAATTTTTTAATAATTTCAGATAATAAAAATAACATAATACCTTAAAATCATGAAAGAAGTTTCTTCAGTTGAATACGGTTTAGAAAAAATATTTGAAGGCGCGCAAGATTTTTTGCCACTTTTAGGAACAGATTATGTTGAATTTTATGTGGGCAATGCCAAACAAGCGGCGCATTTCTATAAAACTGCTTTTGGTTTTCAAACACTTGCCTACTCTGGTTTAGAAACTGGCGTTCGAGACCGCGCGAGCTATGTTTTGAAACAAGACAAAATTCGATTGGTGCTCACAACTGCATTGAACAGCGATTCTCCGATTGGCGAACACGTGAAAAAGCACGGCGATGGCGTAAAAGTTATTGCGCTTTGGGTGGACGATGCCAGAAAATCTTTTGAAGAAACCGTCAGTCGTGGTGCGAAAGTTTACATGGAACCAACGGTTGAAACCGACGAATTTGGCGAAGTAGTGCGATCAGGAATTTATACTTACGGCGAAACGGTGCATATTTTTGTGGAACGAAAAAACTATCATGGCGTTTTCCTTCCAGGATATGTGGCGCAAACATCGGACTATAATCCAGAACCAATTGGACTAAAATATATCGACCACATGGTGGGAAATGTGGGTTGGAATCAGATGAATCCGTGGGTTAAATTTTATGAAGAAGTGATGGGATTTGTAAATTTTTTGTCTTTCGACGATAAGCAAATTCATACAGAATATTCTGCTTTGATGAGCAAAGTGATGAGCAATGGAAACGGGCGCATCAAATTTCCAATAAACGAACCAGCTAAGGGAAACAAGCGTTCTCAAATTGAAGAATATTTAGATTTTTATGAAGGTTCGGGCGTGCAACACGTGGCGATTGCTACGGATGACATTATCAAAACAGTATCGCAGTTGCGCGCGCGAGGCATCGAATTTTTGTCTGCCCCGCCACACGCATATTATGAAGACATTCCAAACAGACTCGGCGTTCACATGGACATGATGAAAGAAGATATTGCTGAAATTGAAAAATTGGCCATCATGGTTGATGCCGACGAAGATGGATATTTATTACAAATTTTCACAAAACCTGTAGAAGACAGACCGACTTTGTTTTTTGAAATTATTCAGCGAATGGGCGCAAAAGGATTTGGCGCAGGAAATTTCAAAGCGTTGTTTGAATCCATTGAAAGAGAGCAAGCGAAGCGAGGCACATTATAAAATTTAATTTTTATTCCCGATTCACTTTTGAAAAATCAAATGCTGGTCTGCAAATTGAAATATATTCGCAAGTTTCGGCAAATGGATTTGAATATTGCACTCGTGTGTTGGCTTCAATTTTTATCGATTGACCGGCTTCCAATATGATTTTTTCACCATCGATTATAAATTGCTTTTTACCGGAAATAATAAAAGTATATTCTTCAAATTCTGGCGTTTGAAAAGGTTCACTCCATCCTGAAGGCGCAATCATGTGGGCAATTGAAACATCTGTATTGCCAGTACTTGCCATTCCGTGATGTTCTTTAATGATTTTTCCGTCAGTTGTTGGAACAATAAACGGATTGTTTTGTATGATGTACTTTTTCATTATTTTTTAATTACTTTTTTAATTATCAAACCATTGTCAGTATATATTTTCAAGAAATATAATCCTGAATTTTTATCCGTAAAATCAATGGTTAAATTTATTGTTAGTGTATTTAGGATCTGCCTGCCAAATGTATCAAAAATTTCTATTTTGTTTATGTTTTCCTTTGAATCAATAGTTAAAATATTTGTAATTGGATTTGGGCGAACACTTATCGCATCAACCATATTCTGCACATTATTATTCGATAAATTTACTGTATTTATGGTTTGCTGACTCTGTGAAATTTGTCCGCATTTTACTGCAGAAAGCTTAATAACATATTGACCAGCGTTTGCGTAAACGTGAGTAGGATTCATTTCGGTGGATGTTGTATTATCACCAAAATCCCACACGTAGGAATTTGCATTTGTAGCATTATTGATGAAGTTTAACGTAGTATTTGATGTGCTTGTAAATGAAAAATTCGAGCTTGGATCATAACTACCTATCTTCCAAGTTAGTAAATTATCGAAAATAATTTTTTTGGTCGCCGCTTTTATTATGTTTGCATCTCCAGCAGACAAAGACGAATTAAATGAAATTAACGTTGGATTTTTTCGCAAAATAGTGGTATAAAATGCGCAAGCAGCGACATAAGACCCAATTATAGAAGGATGGCTGCCATCAGGATCATATAAATTCAAGGTTTGATGATTAACTCGCAAATACCGCCACACCGCTGATACTGGCGCAACAATGGCATTATTGGCGTTGGTCATGGTCAAATATCGTTCTTTTAACAAGTCATCCATACCAACGTAGGTGCAAACAGGTGGATTGGAAGCGCAATTTTCATTGTCGCCATTTTGGCGTCCCCAAGTCATATAAAAAACTGTTTCTGCGCATGGATTGCTTGTAATGATTTTTGTGTTCAAACTTTCCGCAAAAGGAAAAACTTGAGTTGTTACCTGATTTATGAGAGATGAAGGCAACTGACTTTGTTCTTGCAGGACAACAAAATCCCAATTTCCTATGGCTATTTTTCTTAATGATTCTGCATCTGAACTATGATTTTTCAATGTGTAACCCCCAATTGTGCGACTATCTGTAACGATTATATCATTGGTAGATTGAGCCATGTTTACCAAAAGCTGAGGCAAATCGAAATATTCTGTATAACTATTTCCAAGAAAAAGTACTTTTTTTTGTTGTGCACCACAGATATTAAATATTAAAATAAAGATCGCGAAAACTTTAAAATTTTTCATTTTGTAGCGTTTAAATGATAATTATTTTTATTTTAAAATGATAAATTTACTCTAAATAATTCAAAAGCAATGCAATAGGAATATCTTTTAATATTTGTTTAAGTACTTATTGTTCGTAATGAGATTTTCAAACTCTATATAAAAATAGACTTCGATTAGCTAATATTGGTTGCGAAAGGGCTTGAGTGGAGCTCTTTTTTGTCTTGTTTTTAAGGACAAGACAAAAAAAGCGGGAATGGAAGGCCGACCTATTTTTGTAAATTGCAGTTGCCTCTGCAAGATGGCAACTGTAATTTAAAAAAATGGGTTTCGCCCAAATCAAAAACATCGCATTGGACATGAAATAAAGAACAGGTGCTGATTTTTTTGTATTTGAAATTGATTATGCAAAAAATATTAATTTTTAAGAGGAAAATTATGCATAAAAATTGGTGTGTGTTGAAAAATTAATAATTAGAATAATAATTTTATCCTAAAATTTTTAACAAATTCGCACAATACATCGTTATCGCAATCATGTTATTGATAAATATAAGTTAAAGTTATATTTTAGTTGATTTATTCGCAATTTCTACCATATCTTTGCAATCGCAAGTAGAAGGAGTGGTTTCCTTCTTTTTGTAATAAATTTTCATAATTTATGGTTTTGGTTGGTTAATAAGAGAAAGCTCGATCATTTTTGGTCGGGTTTTTTTTTGTATTATTGAATAGTAGTAAAATTACCTACAATCAATAAAAATCATAAACCACAAAAAAACCCAATCTTCTCAGAATGGGTTTTGATTTTTATAATTCTTTCATTTTGAAAGTATCCATAAAGGCAGTTGTATAATCTCCAGCCACATATCGCGGATCGTCCATTAATTGACGGTGAAACGGAATGGTGGTTTTTATGCCTTCAATCACAAATTCGTCCAAGGCGCGTTTCATTTTATTGATGGCTTCCTGACGCGATTGCGCGGTGGTTATAAGTTTGGCAATCATCGAATCGTAGTTTGGTGGAATGGTATAGCCTGAATATACGTGCGTATCGAGCCTAATTCCGTGTCCGCCTGGCGTATGTAACGTGGTGATTTTCCCTGGTGATGGTCGAAAATCATTATATGGATCTTCGGCGTTTATTCTACATTCAATAGCATGAAGTTGTGGCAAATAGTTTCTGCCCGAAATTGGCACACCTGCCGCAACAAGAATTTGTTCTCTAATCAGATCATAATCAATAACTTGCTCAGTAATTGGGTGTTCAACTTGAATTCTTGTATTCATTTCCATAAAATAGAAATTACGGTGCTTGTCTACCAAAAATTCTACAGTTCCTGCGCCTTCATATTTGATATATTCGGCTGCTTTTACGGCCGCTGCGCCCATTTTGTCTCTTAAATCGTCAGTCATAAAAGGCGACGGCGTTTCTTCAGTCAGTTTTTGATGGCGGCGTTGCACCGAACAATCTCTTTCTGACAAATGACACGCTTTTCCGTAGGAATCTCCAACAACTTGAATTTCAATATGGCGCGGTTCTTCGATTAATTTCTCAAGATACATGCCATCGTTTCCAAAGGCTGCGGCCGATTCTTGTCGCGCACTTTCCCATGCTTTCAGCAAATCTTCTTCTTTCCAAACGGCTCGCATTCCTTTTCCTCCGCCACCAGCCGTAGCTTTCAGCATCACTGGAAATCCAAATTCGCGAGCCAATTGTAGTGCTTGCTCATACGATTCTAAAATTCCTACTGAACCAGGCACACAAGGTACGCCTGCTTCGAGCATTGTTGACTTCGCAGATGCTTTATCGCCCATTTTATCAATCATGTCAGGGCTTGCACCAATAAATTTTATGCCGTGTTCGCCACAAATTTTAGAAAACTTGGCGTTTTCAGACAAAAATCCGTAACCCGGATGAATGGCATCAGCGTTTGTTATTTCTGCTGCCGCGATGATGCTGGACATTTTTAAATAAGATAAATTGCTTGGCGGTGGGCCAATACACACTGCTTCATCGGCAAAACGAACATGAAGGCTTTCCGCATCTGCCGTTGAATATACCGCTACTGTTTTGATTCCCATTTCTTTACAAGTACGAATTACACGTAAAGCAATTTCACCTCTATTGGCTACTAATATTTTTTTGAACATCTTTTGATATTTTAAATTTTAAATTACGAGTTTTCAATTACGAATTACGAAATTATAATTACGAATTGTCAATTACGAATTACGAGTTTCAAATTTTAAATTGCGGGTTTAGAATTATGAATTTAAAAAAATCTTAAATTTTATACATTAGCAAAAATCACCAATAAAAATAATAGTAAAAATATCTAATCGTAATTTTTAATTCGTAATTCGTAATTGAAAATTCGTAATTATAATTTCGTAATTCGTAATTGAAGACTCGTAATTCCTCATTCGTAATTGACTAAGAAGGATCTACTAAAAACAGCGGTTGATCAAATTCTACTGGCGACATATCATCAACCAATATTTTTACAATTCTACCTGAAACCTCAGATTCAATCTCATTAAATAGTTTCATGGCTTCTATCACGCATAACACATCGCCCTTGGCAATTGTTGTTCCAACTTCAACAAACAAAGGTTTGTCTGGTGCCGGTTTGCGATATAAGGTTCCAATAATTGGCGATTTAATAACAATAAAATTTGCACTTTCATCTGCTGCTACAACAGGCGCCGTTGGAACAACCGTTGCAACAATTTGCTGTGGCACAGGAGTTGGTGCAACCGCATTTTGAACTGGCGCTTGTTGCATGTAAGTAATTTCTTGTGCAGACGATTCAAGAGTGGTACGAATGGTGATTTTCACATCGTCCATTTCTAATTTTACTTCTGCAACACCAGAATTGGCAACGAATTTTATAAGGTTTTGTATTTCTTTTAAATCCATAATATAGATAGGTTAAGTTATTTGTTTATTTGTTTGTAAAATGTATAGTGTGAAAATGAATATTGTAATGTGTATATTGTAATATGTAAACTGATTTTAGTAAAAATTTTCCAACTTAAAACTTTCCGACTTTCGACTTATTTTAATATGCCCATTTCAAGTATATTGAACCCCACGTAAAACCACCTCCAAAGGCGGCAAAAATAAGTGTATCGCCTTTTTTAAATTTATGTTCAAAATCATGTAAGAGCAAAGGTAGCGTTCCTGAGGTTGTGTTTCCATATTTTTCAATATTGATTAATACTTTTTCATCAGGTAAATTTATTCTGCTTGATGTAGCATCAATAATACGTTTGTTTGCCTGATGTGCAATAAGCCAATCAACATCGTCGCTTGTCAAATTATTGCGTTCCAAGATTTTTTCTGCAACATCTGCCATTCCAGAAACCGCATATTTGTAAACTGTTTTCCCGTCTTGATATACAAAATGTTGCTTGTTGTCAATCGTTTCTTGCGATGGAGGAAGAATGGAACCGCCAGCAGGAATTTTTAAGAATTCGCGACCAATGCCATCGCTTCTTAATAGTTCATCTTGCAAACCAAGACCTTCATGATTGGCTTCAAACAATGCTGCACCCGCTCCATCACCAAAAATAATGCAAGTGGCACGGTCTGTATAATCAATAATTGATGACATTTTATCGGCTCCAATAACCAAAACTTTTTTGTACCGACCTGATTCGATGTAGGCGGCGGCAGTTGACATGCCAAACAAAAAGCTGGAACATGCGGCTTGCAAATCATACGCGAAAGCATTGACTGCGCCAATTTGTGTAGCTACATAAACACCAGTTGAGGCAACCAACAAATCTGGAGTTGCCGTGCACATGAGCACTACATCAATTGTAGTTGGGTCTAATTTCGATTTTAAAATGAGATTTTCTGCCGCTTGAATGGCAAGGTATGAAGTGCCAAGTCCTTCGCCTTTCAGCAACCGACGTTCTTTTATGCCGGTGCGGCTGGTAATCCACTCATCGTTGGTATCTACCATTGTTTCTAAAACTTTGTTTGAAAGCACAAAGTCCGGAACATATCCGCCAACTGCGGTTATTGCGGCTGTTATTTTTTGCATTTAAAAGTAGTATTTACGCTTTAATTCAGATTCTAATCAATAACTATAAAAAATAAAATCGTTTATTAAAGGAGTGGAAATTACAAAAAAAAACTAAAACGATTGTAAATATTATTATAGAGTAAAATAATAGTTGTAAAAAGTGTTTGATAAAAAGTAAAACGTTTTTGAATTAATAAAATTCCAGTTAATACCGTGAAAATAAATTCCGAAATTTTTAAACCCAAATTTTAATCTTATTATGGCTTACCAGACACTATTCAGCTTACATCTTATTATAATTAAATTATGTACAACAAAAAAAACCCTCAACTTTGGATTGAGAGTTTAATTTATATTTTATTTACATTTAGATAGCCGCAACTGCTTTATCAATCACAACTTGACCTCTGTAATACATTTTTCCTTCATGCCAGTATGCTCTGTGGTATAAATGTGCCTCACCAGTGATTGGGCACGTTGCAATTGTAGCTACGGTCGCTTTATAATGTGTTCTACGTTTGTCTCTTCTTGTTTTGGAGATTTTTCTCTTTGGATGTGCCATTTGACTATATTTTTAATCCGTTAATAGTTGTTTTAATTTGTCCCAA